>JAJYEQ010000012.1 GCA_021785695.1 Actinomycetes bacterium
CGGTTGGCCTCTTGCAGCTCGGCCAGCTGGTCGACGCTCCAGCCCCCGTAGAGCGCCGGGATCAGCCCGAAGGGGCTCAGGGCCGAGTAGCGCCCCCCGGTCTCGGGGTCTGCGAGCACCACGGTCGCGCCCAGCCACTCGCCCAGGGCCGCCAGCGTGGTGCCCGGGTCGGTGATGATGATCAGGTCCTCGGGCTCCACGCCGCTGACCAGCGCGTGGGCCATGAGCGTCTGCACCTCGATGGTGGTGCCGGACTTCGAGGCCACGATGAGCGTGGCGTCGGAGAAGTCGGTCGCCGCGATGGTGTCGGGATTCGACGTGTCGAGCACGCTCAGGGACTTCGTGCGGCACAGCATGCGCGCGGGCGACGACGAGCCGCCCATGCCCACCAGCAGGGTGCGGTCGTGGCGCCGGGGCAGGCGGGCCGCCGTCGTGGCCAGCCACGGGCCGCCGTAGAGCGTGGGGTGGTGCAGCCAGCCAAGCGCCCCGGCCGCCGTGGAGCCCACAAAGAGCGTCGGGTCGCCCGCCGCCAGGCGTTCGGCCTCGTTCACGCGACCTCGCGGCGCCGGGCGGCGACCGTCGCCAGCACCGACTCGTAGGCGTCGATGAAGGCCTGCACGCCCTCGGCCTCCAGCCGGGCCGCGGTGGCCGCCAGGTCGATGTGCGCTGGCAGGTCGCCTAGCTGGTCGATCAGGGCCCGGCGCGCGCGGGCGTCGGTTAGCGCGGAGGGCTCCCAGCTGCTGCGGCGGCTCGCCGCCTCCAGGGTCGCGTCGGGCATGGTGTTGACCGTCGAGGGGGCCGCCAGGGGAGCCACGTAGGCCAGCTCGTCGTAGTCGGGGTTCTTCACCGACGTCGACGCCCACAGCGGGCGCTGGATGGGGGCGCGGTGAGCCAGGAGCTGGCGCGTGCGGGGCTCGGCGCTGCGCTGGAGGAACCGCTCGTAGACGGCGGCGACCTGCGCGTTGGCCGTCCGCCCCCGGCGCGGGTCGCCCGGCGCGAGCTGGGCGTCGACGGCGGTGTCCACCCGCGACACGAACACCGAGGCCACGCTGGCGATGCGGGCGAGCTCGTCGCCCGCCGCGTCGGCCCGCTCCAGGCCCTCGAGCCACGCGGTGAACACCTGGTCGTAGCGCTCCACCGAGAAGATCAGGGTCACGTTGACGCTGATGCCGCGGGCCAGGACGCGGGGGATCGCCTCGAGCCCCTCGTCGGTGGCGGGGATCTTGATCAGCAGGTTCTCGGTGGCCACGGCCGCCGACAGGCGCTCGGCCGCGCGCACCGTGCCCTCGACGTCGAAGGCCAGCCGGGGGTCCACCTCGAGGGAGACGAACCCGTCGGTGAACTCCGTCTGGCGCGCCGCGAAGGCCGCGCGTGACGCGCTGTAGACGGGGTCCAGCACCTCGCACGCGTCGCGAACGTCGCGCACGGCCAGCTCCTCGAAGAGCTCCTCATCGCTGCGCGGGCCCCCGGCGCGCAGGCTCGCGGTGTAGGCGTCGCTGGTCGCCAGGGCCCGCGCGAAGATCGACGGGTTGGACGTCACCCCGCGCACTCCCTGGTCCACCAGGGTGCCCAGCGTGCCGTCATCGAGCCAGTCGCGACGGATGTTGTCGATCCAGGGACTCTGGCCGTGGCTGGCGTAGAGATCGTGCAGGCCGCTCATGGGTGGTGCTCCAGTCGAGTGCGAACGTGGTCGACGACCGTGTCGGCCGTCATGGCGAGATGCGTCATGGCGTAGCTGCCGGGTGCCGACAGTCCGAAGCGGTCGATGCCGATCGCCTCGTCCACGTAGCGGTGCCACCCGAGCGTCGCCCCGGCCTCCAGGGACACCGAGGGCACCTCCCGGCGCAGGACCGCCGCCTGGTACGACGCCGGCTGGGCGGCAAAGCACGTCCAGCACGGGAGGGCCACCACCCGCACCGCGATGCCGTCGCCGGCCAGGACGTCGGCGGCCTCCAGGCAGGTGGCGACCTCGGAGCCCGTCGCCACCAGGCTGAAGCGCGCGTCGTCCTGCTCGCGCACCACGTACCCGCCGCGCGCTGCGCCGGCCGCGGAGGCGGCGGCTTCGGCGGGTCCCCACACCGGCACGTCCTGGCGCGACAGGACCAGGGCTGTGGGCGGGGGGGCCGGGTCGCGCAGCAGCGCCTCGACGACCCGCAGCGTCTCGTTGGCGTCGCCGGGGCGCACCACGTGCAAGCGCGGCATGGCCCGCAGCGACATGAGGTGCTCGACGGGTTGGTGCGTGGGCCCATCCTCGCCCACGGCGACCGAGTCGTGCGTGAACACGAAGGTGGCCGGTGCTTCGCTGAGTGCGGCCAGGCGCAGGGCCGGCCGCGCGTAGTCGCTGAACACGAAGAAGGTGGACCCGAAGGGCCGCAGGCCGCCGTGGCTGGCCTGGCCGACCAGGATCGCCGCCATGGCCAGCTCTCGGACCCCGTAGTAAATCTGGCGGCCACCGGGGTCCTGGCGACTCTGGCGCGGGCCCGCCAGGCGCACGCCGGTGTTCTCGGTCAGGTCGGCCGACCCGGCCGTCAGCCCGCGGGTGGCCGGAGCCCAGGTGTCCAGGGCGCGCTGGAGCGCCTTGCGCGTGGCCACTCGGGTGCCGGCCTCGTAGGCCGGTGCGGTCACCTCACCGTGCAGCGCGCCCGCACTGGCCAGCTGCTCTTCGAGACGCGCACCACGCTCGCCGGCCGCCTTCAGCGCGGCCGCCCAGGCCGCGCGCCCCCGTCCCGGCGCGCCCACCGTGGCGCGCAGACGCGCCGGCAAGGTGGGCTCGAGCGGGAACGGCGTGTCGGCCAGGCCCAGGCGGGCCTTGACGTCGCTGATGACCGCGGGGGAGAACGGCGCTCCGTGCGCCTCGCGCCGATCCAGCATCTCGGGGGACGGGAAGCCGATGTGCGAGCGCACGACCACCAGCGTGGGTCGATCGCCCTCGGCCATCGCCGCGCGACCCGCACCCTCCAGGGCGTCGAGGTCGTTGGCCGACTCGCCGAGCTCGATCACGTGCCAGCCGTAGGCCCGGAACCGCGCGGGCGTGTCGTCGGCGCGGGCCAGCTCGGTCGGGCCGTCGATCGTGATGTGGTTGTCGTCGTAGAAGACCGTGAGCCGGTCCAGTCCCCAGGCCCCGGCCAGAGATGCTGCCTCGTGGCTGATGCCCTCCTCGAGGCAGCCGTCGCCGGCGATCACCCAGGTGCGGTGATTCACCAGGTCGTCGCCGTAGTCGGCCCGCAAGATCCGCTCGGCCAGGGCCAGGCCCACCGCGTTGGCCAGCCCCTGGCCCAGCGGACCGGTGGTCACCTCGACGGTGGGGGTCACCCCCCTCTCGGGGTGGCCCGGGGTCCTCGAGTGGGGCTGGCGGAAGGCCTCCAGGTCCTGGGCGCTGACGTCGTAGCCGAACAGGTAGGCCAGGGAGTACTGGAGCATCGACGCGTGGCCGGCGCTCAAGACGAAGCGGTCGCGGTCCGGCCAGGTCGGATCGGCGGGATCATGGCGCAGCAGGCGCGAGAACAGGGCCACGCCCAGGGGAGCCAGGGCCATCGCGGTCCCGCTGTGGCCCGACTGGGCCCGGGCCGGCGCGTCCAGGGCCAGGGCCACGATCTCACGGATGGCGCGGCCCTCCAGGTCGGTCGCCCCCGCGTACAGATCGTCAGTCATGGGCAAAAGCGTAGTGATGTTCCTCTCGACGCACGGTTGACGGTAGCGTCACCCCATGCTCCAGGTTCCGCCCAACTGCGACCTCAGCCTGGGACTGCGGCGCCTGGCGAGCGACGACCCGTCCCGGAGCGTCTGGGCCATCGATGTCGACGAGCGCTTCACCAACCCGATGGGGGTCCTCCAGGGTGGCTTCCTGGCCGCCATCGCCGACTCGGCCATGGGCGCCGCCGTCGTCCAGGCGGCGGCCGGCGCCGTCCGGGTCGCCAACACCGATCTGCGCGTCTCCCTGCTGCGGCCGGTGCGCCCGGGGGCGACCCTGACCTGCGTGGCCCAGGTGCGCCGTATCGGTCGCACCGTGGCCTTCACCGACGCGACCGTGCGCGACCAGCACGATCACCTGGTGGCCACGGCCAGCTCCACCTTTGTCGTGAGCCCCCGGTGAGTAGGCTGGCGCCATGAAGGTGCCATGGTGGCGTCGCCTCTTGCCGGGCATCTCGCTGCGACGCGATGTCGACGAGATCAAGTCGCTGCTGGGACGCTACGTGCGCGAGGAGACCGTTGAGCCGGTCAAGCGCGTCGGTCGCTACGCCGCCTTCGGGGCCCTGGGCAGCCTCTTCGTGGGCTTCGGGACCTTGATGCTGCTGGTGGCCCTGCTGCGCTTCTTGCAGCACTTCCGCGTCCTGGACGGGTCCCTGTCGTGGCTGCCCTACCTGATCGTCGCGGTCGTCTCCCTCGCCGTGCTGGCCCTGACCGCCTGGCGCATCGTGGGCGACTCCTCGGTGCGCCGGCGTCTCAAGGACCCCTCGTGACCACGTCGGCCACGCGCCGCGACCTGGAGCGCGCCGTGCGCGACCTGGTGCCCTCCACGCAGATCCGGGCGTGGCGTGACGACCCGGCCACCACCGCCCTGGCCGGGGCGGGCGGCCTGGTCACCGGCTTCATCTGGGGATTCTGGCGCGCCCGTCGGCGGGCCCGCGCCCGCGCGCGCGCCGCGCGGCGATGATCCGCGCGCTGCGCTGGGCCGCGGCTCTAGCCGCTGGACGGGCCCTGCGGCGCGCCTCGCCCGCGTGGGCGGTCGTGGCCGCGCTGCTGGTCGTCGCGCGCCTCTTGCACCGCGCCTCACGGCCGCGCCCTTCGGGCGCATGAACGCGGGCCTGCGCGCGGGGGAGCGCGTCCTCCTGATCGACGCCAAGGACCGGCGCTACCTGGTGACCCTGCAGGCCGGTAGTTCCTTCCACACCCACGCCGGCATCGTGGCCCACGACGACGTCATCGGCCAGAGCGAGGGCTCCCTGGTGGGCTCGGCCGGCTCGGAGCGCCGATTCCTGGTGCTGCGCCCGACCCTGGCCGAGCTGGTGCTCAAGATGCCCCGCGGCGCCCAGGTGATCTATCCCAAGGACTTGGGAGCCATCCTCCTGCGAGCCGACATCGGGCCCGGTCAGCGCGTCTTCGAGGCCGGCGTCGGGTCGGGCGCCCTGTCGATGGCCCTGCTGCGGGCGGGCGCCGCCGTGCACGCCTACGAGCTGCGCGAGGACTTCGCCAACCAGGCCCGACGCAACGTGGAGGCCTTCTTGGGGCCCGATGTCGCCTACGAGATCGAGATCCGCGACGCGACCGCGGGCATCGATGAGCGCGACCTCGACCGCGTCCTGTTGGACCTGCCCGAGCCCTGGAGCGTCATCGAGCACGCCGCCGTGGCGATACGTCCCGGCGGCATCCTGCTCTCCTACCTCCCGAGCATCACCCAGGTGCAGCAGGTGCGTGACGCCCTGCGGGCCCACGGCTTCGGCCAGATCGAGACGGTCGAGGTCCTCGAGCGCGGGTGGCACATCGACGGCCGCGCCGTGCGGCCAGACCACCGCATGGTCGCCCACACCGGGTTCTTGACCAGCGCGCGCCGCCTGGCGCGCCCGGCGCCCGAGCTCAGTCCTGCTCGATGAAGATGCACTCCCCGGGGCACTCCTCGGACGCCTCGACGACCGCGTCCTCCTGGTCCGGGGGCACGACGGCCACGCCAGCGGCCCCGCCGGGATCGCTCTTGACCGCGTCGCCCTCTTTGACGTAGGCCAGCCCGTCGTCGAGCAGGGTGAAGACCGGCGGGCAGATCTCTTCGCACAGACCATCTCCCGTGCACAGATCCTGGTCGATCCACACCTTCATGCGTCCTCCTCGATAACAGTGCGGCCACTTTAGCGGTCGATCTCGACACCCTCGTAGCCGAAGCCGGGAGCGAAGTCTAGGGTGAGGCCATGGGCCGATTCGATGACGACGAGCGCGACGCCGAGGCGCCCAGCGATGACCGGGCCTGGCGCCAGCGGGTCGACGATCTCGAGGAGCGCCTCCTGGAGACCCGGGGCCAGCTGGCCCAGGCCCGCTCCAACAACGAGAAGTTGAGCATCACCATCCAGCAGACCCGGGACCAGATCGCGGCCCTGCGCGACGAGGTCGACAAGCTGACCCAGCCGCCGACTGTCTATGGCACCTTCCTCGACTTCAACGAGGACGGCACCGTGGACATCTTCTCGGCCGGCCGCAAGATGCGCGTGGCCCTGCACCCGAGCATCGACCCCCAGCAGGTCGAGCGGGGTCATGAGGTCGTGCTCAACGAGTCCTTCGCCGTGATCGGCGTGCGCGACGCCGACGGGCAGGGCGAGGTGGTCACCGTGAAGGAGACCCTGGCCGACGAGCGCGTCATCATCTACGGTCACACCGACGAGGAGCGCGTCGTGGAGCGCGCCGAGTCCCTGCGCGACGTGCGCCTGCGCAGTGGCGACGCGGTCCTGCTCGACCAGCGCAGCCACCTGCTCACCGAGCGCCTCAGTCGCCAGGAGGCCGAGTCCCTGATCCTCGAGGAGGTGCCCAACATCACCTACCAGGACGTCGGTGGCCTGGACGCCCAGATCGAGCAGATCACCGACGCCGTCGAGCTGCCGTACCTGCACCGAGACCTGTTCGCGCGCTACGACCTGCCCGCGCCCAAGGGGATCCTCCTGTACGGCCCGCCCGGGTGCGGCAAGACCCTCATCGCCAAGGCCGTGGCCAACTCGCTGGCCACCAAGGTGGGCGAGCTGCGGGGCAACCAGAACGTGCGCTCGTACTTCCTCAACATCAAGGGCCCCGAGCTGCTCAACAAGTACGTCGGGGAGACCGAGCGCCAGATCCGCCTCGTCTTCCAGCGCGCCCGCGAGAAGTCCGAGGAGGGCGTGCCGGTCATCGTGTTCTTCGACGAGATGGACTCGCTCTTCCGCACCCGCGGGACCGGCATCAGCTCGGACGTCGAGTCGACGATCGTCCCCCAGCTGCTGGCCGAGATCGACGGCGTCGAGTCCCTGCGCGACGTCATCGTGATCGGCGCCACCAACCGGGAGGACCTGATCGACCCGGCGATCCTGCGCCCGGGCCGCCTAGACGTCAAGATCAAGATCGAGCGCCCCGACGCCGAGGCGGCCACCCAGATCTTCTCTCGCTACCTGCGTGCCGGCCTGCCCGTCGATGCCGACGAGCAGGCCACGCTGGGCGGCGGCGACGCCAACAAGGCGCTCCAGGCCATGATCGAGGCGACCGTTGAGGCGATGTACCGCATCGCCGACGAGAACCGCTTCTTGGAGGTGACCTACCAGGGCGGCGACAAGGAGGTCCTCTACTTCAAGGACTTCGCCTCCGGCGCCATGATAGAGAACGTCGTGCGGCGAGCCAAGAAGCTGGCCGTCAAGCGGGAGATCGAGTCGGCCAGCCGCGGGCTGCGCCGCAGCGACCTGCTCGAGTCGATCCGCCAGGAGTACCACGAGAACGAGGACCTGCCCAACACGACCAACCCGGACGACTGGGCCCGCATCTCGGGCAAGAAGGGCGAGCGCATCGTCTTCATCCGCACGTTGGTCAGCCACACCCACGACCAGCCACTGGCCGGCGGGCGCTCGATCCAGCACGTCGGGACCGGGCAGTACCTCTAGCGCATGGCACTCCCCAAGGTCGTCGGCATCGAGACCGAGTTCGGCATCCGCGGGGGACCCGACGGCGACCCGGTCACGTCTTCGACGCTGGTGGTCACCGCCTACGCCCGGCGCATGGCGGCGCCCATCGCCTGGGACTTCGACGACGAGAGCCCCGGACGCGACGCCCGCGACCTGGTGGCCGGGCCCTCCTACGCGCCAGTGATCGAGACGCACCTGGCGAACGCCGTCTTGCCCAATGGGGCGCGCTTCTACGTCGACCACGCCCACCCGGAGTACTCCTCGCCCGAGTGCCGCACACCCCTCCAGGCCGTTCTCTACGACCAGGCCGGCGAGAACGTCCTGCGCCGCGCGATGCTCGAGGCCAACGCCGAGCTGGCTCCGGCCCAGCACATCGGCATCTACAAGAACAACTCGGACGGCAAGGGCAACTCCTACGGGTGCCACGAGAACTACCTGGTGCGCCGGGACGTCGCCTTCCGCGACCTGGTCGCGGCCATGGTGCCCCACTTCGTGTCCCGCCAGGTGGTCGTGGGCGCCGGCAAGGTGGGCGCCGAGCTCGAGTACACCCGCGCGGCGCAGCCCGCCTTCCAGCTCAGCCAGCGCGCCGAGTTCTTCGAGGAGGTCGTGGGCCTCGAGACGACCCTGCGCCGCCCGATCATCAACACCCGCGACGAGCCCCACGGCGACCCCTCCCGCTTCCGGCGCCTGCACGTGATCATCGGCGACGCCAACCTGAGCCCGGTGGCCAGCGCGGTCAAGCTCGGCGCGACCGCGCTGCTGCTGGCCGCCCTCGAGGATGAGGGCCTCGCCGCCTTCCCACCACCGCCGCGCGACCCCGTGGCCGCCCTGCGATCCGTGGCCCTGGATCCCACCATGGCCACGACCATCGAGCTGGAGTCCGGCGTGATGTGGACCGCCTGGGACGTCCAGGACTGCCTGTGGCACCTGGCCAGCGACTACGCCGCGCGCACCGGGGCAGAGGCCGTGGCCGAGCCTGACGAGGTCGCCTACCTCCTGGGGCAGTGGCGCGAGATGCTCGACGGCGTGCGCGACGACCCCGACGCGGTGGCCGACCGCGTCGACTGGGTAGCCAAACGCCGGATCGTGGACGGCTACCGCGCCCGCTACGACCTGGCGCCCACCGACGCCCGGCTCCAGGCCATCGACCTGCAGTACCACGACCTGGACCCCGCCCGCTCGCTGGCCGCCCGGGTGGGCCTGCGCGCCCTCCACGAGACCGCGGACATCGCCCGCGCGGTCACGTCGCCACCCGCCTCGACGCGCGCCTTCTTCCGCGGGCAGTGCGTGGCGCGCTACCCCGACGACGTGGTGGCGGCCAACTGGGACTCGGTCGTCTTCGACCTGGGCACGGGCCCCCTCCACAAGGTGCCCACGGCCGACCCGCTGCGGGGCACCGCCGCGCTGACGGCGGACCTGTTCGCGCACGCCCCCCACGCGCGCGACCTCTTGGCGGCGCTGGAAGGGTAGAACAGAGGGTATGAGTGAGCAGGAACGGATCCAACGACCGAAGGCCACGCGCGATCGCGACGACGTCGTCGACGTGCGCACCGAGGCGAGCCGGGGCGACCAACTGAAGGCCGACCTCGACGACCTCTTGGACGAGATCGACGACGTCCTCGAGGAGAACGCCGAGGAGTTCGTGCGCAACTACATCCAGAAGGGGGGGCAGTGAGGTGGGACTGCCCCTCTTCTCCGCGGCCGAGGATCCCGGCCCGAACTTCGTGCGCTTCGCCGAGGTGAGCGGCCTGCTCACCACGCCGGAGCAGGCCATCGACGCCCCGCACGCGACCACGGTCGTGGCCCTGCGCTACGGCGACGGCGTCGTGATGGTGGGCGACCGCCAGGCCACCGCGGGCTACATCGCCAGCCGCGACGTGCGCAAGATCGAGGCCGCCGACGCCTACACGGCGATCGCCATCTCGGGCAGCGCGGCGCGCGGCATGGAGTTCATCCGCCTGGCCCAGCTCTCCTTCGAGCACTACCAGAAGATGACCGACGCCGACCTGACCCTGGAGGGCAAGGCCAACTACCTCTCGCCGATCGTCCAGCGCAACAATCTGTCCAGTCCCCTGGTCGTGGTGCCCCTCCTGGCGGGGTGGGACCCCACGCGTCGCGAGGGCCGGATCTTCGAGTACGACGGGGCCGGCGGCTGCTACGAGCGTCGGGACTTCGCGACCATCGGGTCGGGCACCCCCTTCGCCGAAAGCGCCCTGCGCCTCGGCTTTCGCACCGAACTGACGCGTGAAGAGGCCCTGGACCTGGCCGCGCTGGCCATCTACGAGGCGGGGGACAACGACCCGAGCACCGGCGGACCCGACTTCGTGCGCGGCATCTTCCCGATGGTGGTGACCATCGACGCCGCCGGGTTCGCCGAGCTGCCCACCGACGACGTGCGGGCCCGCTACGAGGCCATCAACGAGCGCCGTACGCAGGCCCAAGGGATTGCCGGGGGAACGCTGCGATGAGTAACTACTTCTACGTCTCGCCCGAGCAGCTGATCAAGGACCGGGCCGAGTTCGCCCAGAAGGGCATCGCCCGCGGACGCGCAATCGTGGCGACCATCTACGACGTGGGCATCGTGCTGGTCGCCGAGAACCAGTCGGCCTCCTTGAACAAGATCTCCGAGATCTACGACCGCATCGCCTTCGCCGGGGTGGGCAAGTACAACGAGTTCGATCGGCTCCGCGAAGCCGGAATCCGCTGGGCCGACAGCACCGGCTTCACGTACTCGCGCGAGGACGTCGACGTGCGGGCCCTGGCGAACTACTACGCCCAGCATCTGGGAGACATGTTCACCGAGGGGCCCAAGCCTCTGGAGGTCGAGATCCTCGTCGCCCAGCTGGGCGGGAGCGTGCGGCCGACCAAGCTCTACCGCGTCGCCTACGAGGGCACCATCGCCGACGAGCCCCACTTCGCGGTGGTGGGCGGCGACGCGGACGCCATTCGCGCCCACCTGGCCGAGTCCGAGCAGGAGGTCCACGACCTGGCGACCACCCTGCGCAACGCCGTGGCTGCGCTGGCCGGGCCCGATCGCGAGATTTCCGTGCCCGACCTGGAGGTGGCGGTCCTCGAGGACCGTGGCGGCCGCCGGACGTTCCTGCGTCTCACCGACGAGCAGGTCGCCGAGCTGCTGGGGCCCTAGTCGTGCTACGGCGGATCTTCGGCATCGAGACCGAGTACGGCGTGACCTTCGCCTGGCAGGGTCAGCGCCGACTGAGTCCCGACGAGGTCTCCCGCTTCCTGTTCCGCAAGGTCGTCGCCTGGGGCCGGTCCTCCAACGTCTTCTTGGAGAACGGCGGGAGGCTCTACCTGGACGTGGGCAGCCATCCCGAGTACGCGACAGCCGAGTGCGACAGCCTCGAGGACCTGGTGGCCCAGGACAAGGCCGGCGAGTCCATCTTGCGCGAGCTGGTCGACTACGCCGAGCGCGAGCTGGCCAACGACGGCGCCCGGGGATCGGTCTACCTGTTCAAGAACAACACCGACTCGGCGGGCAACTCGTACGGCTGCCACGAGAACTACGCCATCGAGCGCATCGACGACCTCAGCCGCCTGGAGCAGGTCTTCATCCCGTTCCTGGTCACCCGCCAGATCTTTGCGGGTGCCGGCAAGGTGGTCACGGCCCCGCGCGGCGCCGCCTTCGCCATGAGCCAGCGCGCCGAGCACATCTGGGAGTCGATCTCGTCGGCCACCACGCGCAGCCGGCCCATCATCAACACCCGCGACGAGCCCCACGCCGACCCCGAGCGCTACCGCCGCCTCCACGTGATCGTGGGCGACTCCAACATGAGCGAGTTCGCCACCATGCTCAAGGTCGGCACCGCGGCCGTCGTCTTGGCGATGATCGAGGACAAGACCACCGTCTTGCGCGACTACAACCTCGTCTCGCCGATCAACGCCCTGCGCGAGGTCTCCTACGACCTGTGGGGCAAGGACACCCTCAAGCTGGCCTCGGGCCGCGACATGACGGCCCTGGAGATCCAAGAGGACCTGTGCGAGCGCGCCGAGCGCTTCGTCGAGTCGCGCGAGACGCCCCCGGACTTCCCGCTCGTGGTGCGCGCCTGGCGCGACGTTCTCGAGGACTACCGGGCCGAGCCCATGCGCCTGGCCGATCGCGTCGACTGGGTGGCCAAGTACCAGATGATCGATCGGGCCATGGAGCGTGACGGGCTGGCTCTCGACAGCCCGCGCGTGGCCCTGATCGATCTCCTCTACCACGACACCAACCTCGAACGCAGCCTCTTCTACGGGCGCCAGCGGCTCGGACACACCCACCGCGTGGTCGACGACGCCCGCGTCGTGGAGGCGGCCTCCCAGGCCCCGACGACCACGCGAGCCCGCATGCGGGGCGAGTTCATCCGGGTCGCCAAGCAGTACCGGCGCGACTACACCGTCGACTGGGTCCACCTCAAGCTCAACGACGAGCTCCAGCGCACCGTCTTGCTGAAGGACCCCTTCCAGGCCCACGATGAGCGCTTCGAGCGCCTGCTCACCTCGCTGGAGCGCCGCAGCGGTCACCCCCCGAGTTGATCAGGGGCGGGCGGACCGTTAGCCTGGACGGGTGCTGGTGACCCCGAAGAGCCCGTCGTGAGCGCGCCGGGCGAGGGGGAAGAGGTCGGGTCCGCCGACCAGGCGACCGACACGACCGAGGCACCAACCCCTGCCGCACCGGCGTGGCGCCCGCCACGCGCCCTGATCGAGTGGCTCGTCATCTTGGTGGTGGCCGTGACCGCCTCCCTGGTGCTGCGCGCCTACGTCGTCCAGACCTTCTCGATCCCCTCGGGATCGATGGAGCCCACGTTGATGCCGGGCGACCGCATCCTGGTCTCCAAGCTCAGCGTGCGCTTCGGGACCATCCACCGCGGCGACATCGTGGTGTTCCGCGCCCCGCCAGCCGAGCACGGGCGCTGTTCGGGCGAGACCGCCGACCTGGTCAAGCGCGTGATCGGCCTGCCCGGCGACCACCTGACCAGTCGCGGCAACACGATCTACGTCAACGGGGCACCCCTCAAGGAGACCTGGACCCACACCGAGCCGCTCGGTCCGGCCATCGGCAACGTCACCGTGCCGCCCAACTCCTACTTCATGATGGGCGACAACCACGCCGACTCCTGCGACAGCCGGACCTGGGGCTTCGTGCCCCGCTCCGACCTGATCGGCAAGGCCTTCTTCCGCATCTGGCCGCCCTCGCGCATCGGCTTCCTCTAGTCGCGAGCGCCCTCGTACACTTGGGGGGATGTTCGATCTCAGCCCGATCAAGATCCTGGTGATCGTGGCCGTGGCCCTGGTCCTGCTCGGACCCGACAAGCTGCCCGAGGTGGCCCGCAAGCTGGGCTCGAGCTGGCGGGCGCTGCGCCAGCTCCAGCAGCGCGTCGAGCGTGAGGTGCGCGAGGTGATCCCGGATCTGCCCACCACGGGGGACCTGGCGCGCATGGCCCGCAATCCCGTCTCGCTGCTCAACGAGCTGGCCCACCGGGCCGATCCGGGCGAGGAGGCCCCCGAGGGGGAGTCCGCGGGCGCCAGCACCGCCGTCGACACGGCGGCCCACGACCTGGGCGCCCACGGCGGCCTGATCGAGCCGCCCCGGCCGTCCGCAACCACGCCGGTGCCCGACGGCCCCGATCCGGCACTGAACTGACCACGTGGGACGCTTCCGCAACGCCGCGACCGGCATGACGCTGGCCCAGCACCTGGCCGAGGCGCGCCACCGCATGCTGGTGGCCATGACCGCCGTCGTGGTGATGGGCGTGGCCGCCTTCATCTTGTACAGCCCGATCCTGCGCGTGCTCCAGGAGCCCTACTGCCGCGCCACGCCCCACAACTGCAAGTTCCTGGCCACCAGCCCGCTCGACGGGCTGTCACTGCGCGTCAAGATCGCCCTCTTCGGCGGCCTGCTGTTCGCCTCGCCCATCGTCTTCTGGCAAGTCTGGCGCTTCGTCACCCCGGGCCTGCGCGCCGCCGAGCGCCGCTACGCGGTGCCCTTCGTGGCCTGCTCCTTCGCGTTCTTCGGCGCCGGGGTACTGGTCGCCTACTTCAGCTTCGGCCACGCGATCTCCTTCCTCCAGTCCATCGGTGGCCACACGCTCGTCCCGTACTACAACCCCAACCAGTACCTGGGGCTGTTCATCTTGATGATGGCCATCTTCGGGCTGGCCTTCGAGTTCCCCGTGGTGCTGGTGGCCCTCGAGCTGGCCCGGATCGTACGTCCCGCCCAGCTGCTCCACGCCTGGCGCTACGCCGTGATCGCCATCACCGTCGCGGCCGCGGTCTTCACCCCGAGCGGGGATCCCCTCTCGATGATGGCGCTCGCCGTCCCGCTCACCGCCTTCTACTTCCTGGCCATCGCCGTGGGCAAGCTCCTGCGCCGGTGAGCCCCGACCCCCGGTCCGCCTTCGTCGAGAGCCTCGGCTTCGGTCTCGATGGGTTCCAGAGCGCGGCCCTCGACGCGATCGACGAGGGGCGCAACGTCCTGGTCAGCGCCCCGACGGGCTCGGGCAAGACGGTCGTGGCGACCTACGCGGTCACCCGCGCGCTGGCCGCGTCGCGCCGCGCCTTCTACACCACGCCGCTGAAGGCTCTGTCGAACCAGAAGTATCACGAGTACGCCACGCGCTTCGGTGCCGACCGCGTCGGCCTGCTCACCGGTGACGTGTCGATCAACCACGGCGCGCCGGTCGTCATCATGACGACCGAGGTCCTGCGCAACATGCTGCTCACCGACGCCTCCCAGCTCCACGACGTCGAGCTCGTCGTCCTCGACGAGGTGCACTTCCTCCAGGACCCCTACCGCGGTGGCGTCTGGGAGGAGGTCCTGATCCTGACCCCGCCACCGGTGCGCTTCGTGGCCCTGTCGGCCACCATCGGCAACGTCGCGCTCCTGGGGGAGTGGCTGACCGAGGTCCGCGGACCCACGGCCATCGTGGAGGAGACCCGCCGCCCCATCGTGCTGCACCACCACGTGGCCTACGTGCCGCGCTCGACCAACGCCGTGGCCCTCGACGAGCTGCTCGACGGGCCGCGCCTGGCCCCGGCGGCCCGCCGCGTCGACGCCCTGGCGGCCTCGGCCCGCAAGTTCCGCCGGGGGAGTGGGTGGCACGGGCCCAGCCGGGCCACCCCGCCCGCCCCGGTGCGCGCTCCCCGGCGCGGCGAGGTGGTCGAGGTCCTCGCTGACGCCGATCTGCTGCCCGCGATCGTCTTCGTGTTCTCGCGCGCGGGCTGCGATCACGCGGTGTCCGAACTGGTGCGCGAGGGGACCACGCTCACCACCTCGGCCCAGGCCCGCGAGGTCGAGCTCATCAGCGATCTGCGCCTGACGGGATTCTCCCCCGACGAGCTGCGCGCCCTCGACTACGGCCCCTTCCTCGAGGCCCTGCGCCGCGGGGTGGCCGCGCACCACGCGGGTATGGTTCCCGCCTTTCGCGAGATCGTCGAGACCTGCTTCGAGCGCGCCCTGCTCGGCGTGGTCTTCGCCACCGAGACCCTGGCCCTCGGCGTCAACCTGCCGGCCCGCACAGTGGTGATCGAGCGCTTCACCAAGCACACCGATGCGGGACGGCGCATGCTGAGCGCCGCCGACTTCACCCAGCTCACCGGGCGGGCCGGGCGACGGGGCCTCGACGACGAGGGGCACGCCGTCGTCGAGTTCGCGCCGCCCACGACCTTCCACGACGTGGGTCGCATCGCCCTGTCCCCACCCGGCGACCTTCACTCCTCCTTTCGTCCCACCTACAACTTCACGGCCAACCTGGTTGGCCACGTCGACCAGGCGACCGCCCTGGAGATCGTGCACCGCTCCTTTGCCCAGTTCGAGGCCCGCCGCACCCCAGCGCGCTCGCGCCGCTCGCTGAGCGAGCTGCTGGGCGCCCGCCTGGCCGTCCTCTCCGAGCTGCACTACACCAGTGGCTGGGCCCTGACGCCGGCGGGCCAGCTGCTGCGCGCCCTCTACCACGAGAACGACCTGCTGGTGGCCGAGGCCCTCGGCGCGGGCATCTTCGACGGGCTCGAGCCGGCCCTCCTGGCCGGCCTGGCCTCGGCCCTCGTCTACCAGGCCCGCCCCCACCGCGCCGGGCGCGCCGGCGCGCCCCCGAGCCCACCCCGGCGCCGGGGACCCGACCGCATCGGCGGGGAGCGCCGGGCCCTCCTCCAGGAGCGCCTGGCCACCCTGGGGTCCCTGGCGGCCCGCGTCCACGCCGCCGAGCAGCGCCACCTCCTGCCGACCTCCTCGACGCCCGACGGGGCCTTCGCCGCGCCCCTGATCGCCTGGGCCCGGGGCGCACCCCTGGGCACGGCCCTCGATCTGGCCGACGCGATGGTCGGGCCCACCTCGCCGGGCGACTTCGTGCGCACCTCCAAGCAGGTCGCCGACCTGTGCGACCAGATCGCCCGCGTCGCCCCCGGCCCTCTCGCCCAGGCGGCGCTCAGCGCCAGCGCCGCCATCGTGCGCAGCGTCGTGGCCTCCACCGCAGGCGTCCACCCCCGCGGCGACGAGGAGCCCTAACCTCGTCCCCGATGCACGTCTACGTCGAAGAGACCTTCGCGCCCGAGGAGCGCGACGTCCTGCGCCGGTACTTCACCAACCTCGAGGGACCGGTGTTCGCCCTGGTCAACCTCCCTGACGTGGTCAAGGGCGCCCTGTTTGCGCGCTACTCGCGCTCCTCCAAGAGCCTGCGGCGCCTCTTCCTCGACGAGTTCGCTGGCGATCTCGACCTGCGCGGCGACCAGTCCGTGGACGCCACCCGTGGCCTGGAGCGCGCCGACCAGCTCTACCAGCGCATCTTCGTCGAGTACGGCGACGACTCGGTCGCCCAGCTCGGAGGCGTACACCTGGCCTGCGAGCAGGCCAGCAACCTGCTGACCAAGATCCTCGAGCGCGGGCGCCTCATGAGCTACCTCGAGCAGTCCACCCGCTACCTCAGCTTCGACCGGCGCCTGCCCAACGGCCACTACCGCTTCTACCGCGACGAGGAGCTCCTGGAGTCACGCTACGGCGCGCGCGTGGTGGGCGAGATGGACCGGATGTTCGACACCTACGCCGAACTGGTGCCGCGCCTGACGGCCTGGCTGCGCGAGCGCTACCCCCAGTCGGCCCAGGACACCGACCTCGTCTACCGCCAGGCCATCCGCGCCAAGGCCTTCGACGCCCTGCGCGGCCTGCTGCCCGCGGCGGCCCTCTCCAACCTCGGCATGTACGGGTCGGGTCAGGCCTACGAGCACCTGCTCCTGCGCCTGCGCGCCCACCCCCTGCCCGAGGCCCGCGCCTACGGCGCGCTGATCCAGACCGAGCTGGCCAAGGTCATCCCGTCGTTCCTGCGCCGTCTCGACATCCCCGAGCGTGGCGGCGTCTGGGTCGACTACCTCGAGCAGACCCGCGAACGCGCCCAGGGGGCCGTGCGCGCGCTCCAGGCACCATCGCCCGCCCCCTCGGAGCCCGCGGTGCGCCTGGTGCGCTTCGACGCCGACGGCGAGCGTGCGGTGCTGGCCGCCATCGCCTTCGAGCACGGGGCCGGCTCCTACGCCGCCGCCGACGCCCTCGTCGACCGCCTCGATGCGGCCGGCCGCGCCGCGCTGCTCGCCGCCTACGTGGGAGAGCGCCGCAACCGGCGCCACCGGCCCGGCCGCGCCTTCGAGGCCACGACCTACACCTTCGAGGTGGTCTCGGACTACGGGGCCTTCCGCGACCTCCAGCGCCACCGCCTGGCCACCGTCGAGTGGCAGCCCCTCAGCGCCGACCTCGGCTACGAGACACCCGACCTGGTGCGCGAGGCCGGCCTGGCCGCGCCCTACCAGGCCTCCCTGGAGCGCTCCGGCGATCTCTACGGCGACCTGCGCGACGAGTTCCCCCTGCAGGCCCAGTACGCGGTGGCCCTGGCCTTCCACATCCGCTACGCCATGACCATGAACCTGCGCGAGGCGCTGCACGTCATCGAGCTGCGCTCGGGGCCCCAGGGGCATCCCAACTACCGTCGCATTGCCCACCAGATGCTCGATCTCATCGGCGACCAGGCGGGACACCGGCTCCTCGCCGCAACGTTCACCCAGGTCGACGTGTCCGAGACCGATCTCGAGCGCCTGGAGGCCGAGCGGCGCGCCGAGCGCGCCCGCGCCGACGCCCGTCACGCCACCTGACGCCGCCGATCCGCACGCGACCTCGTCAAAACGTTCTACACTGCCTGCGCTGCGAAAGGGCGAACATGGTACGCGACAGCGACGGTGACGAGGCCTTCGACGAGGAAGAGCTCGCCGAGGGCTTCGACGAGGAGATCGACGAGGAATTCGTCGTCGAGGACGAGGAAGACGACGACGAGGCCTTCGAGGGCGACGTGCTCGATGTCGAGGGCACCGACGAGTCGGGCGACGAGGTCGTAGACGAGCTCGCCGTCGAGAGCCCGGAAGAGTCCGACGACGACACCGCCGACGACGACGATCCTGACGAGGAGGGTGTGGTCGAGGCCGAGAGCCCGCCGGTCGAGGACGATGACGACCTGGTCGACGAGAGCGACATCGAGATGGCCCTCGACCAGGTGCTGGCCGAGACCATCATGCGCACCGCCGTGGTCGATGACGACGACGACGGCGTCGAGGTCGATCCCGAGTCCGTCCTGACCGAGACGATCCTGCCCAAGCAGGACGACGAGTTCCGCTGCTCCTCGTGCCGCCTCCTGAAGAAGGTCAGCCAGCTCGCAGACGCGGACAAGTCGCTCTGCCGTGACTGCGTCTGAGGCCTCGCCCCCTCGGGCCGTGACGGCCAGAGCAGACCTGGCCGAGTTGTGGGTCGCCGCCCTGGCCGCCCTGCGTCGCCAGCGCGGCGGGGCCGTGCTGGCGCGAGATCTCGCCGCGGGTCGCTCCGACAGCGCCTGGCTGGATGAGGCCGTCGCTCGGGCCAACCTCTGGCACGTAGACGACGCCGCTATCGCCCTGGTGGACGCCTCCACCATCCTCGGGGTCTACGTGGTGCCGGCCCGGCGCCGCCACGGCGTGGCGCGCGCTCTCGTGGCCGCCCTGCGCGAGGCGCGCCCGTCCCTGGGTGACGCCTTGGTGCTGCCCGGCGACCGTGCGACCAAGTCGCTCTACGAATCCCTGGGCTGGCGCGCGCGGCTGCTTACGATGGCCGAGCCGAGCTGACCCGTCGGCGCGGGCGCGCCAGCGGCGGGGGAGGGGGCACCTTGATCCCGAGCAGCGTGGCCAGCGCGGGGATGGCTCCGGCGTCGCGATGCGCCAGGGCGCGGCTCTCCTCGTCGTCGGGGATCCCGCTCGGCTTGATGGTGCGCCGAATGGTCGTGGCCGCGGCCAGCGTCACGATCTCGCGCCAGCGTGCCGGGTCCTGATCCGCGCTGAGGGAGGCCGAGACCACATCGACGACCTTGGTCGCCAGCTCGGCCGACAGCTGGGTGGAGAAGTCGGGCGGGTCGGCTACCAGCTGCAGGGCGCTGATGGCGTCGGCGGCGCTGACGGCCGCCTCGATGCGCTCGATCCAGCGTGTGCGCAGCGCCTCAATCCTCGCGCTCAGCGAGGCCTGGAGCTCCTTGAGCTGCCCGCGCGCCTCATCGTCGAGGGTGATCGTCTTGGCCGACGTCACGACGGCGCGCAGCTCGCGCAGGCGCAACTGGCCGCGCGGAGCCCCCAGGGCGGTCGCGGCGCGGTCCTTCCAGGCGGCCACGTTGGCCCGTCCCAGGAGATCCTCGGCGATGCGCTCGATGGTCAGCGGGTCCACCGTGGGGCGACCCTGGACCAGGGCGTTGCGATTCTGCTCCTCGACGGCGCTGCGCACGGCTGGCATGCCGCCGCGCAGCAGCTGCTCGGCGACCGGCAGCTGCTCGGGCGCCAACTGCGCCAAGAAGGCGTTGCGGTGGACTGTGCTGGCGGCTGGAACGGTCGGGCGCGGCGTGCGCGCACGGGCATCGGTCCGCCGGCCGGGGGAGCGCTCGGCACCCCCCGGCTCGCCTCCGACACGCTCGTCGCGGCTGCGCTCGTCGCGGGCGCGGGGCTCGCGAGTCGATGACGCCTCGCCCGTGCGCCGGGGTGTGCCACCGCGGTGCTCGCGGGGCCCGCTCGGTCCGCCCTCGCGGGGCCGGCTGGGTCCGCCCTCGCGGGGCCGGCTCGGTCCGCCCTCGCGGGGCCGGCTGGGTCCGCCCTCGCGGGGCCGGCTGGGACCGCCCTCGCGGGGCCGGCTCGGTCCGCCCTCGCGGCGCGGATGGCGCTCGTCGCGGGCGTCACCGCGTCGCGGACCGCGACCCTTGGGAGCGTAGGTGACGGTCACGTCGGTCGATGGTGCCGCCCCGGGAATCAGGGTCAGACGCTCGTGATGGGGATCGAGCGGCGAGGCGGTCTTGGCCGGCAGCACGGCCACGATCTCGAGGCCCTCCATGTACTGCTCGGCGTCGGCGCGGTAGGTGGTGCCCACGGCTGCTCCCTGGGGGAGCAGCGACAGGTTCACGACGCCCTTGGGCAGGCGTGCGCCCGCTGCTCGCCACGTGGCAACCTCACCGTTGACACTGGTGATCTCGATGTCGATACGGCGCGGCATAGGGCACCAATCTACTCGGTTTGCCACGGCGAACTCTTCGCGACGCCTTAGCAGGCCTTTATCCCAATGTGCTTAGCATGACCTCGTGAGCATTCCTCCCTGGGACGACGACCGCGAGCCCGCACTGAGCGACGACGCACCTGAGTTCACCGCCCCACCCGCCCCCGTCGCCCCACCCGCCCCCGTCGCCGCACCGCTCGACTACTTCGCGCAGCTCGCTCAACCCTCACTCGCCGGCGGGGGAGGGGAGTGGCCCGCCGCACCTATCGACGCCCACGACGCGGCTCCCCCGGCACCGGCCGCCGCGACGCGCGCCCGCAACGCCTGGTGGAACTCGCGAGTCACCCTCCTGCTCGTCGCCGCCCTGGTCGGGGGCCTGGCGGGGCACTTCAGCGCCTCGCGGGGATCGGGCGGCGGCACCTTGAACGTGACGTCCGTGGCAGCCGCCCCCACCGGCGCCGTGCTCTCGAGCGGCGAGTCGATCCCCACCTTGGTCCAGCACGTGCTGCCCACGGTCGTCTCCATCGACGTGCGCGCCAACGGCAGCGAGGACCAAGGGACCGGCATGATCGTGTCGGCCAATGGCTACGTGGTCACCAACAATCACGTGATCTCGGCGGCCGCAGGGGGCTCGGGCACCATCACGGTGACGCGCTCGGGGTCCACCAAGACCCTGGCGGCCACGCTGGTGGGCACGAACCCCATCGACGACGTCGCCCTGCTGCGCATCACCGGGGCGTCGGGCCTGCCCCACATCGCCTTCGGCAACTCCAACGCGCTCCAGGTGGGTGACGCGGTCGTGGCCATCGGCAACGCCCTGGGTCTGGCCGCGGGCACCCCGACGGTCACCCAGGGGATCGTCTCGGCTCTCGGGCGCACGGTGACTGCCGGGACGCCCACGAGCACCGAGACGCTGAACAACATGATCCAGACCGACGCGGCCATCAACCCGGGCAACTCGGGCGGGCCGCTGCTGGATGCCCACGGGGACGTCATCGGTATGAACACGGCCGTCGCGGGCACCCTGGCGGACGGGTCCAACGCCCAGAACATCGGCTTCGCCATTCCCTCGGCGACCATCGAGTCCCTCCTCAAGTCCCTCGCTGCGGGCCAGAGCGTCAAGAGCCACGGCGCCTTCATGGGCGTCGAGGTCATGTCGATGACCCCGACCCTCCAGTTCGAGTACGGCTTCACCGTCTCGAGCGGCGCGGTCGTGATGAGCGTCATCGCCCACTCGGGCGCGGCCAACGCCGGCATCCGCCAGGGCGACGTCATCGTCTCGCTGAATGGGGTGGCCATCACCAACACCCAGGACCTCACCAGCGTCCTGTCCGGGCTCTACCCGGGCGCCACGGTCACGGTCGGCCTGGTGCGCGGCTCGACCCACGTCACCAAGACGGTGCGGCTGGGACGCCAGTCCTGATCAGCGCAGGGTGGCGATCCCGCCGTCGACGGGCAGCACCGCCCCGGTGATGTAGCTGGCGGCCCGAGAGGCGAGGAAGATGGCCGCCCCGGCCATGTCGGAGGGCTGCCCGATGCGCTTGAGCGGTGCGGCCTGGGCGATCTGCTCCCCGAAGGCCTCCAGTGTCGCGTGCATCATCTTGGACTCGAAGGGTCCCGGCGCGATGGCGTTGACCGTCACCAGCGGCGCGAGGGCCCGCGCCAGGTGGCGCGTGAGGTGATGGACCGCCGCCTTGGAAGACGAGTAGGCGTAGGTCTCCATGTCGGGCACCCGCAGGCCGTCGATGGACCCGATGTTGATCACCCGGGCGGGGTCGGCGGGGGTGGCCCCCGCCTCCAGGGCTCCGCGCAGGAATCGCGTGAGGTGGAACGTGGCCTGCACGTTCAAGTTGAACACGCGGGCGAAGGCGCGGTCGTCGTAGTCGGCCAGCGGCGCGCCCCAGGTGGCCCCGGCGTTGTTGACCAGGACGTCGAGCTGACCGGTGGTCTCGAGGACCCGGTCGGCCAGGTCCCGACACCCGGCCATCGTGGACAGGTCGGCCGGCAGGGCCGCGCAGCTGCCCATCGCCGACAGCTCGGTGGCCAGGCGCTCACAGGCCTCGGCCTTGCGCGAGGAGAGAAGGACGTTGGCCCCGGCGGCCACGAAGCCGCGCACGATCATCTCGCCGATGCCCCGGCTGCCCCCCGTCACCAGCACGGTGCGTCCGGCGACGTCGAAGAGCCCGCCCGCCGCCTCGGCGGCCACGTTCACGCCTAGCTGCCGACGCGCAGGACCGTCGTGCCGACCGCCGTCACCGGGTTCGGCACCGTCGGATCCGGCGCGTACTGCGCCTTGATCGTCCAGTTGCCCGGCACGGTGAAGTTGAAGCCGCAGATGACCCGGCTGTCGTTGATGGCCCGGAACCGGCACACCAGGTTGGGCACGCCGGAGTCGTTGGGCGAGATGGCCACGGTACGCACGTAGCCGCCGGTGCCCTCGGGCAGCACGTCAACCTTCACGTTGAAGACGCCGCCACTCACCGAGGGGGCGCCCCCGTTGTCGCTCAGGTCGAAGGACAGCAGGGGCGTGGGCGCCGACGAGGAGCTCGAGTCCGCCAGGGCGGGGGTCGCGACGGCCATCATCGAGACCACCATCGCCAGGCTGACCAGCCATCGCCGCATGGCGCCACTATAGCAGAGTCCTCTCCCCTGACCGCCGATAATGTTCGTTATGTAAAGTTAGCGATCCGGTGGCCAATGGGCCCCTCGCGCTCCACTATCCTCACTGGGCCATGGCCCCCGCGCTCTCGCTCCCGCCCCGGCGGCTGGTGGCGGCGGGCGCCCTGGTCCTGGTCGCGGGAGCTGCCGGGACGGCGCTGCGCGATGCGGCCCTGACCTGGTGGCCCGCGGCCACGGCGCCCGGCGCCCCCTGGCCGGCCGTCATCCCGTGGACGCTCACGATCATCAACACGATCGGCGTCGTCGTCGCCGTGCGCCTGCTGCGCACGTTCCTGCGAGCCCACGATCCCAACAATCCCTGGCGTCTCGTGTGGATCACCGGCTTTCTCGGCGGCTTCACCTCGTACTCGAGCCTGGTGGCCGCCTGGGCCGTCGCCTGGCACCGCTCGGTGGTCGCCGGGCTCCTAGAGGCGACGCTCAGCGTCGCCTTGGGGGTGCTGGCCGCCGAGGTCAGCCTGCGCTGGCGGAGTCACCGATGACCTTTCTCCTGGTCAGCATCTTCGGTGGACTGGGAGCCGTTGTCCGTTTCGCTGCCGAGTACGTGACCCGCGAGCACCATCCCACCCGGCGTCCTTGGGCGACCGCGGGGGTCAACGCCCTGGGCGCCCTCATTGTCGGCCTGGCTCTCAGTTCGCTGGCTGGTCCCAGCGACGCGCACCTGCGCGACATCGTCATCACGGGCTTCTGCGGCGGCCTGACGACGTTCTCGTCGGCCTTCGCCATCCCCGCCCTCCTCCAGCGCGAGCACCACTGGGCCTACGCTGCCGCCCTGGTACTGGCCACCCCCGTCCTGGCCGGTGGAGCCTTCGCGCTGGGGCTCGCCCTGGGCCACTAGGCGCGCCGCGCGCCCGCGGCGTCGACCACCCAGGTGAACGTCGGGTCGGGACGACCCAGCAGCTCGGGATGCCACTGGACGGCCAGGATCCGGCCCCCGACCGACTCGAGGCCCTCGATCTCCCCGTCGTCGGCCCGTGCGCTGACCACGAGGCCCGCACCGACCTCGGCGACCACCTGATGGTGCAGCGAGTTCACGGCCGTCTCGTCGCCCAGCAGCTCGCGCAGGCGCGATCCCGGCACCGTCGTCACGGGGTGCGAGGGCTCGTGGCCGTCCCGGGCCCACTGGGGATGGCCCCGGCCCGCCACCAGCGGCACGTCCTGGCGCAGCGAGCCGCCGCGCGCGACGTTGACCATCTGGAGCCCGCGGCAGATCGCCAGGATGGGCCGGTCCCGGCGCTCGATGGCCTCGAGCAGGGCGAGCTCCCAGGTGTCGCGGGCGGGCTCCAGAGTCCCCAGCCCGTCCTCGGGCGTCGCCCCGTAGAGCGTCGGGTCGACGTCGGCTCCCCCACTCAGGACCAGCCCGTCGAGCAGGTCGGCCACGTCCTCGACGTCCGCGTCGCGCGTCAGCTGCAGGGGCAGGCCCCCAGCGGCCGCCACCGCCGCGGCGTAGTCGGCGAAGTGCACGTCGATCTCCAGGCCCGCCATCCCCGCAGGAACGTGCGCCCCGAACCACCCGGCCGGCCAGCGCCGGCCGGTGATCCCGATCCGCGGCCTCACCGCAGGCCGGCGCGCACGGCCATGTCCTCGGTGGCCACCAGCGTGCGCGCCGCCCGGGCCTCGTCCACGCGCCCGACCGGCGTGGCCTGGGGCGCCGCGTGCACGCGCGCCGGGTCGTCGTGGGCGCGCGCGACGATGCGCTCGAGGGCCTGCGCCAGCGCCTCGAGCGTCTCGGGGCTCTCGGTCTCGGTCGGCTCGATCATCAGGGCCTCGTCGACGATCAGGGGGAAGTACACCGTGGGCGCGTGGAACCCCTCGTCGAGCAGCGACTTGGCCACGTCCAGCGCGCGCACCCCGGTGGCTTCCTTGAGCGCCGTCGCGGTGACCACGCACTCGTGCATGCACGGGCGGTCGTAGGCCGCCGGCAGGACCGCGGCCAGGCGGCGGCGCACCCAGTTGGCGTTCAGCACGGCGTGCTCGGCGACGGCGGCCAGGCCCTCGGCCCCGTGGGTCTCGATGTAGGCCAGGGCCCGCGCCAGCACCAGGGCGTTGCCGTGCCAGCCGTGCACGCGCCCGATCGAGCGCGCCGGGCTCTCCCACCCGTAGCCGTCGTCCCGGCGCACCGGGCGCGGTCCCGGCAGGAAGTCCACCAGGGCATCGCCCACGGCCACCGGTCCGGCCCCCGGTCCCCCACCGCCGTGGGGCGTCGCGAAGGTCTTGTGCAGGTTCATGTGCACGATGTCAAAGCCCATGTCGCCGGGGCGGGCCTGGCCGAGGATCGCGTTCAGGTTGGCCCCGTCGTAATAGAGCAGGCCGCCCACGCCGTGGACCAGCTCGGCGATGGGATCGATGTCCTCCTCAAAGAGCCCGACCGTGTTGGGATTGGTGAGCATGATCCCGGCCACGTCGTCGCCCAGGCGCGCCGCCAGCGCCTCCAGGTCGACCAGGCCACGCGCGGTCGAGGGCACCGTGGTCACCTGGTAGCCACTGAGCGTCACCGACGCCGGGTTGGTCCCGTGCGCCGAGTCCGGGATCAGGACGCGGCGGCGCGCATCGCCCCGCGCCTGGTGGTAGGCGCGCATGAGCAGCAGGCCCGTCAGCTCGCCGGCGGCGCCGGCCGCCGGCTGCAGGGTCGCCGCCGTCATGCCAGTGATGGCGCAGAGCCGCTCTTCTAAGGTCACCAGCAGCTCCAGCCAGCCCTGGGTCAAGGAGGCGTCGGCCGCCGGGTGCACGTGGGCCAGAGCGGCCAGAGCGGCCACCTCGTCGGCCATCTTGGGGTTGTACTTCATGGTGCACGAGCCCAGCGGGTACGCCCCCAGGTCCACCGAGTACTGGCGGGCGCTGAGGCGCGTGACGTGCCCGACCAGGTCCCGTTCGGCCAGGTCCACGGTCACCAGGCGATCGTCGCGCCGGTGCGGCGCGGGGATCATGGCGTCGAGCGCGCGCGGCGCGATGCCCGTCGCGCGCAGCTGGGCCGCGCTGCGCCCCGGTGAGGACAGCTCGAACATCGTCGGCTCGCTCTCGCGGCCCACCAGAGGCGCCGAGGCGGCGCGGCCGCCCGCCGCACTCACGACGCCACCGCCTCGCGCAGCGCCTCGACGTACGCGTCGAGGTCCCGGGCCCGGTGGCGCTCGGTCACCGTCACGATCAGCACGTCATCTCCGTCTCCTCCCATCGCGCCCGGCGGCTCCAGCGCCCGCGCCGCGACCCCGCCCAGGATGCCGCGGCCCGCCATCGCGGCCAGCACCGCTTCGACCGGGCGGCCAAGGCGCAGCGCGAACTCGCGCACGAACGGCGCTCCGCTGGCGGCGCTGACGCCGGGAATCTGCGTCACTCGCTCGGCCAGCTCGTGGGCGCCGCTCGCGCAGCGCAGCGCCATCTCGCGCAGGCCGTCGGTGCCCAGCCACCCCAGCTGGATCACCGCGGTCACCGCCATCAGGGTCTGGTTCGTGCACACGTTCGACGTCGCGCGCTCGCGCCGGATGTCCTGCTCACGCGCCCGCAGCGTCGTCACGAAGGCCCGCCGCCCCACGACGTCGACCGTCTCGCCGACGATGCGACCCGGCAGGCGCCGCACCAGCTCCTCGCGCACCGCGAACAGCCCGAGGTAGGGACCTCCGAAGGACAGCGCCGTGCCCAGTGCCTGGCCCTCCCCCACGAACACGTCGGCGCCCCACGCGCCCGCCGAGCGCACCAGCGCGGCGGCCACCGGGTCAGCGGCCACCACGAGCAGCGCACCGCTGGCATCGGCCAGAGCACGCGCGGTCGCGATGTCCTCCAGGTAGCCCAGGTAGTTCGGGTAGCCCACCACCACCGCGGCCAGGTCGTCGCGGCCCCCGGCCGGCCACGCGGTCACCCCCTCGACCAGGGGCACTTCTTCGATCTGGTGTCCGGTGCCGGCCGCGAAGGTGCGCGCCGCCGCCCGCCAGTGCGGATGCACACCGCGCGACAGCAGCACCCCGTGGCGGCCCGTGGTGCTGGCCGCCAGGTTCAGGGCCTCGACCAGGGCGGCCGCGCCGTCGTAGAGGGAGGCGTTGGCCACCGGCAGGCCGCTCAAGCGGGCCACCAGCGTCTGGTACTCGAAGAGGGCCTGCAGGACCCCCTGGGCCACCTCGGGCTGGTAGGGCGTGTAGGCCGTCACGAACTCGCTGCGCGAGGCCAGCGCGCGCACCACCGGGGGGATGTCGTGGTCGTAGGCGCCGGCTCCGGCAAAGCACGTCAGTCCCGCCGCGACGTTGCGGTCGGCCAGGGCCGCCAGGTCGTCGAGCACGTCGAGCTCGCTGCGGCCCGCCGGGATCGGCAGGCCCCCGGCCAGGCGGACCGCCGCGGGCAGGTGGGCGAAGAGGTCCTCCATGCGCTCCAGGCCGAGAAAGGACAGCATCGCGGCGTCCTGCTCGGCGGTGTGGGGAAGGTAGGTGGGCACCTCAGCGCGCCTTGGTCACGAAGGGCAGGGCCGTCACGACCGCCGCCGTCTCCCGGTCCCGCACCCGCACGGTCACCTCGCGGCCCGGGGCCAGGTCCCCTTCCAGGAGGCCGAGCCCGATCCCCCGCTCCAAGATGGGGCTGAAGTTCCCCGAGCACAGCTCGCCGACCTCCTGGCCGTCGGCCAGCACGACCGCCCCCTCGCGCAGGGGCCGCCGATCCGGACCCAGCACCCCGGTGAGGTGCCGGCGCACGCCGCGCTCGCGCTCGGCCTCCACCGCCGCCCGACCCCGGAAGCTGGGCTTGGACCATCCCAGGACCCAGCCCAGCCCGGCCTCGAGCGTCGTCGACGTCCGGCTCAGCTCGTGGCCGTAGAGCGGCAGGGCGGCCTCCAGGCGCAGCGTGTCGCGCGCGCCCAGGCCCGCCGGCTCGATCCCGGCCTCGACCAGGCGCTCGAAGAGGTCCCCAGCCACCTCGTTGGGGGCGCTGATCTCGATCCCGGCCTCTCCGGTATACCCCGTGCCGGCCACCCGGACCTCCACCCCGTGCACGTCGAAGCGCGCTACCCGGAACCGACCCACCTCGCCGAAGCGCGGGTCCACACTCGCGGCCCGCTCGCGCGCGCGGGGTCCCTGGACCGCGAGCACGCAGCGCGTCGCGGTCACGTCGACCCCGCTCACCGCGTCGAGGACTCCGGCGGTGTTGGAGGCGTTGGGCATCACGTCGAACTCGTCGCTCGACACCCACCAGATGATCAGGTCGTCGACGACCGTCCCCTCGGGTGTCAGCAGGTGCGTGTACTGCGCGCGGCCCGGCGCGATCTTGTCCAAGTCGTTGGTGAAGGCCTCCTGCAGCTCGGCGTAGGCGCCGGGCCCGTCGCAGCGCACGGTGCCCAGGTGGCTGACGTCGAAGACGACGGAGTCGCGACGGCAGGCCAGGTGCTCGTGCACGGTGCCCTGCGAGTAGGACAGGGGCATCAGCCACCCCCCGAAGGGGACGAACTTGGCACCCCGCGCCCGATGGTGATCCTCAAGGAAAGGTCGACGCTCGCTCACGGCGTCACTCTACCTAGGCCGCGATGATGATTCCGGGGTCCAGTCCATGGCGCGCGATCAGGGCCCGGAAGTCCCGCTGGTAGACGACGGTCAGGGCGATCTCGGGATACAGCTGGCGAAAGGTGCGCACCTTGCGGTTCTTGCGCGTCACCAGACGCTGGTCGGCCACCGTCAGCTCGACGAAGGCCCTCTGTTCCACGAGGTAGAAGTCGGGACGGAACCCGCGCGTGGGCCGTCCGCTCTCGTCCCAGGCCAGGGGGAACTCCATGGGCTCGTAGAGCCACGGCACCCCGTAGAGCGTGAGCAGGTCAGCGAAGAGCCGCTCGCTGGGGTGGGCGAAGCGCAGGTCGACGCGCGGGCGTCCCGCCGGATGGTGGGCGCCCTCGGCCGCGAACCGGTTCACGCCGAGCGTTGCTCCTTCTCCGACTCCCGGGCGCCCGCGATCGTCGTGGCCAGCGCGGCCACCACCCCCCCGAGGGGCACGATGTTGAAGACGCCCTGGCCACCGCGCAGCAGGTCCACGAGGTCGCCGTCGCTGCGCGCCAGCACCGAGCCCCGCTCGCTCAGGACCAGGCTCGCCGACTTCAGGTCGGCCCCCAGCGCGTCGCGCAGGCACGCCACGGCCTGGCGGGCCCGCGTCAGCGCCACCCCGGCGTCCAGGAGCGACTTGATGACCTTGACCTCCAGCACGTCCTCGTAGCTGTAGGAGCGCTTGGTCCCACTCCCCCGGGCCTCCTGGATGGAGGGCGTGATCAGGCCCGTGCGCGACCAGTAGTCCAACTGCCGGTACGTCACTCCGGTGAGCCGGCACACGGCCGGTCCCCCGAAGCCCATCGAGCGATCCATACTTCCTCCCGACTCCAGGCACCCCCATCGTAGCCAGTGAACTACAGGCGTGTCATTCGGGCGGTCCCCCCCCGAGCCGGCGCCGTCAGCTCACAGCGGGGTCACGTAGGCGCCACTGATGCCCCCGTCGACCAGGAAAGTGGCTCCGGTGACGAAGGATGCCTCATCGGAGGCCAGAAAGAGCGCCGCGTTGGCGATCTCCTCGGGCTCGGCGAAGCGGCCCAGGGGGATGTGGACCAGGCGCCGGGCGGCGCGCTCGGGGTCCTTGGCGAACAGCTCGCGCAGCAGGGGCGTGTTCACGGGCCCCGGGCACAGGGCGTTCACGCGCACGTGCTGGCGGGCGAACTCCACGGCCAGCTCGCGGCTCATCGACAGGACCCCACCCTTGGAGGCCGAGTACGAGATCTGCGAGGTGGCCGACCCCATCACGGCGACGAAGGACGCGGTGTTGATGATCGACCCGCCACCGCGCTCCAGCAGCAGGGGGATGCCGTAGTGGCAGCCCAGGTAGACCGAGGTCAGGTTGACCTCCTGGACCCGGCGCCACGCGTCGAGGCCCGTGGTCAGGATCGAGTCGTCGTCACTCGGTGAGATCCCGGCGTTGTTGAAGAGCACGTCGAGTCCCCCGAAGGTCGTCACGGTGGCCGCGAACATGTCACGCACGCTGGCCTCGTCAGCCACGTCGACTTCCACGAACAGGCCATCGATCGACGCGGCGAGCTCCCGGCCACTCACGGCGTCGATGTCGGCCACCACCACCGACGCGCCCTCTTGGGCGAAGCGGATCGCCGCCGCGCGACCGATGCCGCTGCCCGCGCCCGTGATCACACAGACCTTGTTCTCCAGTCGTCCCATCACTCCTCCGTCGCTATGAAGACGTTCTTCTCCTCGCTGAACTCCAGCAGGGCGTCGGGGCCGAGCTCGCGGCCCAGGCCGGACTGCTTGAAGCCGCCAAAGGGCGTCGCGTAACGCACCGACGCGTTGGAGTTCACCGACAGCGTGCCGGTGTCCACGGCGCGGGCCACGCGCAGGGCCCGGCCCACGTCACGGGTCCACAGCGAGCCCGAGAGGCCGAAGGGACCCTCGTTGGCCAGGGCCACGGCCTCGGCCTCGTCGGCGAAGGGGACCACCGACACCACCGGCCCGAAGATCTCCTCTCGGTAGGCGCGACCCGTGCGGTCCCCGACCAGGACCGTGGGGGCGTACCAGTAGCCCGCTCCCTCGGGTCGCGAGCCCACGAAGGCCACCTCGGCCGACGCCACGTAGGCGGCCACCGTCTCGCGGTGCGCCCCGCTGATCAGCGGGCCCATCTCGCTGTGCTCGTCGGCCGGATCGAGCACCCGGACGCCCTGGACGGCGGCCTCGAAGAGCTCCATGAACCGTTCGTAGGCGCCCTGCTCGACCAGGATGCGCGAGCGGGCGCAGCAGTCCTGGCCCGCATTGTCGAAGACCGCGTAGGGCGCCTGCGCGGCGGCTCGCTCGAGGTCGGCGTCGGCGAACACGATGTTGGCGCTCTTGCCCCCCAGCTCCAAGGTGACCCGCTTCATCTGCTCGGCGCAGCCCGCCATCACCGTGCGTCCCACGGCGGTGGAGCCCGTGAAGCAGATCTTGCGCACCGCCTCGTGCGAGACGAGGCGGCCGCCCACCAGCGCCCCGTCGCCCGTGACCACCTGGAAGACGCCCTCGGGCAGACCGGCCTCCAGGGCCAACTCGCCCAGGCGCAGGGCCGTGAGCGGCGTCAGGGTGGCGGGCTTCAAGACGACCGCGTTGCCGGCCGCCAGTGCCGGGGCGAACCCCCACGACGCGATCGGCATCGGGAAGTTCCACGGGGCGATCACCCCGACCACGCCGAGGGGCTCGTGGAAGGTCACGTCGACGCCGCCGGCCACGGGGATCTGCTTGCCCGCGAAGCGCTCGGGAGCACCCGCGTAGTAGGCCAAGACGTCCCGGACGTTGCCCGCCTCCCAGCGCGCGTTGGTGATCGTGTGGCCGGCGTTGGCGACCTCCAGCCGGGCCAGCTCCTCGACGTGCGCGTCCACCACGTCGGCGAAGCGCCGCAGCAGGCGAGACCGGTCCGCCGGGGTCACGCGGCGCCACGCTGGCACCACGCGCGCCGCGCGCTCGATGATCGCGTCGACCTCGGGCAGGGTGCGCCGCGGCACGGCCCCGATGACCTGCTCGGTCGACGGGCTAATGATGCTCTGCGTGTCGCTCATCGTCGCTCACAGTCTCTCGAATCCGCGCAGGCGCTCCCAGTCGGTGACCGCCGCCTGGAAGGTCTCGAGTTCGACGCGGCCGGCGCGCCCGTAGTGGGCCACCACGTCCTCGCCGAAAGCCTCGCGGGCCAGCGTGGAGCCTTCGAACAGGTCGATTGCCTCGCTGAGGGTCGCCGGGACCCGCGCGACGTCGGCCTCGTAGGCGTTGCCCTCGTAGGGCGGCGGCGCGCTGCGCCCCTCGTCGATGCCGGCCAGACCAGCGGCGACCAGCGCCGCCTCGGCCAGGTAGGGGTTGACGTCCCCGCCCGGGATGCGGCACTCCACGCGCAGCGAGCCGCCGTGGCCCACCACCCGGAAGGCACAGGTCCGGTTGTCCAGACCCCAGGCCAGGGCCGTGGGGGCAAACGAGCCGGCTACGAAGCGCTTGTAGCTGTTGACGTTCGGGGCCAGCAGGAGCGACAGCTCGCGGGCGTGGGCGATCAGTCCGCCCAGGAAGGCCGAGAAGACGGGTGACTCGCCCAGCGGGCCGTCGCCGGCGAACACCGGGCGTCCCGCCTCGTCGCGCAGCGAGAGGTGGATATGGCACGAGTTGCCCTCGCGCTCGTTGAACTTGGCCATGAAGGTGGCGCTCAGGCCCTCCTGGGCGGCGATCTCCTTGACCCCGAGCTTGAACAGGCCGTGCTCGTCGCACTTGTCGACCAGGTCGGCGTAGCGGAAGGCGATCTCGTGCTGCCCGAAGTTGCACTCCCCCTTGGCTGACTCGACCACCATGCCCGCGCCGCGCATGGCCCGCCGCACCCGGCCCAGGAACGGCTCGACGCGGCCCGTGCCCAGCAACGAGTAGTCCACGTTGTACTGGTTGGCCGGCGTCAGGTCCCGGTACCCGCGCGACCACGCGTCCTCGTAGCGGTCCGTGAAGACGAGGAACTCCAGCTCGGTCCCGGTCAGCCCCGTCCAGCCGCGCTCGGCCAGGCGCGCCACCTGGCGCTGGAGCACTTGGCGCGGCGAGACGGTCACGTCGGCGCCCGCCGTCGAGCGCACGTCGCAGAACACGATCGCCGTGGCGTCGTGCCAGGGCACCAGCCGCGTCGAGTCCCAGTCCGGGACCAGCACCACGTCGCCGTACCCCTGGTCCCACGAGGTCAGGGCGAAGCCATCGAGCGTGCGCATGTCGACGTCCGACGCCAGCACGTAGGCACAGCCCTCGACGCGGTCCTCACCCGACTCCTCCAGCAGGAACCGCGCATCCATCCGCTTGCCCTGCAGGCGTCCCTGCACGTCGGTCATCGCCACCAGAACGGTGTCGATCGTGCCTGCGGCCACGGCGCTCGCCAGGGACTCGCGCGTCAGCCTCCCGCTTCGCTGATCACCCACACCGGCTCCTTGCTCGTGCTGATCGATCGTACTGGCCCCGGTGCGCCGACCCGCGGGTCAGTCCTCCTCGATAGCGACCCGCTCGTCGCGCGGCGAGACCAGCACGTCGCGGGCCACCACCGAGAGCGCCACGCGATCACCGTGGTTGAGGTCCCGCGCGACGTCGCTGCGCACGTCGACGCGGACCTCCGCCGACTCCACCGTCACCGTGACGCGGGTGATCGCCCCGAGAAAGCTCTTGTGGACGACGGTGGCCTGCCCCGCCGGATCGGCGACGATCACCACGTCCTCGGGGCGCAGCACCGCGTCGACGTCGGAGTCGGCCATCTCCGGGTTGCGCACCGCCACCGCGGCTCCCCACAGCCCGACCGTCGCGCCGTCGCGACGCACCGGCACCCGGCTCGACACGCCGACGAAGTGCGCCACGAAAGCACTGGTGGGACGGGAGTACAGCTCGGCCGGCGTGGCCGTCTGCTCGCCGCGACCCTCGCGCATCACGCAGACGCGATCGGCCATCGAGAGCGCCTCTTCCTGGTCGTGGGTCACGAACACGGTCGTGATCGCGAGGCGCTGCTGGAGCGAGCGGATCTGGTCGCGCAGGCCGGTGCGTACCTTGGCGTCGAGCGCCGAGAGCGGCTCGTCGAGCAGCAGCACGCGCGGCTCGATCGCCAGCGCCCGGGCCAGCGCCACCCGCTGCTGCTGGCCGCCCGAGAGCTGGTGGGGGTACTTCTCGGCATGCTCGTGCAGGCCGACCAGCTCGAGCAGCTCGTGGGCCTTGTCGCGGCGCGCCGTCGCGCGCACGCCCCGCATGCGCAGCCCGAAGCCGACGTTGTGCACCGCGCTCATGTTGGGGAACAGCGAGTAGCTCTGGAAGACCATCCCCATGTCGCGATCCTGGGGCGACACCCGCACCACGTCGTGGCCGTCGACCAGGACCTGACCGTGGTCGACCAGCTCGAAGCCGGCCAGGGCCCGCAGGGCCGTCGTCTTGCCGCAGCCCGAGGGCCCCAGGAGTGCGACCAGCTCGCCCGGCTCGACCTCGAGGGAGAACCCGTCGAGGGCGCGGGTGCGCCCGAAGACGCGCACCAGTTCGCGCAGCTCGACCCGCGCGCCACTGCCCCCACCGTTGCCTTGCACCTGGCTCACGCCACCTCCGCCTTGCGTCGGGACCGCCGCGACTCGGACCGGTCCAGGGAGACCATCACCGTGATCAGCACCCAGGTGCCGATCAGGGACAGCATCGAGACCATGGTCGCGATGTGCCCGTCGGTCTGCTGGAACTGATAGATCCACACCGGCAGCGTCGTCCACAGGTCGAGGCTGGCCATCGTGAACTCGCCCAGCACCAGGGCCAGCGTCAGCACCGACGCCGACAGGATGCCCGCGCGCAGGTTGGGCAGGATCACGCGCCACAGCGTCTGGGGCCCGTTGGCCCCCAGCGACCGGGAGGCCTCCACCAGGGTCTTGAGGTCGATGGCGGAGATCCCGGCATCCAAAGAGCGATAGACGAAGGGCATCGTCAAGATCACGTACATCAGGCTGAGCAGGTACGGGGACGCCTTGAGCCAGATCGGCGCCGCTCGCAACACGCCGAGGATCAGCACGATGGGCGGGATCACAATCGGCAGCACCGTCACGAACTCCAGGAGGCGCCGCACGCGCGGCAGGTGCAGGTGGATGTAGATGGTGGTGGGCACCATGAGCACGAGGGTTCCCACCAGGGTGGTGAAGGCCAGCTTGATCGAGAGCCAGAACGCTCCCGTGAAGCCGACCTGGGAGGGAATGGCCCGCAGCGCGTAGAGCGACCAGTGCCCGGCGTCGTCCTGGAACGAGAAGCGCAGACCGGCGTACAGCGGGATGAGGAAATAGGCGGCCGCTAGAGCCAGGATGATCCCGCGCCACACCCGCAGGCGGTGACGTCGCGGTGCCGAGACCACCGCCGCCGCCGAGGTCAGCGCAACCATTTGGACGCCCGACGCTGGATGAGCCCGTAGAGGATCATCGTCACGGCCAGCACGGCGAACATGCCGAAGCCGATCGCGTAGCCGATGTTCTCCTGACCCGAGATGGCGTTGCCGTTGAGCAGGTTGCCGATCTGGATCGGGGCCAGGGTGACCGTCCCGGCGGTCAGGGTCTGGGCGGTCGCGTAAGCGGCAAAGGAGCTCCCGAACAGCAGCAGCATGCCGCCCAGAACTGACGGAAGCAGCACCGGCAGGCCCACGTGGCGCCAGAAGCGCCAGGTCGAGGCGCCCAGGTTCGACGCGGCCTCCCGCCAGGCGGGGCGCAGTGCCCCCAGCGCTGGAGTGATCACCAGGACCATGAGGGGAACCTGAAAGTAGAGATAGACGAAGGCGACGCCGTAGAACGAGTACAGATTGAACCCCAGGTTCCACGGATTCAGATGGATCGCCGCCAGCCACGAGGTGAGGATCCCGGTGGACCCGAGCGTGGCGATGAACATGAAGGTCAGGTTGATGCCCCCGAAGTTGGCCAGGACGCCCGACGCGGTGGCGATCATCCGGCGCAGGAAGGGGCTGCGTGAGGTGGCGATGGCGTAGGCCAGCGTCAGCCCGAGAAGTCCCGGGATCACCGATGTGAGCGTCGCGAGCAGGATCGAGTTCTCGAAGCCCAGCAGGTAGGTGCCGTGGGTGATGGTCGACACGTTGGCCAGCGTCAGCTGGCCCCGCGGGTTCCGGAACGCGTAGTCGATGACCGCCAGGATCGGGATGCCCAGCCCCAAGAAGGTGTACACGACGAAGGGCGCGACCGCGGCAACACGCCGCAGGCCACGCCATCGCCGGGCGCCCACCGCCACCCGCGAGGTCGACAGCTCGTCAACCTCGCCGGTGGCGGGGGCGTCCTCCGCTAGACCGGGCTCACTCACCTACGGGCCTGAGGTGACCTCGGTTGGCCACGACGCCGACACGACGTTCTCAGCCTTCAGGATCTGGGCCTGGGTCGGGTACTGCACGCCCTTGGTGGGCGCCGGCGGCAGGGCCGCCAACCACTTGGCGTTGGCCAGGTGGTGCGCCACCATGAAGGCGAGCTCCACGGGTCGGGCCATGCCCGCCAGCCAGAGGTTCTGCCCCTGGTTGGAGTAGAGGAACTCCTCCCACAGGCGCGCGGCCGCCGGGTCCGGTGCCGACGCGCTGATGGCCTGGGTGTAGTACTCGGCGAGCGCCGCGTCCGTCGGGATCACGACCTTCCACTTGTGCGTGTAGCCCGGCAGCGCCTTGACCTCAGAGGCCTGGAGGTAGTCCCACCAGACCACGATGTTGGTCGCCCCGCTCTGGACCGTGGAGGGACCCGCCACCGTGGCCACGAAGTTCCCGACCTTGTTCATCTTCGAGAAGTAGTCGACCCCCGGCTTGACGTTGTTCAACGACCCGCCCGAGGCGATGGCCGCGGCCATCACCGCCGCCAGCGCCGATGAGGACGCCGTGGGGTTGTTGTTGATCCCGATCTTGTAGCCCTGACCTGCCTTGAGCATCTGGGCGAACGAGGTGGGGCAGTTCTTGACCACCGTGGTGTCGCACCCGATGGCCACGAATCCGCCGTAGTCGTCGAACCAGTACCCCCGGGGCTGCTTGAGCAACGCCGGGATCCGCGACCACGTCTGCACGCGGTACGGGGACAGCAGGTGGTGCTTCTGGGCGGTGATGGCGAAGTTCGTCCCCACGTCGATGACGTCCGGCGCGCTGGTGCGGCCCCGGTCGGCAACGATCGCGTTGATCTCGTCCTGGCTCGACCCGTCCGGGTTGTAGGAGTTCACCTTGATCTTGTACTTCTTCTGGAAGGTGTTGATCAGCGCCCCGTAGTTTGCCCAGTTCGGCGGCAAGGCGATGACGTTGAGCTTGCCTTCCTTCTTCGCCGCGGCGATCAGTGCGCTCATCGACGTTGGCCCCGACTTGGACAGCGTCTGCACCTTGGCCCAGTTGACAACGCCGGCTCCGCCGGCTGACCCAACGCTGAGCGTCACGAACGACAGCAGGCTGATGGCCGCCGTTCCCGTCGCCAGCGCTGCTCTCAGCTTCGCAGATCTCATGGATTGGCCTCACGATCTCGCACGAGTGTGCTCGAGCCGTCCCCCTGACGGTTCGAGCGCCACAGTATCCGAGTTGTCTGTCTGGCGCGCATCGATCTCGTGAACAGTTGCCCATACGCTCCCCAGTAGGGTGACCTCGTGCAACCTCGCTGCGCCTTGACGATCGCGGGTTCCGACTCCGGCGGCGGCGCGGGGATCCAGGCCGACCTGCGTACGTTCAGCGCCTTCGGCCTCCACGCCACGACCGCGATCACGGCGGTCACCGCGCAGAACACGCGCACCGTGAGCGCCATCGTCCCGCTGGGGCCCGCCGACGTGGTCGCCCAGGTCGAGGCGGTCCTCGAGGACTTCCCCATCCGGGCGGTCAAGACGGGCATGCTGGCCGAGCCCGGGGTCGTGCTGGCCGTCGCACGGCTGGCCGAGCAGGCTCGCCTGCCGCATCTGGTCGTGGACCCCGTACTGGTCTCATCGACCGGGTCGCTGCTGCTGGCCGACGGTGGAATCGAGGCCTACCGCGACGCCCTGATCCCCCAGGCCGACCTGATCACCCCGAACCTGCCCGAGGCCGCGGCTCTGGCCGGGGTGGACGTGCGCGACCTGGGTGACATCGCCTCCCAGACCGCGGTGGCCCGGGTGCTCCAGCGTCTCGGTGCTCGGGCCGTCTTGGTCAAGGGAGGCCACGTGGCGTCGCCCGATGGCGCGGCCCACGCCACCGACGTCCTGGTCTTCGCCAACGAGGTCGTCGTCTTGGAGGCCGAGCGCGTGGCCACCGTCAATGATCACGGCACCGGGTGCTCGCTCTCGGCGGCGATCGCGGCGGGACTCGCCCTGGATCGCTCCTTGCCCGACGCGGTTCGCGACGCCAAGGCGTTTGTGCTGGCCGCCTTGCGCGGAGCGGCACCGTGGCACCTCGGAGCCGGACACGGTCCCATCGATCACTTCGGATGGGAGACGTGAGCCAGGAGCGCCCACCGCTGACCACGACCACCAGCCTCTGGCCGGCGGCCGTGGTCGTCGGCCTCGGCGCCAGCATCCTGGCGATCTTCCTGCTCATCAACGCCTTGGCCAATCCGACGGTCACCACGACAACCGCCCCCGTCGTGGTGGGAGGCCTGCCCGCGGCGCGCTCCGGTGCGCTGGTCACGGGCTGCCAGCAGCCCGGCACTCCCCCGGCCAACATCGCCGACGCCTTCGTCGTCCCGGTGCGCACCGCAGCGGCGGGCCCCGTCGTCCACGCCAACGGCGGCGCTGGCGACTACGACTGCTACCGCACCCTGGTCACCCGCGCCTCGGGCAGCCAGATCCTCGGCTTCTACCGCGGTCACCTGACCGCCACGGGCTGGGCGCTGTTCTCCTCGGCCCAGGCGCCCACCGGTCCCGAGATGCTGTTCCAGAAGGCCGGATCAGACACCTTCTACTGGGTGGTCGGCATCGCGGTCCTGGGGCACCACGGGTCAACGACCGAGTGGCGCTTCCGCATCTACCAGAACTCGGCGTCGATCTAGCTCTCCGACGTCGCGGCGACCAGCTCGGGGGCCGGCTCGCGCACCGGACTCAGGGCCCAGGCCCACACCAGCAGGTTCAGCGGGTAGATGACGTAGCCGATCCGGGTCGCAGACGCCGCGAGGATCACGCCGATGAAGAGCACCGCGACCGCCCGCAGAGCCCGCGGCGTGCTGAGAGGCCAGTGCCGCCGGATATGACGCCACCCACCCAGGACCACCGCGATCAGGGTCAGGGGAATCAGCACGTGCCCGAGCGCGGGGACGGCATCGGTCAGGAGGTGCCCCGGCAGAGGAGAGGCCGCCGGCGAGGCCACGCCGGAGAGGCCCAGTGGGAAGGCCACGACGTTGGCCAGGAACGCCCGCGGAGACAGTGCGGCGAAGGGCGCCACCGTCACCGCGACGATCCCGGCCACCAGCGAGGCCACCCGGATCCACCCCCGGTCGCCCCGCCGGCGCGACGCGGTGACCAGCACCAGCACGGCCACGACGGGCCACGCCGTCAGCTTCATCGCGGCGGCGATGCCCAGGACCACCCCGCCGGTGCGCCACGCCCGCCGCTCCAACGCGACCACCCCCAGCAGCAGCAGGGCCAGGATCGGCATGTCGTCACCACCGGTCGAAAGAAACAGCGCCCCCGTGGGAAGCACCATCAGCATCTGGGCGACGCGCAAGCGCCGGTCAGGCGGCGCCCGCAGCAGGGCCAGGGCCCCGCTCATCACCAGCAGCGTGGCCAGCGACATGATGATGCGCGCGTCGGTCAGTCCGGTCGACTGGTGCGTCGCGGCCGAGGGGAGCCCGAAGACGCTCATCAGCGGCAGGTAGGGGAAGAACGACGCGTAGGCCGGCAGCCCCTTGACCGCGTTGACCACGTGCCCGTCATGGACGTAAGCCCGGTAGGGATCCTGACCCTTCGTGACCAGCGCCGCCGAGCGCTCGATCACCCCAACCTCGGGCTGCGCGTAGGTCAGGCCCGGGTCCACGTGACGCCACCGCGCCTCCAACCCGAGCGGGATGGCCACCACCCCCACGCCCACCAGGGCCGTGAGGGCGATCCGGGCGACGAGCGCGCCCCGCCGGCGCCAGTGCCGCATGCCCCAGGCGACCAGTGCCCCCACGGCGTAGGGAGCAGCCGCCAGCCACCCCCAGTCACGTTGCGCCGGCTCGGTCGTCGTGATCGCCAGCCCGAGCGCGAAGGCGCTCGAGGCACCGTAGAGCCAGGCGTCCCGGGACCACGGAGAGAGCGCGCCCCAGAAGTCGACGATGCGGGCGCGCGCACCAATCAAGCGCGCGTTCACGACCGTAGCCTACTGGCCCAGGGTCTCCATGGGCGGCAGTGCCCGCCGAAGGGGCTGGCGCGTCTGCGGTACCGAGGGCCCTCGGAGAAACTCCCCGATGAGCCGGGCGCACAGCGCGGGTCGCTCCGAGAGCACGACGTGCGAGCTCCCCGGCACGATGGCCAGCTGGCCCCGCGGGAGCGCGCGATACAGGGCGACCAGGTGCTCGAGCCGGGTGGAGTCGTCGTCGCCTCCCATCACCAGCGTCGGGTGGGTCACGCGTTGCATGTCGCTCTCGTCCAAGGAGGGTTCGGTGGCAAAGAGCCGCAGCGACTTGCGCACTACGGCACGCGCGTGCTCGGGGCCGTCGGGTGACAGCCGCCCGAAGTGCTCGGCCCACCGGTCGAAGACCGGACCGCGCAGGGGGAACGGCGCCGTCTCCTCGAGGCCCGCCGGGGAGAGGTTGCCCCCCACGACGACCAGGCGGCGCACGAGCTCGGGCGTGCGCAGCGCCACCAGCAGGGCCACGATGGCCCCGTCGCTGTGTCCCACGAGGTGGGCGGGGCGCCCCAGGTGGCGAAGGAAGGCGATCGTCTCGGTGGCCATGTCGTCGTAGTGGAACGGGGCCGGCGTGTCGGCGGTGCGACCGTGGCCCCGCCGGTCGAAGGCCGACACGCGGTACCGGTCGTGGAGGCGGCCGCCGATGCGTCGCAGCAGACCACCCGACGAGCTGAGCCCCCCGTGCAGCAAGACCAGGTCCGGTCCCCGAGTGCGACCCACGCAGACCCACGTGGGATGCCCGTCGAGGGTCAGCGTCCCCATCCCGTCATCGTAGGCGCGCTCGTAGGCTGGCTTGATGCGAGCATTCCAAATTGACGAGACCGACGGGCTGCGCTGCGAAGTCGTGGAGGCACCTACTCCCCCCCGCGGCGACGGCGAGGTCCTGGTCTCCGTGCAGTGGAGCGGCATCAACTACAAGGACGCCATGGTGGCCGAGGCGAAAAGCCGCGTGCGGCGCGTGTCGCGTCTGATTGGCGGCGTCGACGCCGCCGGCGTCGTGGTCGCCAGTGACGACCCGGACCTGGCCCCCGGCACGGCGGTCGCGGTCCACGGGGGCGTCCTGGGTGTGGCTCGCGATGGCGGCTTCGCCGACTACGTCACCGCGCCGCGCGCCTGGATCTCCCCCCTGCCCGCTGGTCTCTCCCCCCACGACGCCATGGCCATGGGCACCGCCGGCCTGGCCGCGATGGCGAGCGTTCTGGCCCTCGAGCATCGCGGAGCCCTCGACGGCGAGGTCCTGGTCACCGGGGCCAGCGGCGGTGTGGGGTCGATCGCGCTGAGCCTCCTGGCCGCCCGGGGCCACTCTCCGGTCGCCTCCACCGGATCGCCGTCGGCCGCCGCGTGGCTGCGCACCCGGGGCGCCACTCGCGTCATCGGCCGCGACGACGTGGCCGACCGGCCCGACCGTGTCCTGGCCACGCCCCAGTGGGCCGGGGCGATCGACTGCGTGGGCGGCGCGACGCTGGCCAGCATCCTGCGGTCGTTGCGCTACGGCGCCGCCGTCGCCGCCAGCGGGCTCGTCGCGGGCCCCGAGCTGGCCACGACGGTCTACCCGTTCATCACCCGCAACGTCGCCCTGCTCGGCATCGACGTCGTGGAGGCGCCTCCCGCCGTGCGCGAGCGCCTGTGGCGCGAACTGGCGACGACCTTGGCCACGATCGACGTCGCGGCCCTCGTGGAGCGGACCATCGGGCTGGCCGATCTGCCGGCCACGCTCGACGAGCTGCGGGCCGGCACCGTGCGCGGCCGGGTCCTGGTCGACCCGGCCGCGCACTGACGCGCCGCGCAGCGCCGGCGCCGACTACTCGTCGGCGACGATGGAGCCGATGCGGTCGCCGACCGCGGGGTCCCGCGCGACCAGGAAGAAGGCGTAGATCACGGCCAGGACGATCACGACGAGAGCCGCCCACGGGAACCAGCTGTACGGCGCGAGCTGGCCCGGCTTGGCCAGGTAGTACAGCGGCACCAGGATGGTCAGCACGCCCAGGGCGGGCAGGACACCGTGGCGGAACGCGTTGAAGCGGTCCGGGTGGTGACGGCGGTAGTAGAAGGGCAGCGCGAGGTTGCTCAGCCCGTAGACCACCAGCACCAGGATCGTGCCGAAGGTGGACGACTCGGCGAAGAAGTTGACCGCGTTCATCCCGGCGGACGCCCCGTGGCCACCGAGCAGGTGCCCGAGACCCCAGACCACGATGATCAGGATCGTCCCGCCCAAGAAGACCATGAGCGCCTTGACCGGTGTGCGCCGCTTGGCGTGGACGTGCCCGATGAATCCGGGCAGCAGACCCTCGCGTCCCGCGTTGAACACCAGCCGTGCCTGGGAGTTGGTACCGGCGATGAGTGCCCCGAGCGTCGACGTCATGCCCGCGAGGAACGCGAAGAACGCCGCCGCGCCCACCACGCCCTTGGCGACGGTGATGAACGGGATCAGGTTGCCGCTCAGCTTGGTCACGTTGCCGGCGAATCCCACGACCGTCGAGTAGGCGAACAGCAGGTAGCTCACGAGCATGATCAGCGTCGAGGTGAACACGGCCCGCGGGACATTGCGCCGCGGATCGTTGGTCTCCTCGGCCAGTGCGGCCGAGTTCTCCCAGCCGATGAACAGGTACACCGCGAGGGGGAATCCCTCCGCCAGGCCCCGGAACCCATTGGTGATGTTGTGCGGGTTGAAGGGCGCGGCGTTGATGTGCGCGTGGAACTTGACCAGCGCCACGATGCTGACGACCACCAAGACCAGCATCTCGAAGGCGAAGAAGAAGCCGGCGATCCTGGTCGAGACCGAGATCCCCCGGATCATCATGAAGGCCGCGAAGGCCAGGAAGACCAGCGTCCACACGAACCACGGAACGTTCTCGAGTCCGCGGACGTTGTAGTTCTGCAGCAGGATCTGGAAGAAGCCGCCCGCGATCGCAACGACCGACGCCATGGCGGCGATGTAGCCCGTGCCCGTGAGCAGTGCGGTCGTCACGCCGGTGCGCGGACCGAAGGTCTTGCCCACGAACGTGATGAACCCACCCGTTGACGGCATCACCTTGGTGAACTCCGACAGCGTGTTGGCCAAGAACAGGATCGCCACCCCGGCCGCCAAGATCGTCAGTGGCGACGCCACACCCGCGGTAAGGGCCAAGAAGCCGAACCCGAAGAAGAATGACATCGCCGGCCCGATGTTGGCCATCGTGGCTGCGGCGATGTCGAGGAGCCCCAGGACCCCCCGATGCAGACGTGCGTGCTCACCCGCAACCAGGGGCACCTTGGCCCCAAGTGACTCGGGTGTGAACCCCTCACTCATCGTCCCTCCCTTGCTCGCGTGCGCATCGTTGCGCACTGGCGCTCATCGCGCTTCCGAGCACGGTAGCCCAGCGTCCCGGGGCGACCGGGTATTTCCTACGAACTCACCGGGAAAAAGGGACTTACCAGGAGGCGCCCACCCGAGCACGGCGTGAAGGTGTAGGTGCTGGTCGTCGTGAGGGCCGGGCCCGCCGTCGTTCCCACGCGGATCGCCCCGACCGATGGGCAGCTGGCCCCGTTGGCGGCGGGTACGTCAGAGAACGCGAAGTCGAAGCGCACCGACGACCCGCTCGTGACGTGCATCAGCGTGGGAGCGGTATTGCCCGCGGCGTCGGTGAACGAGAACGGGGCCGTCTGGCTCGGCTCGGCAATGACGTTCGCGGCGACCGGGGCCCCCGCTGGGCTGAGCAGTGCCAGGCGGGGCCAGCCGTCCAGGACGCAGGTCCCGCTGGTCGTCTTGGTGAGCGTCACCCACGACTGGATCGTGCCCGTCGCTCCCTGGAAGTACCCCCCCACCGCGTGGAAGTCACTACCCAGGCAGGTCGTCGGATTCGCGGGCGCCGTCGTCGTGGTCGACGACGGCGCGGTCGTCGTCGTCGTAGCGATGCTGGTCGAGGTGCTGGTGGTGGTGGCCGACGGGGAATTCCCGAGCCCGTGGCGCGCGACGGTCACCGCGACGAGCAGCGCGAAGAAGATCACCAGTGAGTAGAGAGCGCGCTTCACTCGTCGTTGAAGTCCTCGGGGCGTACCGAGTTCAGAAAGGTCCGCAGCTCTTCGATCAGCTCGGCCTCGTCGGGCTCGTCGTCGTCGTCCTCGTCCTCGTCCAGAACCATCACGCGCGCCTCGCTGGCCATCAGGTCATCGTCGACCAGGATGGGCGCCCCAACCCGCAAGGCGAGGGCGACGGCGTCCGAGGGTCGCGAGCTGATCCGGAGGTGCTCTTGCCCCCGCTGCAGGCGCAGCTCGCCAAAGAACGTGTTCTCCTTCAGCTCGGTGATGACCACGGACTCGACCGTGGCCCCGAGGGCGTCGATGACGTTCCCCAGGAGGTCATGACTCATGGGTCGCGGCGTGGGCACGTGCTGCAACGCGTACGCGATCGCCGTGGCCTCGGGAGCCCCGATGAAGATGGGCAGGACGCGCTCGCCGGTCACCTCCTCGAGCAGCAGCAGCGGCGTCGAACTCCCCACATCGACGCGAACCGCTCGCAGCACGACCTCGATCACGGCTCCAGATTAGACGTCCGAGGGTCCGGGCGTCCCAGCACCGGTCACGCCAACCGCGCTGGTCAGGCGCGCAAAGAGCAACGCCCGCAAGCGTTCGGCCTGCAGGACCACCTGATCGACCGTGACGCGCACCAGGTCGCCGTCGACGTCGCGACCCGGCTCTCGCCACGCCGCGGTGAGCTCTTCGATGACCCCGACCTCGCGCTCGGCCAGCCGGCGCAGCGCGGCCAGGCGCCGGATCGGCGCGCCCAGCGACACCAGGGACGCGGCGACGCGCGCGATCTCGACCTCGCCGTCGCGAAAGACGTGCTCTCCTCCCGCCATTTGTGGCTCGAGGATCCCGAGGTCCAGCAGCTCGAGCACCGTGGCGGCGTCCAGCCCTGTCGCCTCGGCGAGCTCGCTCAGCGAGTGCGTGGCTCCCCCCTCGACCTCCGCGGGGGCCGCCGCCTTCGTCGAAGACCCCCCGGCCGCGGGCGGCGCCGCCGCGCGCACCGCGTGGACCGGCGCCTCGCGTGCGGCCCGCTTGGGCGCCGACGACAGGACGGGCCCGTCGAGCAGCCCCTGCTGGATCAGGCGCAGGCGCACGACCCGCAACGGCACGAACTCCTGCTTGGCCAGTCGGATGGCCTCGCGCAGGCACGCGAGGTCCCGGTCGCTGAACAGGCGGTAGCCCTTCTTGGAGCGCGCCGGCCGCACCAGGTCCTTGTCCTCGTAGTACCGGATCGTCGAGAGCTCGAGTTCGGGGAACTCCCGGCGCAGTATGGCATGCACCTCGCCAATGCGCATCGCCGCACTCATCTCGACGCCTCCCAGAACACGAGCTTGAACTTCCCAATCTGCACCTCGTCGGCCGAGTGCAGGGTCGTCTCGTCGACGCGGACGCCGTTGACGTAGGTGCCGTTCAGCGAGTTCAGATCGCGCAGGGTCATGCGGCCGCTGGCCGTACGCGTGATCACCGCGTGATGCCGGGAGACCGAGACGTCGTCGAGCAGCAGGTCGCTCTGCTCGTGGCGGCCCACGCTGGTCGTCTCCTTGTCCAAGGTCAGGCGCGTACCGCTGGCCGGCCCCGAGGCGACCACCAGCAGGTCCCCGTGCTCACCCAGCGGACCCGGGCTCGCGTTCGCGCCGGGCACGTCCGAGGTGACGACCGGAAGGGCGACCGTCTCGGAGGACGTCGACGCGTGCTGGGCCGCGCCGCAGGACCAGCAGAAGTTCGCGTTCGCGTTCAGGATCTCGCCGCAACGTCGACAGTTCACGCTCTCCCCAGTCGTCGTTCGCTACTAGTGCGACGTCAGGTCACGGTAGGCCGCCGCATCCAGCAGGGCCTCGTACTCCTCTGGCACCGACACCGTGATCTCGCAGATCCACCCCTGCTCGTACGGGTCGGAGTTGAGCACCTCGGGACTCGAGCGCAAGTCGGTGTTCACCGCACTGACCTCTCCCGAGACGGGGGCGTAGATCTCCGAGACCGACTTCGTCGACTCGACCTCACCGAGCACGTCCCGCTGCGAGACCGCCGTGCCTACGGCCGGCAAGTCGATGTACACCACGTCGCCCAGAGCATCCTGCGCGTAGTCCGTGATCCCTACCCGAACAACACCCCCCTCCAAGCGAGCCCACTCGTGGTCGTTGGAGTACCGCAACTCGTCCGGCGTCTTCATGGCTCGTAATCTACCCTCACCCGCGTCCCCGGCGCCCCTGGACTAAGGCATCGCGCGCGGGTCGCACGTAGCCTGCGGCAACGACCCACGAGAGGGCCAGGCCCAGCACGCCCACCACCCAGCACGCCCCGCGTCCCCAGGTCTGCCAGGTGGCCAGCGCGCGGTGGTGCGCGTTGCTGGTCAGGAGAAAGGCCGGGAACGTCGTCATGAGGGCAAAGGTCGAGACCTTGCCCCACCACAGAACGTCAATTCGCGCAGCACCGAGCGCCGCCAGGGCGACCGTCATACCCGACACCAGCACCTCACGGGCCAGGGTGGCTCCCGCGAACCACCACGGCACGCCCCCGGCCACCGCGACACTGATCAGTCCGGTCATGACCAGTACACGATCAGCAGTGGGGTCCAGCACCTTGCCCACCGTGCTCACTTGGCCGAAGCGTCGAGCCACGTAGCCATCGACCCAGTCCGTGGCGCCGAGGGCGCCGAGCAGCCAGGCGGCGACGGCGCGGTGTCCGGTGCCGAACAGCAGCCACACGAAGACGGGAATCAGCGCCAGGCGCAGCGTGGTGATCCCGTTGGGCCAGGTCAGCCAATTTCGGGACACCGGAGTCCCGCGGACCGGTCGATCAGGCAATGGTGATCGTGTCGTCCAAGAAGACGTCCTGGACCGCATGGACCAGAGCCGCACCCTCATCGATCGGGCGCTGGAACGCCTTGCGCCCCAGGATCAGACCCTGGCCACCGGCCCGCTTGTTGATGACCGCGGTGCGCACGGCGGTCGCGGTGTCGTTGGATCCCTTGGACTCCCCACCCGAGTTGATCAGGCCGACGCGACCGGCATAGCAGTTCGCCACCTGCCAACGCGTCAGATCGATGGGATGGTCCGTCGTCAGCTCGTCGTAGACGCGCGAGCTCGTCTTGCCGAACTTGAGCGCCAGGTATCCCCCGTTGTTCTCGGGCTGCTTCTGCTTGATGATGTCCGCCTCGAGGGTGACGCCCAAGTGGTTGGCCTGGCCCGTCAGGTCGGCACTGACGTGGTAGTCCTTCTCGGCCGTCTTGAACGCCGGATTGCGCAGGTAGGTCCACAGCACCGTGAACAGGCCCAGGCGATGCGCCTCGGCGAAGGCCGCGGAGACCTCGCGCACCTGGCGGTCCGACTCGGGCGATCCGAAGTAGATCGTTGCCCCCACGCCAACCGCACCCAGGTCAGCGGCCTGGCGCACCGAGGCAAACGGGATCTGGTCGTAGGTCGTGGGGTAGTGCAGCAGGTCGTTGTGATTCAGCTTCACGATGAAGGGGATCCGGTGCACGTAGCGTCGGGCCACGATGCCGAGCGCCCCGAGCGTCGTGGCGATCGCGTTGCAGCCGGCCGCGATCGCCAGGTCACACAGACGGGCCGGATCGAAGTACTGCGGGTTCGGGGCGAAGCTGGCTCCCGCCGAGTGCTCGATTCCCTGGTCGACCGGCAGGATCGACAGGTAGCCAGTCCCGGCCAAGCGGCCATGCTGGTACACCGAGGCCAGGTTGCGCAGCGTCGTCGGCGTTCGGTCGCCGGCCACGAGGACCCGGTCCAGGAAGTCGGGACCCGGAAGGGTCAGCCATTCCTTCGGAAAAGCGGTGGCACGGTGGCTGAGGAGGGAGTCGGCCTCATCGCCAAGAAGGGAGACGATGTCCATGCCGCAACCTTACTTACACCCAGCACCGTCGGGCGCCCGACGCTCCCCTCAGTCGTTCTTGTGGGATGCGGGCCGGGGGCGCGGACCCCGGGGCCGAGGGCCGGTCAAGACCCCGAGTTCGGCCAGACGGGCCCGAGCGTCGTAGGCATCGGGCTCGGCGTCAACCACCCGGGAGAAGTAGTCCCGCGCCGCACTGGTGTCCCCGGCACGATCGAGCATGTCGGCCATCGCGTACCACATCCGCACGTGCCGGAAGCCAGGGTTGCGCAGACGCCGGGTCGCGCCCGCGGTACTCAGGACCTCCACGGCCTCGCGGTACTTTCCCTGATCCCCGAGGGATCCAGCGAGCACGATCCGGGCCTCGGTGAGCACATCGGCCGTGGGAGACAACTCGACGAGTTCGTCGTACGCCGCTTGCACCGCGCGGTAGCGGTGGCGAGCCCGGTCACAGTCCATGATCAGCGGTAGGTACTGAGGATCCGTGGAGATCTCCACAACGCGTCGCAAGTGTGCCTTTGCACGGTTCCACTCCTGAGCCCGGTAGGCCGCCAGTCCGGCCAGCTCCCGCACCCCTGCGACGTCGGGAGCGACCTCGCAGGTCCGCTCAGCCAGGCGCAGTGACTCCTCGTAGCGGTGCCGTTCGTATGCAACTTGCGCCTTGGCCAAATTCTCCACGGCTCGCTCACGCTGCCGCTCGGAACCCATCACCGCTCGTCGCACCTGGCTGGCAATCTCTCCGGGGAGCTCGGCGAGCGCCCGGGCCGTGGCATCCTCACGACGGGCGGTCGCAGATACGACCTCTTCTACCCACACATCCGCGGGCTCCGGCGGGCGCTTGCTGGCCCTCGTCTCGAGAGAGCGCCCCTCACTCTTGATCCGATCAGCCCCAGTTCGCGCAACCCCACCCCAGCCTGGGCGTCGGTCCGCTTCGGCCCGGTCAAAACGACCGCCCGGTCGACGCTCGCCGTCGTAGGGACGTGCGGGGCGCCGGTCACGGTCGTAGGGACGCGCGGGTCGCCGCTCGCCATCTGAAGGTCGCGCGGGGCGCCGGTCGGGGTCGTAAGGACGCGGTGGGCGCCGGTCACGGTCGTAGGGACGCGGTGGCCGGCGCTCACCATCTGAGGGTCGCGGTGGCCGACGTTCGCCGTCGTAGGGACGCGCGGGTCGCCGGTCACGGTCGTAGGGACGCGGTGGCCGGCGCTCACCATCTGAGGGTCGCGGTGGCCGACGTTCGCCGTCGTAGGGACGCGCGGGGCGCCGGTCACGGTCGTAGGGACGCGGTGGCCGGCGCTCACCATCTGAGGGTCGCGGTGGCCGACGTTCGCCGTCGTAGGGACGCGCGGGTCGCCGGTCACGGTCGTAGGGACGCGGGGGCCGAGGGT
>JAJYEQ010000029.1 GCA_021785695.1 Actinomycetes bacterium
CCGCACCTGTCGGTCCCCTACGGCGTGGTCGTGCACGGAGCCGAGGTGGCAATCCCCGGTCGGGTGCCGCTGGTGGCCGCTTCGCTGCGCCGCGTGCTGCGCCACGCCGCCGTCGTGGTCGCCGCTGGCGGCTATCCCGAGCGGGAGGCGCGGCGCCTCGTCGGGGACGCGATGCCCCCCGTCGTGTGCGTTCCCCCCGGCGTGGACACCCAGCGCTTCGTTCCCCTGGGGGCGCAACAGCGGCGTGCCGTGCGGGACCAGTGGGGCGTCCCGGGCGACGCCGTGGTGATCTCGTCGTACTCGCGCCTCGTCCCGCGCAAGGGCATGGACGTCCTGATCCGCGCCAGTGCCCGCCTGCACCAGCAATGGCCCAACTTGGTCGTCGTGATCGGGGGAGCCGGACGCGACCGCCGACGACTCGACCGGCTCGTCGCGCGCACCGGTGCGCCCGTGCGCCTGGTGGGTCGCATCCCGGACGCGGATCTCGCCGCGTGGCTCGCGTCCAGTGACCTGTTCGTGATGGACTGCCGCAGCCGCTGGGGCGGCCTGGAGCAGGAGGGCTTCGGGATCGTCTTCGTGGAGGCGGCCGCATGCGGTATCGCCCAGGTGGCCGGGCGGTCCGGCGGCAGCCACGAGGCGGTGGTCGATGACGCCACGGGGCTCGTCGTCGCGCACCCCACGCGGACGCGCGAGCTGGTGGCCGCACTGGCCGCGCTGCTGGGTGACGACGCGCGCCGCGCGGCCATGGGCACGGCCGCGCGCGACCTGGCCGAGACGAGCTTTGACTGGTCGGTGCTGGCCGCCCAGCTGGGCCGCGCGCTCGCACCCTTCGACGGATGGTCCGGGGGCGGCACCCCAGCAAGCGAGTCATGACGTGCGCGTCGGGATCCTGCTGCCGACCTTCACCACCACCGCGGGCCCGGCACTCGAGCTGGCCGAGCGGGCCGCCGCGGCCGGGCTGGACGGTGTCTTCGCCTACGACCACCTGTGGCCGATGGGTTCGCCCACGCGCCCGGCCCTGGCGCCCGGTCCGATCCTGGCCGCCGTGGCCAGTCGGTTCCCCCTGGTCGTGGGACCCCTGGTCGCGCGGGTCGGCCTGGGCTCGCCCGAGCATCTGGTGCGCTGGTTCGAGACGTTGGGCGAGCTCGCGCCCCGTGGGGTCATCGCGGCTCTGGGCACCGGCGACCGGCTCTCGGCGGCCGAGAATCGTGCCTACGGCCTGACCGTGGACGACGCGGCGACGCGGCGCGAGCAGCTGCGCGAGGTGGCCACGCGCCTGCACCCGTCCTTCGAGGTCTGGATCGGCGCGGGGGCCGCCGCGACCAACGCGGTCGCCCGCGCGGTCGGGGCGACGCTCAACTTGTGGAACGCCACGGCCGAAGAGGTCGCCGCCAGCGCCCAGCACGGTCCGGTCAGCTGGGCTGGCGTCGCCGGCGAGGCCGCGCAGATCGGACCGCGCCTGGACGCCCTGGCGGGCGCGGGTGCCACATGGGCGGTCCTGTCGGCCACCGCCGATCTGGACGCGGTGGCTCGCTGGATCGAGGGGACGTCCACGAGACACTAAGCGCGTGTGTTCTATTTGGCGAGTGCGCCAGGAGAAGCGACCGACACCATAAAGTCGTGGCTTATCCAAGCAACCTGACAGACGCCCAGTGGGAGGTGTTGGAACCACCATTGGTCATTCCAGCCAAACGAGGGCCAAAGCACGGAGCCGACCTTCGCCACGTAGTCGACGCGATGCTCTACATCTCGCACACCGGGTGCCAGTGGCGGTTCTTGCCCGAGGAGTTTGGTCCCTGGACCCGCGTTTGGTCCCAGTTTCGCCGGTGGTCGCGCAACGGAACGTGGACTCGGGCTCTCTCCGGACTGCACGCGTCGTCGCGCACGGCTCTTGGCCGAAAAGACTTGCGGCCCTCAATGGTGGTTATCGACACACACCTCGCACGCGGAGCCTCGAACGGGGGCGCCACCTTCCACAACCAAGGCGGTCCCTACGGACGCACCAACGGCGCCAAGCGCATCGTCTGCGTGGACGTCACCGGCTTGCCTCTCTGCGTGCGTGTTGTCCCTGCCTCGACGTCCGAGGCCAGCGCCGTCGAACAGATACTTGACGACCTCGTCCGAACAGGTGATGACGAACGGCTGGAACTCGTCCTGGTGGACCGAGGCACTGCGGCATCTGCCGCCACGAGGTTGTCGGCAAAGTTCAACTACGAGGTTCGTCGGGTTGGATGGGACGAGCCACCGCGCAACGAGAACGGTGCCAAGGTGTTTCGCCCTATCCGCCACGCCTGGCGCGTCGAAGTGGCCCACGGCCATCTTGTGCGACGTCGTCGTCTCGCACGGTGCTTTGAGAACACGACAGCCTCAGCTACCGGATGGTTGCACGTCGCCTCCCTCGTCGAAAACCTTCGCTTCTCCTCGGGGGACAGTCCGTGATGCGGCGTGGCGTGGTATTCGGTCCTCAACTTCGGCGATGACCCAATGGGAGACTGAACGAGTGAGACACGAGTCGTGGCCAACGCCGGGAGAGTCCCCGGGTCACTTTGAGTGGGGACCGACGGGCACTGAACGATTGGCTCGACCGGGGTCGATAGTCGTTGTCATCGACGTGCTTCGCTTTACCACCGCGGTCGGGGCCGTGGTCGATCGAGGTGGAATCGCGTATCCCTATCGATGGAAGGACGAGACGGCGCGCGCCTTCGCGGATTCACTCGGTGCTCACCTTGTCGATGGTCCCGATGCGGCTGGCATCTCGCTCTCGCCTACGGCCCTGTTGAACCGCGCGACACTGGATGCCGTAGTCCTGCCGTCGCCCAACGGCTCGACGTGTTCGGTACTTGCCGCTGAGAATGGAGCCGTCGTCGTGGCGGCGTGTCTGCGCAACGCACCTGCGGTGTCTCAGTATCTCGCGGCTACCTCCCTGCCCGTGTCGGTCATTGCGTGTGGTGAACGTTGGCCCGATGGGACCCTGCGCCCTTCGCTCGAGGATCTCTTGGGGGCCGGTGCAGTGCTGGCGAATCTAGGCGGCGACTTGTCGCCGGAAGCCAGGTCTGCCGTCGCCGCGTGGGAAAACGCCAAGGACACCGCTGAGGACGCTCTCTTGCGGAGCGCATCGGGACGAGAATTGGTGGAGCGAGGGTTTGGTCACGACGTCGAGTACGCATCCGTTTACGGCGTTAGCGACGTCGTGCCCGTACTCGTTGACGGAGCCTTTCGTCGTGTCGAAATAGTCTCCACACGTTGAATGGCTCCATGATTTAGCGCGTTGCCTCACAGCATGTGACAGCCCCGACGCAGAATCACTTCCGTGGCAACCACGTCAGCTGAATCACCCATCTCGCACTCCGGTCAGACGCTCTCGAGAGCCGTCACGTTCCAGTTCGCCCTAGACCCGAACGCGGAGCAGAGAGTCCTCCTCGCCAAGTGCGCGGGCGCTCGCCGCTTTACCGTGAATCACCACCTGGCTCGCGTGAAGGCCAATCTGGACGCCAGATCGACCGAGCGAGAAGTTCTCTCCGATAGCGGTGAACCGTGCGAACGATCGACCCCTTCACTATCCTGGGCAGCGTTCTCATTCATCAACGAGTTCAACGCCTGGAAAAACGGACAGTCTGCTGACTCACCGGTCAGTGGAAACGGAATACGGGGTCTCGCCTGGCGTCACGAGCTGCCCAATGACGTCTTCGAGTGCGCCAGTGTGGACGCGGCCCGGGCACTCGCGAACTTCTCTGCGTCGCGGCGCGGGAAGCGCAGCGGATCGCCCGTTGGGTTCCCCCGCTTCCAAGCGAAGGGGAAGGTGACGCCGAGTTTCCGGTTGCGCAACCGCGCGGCGGCAAGTCAGGCGCCCTCGAGCCAGCCCATTCGCTTCAGCGATCCCGCGCACCTGCGCCTTCCCAGATTCGGCCCGGTCAAGGTCTTCGGTCCCACCCGCAAGGTCCGTCGGATGATCGAAGCCGGTCGGTTCCACATCTACTCGGCGACGCTGACTCAGCGTGCCGGACGCTGGACCGTGTCGCTCACTGGCGTGGCCGCCAAGCTTCATCAGGCCGAGCGCAGCCGAACCAACCGTCACGCCGTCCCTGTCGGGGTCGACCGAGGGATCATTTCCCTGGCCGTCGCTGGCGACGCGAACGGCGTTTTCTTTGAGAGCTTCGAGGGGGTGAAAACACTGAAGCAAGCGCAAGCTTCGCTGAAGGCAGCCAATCGGTCCCTGGCCAGAACCACACCGGGGTCCAAAGGTCGCCAACGAGCGAGGTCCCGACTGGCGAAGCGACATCGCAAGGTCGCCAACACCCGGAGACACCTGGTCCACCAAGCCTCTAAGGCTCTGGTGGACCGAGCTCAGGTACTCGTCATCGAGGACCTCAACGTCGCGGGCATGGTGAGGAACCGACATTTGTCGAGGTCGATCTCGGAGGCCGCGATGGGTGAGCTCTCCCGTCAGGTCCTCTACAAGGCCCGGTGGCACGGGGTCGACGTGCGAGTGGCTGACAGATTCTTCCCGAGTTCCAAAACGTGCTCGGGCTGTGGCGAGGTCAGAAACGACCTCGACCTGTCGACGCGGACCTACTCGTGTGGGGTCTGTGGCCTGGTGCTCGACCGCGACCTCAACGCGGCCATCAACCTGGCCCGCTGGCAACCCAAAGAGTCTTCAACCGTGACACTGTTGGACCCAACGCGCGTTCCGCTTCTCTCCACAGCCTGATCCCACAGGGATCTGTACCGCGAAGCACGCGGGAAGAGCCGATCGTCACCCGCACAACCATCACGGCAACGTGATGAGGGCCCTGGGTCGGAACCGAGTACTCAGACGAAGCATCGTCTGGGACGTCGGACGGTGAGCAAGCACCGGCTGAACCACTTGGTTCAGCCGGTCAAGGCGAACCGGTGGGTCCAAATAGGACACACGCTGTAAAGTTCGCCAATGGAGTTCCGGCGCATCACGGGCCTTCCGCCCTACGTCTTTGCCCACACCAATGCCCTGAAGGCGGCGGCGCGCGCCGCCGGCCACGACGTCGTCGACTTCGGCTTCGGCAATCCGGACCTGCCCAGCCCCGACATCGCCGTCGAGAAGCTGGCCGAGGCGGCGCACAACCCGCGCAACCATCGCTACAGCGCCAGCCGCGGCATCCCCAACCTGCGCCTGGCCATGGCCACGCGCTACCGCGACGTCTTTGGCGTCGAGCTGGACCCCGATACCGAGGTGGTGACCACGATCGGTGCCAAGGAGGGCTTCACCCACGTGATGTGGGTGCTATTGGGCCCCGGTGACAGCGCTCTGGTGCCCACGCCCAGCTACCCCATCCACCTGGCCGGGCCCGGATTCGCGGGCGCCTCGCTCCTCCCGGTGCCCGTGGTCGACCCGGCGCTCGGTGCGCGCGACCCGGGCGACGACTTCTTCGACGCGATGAGCGAGGCCTGGCAGCGCGCGGCGGTCAAGCCCCGCGTGGTCGTCGCCTCGTTCCCGCACAATCCCACCAGTGCCTGCGTCGACCTGGCCTTCATGACGCGTCTGGTGGACTTCGCGCGCACCCGCGAGATGGTCGTGGTCCACGACTTCGCCTACGCCGACCTGGGCTTCGACGGCTACCAGCCGCCGTCGATCCTCCAGGTCCCCGGCGCCAAGGACTGCGCCGTGGAGCTCTACACGCTGACCAAGTCGTTCTCGATGGCGGGGTGGCGCGTGGGCTTCCTGGTGGGCAACGCCGAAGTCGTGGCCGCGCTGACCAAGCTGAAGAGTTACCTGGACTACGGGACCTTCCAGCCCGTCCAGATCGCGGCGATCGTGGCCATGAACGAGGCGAGCGACTACCCCGCCGAGCTGCGCGCCATCTACCAGTCGCGCCGCGACGCCCTGATCAGCGGGCTCGAGCGCATCGGCTGGTCGGTGGCGCCCCCGCGCGGCTCGATGTTCGTGTGGGCCCGGATCCCCGAGCCGTATCGCGCGATGGGCTCGCTGGCCTTCGCGACCAAGCTCATCGAGGAGGCGCACGTCGCCACGAGCCCCGGTGTCGGCTTCGGTGACGGGGGCGAGGGCTACGTGCGCTTCGCGCTGATCGAGAACGAGGCGCGCACCGCCCAGGCGATCCGCGGGCTGCGCCGGGCGCTGCCCGAGCTGCGCGCCTAGGTCGCCGTCGAGCCCAGCAGCCGCGCGACGGCGCGGGTCCACGCGTCGTACGCGGCAGCCTCCCCGGCGGGGGCGGCCGGCGCGAAGGTGCGCGCGGCGCTCCAGTGCCCGCTCAGCTCGTCGAGCGAGCCCCAGACCCCCGTGACCAGTCCCGCCAGGGCGGCGACGCCGCGGGCGGTTGCCTCACTGGCCGGTCCCCGCGAGACCGGGACCTGACACAGTGTCGCCTGGAGTTGGGCCAGCAGGTCCATGCGGGCGACGCCGCCGTCGATGCGCAGGTCAGCCAGCGCGAGCCCCGCGTCGACGAACGTGTCGGTGATCGCGCGGACCTGAAAGGCCAGCGCGTCGATCACGGCGCGCGCCAGGTGCGCCCGGGTGGTGGCGGACTCCAGGCCCATCACGGCTCCGCGCACGTCGGGTCGCCAGTACGGCGATCCCAGTCCCGCCAGGGCGGGGATGAAGCGCACGCCCCCGGCGTCGGGCACCGTGGCGGCCAGAGGCTCGAGCTCGGCGGGTGACGCCAGCAGGCCCACCGCGTCGGTGAGCCACTCGATGGCCGCCCCCGCGACGAACGCCGAGCCCTCCAGCGCGTAGGTCGCGCCGCCCAGTGGGCCCAGGTCCCAGGCGACGGTCGCCAGCAGTCCGGGGTGGGGCACGGGCGGTGTGGCTCCCGCATTGGCCACCACGAAGGCCCCGGTGCCGTAGGTCGCCTTGACCATGCCGGGGCGGTAGCCGGCGTGGCCGAAGAGAGCGGCCTGCTGGTCGCCGAGCACCGCGGCGATGGGCAAGCCGCCCAGGGCCGGCACGACGGCGCGCTCCACGTAGCCGACGATGCGCCCGGAGGCTCCCAGGGGGGCCAGCAGGTCGGTGGGAACGCCGAAGAGCTCGGCCATGGGCGCGGACCATTCCCGCGTCGCCAGGTCCATCAGGGCCGTGCGCGACGCGTTGGAGGGCTCGGTAGTGAACACGCCGCCGGCGGGACCGCCCGTGAGCCACCACGTGAGCCAGCTGTCCACCGTGGCCAGCGCGGGCGTCGTGGCCCCATCGAGGCAGCCGTGCTCGAGCAGCCAGGCCATCTTGGTCGCCGAGAAGTACGGGTCCAGGACGAGGCCCGTCGTGGCGCGCACCTGGTCCTCGAGGCCGCGCGCGCGCAGCTGCGCGCACGCGCTCGCCGTGCGGCGGTCCTGCCAGACGATCGCCGGTGCCAGGGGGTCGGGTCGCTCGCGGTCGAAGGCGACCGTCGTCTCGCGCTGGTTGGTCACGCCGACGGCGATCGGGACGTGACCCGAGCCCGCCAGTGCCGCGGCGACCTCCTCCAGGGCGGCGACGGCCGCCGCGGCGATCTCGGCGGCGTCGTGCTCGACCTCGCCGGGGTGCGGGTAGCTCTGGTGGAGCGGCCGACCCGCGCTGGCCAACTCCTCCAGGTCGGGTCCGAAGGCCAGTGCGCGCACGCTGGTGGTTCCCGCGTCCAGGGCCACGATGGCGTCCATCCGGGCCAGGCTAGCGAGGTCGACCCCCGGGGGCGGGCTTCCTCCCTGGTGAGCCGCAGCGCCCGAGAAAGGAGTTGACGCCGTGTAATTACAGTGGTGTAATAACACAGCATCTTGCGTGCAGCCGTGTCGACACCACAACATATTGTGGTTTTGCCGGCTTTGTGGGAGCGCCCGGCAGGCGGGCGTCAACGAGGAGGAAGGCACACCATGGCGATCGCGCCGCATCGACTGGGGATCGGGCTGCAGAGGTACTTCACGTCGGACGACCGTCACCCCTACGACGAGGTCGTCTGGGAGCGTCGCGACGCGCGGATCACGAACTTCCGCGACGGCGTCGTGGCCTTCGAGCAGCTCGGCGTGGAGGTTCCCGAGTCGTGGTCGCTCAACGCGACCAACATCCTGGCGCAGAAGTACTTCCGCGGGACGCTCGACACGCCCGAGCGCGAGTCGAGCCTGAAGCAGGTCGTCGACCGCATCGTCGACACGATCACCGCCTGGGGTCAGTCGGGCGACTACTTCGCCGATGAGGCCGAGGCCGAGACCTTCCGGTCCGAGCTCAAGTTCCTGCTGATCACGCAGCGGGCGGCCTTCAACTCGCCCGTCTGGTTCAACATCGGCGTCCCCGGGGTGCCCCAGCAGGGCAGCGCCTGCTTCATCTTGGCCGTCGAGGACTCCATGCGCTCCATCCTCAACTGGTACACCGAGGAGGGGATCATCTTCAAGGGTGGCTCGGGGGCCGGCGTCAACCTGTCGCGGATCCGGGCGAGTGCCGAGCCCCTCGAGGGCGGTGGCACCGCGAGCGGCCCGGTGTCCTTCATGCGCGGGGCCGACGCCTCGGCCGGAACGATCAAGTCGGGAGGCAAGACGCGCCGTGCCGCCAAGATGGTCATCTTGGACGTCGACCACCCCGACATCGAGGAGTTCATCTGGTGCAAGGAGCGCGAGGAGCAGAAGGCGCGCGTGCTGCGTGACGCGGGATTCGACATGGATCTCGACGGCAAGGACATCACCTCGATCCAGTACCAGAACGCCAACAACTCGGTGCGCGTGACCGACGACTTCATGCAGGCTGTCCTCGAGGACCGGGACTGGAACCTCACCGCCCGGTCCGACGGTTCCACGATCACGACGCTGCCGGCTCGCCAGATCTGGCACGACATCGCCCAGGCGGCCTGGGAGTGCGCCGACCCGGGGCTGCAGTTCGACACGACGATCAACCGGTGGCACACGTCGCCCAACACGGGCCGCATCAACGGATCCAACCCGTGCTCGGAGTACATGCACATCGACAACTCGGCGTGCAACCTGGCCAGCCTGAACCTGCTCAAGTTCCTGCGGGCTGACGGTCACTTCGACGTGGACGCGTTCCGTGCGGCGGTGTCAGTGGTCTTCACCGCCCAGGAGATCCTGGTCGGCTTCGCCGACTACCCGACCGAGCGCATCGGCGAGAACTCCCGCAAGTTCCGCCAGCTGGGGATCGGCTACGCCAACCTGGGAGCCCTGCTGATGGCCTCGGGATTGGCCTACGACTCCGACGGCGGCCGGGCCTGGGCGGCGGCCATCTCGGCCCTCATGACCGGTCACGCGTACGCCACCAGTGCGCGGATCGCCGGGCGGATGGGGCCCCACGAGGGCTACGCGGCCAACGTCGAGCCGATGCTCAACGTCCTGCGCATGCACCGCGACGCCGCCCGCGCCATCGACGGCACTCTCGCCCCCGCCGACCTGCTGGCCGCCGCGCGGGCCAGCTGGGAAGAGGCCGTCGAGCTGGGCGAGCGCTACGGCGTGCGCAACGCGCAGGCCTCGGTGCTGGCCCCCACCGGGACCATTGGCCTGCTGATGGACTGCGACACGACCGGCATCGAGCCAGACCTGAGCCTGGTCAAGCTCAAGAAGCTGGTCGGTGGCGGGACCATGTCGATCGTCAACCAGACGGTCCCGCGCGCCTTGCGCGTCCTGGGCTACGACGAGGAGACCACTGCGGGGATCCTCGCGCACCTCGACGAGCACAAGTCGATCGTGGGCGCGCCGGGGCTGCGCGCTGAGCACCTACCGGTGTTCGCCTGTTCCATGGGTGACAACATCATCCACTACCTGGGCCACGTCCACATGATGGCGGCGGTGCAGCCGTTCATCTCGGGCGCGATCTCCAAGACGGTGAACATGCCCGAGGACGCCTCAGTCGAGGAGGTCGAGCAGTTGCACCTGGAGTCGTGGCGGCTGGGGCTCAAGGCTGTGGCGATCTACCGCGACAACTGCAAGGTCGGTCAGCCCCTGTCGAGCGCGAAGAAGGAGGACGCGGCGGTGCCTCCATCCGAGGAAGCCAGCGCGGTCGTGGGCGAGCTGCGGGGGAGGATCCAGCAGCTCGAGGCGGCCCTCGCCACCCTCCAGCGCGAGGGCGATCACGTCTTGGTCGGTGCGGTGCGCGAGCGCCTGCCGCGCCGGCGCACGTCGGCCACGTTCGCCTTCCGGGTCGCCGACTGCGAAGGGTACGTGACGGTGGGGGAGTACGAGGACGGTCGTCCCGGCGAGGTCTTCATCAAGGTCTCCAAGCAGGGCTCGACCCTGGCGGGGATCATGGACGCCTTCTCGATCTCGATCAGTCTCGGACTCCAGCACGGCGTGCCGCTGGCGACCTACGTGCGCAAGTACGTCAACATGAAGTTCGAGCCGTCCGGTATGACCGACGACGCCGACCTGCGCATCGCCACGTCGCTGGTCGACTACATCTTCCGTCGCCTGGCGCTCGACTACTTGAGCCGGGACGAGCGCGAAGAGGTGGGTGTGCTGTCCACCAGCGAGCGGGTGCAGCCCACTCTGCCCGAGGTGGTCGAGCAGGCCACCCCGACGGTCGGGATCACACCGTCCTTCGACCTCGGCGCGGCTGGCGAAGCGCCCCGTGATCGTGCCGAGCGCGCCACGCGGGAGTCCTCGCCCCGAACGAGCGCGCGGCGTTCGGAGATGCGCGATGCCCCGATGTGCTACCAGTGCGGGAACGTCATGCAGCAGGCGGGGTCGTGTTTTGTGTGCTCGAGCTGCGGGACGACCAGTGGCTGTAGCTGATGTGAACCTGCACCAGGTGGCGGCCCGAATTTGCACCAAGTGACAAGGGTCTCGTACACGTCTCGGGGCGATCGATGGTCGCGCAGCGGCCGGCGCTGTTGTGAGGTCGAATCCTCTTAACTCGCCTCCTTCGCGTTCATCGTTGAGCTAGGGCGTTAGCGCCTTCGGGCGAGTGTCGACGACGCTCGAAAACTGGACACTTTCAACGCTCGAAAAGTGAACAGTTTCCGACACCCTAACTCTTGTCGTCGGTCGTCAACGTCACGCTCGGCAGACTGTCGACGCCCCGTCCCCTC
>JAJYEQ010000030.1 GCA_021785695.1 Actinomycetes bacterium
CTTGAGGGGACGGGGCGTCGACAGTCTGCCGAGCGTGACGTTGACGACCGACGACAAGAGTTAGGGTGTCGGAAACTGTTCACTTTTCGAGCGTTGAAAGTGTCCAGTTTTCGAGCGTCGTCGACAAACCTAACGAGTCCTCGACCGTGACACCGTTGGGACCAACGCGCGTTGCGCTTCGCTCCACCGCCTGATCCCACGGGGATCTGCACCGCGAAGCACGCGGGAAGAGCCGATCGTCACCCACACAACCATCACGACTCTGTGATGAGGGCCCTGGGTCGGAACCGAGGACTCAGATGAGGCATCATCTAGGAAGTCGGACGGCGAGCAAGCACCGCTGGGCCACCTGGTTCAGTTGGTCAAGGCGAACCGGTGGGTCCAAATAGGACACACGCTGTTAGACCAGGTCGGGCGAGGTCTCCATGCCGCGCCGCCACGTCGAGCGGGCCATGATCTTGGTGGTGTCGACCCGGTCGCGGTAGCGCTCGGCCACGTCGCGGATCTCCTCGAGCAGCCCGTCGCTGAGCAGGGTCGGGTTCAGCCCGAGGGCCAGGAACTGGTCGCGGCTGACGTTCAGGTCGTTCTCGACCGCCTCGCGGCGCGGGTTGGGCACGTTGGCCACCTGCACGCCGGTCATCGAGGAGATGAGCTCGGCCAGCTCGCGCACCCGGTAGGTCTCGGTGACCTGGTTGAACACCTTGACGCGGTCCCCGCGCTCGGGTGGGTTCTCCAGGGCAATCTGCACGCAGCGCACCGTGTCGCGGATGTGGATGAAGGCCCGGGTCTGGCCGCCGGTCCCGTGGACCGTGAGCGGGTGCGAGATGGCCGCCTGCATCAAGAAGCGGTTGAGCACCGTGCCGTAGTCGCCGTCGTAGTCGAACCGGTTGATCAGGCGCTCGTCCCGCATGGTCTGGGGCGTCTGGGTGCCCCAGACGATGCCCTGGTGCAGGTCGGTCACGCGCACCTGGTCGTTGGCCGCGTAGAAGGCGAACATCAGCTGGTCGAGCGTCTTGGTGAGGTGGTAGACCGAGCCGGGGTTGGCCGGGTGCAGGATCTCGCGGTCGATGTCGCCGTCGGGCGTGGGGACCTTGACGGTCAGGTAGCCCTCGGGGATGGGCGCCGAGCCGGACCAGCCGTAGCCGTAGACCCCCATCGTGCCCAGGTGCACCAGCGCGATGTCCTGGCCCGTCTCGGCGATGGCCGCCAGCAGGTTGTGGGTGCCGCGCACGTTGTTGTCGACGGTGTAGCGCTTGGCGGCGATGTCGCGCATGGAGTACGGCGCCGCGCGCTGCTCGCCGAAGTGGACCACGGCGTTGGGCTGGGTCTCGCGCAGCAGGGCCTCGAGGCGGTCGTACTCGCGCGCCAGGTCCAGGCGCACGAACCCGATCTCCCGGCCGCTGACCTCGTGCCAGGCCCGCAGGCGCTCGCCCAGGGGGCGAATCGGCGTGAGGGACTCGACCTCGAGCTCGAGGTCGATGGCCCGGCGGCTCAGGTTGTCCACGATCGTGACGTCGTAGCCCAGGTCCGAGAGGTGCAGGGACGTCGGCCACCCGCAGAATCCGTCCCCGCCCAGCACCAAGACCCTCACGAAGGCTCCTCTCCTCGCCGCGCGCCGCGAAACTGACCGGCGCGGCCGCGCCAGCCTACCAAAGCCCTCACGGGGCTAGTCCTGGGCAGCGCGGCTGCGGGCCCGCGCCCAGGGTGCCGAAGCGGTGGCTGGTCAGCGCCAGACTCTGCTCCAGAAGCCAGCGGGGGCCCTCGATCGCCCCGTCCTGGACCAGGGGGCGGCGGTCCAGCGTGATCCCGGCGGCGACGATGTCGGCGGCGGGTGGGACCTCACGACTCAGCCAGCGCACCCGGGCCACATCCCCCAGCCGGGCCACCAGGTCGCCGACACCCTCGACGGTCGCCCCCGGGGCCTCGAGGACCGGCGCCGACGCGCTGTACTCGACCAGCAGGCCGAGCCGCGCGCTCAGCGCGCGCAGCCAGCGCAGGTGGCTGGCGTCGATGTCGGGGTCGAGGCGCACGACGATCGGCGTGGCGTGGCGACGATAGCGCTGGAGGTTGCGCTCACTGGCCAGACCGCCGATTTCCACGACCCGCGCCCCCTCGCGTTCGAACCACCGCTCCAGCGAGTCGACGGCCGCGTCCACGTCGTCCAGCGCAGGCCAGCGCCGCAGCGCGGCCAGGTAGTTGCGCCCGCCCGCCTTGGCGCTGGGCCCCACGCTCGAGCGCCGCCACCCCCCGAAGGGCTGGCGACCCACCACCGCGCCGGTGATGCCGCGATTGAGGTAGGCGTTGCCGACCGCCACGTGCTCGAGCCACTGCTCGCACTCCAGGGTGTCCAGCGAGTGCAGGCCCCCGGTGAGCCCGTAGGGGATCGCGTTCTGCCACGCGACGGCCGTGGCCAGGTCGGGCGCCTCCATGACGCCGAGCACCGGGCCGAACCACTCGTTCAGGTGCGACCAGCTGCCCGGGGCGATCCCGGCCTTGACCCCGGGGCTGTAGAGCTCGCCCGCGCCCTCGAGCCGGCGGGGCTCGACGACCCAGCGCTCGCCGGGGTCGAGCTGCAAGGCGCGCGCCAGTGCCGCCTCGGGAGCGCGGATGACCGGCCCGACCGTCGAGCCCAGGTCGTAGGCGGCGCCCACGCGCAGCGAGGACACCGCGTCGACCAGCTGGGCCCAAAAGCGCTCGCTGGCGGCGGTGGCCGGGTCCACGATGGCCAGGCTGGCCGCACTGCACTTCTGGCCGGCGTGCGAGAAGGCCGAGTGCACCAGATCGCGCACCGCCGCGTCGAGGTCGGCCGACGCGGTGATGATCATCGCGTTCTTGCCGCTGGTCTCGGCCAGCAGGTTGATCTCGGGACGCCAGCGCGTGAACATGGCGGCCGTGTCGAAGGATCCCGTCAGGATCACCGCGTCGACGTCCTCGTGGGTGATCAGGTGCTGGCCGGCCTCGTCGTCGCGGGCCAGCACCAGGCTGACCAGGTCGGGGTCGAGACCCGCCCCCTGGAGGATCTCGACCAGGGCCGCACCCACGGCCACCGCCTCGGGGGCGGGCTTGAGGATCGCGGCGCTCCCGGCGGCCAGGGCGGCCGCGACCCCACCCAGGGGGATGGCCAACGGGAAGTTCCAGGGAGGCACGACGGCCACCACGCCCAGGGGCTCTCCGCCGACCGGCGCGGTGGCGGCGTAGTAGCGCAGGTAGTCGACGCCCTCGGAGACCTCGGGGTCACCCTCGGCCACCGTCTTGCCACCCTCCCGCGCCATCAGGGCGATGAGGGGGGCCCGCTGCGCCTCGACCGCGTCGGCCGCCGCCTCGAGCAGCCGCTGGCGCTCCTCGGGGCGGAGGGCCGCCCAGCGGGCTGACGCCTGGCGCGCCCGCGCGACGCGGGTGTCGACGTCGGCGACCGTGGCGGCCCGGTAGCGGAGCCAGTGATGGCCACTCGAGGGGTCGCGCCCCTGGACCCAGGGGCCTCCCCCCGCGCCCCCGGCGAGCACGCGGTCGTCGTCGGCCAGCACCGCGTCGAGCGCGGCCCGCACGGCGGCCACGTAGGCCGGGTCGGTCGGGTCGCCGTCGGCGGTGTTGGCCCAGCCCGCCGGCCGGGGCCGCGCCCGCCGGCGCCGGCCGGTGTCGACGTCGTGGCGCGCGGCGACCGACGCGACGAAGCGGTCGCGCTCGCGCTCGAAGGTCCGGGGGTCCTCGGCGATCGAGAAGGCCGAGCGCAGGTAGTTGTCGGGCGCGGTGTTCTCGTCGAAGCGGCGCGCCAGGTAGGCGATGGCTGACTCGAAGTCGTCGTCGTCGACGACCGGCGCGTACAGCAGCACCCGGTGGCCCGCCGCCGCCAGGGCGGCGGCCGCGCCGGGAGCCATGCCCTCGAGCATCTCCACGTCCACCTGCCCCGCCACGCCGCGCTGGCGCGCCAGCTCCAGCGCGAGGGACACGTCGAACAGGTTGTGGCTGGCCACGCCGACGCGCAGGAACGGCGCCCACTGGGGCCCGATGGCGCGCTCGAGCAGCGCGACGTAGTTCGCGTCGACCTCGGCCTTGGAACCCAGGGGCGCGGGCACCCAGCCGTGCAGCTCGGCCTCGACACGCTCCATGGCCAGGTTGGCCCCCTTGACCAGGCGCACCTTGGCGGCCGCGCCGGTGCGCGCGTGGCGGCGCTGCGCCCAGGCCGCCAGCTCGTCGAGGGCCGCGGCGGACTCGGGCAGGTACGCCTGCAGGACGATGCCCGCCTCGACGCTCTCGAAGCGGGGCTCGTCGAGCACGGCGCAGAACGCGTCCAGGGTCAGGCGCAGGTCGCGGAACTCCTCCATGTCCAGCGTCAGGGTGACCCCGTAGCGCAGGCCTGCCTCGAACAGGCTGCGCAGGCGTGAGGCGACGCGCAGCTGCGAGCCCTCGTGGTCAATGGTGGTCAGCTGGCTCACCACCGAGGACAGCTTGACCGCGACGTGCGTGACGCCGTCGAGCGCCATCGTCGCCACCACGTGGGCCAGGTGCTGGTCGGCCTGGGCCTCCCCGAGCACCGCCTCGCCCACGACGTTGACGGTCACGCCCAGTCCCTGGGCCCGCCGGCGCGCCAGGTGCCGGTTCAGCGCGCCGGGCTCGGCGTCCAGGATCAGACCCGACGTCAGCGCCCGCACGCGCCGGCGCACCAGGCGCAGCGCCGTGTCGGGGGCCGAGACCGACAGGCCGGCCACGGCCCGCAGCCCCACCAGGTCGACGAGGGAGAAGCCCGGTCGCCCGGCGCCCGCCGCGGCGGCGCGCAGCAGGCGGGCCGCCCGCTGGGGGTCGCGCGTGCGCATGACCTCGTCGGTGAGCGCCGAGACGACGCCGAGGGCGCGGTCGTCGCGCAGCAGGCGGGCCACGCGCCGGGCCGTGGCGACCTCGCGCCGGCGCGCCGGCGCCGCCTGCACCAGTCCCTGCGCGGCCGTCGTGGCCTCGCCGACCAGGAGGTCTGCCATCGGATCCGTGCTCACCCTCACCTCCTGCCGCCTCCCATCCTGGCACGCGAGCGCACCGTGGTCGGCCCTGCGCCCCGCCACGACGCGCACTCCCCGCACACCCGGCACCGGCCCGGGGTCCGGGGCTCCGAGCGGGTCCCGGGGCGCGCCACGGCGAGGCCGTGAAGGTCGGGTCCCCGCGCGCCTCCCCGCTAGGGGCCACCCCGGGGCGGGCGCGAACCGTGCGCCTACCGGAGGCGCCGCCACCGATGATGGGCCACGTTGAGCACGTAGAGGGCCACGCTCGGCTTCCCGGCGCGCGAGAAACGCGCCGGGCTCACCCGCAGATCGATGCCCCCACCCCGGACCCGGAAGGCGACCATGGACCAGTCATCGGCCGGGTTGAGGTATTGGAACCACTGACGTCCCCCGTCGGTCGTGACGTCGATGACGGCGTTGCTGACCATGACGACGCTCCGCGGGCTGATCGCGTACACCTTCTGGACGTAGTAGAGCGAGCCCCCCGCCCAGTCGGTGGCGAGCTGCGGACCCGCCGCCGTCCACCGGATCCCGCCGTCGGTGCTGCGCACCGGGTAGGTCGAGGGACGACCGCCCTCCTGCCACACCCCCCACCGGAACGCGCGCCGCGGCGAGAGCTCGCGCACCCATCGCGCCTGCGCGGCACTGAGCGGCGTCCCCCACGCCAACGCGTGACCGAGCGCCGACTGGGCGAGCCCCCGCGACAGGGGCAGCGTCGCCGGGTACGAGACGGGCGTCCCGGCACCGGCCAGGGAGGTGGCCAGCACCACAGCGGCGCCGAGAGCGCCGGGGACCAGACGCACCACACCACCTCCTGGTGATCGGTCAATCACCGCCACGACGAGCGCACGGCGACCACCGCAATCACTCGTCGCGACCCGAGGAACGACGGCGTCACGTCGTGAGGGTTGTACATAAGTCACATCCCTTACGCGCCTTGGGTTCCAGCACTCGACCTCGCCCATTTTCAACTCGAAAAATGAGGAGTTCCAACTGCTCAGACCTGCATAGACGTGTATTCGTATGGGTTTGCGCTGCGCTTAACGATCGCTTCGAGTGGCGCTGCGTAGCGACCGGGCACCATCTTTGCGAAAGAGGTGATGGTTGCGCGAATAACCAATGGCGGTACGTTGTTCGTAAGGCCCTCGCGTTGCTTGGTCCTATTTGGAGGCAAAGACTAGTGGCGATGCACGAGACGCAGTCGACCGGCAATCGAGTGAACACAGAAGTGGTCGAAAAGAAGCACACGCCTGGCTGGCGGGCGATGCCGGCTGTGCTGGGCGTTCTCGTTATCGTTGCGGCTGGCGTCGTGATAGGACTACGCCCTGCGCACACTGGGAACACAACGGTGTCGGTGCTGCTCCTCGGGCACCACTACGTCGTAGCGCGTGGAGGCATCTCTGCCACCGTCGCTTCGATACTGCTGCTCCTCTTCGCTGTCTTCATACCTGCGTGGGCCATCATCAATACCATACGAACTCCGAAGTCCACTTTCACATCGTTTGGTCGATCAAAGGGTAGGTGGGTCGTGTCGATGATCATCTTGTTTTTCATCGGCGATGCTTCGTTCTTGCTGGTCCCTATTTACTACCTGCTGCGCGTTCGGCCCCAACTCAACCGAAAGCCAGCAGGCGCGCGCTACTAAACCCGGAGCTCTCGTGTGTCCCTTCGGACACGGGAACCAGTCACGACCAAACCATTCTCACCTTGACAATGGGCTAAGTTCTTAGGCTGACGCCGACAGTTGCTCCAACGCGAGTTGAAAGTTGCGCGTTATTCAATGTTGGGCAGTAAGTCCGTCCGGTCCTGAATGAGCGGCAAGATGTTGACTCCGAGTCGCAGCGCCCACTCGAACATTTCACCGAGATCCGCAGGCGCTTGACCTCGAAGTTTGCGCTCAAGCCACCCCACGTCCTCCTTGACGCCTTCAGCCAAGACGCCCAGCACCAACCGGCGGGCCTTCAGGTCTGCCCTCACCGCGAGGGCGGTGCGGTGCTGAAACCAGGCCCAGGCCACTTCGCCCTCGCTCCAACCCTCCACCCGGACGGGCACCGCATCGCTGGCGCGACCGAAGTCCCGAGGGTTCTCAACGACCTGGGCTGGGCGAAAACGGGGTTTTCCCACGGTCTTGAGACTATCAGAACTGACGTATTTTACGTCAGTTTGACGTCGTCTTTTGAGCACGATGTTTCAATGCCTACCACACGATCAACAGAGAAAAGACCACCGGCGAGTGCGTCAGGACGCGGGCAGCGGCACGGTGCAGGTGCCGTGACCAAGCCCCGTGCCACTTCAGTTGCACTCATCGAGAACTACCTCCCGGTGAAGGGGACTCAAGCTCTCGTGAAGCCCGCGCAGTGGAAGCGCGTCCAGGTGCTCGTCAAAGATGCAGTGGCGCCGTTCGCGAGCCTTCACCCCACCGCGTTGCGTCCGTACTTGCGAGCAATGCTGCTGCTCGCGATGTGGGCCGACGACCACGGCTACCAGCTCGAACGCGATGTCGTACTCTCCGAGAACCTCATCTGGGCCTTCACGAGGCAACAGCCCTTCGGTGTCTTCGACTACGAGCCCCATCTCTGGCGCTTGGCTGCGGCACACCACACGCTGTCAATGGCGGCTAAGCGCCGCGGGAAAATAGCGCGACCGTCGTACCTGGCGCCCTACTCCGATGACGAACTCACCAAACTCGTCAGTTTCGCCAACAACTTGACTAACGAACACCGCCGCGAAACCTTGCTCACTATCATCGCGCTCGGCGCAGGGTGTGGCATCTCGCGAAGTCGGCTACGCGGTGTCAGCGCCAAGTCCGTCCATCTTCACCAAGGCGAAACGTTCATCACGAGTTTCGATCTCTGCGCGAAGGTTTCGAAAGACTTCGTCCCGCTCTTGCACGAAGTGGTGAGGTTCCGCGCCAGTGGGCCGCTCGTGCCAGTCCGCGGGTCAAACCTCACCGCGCACGCCGCCGAGTGGACGAAGCAACGTCGCGGCGTACCGGTTCTCTCGGGCGACCGTCTGCGCGCCACTTACATCGTGGCGCTGCTCGAGTCTGATGCGGCGACCCTCGACGTACTTCGATGGTCGGGCCTGAAAAGAATCGAGGGACTGCAGGGATACCTGCCCTATGTCACGTCTCGCACTCGCACGTGCAACCACCTACGAAAGGAACACCGGTGATACACAGCCGAAGGGAAATGAAGGAGCTCATTACCGAAGCCGAGCGACTCCTCGACGAGAACAGCACCATTACGTACATCGAAGAGTGCATCAGCGCGGCGGCCGTCAGAAGTGGCCGCCCTCGCGAGTTGTCGGTGCGAGCACTGATGGTGGCGCTCTTGGTGCAGGTCTTCGAGGGCCGCTTTCTGCTCACGTCCGTGCCGAAGTTCCTTAACAACCTCGACCCCGCCACTAGGCGTCGCCTCGGCATCACGCGCACGAACGGCGTCACACTTCGTCAGGTGCAGCACCTCTTTGACCGCATCGAGAAGACCAACTACGACCGTTCCCGCACGGATGATGCGCGCTACGACAACCTCGACGTTCTGCTCAACAAGGTGGGCACCGCGGGCGGGCATGCCGACGCGAACCTGACGACCTCTATCGCCATCGACAGCTCGGACATCCCGAGTTGGGGGAAGGACTGCTTTCGGTTGGTCTTTGACGCCGAGGGGAACTATGTAGGTAATGAGCGTCGCGCGAGTGACCCCGATGCTCACTGGCGGACCAAGGGAAAGAAGGGCGAGAAGAAGTCGTTCTTCGGCTACGACCTCACCGCCGCCGTCACCGTGCAAGAAGAGGGAGGGCGGGACGTACCGCGAGCCATCAAGGCCCTACGCTTTCGACCAGCCACGTACAAGACAACGGCGATGGCCCTGGCGTGTGCTGCGGACGTGGCGGCAACGCAGGGTTCGTTGGGCGATGTCCTCGTGGACCGCGAATACACCCAGTCAAAGCACGGGCGCGACTTCATTCTCGAAGTCCGCAAACTCGGTGGCGAGCCCGTCTTCGGTCTGAAACTGAACCAGGTCGGTGTATCGGGACACGTGCGAGGGGCGGTCATCATCGACGGCCAGCCGTTCTCGCCGTCACTGCCGCAGAGCCTGCGAGTCATCCATCGTCCTCTACCTGCACAGACGTACGCGCTCAACCCCGACGCCGTGAAGAAGTACGAAGACCAGATAGCGGCGCGCTCCATCTACGCTTTGGTCCCTCACGGTGCGCGGCGCCAGAATGGTGCGCAGGTGTATCAATGCCCCGCGGCCGCTGGCAAACTCATCTGTCCGCTCGTGGCCTCGTCGCACCTGCTTGCGCTCGGCACGATGCCAGCTGCCAGCCCTCCGAAGACCGCACCTCGAGACACGGTGTGCGACTCCAAGTTCCGTACCTTTACGGCGGAGGAGCTCCCGCTTTCGCAGCGCCACCTCCATGGCTCGACAGCGTGGCGAAAGTCCTACGCACGACGCAACGAGGTCGAGCGCCTGTTCTCGAACGCCAAGGACCAGGCCTCAGAGAACCTGCGTCGGATCACGTCCCGCCGAGTGGTGTAACTCCGATGGAGCACTTCTCGATGCGTGACCATCTTTTCATTTGACTTTGGCCAAGGCAACCGGTGCCGTCGGCAGCGCGTCACTCTTCAACTGATCCATGGACTCCTGGGACAGGTAGCGACGCTCCGAGACGCTCCACTCGTCGTGCTGTTCGACACAGACCGCCGTGATGAGGCGAAGGGCTGCGGCGTCGTTGGGGAAGATCCCGACGACGTTGGTGCGCCGCTTGATCTCGGCGTTGAGTCGTTCGAGGGAGTTCGTCGACCAGATCTTCTGCCAGTGGTTGGCCGGGAAGTGGCGAAACGCCGTGAGGTCTTCCGCCGCGTCGAGGAGCATCTCATTCACGACGCCGAACTGGCGCTTCATGGTGGCGGCCACCTCCTTCAGCTGACGCTCGACGTGGCCAGCGTCGGGCTGGGCGAAGATCGTCCTCACCATCGCAGCCACCATCTGCTGGTGATTCCTCGGGACCTTCACGAGGACGTTGCGCATGAAGTGCACCCGACAGCGCTGCCAGGAGGCTCCGGGGAACACCTTGGCGATGGCAGCCTTCAACCCCAAGTGCGAGTCGCTGATCACGAGCTGGACGCCGTGCAGTCCGCGCTCGCGCAGGCTCTGCAAGAACTCGGTCCAAAAGGCCGCGTCCTCCGAGTCGCCAATGGCGACGCCGAGCACCTCGCGGCTGGCGTCCTGCGCGACGCCAGTGGCAACGACGACGGCGCGGCTGACGACGCGACCGCCGACGCGGGCCTTCACGTAGGTCGCGTCACAGAGCAGGTAGGGAAAGGCCAGGTGAGAGAGGTTGCGAGCGCGAAAGGCGCTCATCTCCTCATCGAGCGCCGCACAGATCCGCGAGACCTCGGACTTGGAGATCCCGGCGTCGACTCCGAGGGCCGAGACCAGGTCGTCGACCTTGCGCGTGGAGACCCCGTGAACGTAGGCCTCCATGACAACGGCGTAGAGGGCCTGGTCGATGCGCCGCCGGCGCTCGAGCACGCTCGGAAAGAACGAGCCCTTGCGCAACTTGGGGATCTTCAGCTCGACGTCGCCGGCCTTGGTGGTGAGAAGTCGCGGACGGCTGCCGTTTCGCTGAGTGGTGCGCGACAGCGTGCGTTCGTGGCGCTCGGCCTGAACCACCTCGGTCGCCTCGGCGTCAATCAGGGCCTGGTAGAGGAAGCTGACCATCTGGCGAACCAGGTGCGTATTCCGACGTAGTTGCACAGTCGTTCCGGAGTTGTTGAACACCGGTGGTGATGCTGTGCTGGTGAGCGCTGGTCCCTAACTCACCTCCTTTCGAGCGATCGTAGGCCAGATCATCCGTTG
>JAJYEQ010000031.1 GCA_021785695.1 Actinomycetes bacterium
GCAAGGGGGTGATGCCGCTGGGCTAACCGACCGGGGAGGACTGATGGCCGCCACTGGGGAGTTTTCATGGCCGCCACTGGGGAGTTTTCATGGCCGTGGCTGGGGAGAACTCATTGGCCGTTGACAGCTGACAGTTCTTTGTGGAAGCTAATCGCTGACAGGATCGAGCCTCCAATGTAGGGGTGCAGACCTCTCGCGTCGGGCCAAAGAACAGAACTCACATGGTCTGTCTCAGGCGCCAGTGCAAGGTTGCGCTTCTGCCACGTCGGGACTCCGACACGAACTAGAACGGATCTGTCTCAAGCAGCCAGTGCGTAGTGGCAGAACGTTCGAACCGGGCCTCCGACACCGATCAGGCTTCAGATGAGCTGAGTGGTTCTTCGACCTTGCTCGGTGCGTGGGCGAGGAGCGTGAAAGAAAGTGGAATTCGTGGGCGCCCTTCGGACACGACGAACTGGCCCGACGCGTTCTTGACCAGCCACGGGAACTGCTGGAAAAGTGTCCAGTCGTGTTCGGTCAGTGAACCGAGCACGAGACCGCGCCCAATCAACGCGGAAATGATCTCGCCAATGGAGTGGTTCCACTCATAGATCCTTGAAGCGCTGAGTTCCTCGCCGTCAGTGTACGTAGTGGTGCTGTCGAAGATGAAGGGATCATCGGTCTCTTCAAAGTAACTGTAGATGACCCGCTCTCCGTCATCGTCGAAGCACGAAGTAAACGGGTGAACGTCGTGGAGATACAGCCTGCCCCCTGGGGCGAGAAGGTTCGCTACGACTCCACCCCACGTGGCCACGTCCGGCAGCCAGCAAAGCGAACCGAGGCTAACGTAGACGACGTCGAACCGCTTACCCGAGAGCGCTTGAGGCGCGTCGTAGACATTGGCGCAGACAAAGGACGCACGCTCGGATAGCCCGGCGCGCTCTGCAAGTGAAGTGGCTTCGTCAACGGCCGCTGGCGAGAAGTCCAGACCAGTGACGGTGGCCCCGACTCTGGCCCAGTGCATCGTGTCCATTCCGAAGTGACACTGCAGATGCACGAGGGTCTTGCCCTCCAAGTCTCCTAGTGCCTCAATCTCTCTGGACGGCGGTCCAGGTGCGTTACGAAGCCACCCTTCAACGTCGTAGAACCGAGACACGGCATGAACCCTGACACGACTGTTCCAATTCATGCGGTTGGCTTCGAGTCGTGGTTCCACCCGCTAAGAGTACTTTCACGAACTGCGGCTTCGGCTGCGGCCGCGTTCACCTCTCCTTCGAAGAGGCCGTCACGCCTCCAGTGGGAGGTTGGACTTCTATTGCGTGGGGCCAGCGAGGTACCGAGGCGATGCTGTACGACATAACTTCACATGTTGTACAATGAGGCCATGGTGAAGATATCTGTCAGCAAAGCCCGCGAACGACTCGCTGAGGTCATCGAATTGTCGCAGTCCGAGCCAGTTGAACTCGAGCACTACGGACGGCGTGCGGCGGTCCTGGTGAGCCCGGAACAGTACGACCAAATGCTCGAAGCGTGGGAAGAGTCTGAGGACGTCGTCGCCTTCGATGCCGCCATGACTGAGGAGGGGGCTAACATCCCGTGGGAGCAGGTGAAGAGTGACCTTGGCTGGTCATGAACGGGTACCGCATCGAATTTCGACCGGCAGCCCTTCGCGAACTTCGCAATATTGATCGATCGGGGCAACCTCGGATTCAAGGAGCGATAGCACTCCTCGCTCAAGATCCGCGCCCTCCGGCGTCTCGGCCGCTGCGAGGACGAGAGGGGTACCGTCTGAGAGTTGGCGATTACCGGATCATCTACACCATCGATGACGGAGTGCTGTTGATCGTGGTTGTCACCATTGGCCATCGACGTGAGGTCAATCGGTGAGCGAACCAAGGGGATACTCGTCAGTCGGACAATGTTCTGGCCAGCCCTCCGACACCAACTAGACCGGATCTGCCTCAAGCCGCCAGCGTGACCCGACGTCGGGCGGCCCGCCTGCCGCGGGGACCAGCTCGAAGTCGCCAGTGTCGCAACACACTCGAGCCTCGGCGAGGGCGGCGCGTGATCCGCCGCTCGCCGGGGCCCGTGCGCGGATGTGCTGCCGGTCGCCGCCGCAGGGCAATCCGACGATCGTCGTCAGCCCGCGTTGGCGCGAGTGCCACGCACGACCGGATGACCGGCCGATGCCCAATGGGCGAAGCCTCCGAGCACCGAGCGCACGTCGTGGCCGAGCTGGTGGAGGAGCCCCGCGGCGTGGTGGCTGCGCGCGCCGCTCTGGCAGATCACGTAGATGGGATGACCCTTGGGCAGCTCGGTCGCTCGGTGGGCCAGCACGCCGAGGGGGATCAGCCGGGCACCGGGCACGTGTCCCGACTCGTACTCGTGGGGCTCGCGAACGTCGAGCACGAGAGCGCCATCGGCGTGGGCGGCGGCGAAGTGGCTGATGTCGACTTCCTGGTACACGTGGTCTCCTCACTCAGGTTGAAGTCTGATCAGTATACCTATACCCCCGGGGGTATCATGCACCTCGGGAACCGTGGTGATGCGCGCCCTAGCGCACGGGCTGGCCGTGGCAGTGCTTGAACTTGCGGCCGCTCCCGCACGGGCACAGATCGTTGCGTCCCGCGTGGGCGAGGCCGGTGCGCAGGGACTCCTCGGCGGAGGCCAGCTCGGCCATGATCGACGAGGCCCGGCCGCCCGACGCGGCCAGTTCGGCCATGCGCGTGAGGAGCGGTGCTGCGTGGAGGTAGAAGGCGCGGTAGCCCGCGCACAAGGCGTGGCGACCTGACGGTGAGCCGTAGCGCCCGCGGTCCTTGGGGCAGCCGCCGTGGCAGTAGGCCAGGACCGGGCACGCCAGGCACGTGGCGTCGATCGCGTCGCGCTTGGCCAGGCCGAACGCCTGCTGGCGCGCGCTGGTGGCCAGGGCACCGAGCGAGTCGTCGAGCACCGAGCCCAGCTGGAACTCGGGACGAACGAAGTGGTCGCAGCTGTAGACCGAGCCGTCGTGCTCGATGGCGAGGACCTGGCCGCACGTCTCGGCGCTCACGCACAGCGAGCCGGGCCGCCCCGCCGCGGCCAGCAGTCCCTCGAAGAACGTCTGGACGACGACGCGGTCGATGTCGTGGCGGACCCACCGGTCGAAGATGGCGGTCAAGAACTCGCCGTAAGCGCGCGCGGACACGGCGGCCGGCGCCGGCGAGCCGTCGGTCTCCTCGACGACCGGGATGAACTGGATCCACCGGGCTCCGAGGCCGAGCAGAGCCTCGTAGACCTCGGAGGGTCGGGCGGCGGTCTCGGCGTTCACGGTGCACAGCACATCGGGGGGAGCGCCGCGCTGGCGCAGGCGCGCGAAGGCGGCGCTGGCTCGCTCGTGGGTGGGCCGTCCCCGACGATCGGGGCGCAGTCGGTCGTGGGTGCGCGCCGAGCCGTCGATGCTCAGCCCGACCGCCACGCGATGCGCGACGAGGAAGTCGGCCCAGCGCTCGTCGAGCAGGGTGCCGTTGGTCTGGATCGAGTTGGTGACGGTCCAACCCGCGGGGGCCAGGCGCTCCTGGAGGGCGAAGGCCCGCTGGTAGAAGGGGCGACCGGCCAGCAGCGGCTCGCCCCCATGCCACACGAAGTGCACGACGGGCCCGGGGGCCGCTTCCAGGGCCTGGGCCACCACGGCCTCGAGGACCGCGCTGGACATCGTGAAGCGCTCGTCGGGTGGGAAGGCGGCCGCGGTGGGCAGGTAGTAGCAGTAGGCGCAGTTGAGGTTGCAGCGGGGGCCCACCGGCTTGATGATGGTGGTCGTCGGCCCGGCGGCCGTGCGCGGATGCGTCGGCCGGACGTTGACGGGCACCGGCATGGGGAGAGTCTTCCACGCGGCGCTGGGGTCCGAGCGGGCGGCCGTCCGCCTCGTATACTCGAACAAGTGTTCGCTTTTACCGATGCGCTGGCCGGGCTGACGGCGACCCAGCGCGAGGTCGCCGAGCACGGTGACGAGCCCCTGGTGGTGGTGGCGGGAGCGGGAACGGGCAAGACGCGCACACTGGTCGCCCGGCTGGCCCACCTGCTGGCCCGGGGCGTGGTGCCCGAGCGGATCTTGCTGCTGACCTTCACGCGCCGCGCCGCCGACGACATGCTGGCGCGGGCGGCCGCGCTGACGGGCCCGGGCCAGGTTCCCTTCGGCGGGACGTTCCACTCCGTGGCCTACCGGGTCCTGGCCAGCCGGGCCGCGCAGATCGGGCTGGTTCCGGGCTTCGGCGTGCTGGACCCGGGCGACGCCAGTGACCTGATGGACCTGATGCGCGGCGAGGTGGGCCTGGCGGGCACGGCAGTGCGCTTTCCACGGCCCGCGACCCTCGTGGCCCTCTACTCGCGCTGCGTGAACCGGGGCCAGGCGCTCGACGTTGTGGTGCCCGCCGAGTTCCCGTGGATCGCTCCGCACCTCGAGGCCGTGGCGGCGCTATTCGCCGCCTACACGGCACGCAAGCGGGCCACGGGCGTCTTGGACTTCGATGACCTCCTGCTGTACTGGCGGGCGGTGCTCGACGCCACCGCAGGCGCGCCGACCTTCGACCACGTGCTGGTCGACGAGTACCAGGACGTCAACCGGCTCCAGGTCGACATCGTGTCCCGCCTGGCGCCCGCGGGCCGCGGGCTGACGGTGGTGGGCGACGAGGCGCAAGCCATCTACGGGTTCCGCGGTGCGGACTCGCGCCACCTGCGCGAGCTCGTCTCGTCGCTGGGGGGTGCGCGCATCGTGTGCCTGGAGGAGAACTTCCGCTCGCGCCGGCCCGTCGTCGAGGTGGCCAACGCGGTGCGTCCCGCCGGCGACGGGCCGGCGGTCCACCTGCGCTCGACGCGCGGACCCGGCCCACCGGCACGCCTGGTTCATTGCTACGACGCGGCCGGGGAGGCCCGAGCCATCGTCGAGGACATCCTGCGGGCCCACGAGGACGGCGTCGCGCTGCGCGAGCAGGCCATCCTGGTGCGGGCCGGGCACCACAGCGACCTCATCGAGGTCGAACTGAGCTCCCGGCGCGTCCCGTACCGCAAGTACGGGGGGCTGCGGTTCCTGGAGGCTGCGCACGTACGCGACTTCGTGGCCGCGGCACGGCTGCTCGAGAATCCTCGTGACGAGGTGGCCTGGTACCGGCTGCTGCGGCTCCATCCGGGGATCGGTGCGGCGCACGCGCGCCACCTGCTGGTGGCCGGCGGCGTAGCCGACGGGGACGCCCTGGCCGCCTGGCCCCACCTGGTGGCCCTGGCGCCCGCGCCGGTGCGCAACGCCCTGGCGGCGACCCTGGGCGCGCTGGCGGACGCGCGCGAGCGTGTGGGCGCCGGCGCGCGGGCCGACGGGGTGCTGGGCGCGCTCGCGCCGCTGATTCGGGCGCACTACCCAGACGCCGTCGTGCGTCTGGGCGACCTGGAGAGACTCGCCGACGCCGCGCACACGCACGAGCGGCTGGCGGACTGGCTGGCCGAGGTCGTCCTGGATCCCCCGGCATCGACGGGCGACCTGGCCGGGCCCCCGGTGCTCGACGAGGACTACGTGATTGTCTCGACCATCCACTCGGCCAAGGGCCTCGAGTGGTCCCACGTGCACATCCCGCACGTCGTCGACGGGATCATTCCCATCGACATGTCCCTGGGCACGCCCGACGGCCTGGCCGAGGAGCGACGCCTGTTCTACGTGGCGGTGACGCGGGCGCGTGACGAACTGAGCCTGTACGCCCCGCTGCGGCTGCCGTACCACCGCCACGCGGGAGACGACCGGCACGGCGTGGCCCCGCTCAGCCGCTTCGTCGACGACGCGGTCCGCGCCGTGGTGCGGGTCGAGGAGGTGGGGCCCGCCCGTCCGGCGCCCGCGACCACCGTCACCGGACCCGTGGTCGTCGACCTCGACAACCTGTGGGGCAGGGCGCCGGTGGCGCGTCCCGAGGGCCGGGCGTGACGGGGCAGCTCTCCGGCTCCGGTAGCCTCCGTTCGGTGCGTCGGGGGGTCACGAGATGAGCGAGCGCGGGCAGGGCGGTGCCCCGGTCGTCGTGGCGCGGGGCCTGACCAAGCGCTTCGGCGAGTTTGCCGCGGTGCGGGGGATCGACGTCACGGTGCGTCCCGGGGAGAGCTTCGGGTTTCTCGGGCCCAACGGGGCCGGCAAGACGAGCACGATGCGCATGGTGTCGGCCGTGTCGCGGCCCAGTGCGGGTGAGCTCACGATCTTCGGGCTCGACCCGCGCACCCACGGCCCCGAGATCCGCGCGCGCCTCGGCGTCGTGCCCCAGGAGGACACGCTGGAGCTCGAGCTCTCGGTGCGCTGGAACCTCGAGATCTTTGGGCGCTACTTCGACTTGCCGCGGGCCCTCATCCGCCAGCGGACCCAGGAGCTGCTCGAGTTCGTCCAGCTGGCCGATCGGGCCGACAGCCGGGTTGACGACCTGTCGGGGGGCATGCGGCGCCGTCTGACGATCGCCCGGGCGCTGATCAACCAGCCGGAGATCCTCATCCTCGACGAGCCGACGACGGGGCTCGATCCCCAGGCGCGCCACCTCGTGTGGGACCGCCTCTACCGGCTCAAGCGCGAGGGCGTCACACTGATCATCACCACGCACTACATGGACGAGGCCGAGCAGCTCTGCGATCGCCTCGTCGTGATGGACCACGGCACCATCGTGGCCGAGGGTACGCCGCGCGAGCTGATTGACGCGCACTCGACGCGCGAGGTGGTAGAGCTGCGCTTCGACGACGACGGCGACGGCGACGCCAGTGGTGACGGGGGCCGCGTCGCCCGACTCGGGGACCTGGCCGAACGCGTCGAGGTGCTGCCCGATCGGGTCCTGCTGTACGTGGACGACGGCGACGACGTGCTGAGCACCGTCCACCGCGAGGGGATCGTGCCGGCGAGCGCCCTGGTGCGGCGTAGCTCGCTCGAGGACGTCTTCTTGCGCCTCACGGGGCGGACGCTGGTCGAATGAGCGGCCCACCCGCGCACCTCGCGCCCGTCGGCGGCTGGAGCCGATGGCAGCGCAGCTGGTGGTACCACGCCGTCGTCTACGCCCAGACCTGGCGTGGCTCGGTGGTTGGCGCCGTGGTGCTCCCGTTCCTGTTCCTGCTGGCCATGGGCGTGGGGGTCGGGCACCTGGTCGCGCACCACCACGGGAAGGTCGGGGGCCAGAGCTACCTGGACTTCCTCGCGCCGAGCCTGCTGGCCACGACGGCCATGCAGCTGGGCAGCGACGAGTCGCTGTGGCCGGTCCTGGGGGCCATCAAGTGGGTTCGCACGTACCACGCCGCCGCCGCCACCCCCCTGGAGCCCGAGGACGTCTTCGTCGGCAAGCTCAGCTGGGTGCTGACGCGGGCCCTGGCCACGTCGATCATCTACACGGCGGTGATCGGGATCTTCGGGGCCCTGCACTCGTGGTGGGCCCTCACGCTGCCGCTGGTGGGGGGTCTGGTGGCCGTGGCGTTTGCCGCTCCCCTCATCACGTGGGCCGCGCGGGCCCAGAGCGACGGCCCCTTCGTCACCTACTACCGGTTCGCGACGGTGCCGATGTTCCTGTTCTCGGCGACGTTCTACCCGGTCAGCGCGTACCCGGCCGCCCTGCGACCCCTGGTGCAGATCGCTCCGCTCTACCACGGTGTGGCCCTGGCCCGCGCCGCGGCCTCGGGCCACGCGCAGCTCGGGGCGATCGCGGCGCACGTGAGCGTGCTGGCCGCGATGGGCGCCGTTGGCGTGGTCCTGGGGCGGCGCGCGATGCGCAGGCGGCTGGTCGACTGATGCTGACTCGTCTGGTTCCCGTCATCGGGTCGCGCCGCGCGCGACACATCGTGGAGCGCAACTTCGAGGTCTACCGCAGTCAGTGGCTGATGCTGATCTCGGGGTTCTTCGAGCCTCTCTTCTACCTGCTGTCCATCGGCATCGGGCTGAACAAGCTCGTGGGCAATCTGACGGTCGGGGGGCGCGTGGTGAGCTACGCCGCCTTCGTGGCGCCGGGGATGCTGGCGACCTCGATGATGAACGGCGCCGTCATCGACACCATCATGAACGTGTTCTTCCGCCTCAAGATCACGCACTCCTACGACTCGATCCTGGCCACGCCGCTCGACGTGAACGACGTGGCGCTGGGCGAGATCGGCTGGGCCACGGGCCGCGCGGCGATCTACTCCGCGTCCTTCATCGTGTGCATGATCCTGCTGGGGGACGCACCGAGCTGGTGGGTCCTGCTGTGCTGGCCGGCGGCACTCCTGACGGGAGTGGCATTCGCCGGCGTCGGCCTGGCCAGCTGCACGTTCGTGCGCTCGTGGCAGGACTTCGACATGATCACGCTGGTCCAGCTGCCGATCTTCCTGTTCTCGGCCACGTTCTTTCCCATCACCCTGTACCCGCGGTGGCTGGGCGCGCTGGTCCAGCTCTCGCCGCTGTACCAGTCGGCGGCTCTCCTGCGCGGCCTGTCGCTGGGGCAGTTCTCGGGGGTGATGGTGCTGCGTGCGGGCTACCTGGTCGTCTTCGGGCTCGTCGGGCTGAGCGTGGCTGCCCGGCGCTTCGCGCGGATCCTGACGCCGTGAGCAGCGAGGCCGCCAGGACCCGTCGCTGCGGGTAGGGTCGGCACGTGAGCCCGATCCCCGATCCGGCCGGCGATCCCGTCACCCACGCCCGGGAGGTTGGGTCGTGGCTGCTCGACATGGACGGCGTGCTGGTGCGCGAGGAGCACCCCATCGAGGGGGCGGACCGCTTCCTGCGGGCGCTGACCGAGCGGGGGACGCCGTTCCTGGTCCTGACGAACAACTCGATCTACACGCGTCGCGATCTGTCTGCGCGACTGCAATGGAACGGTCTCGACGTCCCCGAGGGGCGGATCTGGACCTCCGCCCTGGCCACGGCGTCGTTCCTTCACGGCCAGCGACCCAGTGGCTCGGCCTTCGTGATTGGCGAGGTGGGCCTAACGACCGCCCTCCACGAGATTGGCTACATCCTCAGCGATCGCGATCCGGACTACGTGGTGGTGGGCGAGACGCGCAGTTACAACTTCGAGCGCCTGACCCGCGCGGTCCGGCTGGTCGCCGGCGGTGCCCGCTTCATCGCGACCAACCCCGACGCGACGGGACCGAGTGTCGATGGTCCCCTGCCCGCCACCGGCGCGATCGCGGCGCTCATCTCCAAGGCCACCGGGCGCAACCCGTACTTCGTGGGCAAGCCGAACCCCCTGATGATCCGCTCGGCGCTGCGCGAGCTGCAGGCGCACTCCGAGACGACGGCCATGGTGGGTGACCGCATGGACACCGACATCGTCGCTGGACTCGAGGCGGGCCTGCACACCGTGCTGGTGCTGTCGGGCGTCTCGGACGCCGGGGCCGCCGACCGCTTCCCTTACCGTCCCTCACGGGTGGTGGCCTCGGTGGCCGAGCTGGCCGACGAGCTGGGCGAGTCCTAGTCCGCCAGTCCGGGACCGGGCTGGTGCGACGGGGCCTGAGTAGCGTGGACGCGTGACTGGCGGAGACGGGCTCGCGTGACGCTGACCGCCATCACGCGGCTGCCCGAGCTGCTGGTCGGCTTCGACACCGAGACGACCGGACTGGGCGTGCGCCACGAGCGGGCCATCGCCTACGGCTTCGCGGTGTACCACTACACGCGCCCCGTGGCCACCGAGGAGTTCTTCGTCGTGCCGGACCGGCCGATCGGCGAGGGGGCGCAGCGGGTGCACGGGCTCGACGTCGCGGCCCTCGAGGCCCGCCGCGCGGTGACCGACGTCCTCACCGTCGCCGAGGGCGCGCGGCGGGCCCTGGACCTCCTGCGCCGGTACCACGACCAGGGCGCGTTCGTGGTGGGAGCCAACCTCACCGGATTCGACCTGGCCATGCTGCGCTGGACGGTGCGCGACGTGCTCGAGGCCGAAGAGGAGTTCGATCCGCACACCTTGCGCACCATCGACGTCATCGACCACGACCTCGCCGTGCGGCGAGGTGAGCCCGTACGGTACCGGCGCTCCCTCACGACGCTGTGTCGCCACTACGGGGTCAGTCCTGGAGGTCACGACGCCGTCGGCGATGCCCGCGCGGCCGTCGAGGTCCTGATCGCCCAGGTGGTCGCGAACAACGCGGGCCAGGTCGAGCTGCCGCTGAACGGGCCGCCGTCTCCAGCAGGCGGATGGTAGGCTGGCCCTCCACGGGCCGTTGGCGCAGTCTGGTAGCGCACTTGCATGACACGCAAGGGGTCACAGGTTCAAATCCTGTACGGCCCACCAGTGTGATGTGTCGCGACATCGTGGACACGTGAACCTGTGCGCGAGGTTAGTTCGATCTCGTGATCGGGTGGTAGTCCCGGTCTGCTTGCAGCGTGATTTTTCCGATGAGTTCACCGTCTTGGCTGACG
>JAJYEQ010000013.1 GCA_021785695.1 Actinomycetes bacterium
CATGGGTAATGCCCTCAGCCGCCAGTCTTCGAATCAGGGCCCAGTCTTCCAAAGTGATCACCCTCCATTTTCAGGTGTTCACTTTTCACCGTCGAAAGTGCTCAGTTTTCGAGCGTTGCCGACACGCAGAGCCAGGATCGGGGCCAGCACCTGGGGGGCCGTGACCTGGGTCTTGAGGCGATTGGGCCTCACAGCTTCTTCCAGCACCCTCTTGGCCACCGGCGTCATGGGGAGACGCCCTCTGTTCATGACGGCTCGGAGCGTGGGCTTGCTCGGCACGGCGCGGGTCGGCAGGGGGGGAGCGTCGGCGCCCGACGCCATGCCCAAGGCGCCCAGGGCTTCGTGATCGAGCAACGCCAGGGCTTGGCGAGCGAGCGTGCGGCTCACGCCCAGCAAGGCTTCGATCGAGGGATCCTCCAGCACGGCGAGCACGAGGTGATCAGTGCCCACGCGGCGATCACCCCGCCCACGAGCCTCCTCTCCCGCCCGAAGGTAGATGGCCCAGACGTGATGGGCCTCGGGCAGGACCGATGGGGTGGTCATGACGGATCCTTGGTGTGCTTGGTGTGCACGGATTGGCGGGTGACGCCCAGGGCGTCGCCGATCTGCTGCCAGGACCAGCCCCTCTCCCGGGCCGCCGCGACCTGGCGCGCCTCGACCCTCTCGGCCAGGCGGCGCAGCGCTAGCGAGGCGCGAAGCCCCACGGCCGGGTCATCGGCCGAGAGGTTCGCGCTGAGCCCTTCGATGTCCATGCCTGTCAGTATGGACTGACAAGTGGGGCGTTGTCAATCTGAACTGACACACGGGGCCGCCGCCTCGCGCCCGGCGCGTCGCGGCGCGGCGGGGACCTTTATGTTGGGCAGCAGGTTCACGATGAGAGGAGTGTCATGACCACGACCAATCTGCCCTCGAGCCTCACGGGCACCTACACGCTTGACCCGGCGCACACCCGGATCGGGTTCGTGGCGCGCCACGCCATGGTGACCAAGGTGCGCGGCTCGTTCAATGAGTTCTCGGGCTCGGGTTACCTCGACGCGGAGAGCCCCTCGAGCTCCCACGTGGAACTGACGATTACGGCCGCGAGCATCGACACCCGCAACGCGGACCGGGATGCTCACCTGCGCTCCAACGACTTCTTCGACATGGAGACCTACCCGCAGATCACGTTCTCCTCGACGGCGATCGAGCAGACCGCGGACACCACCTTCCAGGTGACCGGCGACTTGACCATCAAGGGCGTCACGCGACCCGTCACCATCGACTTCGACTACACCGGCGCCGCCGTGGACCCCTACGGCAACCAGCGGATCGGCTTCGAGGGCTCGACGAGTGTCAACCGCAAGGACTGGGGGGTCAACTGGAACGCGGCGCTCGAGGCCGGCGGCGTGCTGGTGAGCGAGAACGTCACCTTGGAGTTCGAGGTCTCGGCGATTCGCCAAGCCACCACCGCCTGATCGGGGCGCTAGCGCGCGGGTGGCCCCCGCGGGCCCGCGGGACGTCTCTAGGCTGGGCGCGCCGGGCGGGCGGCTCAGCCCGTCGGGCGCGTTGAGGGGACCACGAGAGGAGGCGAGCGATGAGCTCACCCGAGGAGCGGGCCAACGAGGCGAACCGGCGCATCATCGAGGAGTTCCGCACGTCGGGGGGCGAGGTGGGCGGCGACTTCGCGGGAGCGCCCCTGCTCTTGCTCCACACCACCGGCGCGCGCAGCGGCGAGGAGTGGATCACCCCGGTGATGTTCCAGGACGTCGGCGAGGACCAGGTGGCGATCTTCGCGTCCAAGGGGGGTGCCCCGACGCATCCGGACTGGTACCACAACGTGGTCGCGAACCCCGAGGTCGTCGTGGAGATCGGGACCCAGACCCGGCCCGCCCGGGCCCGTGTCGCGCCGCCCGAGGAGCGTGCCGCCATCTGGACCCGCCAGAAGACGGACTTCCCGAACTTTGCCGCCTACGAGTCGCGCACCGACCGGGAGATCCCCGTCGTGATCTTGGAGCTGGCCTGACGCGCCGGGCCGATCTCCAGGGCTATCTCCCCGGCACCGGCAGTTACTGACTAGTTTTGGGGTCCAATGTTGGCCGATCCACCCGCAGCGCTCCTGCGCCTCGATGCCGTCTCGGTGGACTTCGGGGGCCTGCACGCGCTGCGCGACGTGTCCTTCGCGGTCGAGCCCGGAGAGATCGTGGGGCTCATCGGACCCAACGGGGCGGGCAAAACGACCGTCTTCAACGTGATCTGCGGGTTCGTCAAGCCGACCCGGGGTCGCGTCGCGTTCCCGAGCTCGGGTCACCACAACCTGCGGCCCAGCCAGCTGGCCAGTGCGGGGGTGGCGCGCACCCTGCAGGGGGTGGGCCTCTTCCCGCACTGCAGCGTCCTCGAGAACGTCATGGCCGGTGGCCACAACCGCCCCGGAGGAACCTTCGCCGACGCCCTGGTGGCCACCCCGCGCGGGGTGCGCTCGGAGCGCCAGCTGCGCGACGACGCCCTGGCGCTGCTCGAGCGCCTGGGCGTGGCCGACCAGGCGGCCCGCTTCCCGAGCGCCATCCCCTACGGGGTGGCCAAGAAGGTGTCGCTGGCGCGCGCGCTGATGGGCGACCCGCAGCTCCTGCTGCTCGACGAGCCCGCCTCCGGGCTCGACGAGGCCGAGCTCGAGCAGTTCGCCGCCGAGATCACCTCGCTGCGCGCGCAGATGGGCATCTTGCTGGTCGAGCACGACATGGAGTTCGTCATGCCCCTGGTGGACCGGCTGGTCGTGCTGAACTTCGGCGAGGTGATCGCGACGGGCCCACCGGCCGAGGTGCGCCACCACGCCGAGGTGGTCGCCGCCTATCTGGGAGTGGACCAGTGATCGGGGTATCGGGGCTCTCGGTCGCCTACGGCGCCGTGCAGGCCCTGCGCGACGTGTCCTTCGAGGCCGAGACCGGCAAGATCACCGCGGTCCTGGGCGCGAACGGCGCCGGAAAGACCACCTTGCTGCGCACGATCAGCGGGCTGGTCAAGCCGCGCGCGGGCGTGGTGACGCTGGAGGGTCAGACCCTGACGGGCACGCACGCCGAGGACATCGTGCGCCGCGGGGTGGGCCACGTCCCCGAGGGTCGCGGCGTCATCGGCGAGTTCAGCGTCGAGGAGAACCTGCGGCTCGGATCACTCACCGCTCACCGGGGCCGCAGCGGGCGCCGCGAGGCGCTCGAGCGCCAGTACACGCTGTTCCCCGTGCTCGGCGAGCGGAGGCGCCAGCCGGCCGCGACCCTCTCGGGCGGCGAGCGCCAGATGCTGGCCATGGCCCGCGCCCTCATCGCCCAGCCGCGCGTCTTGCTGCTCGACGAGCCCTCGCTCGGCCTGGCGCCCCTGGTAACCGCGGACTTGATGCACACGATCAGCGAGCTGTGCGCGGCCTCGGGCCTGACCGTGATCCTGGTCGAGCAGAACGCCAAGTCGGCGCTGCGCATCGCCGACCACGCTGTCGTCCTCTACGTCGGGCGCGTGGTGGCCAACGACCGCGCCGACGTGGTGGCGGGCGACGAGCGGCTGCGCCAGTACTACCTCGGGCTGGTGGAGTGATGGACGCCTTCTGGACCTCGCGCGTGATGTCCGACATCCTGGGCGGCTTGACCAACGGGGTCATCTACGCGCTGGTCGCCCTCAGCCTGGTGCTGATCTGGCGCTCGACGCGCATCTTGAACTTCGCCCAGGGCGCCATGGCGATGCTCGCCGCATACGTGGGGTTCGCGGTGCTGGCGCCCTCGACCAACTACTGGGTGTCCATGGCGGTGGCCATCGTCGCGGGCGTCGTGCTGGGCGGGTTGACCGAGCGCACCGTCGTGCGCACGCTCTACGGCAAGCCCGAGATCAACCCGGTGGTCGCCATGGTGGGATTCTTACTGGTGCTCGAGTCGGTGGCCGCGGCGATCTGGTCGACCACCTCACGCAGCCTGCCCACGCCCTTCTCGATCATCGACTGGCAGCTGGCGGGCCGGCCCGTGGCGATGTCGCCCTTCGCCCTCTACGAGGTCATCACGGCGATCGTGGTGATGGTGGTGGTGGCGGTCGTGTTCCAGTTCACCTCCCTCGGGCTCCAGCTGCGCGCGGCCGCCCTCAACCCGGAGGTGTCGCGCCTGCTCGGGGTACGCGTCACGCGGATGCTGACGTTGGGCTGGATGCTGGCCTCGGGGGTGGGCGCGGTCACCGCCGTGCTGGTCGCGTCCAACTACTTCACCGGGCTGACCCCCACGACGATGGACGGGGTCTTCGCCTTCGGATTCATCGCCGCCGCGGTGGGCGGGCTCGACAGCCCGGTCGGCGCGCTGGTGGCCGGCGTGCTGCTCGGCGTGGCCTTCCAGTTCGTGGGCGACTACGTCAACTCCAACGCCATCATCCTGGTCGCGCTGGGCCTGCTGATCGTGTCGCTGATGGTCCGCCCGAGCGGGCTGTTCACCCGGCGCACGGAACGGAGGGTCTGATGGCGACGCGCATCTCGGCGATCGCGGTGGCGCTCGTCGCCGCCGTGGCGGCCGTCGCTGTGGGCGTGCCGACAGCGGGTCTGCGCCTCGTTCTGGCCCTGATCGCCGCCCTCGGGGTGGCGGCCGTGGCCGCCCTGACCAGCGCGCGGGTTCGCCGCGAGCACCCGGTCGTCGCGCGCACGTTGATCACCGTGATCGTCGTCGCGGTCGCCCTCATCGGCACGGCGCGCCTGAACTCGAACGTGGATACCGACCTGTCCTTGGGCGCGGCCATGACGATCGTGCTGCTCGGCCTCTCCTTCCTCACCGGGTCCTCGGGGCAGATCTCGCTGGGCAACGGCGCCTTCATGGGGGTGGGCGCCTTCACGGTGGCCATCTGGGCCAACCACCACCACTCCAGCCCCCTGATCCTCGTCCTGGTGCTGGCCGTGGTGGCCGGCGCGGCGGTCGGGTTCCTGCTCGGGCTGCCCGCGACCCGGCTGCGCGGCCCCTACCTGGCCGGGATGACCCTGGCCTTCGCCGTGGCCTTCGGCGCGATCCTCAACGTCTTTGGCTCCTGGACCGGGGGAGACTCCGGCCTCCAGCTGCCCAATGCCGAGAACGCCCCGCACTGGCTGACCCACCTGTACCCGGCGGGCACCGCATCGCTCAGCGTCAACAGCGTGTGGCTGGCCAGCCTGACCGTGGTGGCCGCGGGCGTCGCGCTGTTCTTCATGGCCAACCTGTTTGCCTCCCGCTTCGGCCGCTCGCTGCGCCTGGTGCGCGACAACGACGTGGCCGCCGAGCTGGTGGGCATCTCGCTGCCGCGCGCCCGCGTCACGGCCTTCGTGATCTCGGCCGCCTACGCCGCCCTCGGGGGAGGCCTGTGGACCATCGTCAACAACGCGGTGACGCCGTCGACCTACGGGTTCGCCCTGTCGGTGACCATCTTGTCCCTGGTGGTGATCGGCGGCATCGGGACCATCCCGGGCGCCATCATCGGCGGTCTCATCTACGCCTTCTCGAACAGCGCCATCGGCTGGATCACCGCGCACACCGGGCTGAGCCCGCAGGGCAACGTCGCCAGCCAGCTGAACGGCATCATCTTCGGGGCGCTGCTGGTGCTGACGATCGTCTTCGCGCCGCTCGGGATCAGCGGGGCGATTCGTCGGCTGTGGGCCCGGCGCTCGTGGTGACTTGCCAGGTCCCAGTGGTGCGGTTAGGGTCACGTCGAAGGCTTACGCGACAGTAAGACGGACAACGGCCACCACGTGGCCAGGGGGGAGTAACTGTGGTGAGAACTCGTCGCATCACGATCGGGGGCGCCGCGGTGGCTCTCGTTCTGGGCATGGTGATGACCAGTGGGGGGCTGGCCCAGGGGTCGCCGCCCAAGGTTCCCGGCGTCACGGCCAAGCAGGTAACCATCGGCGCCACCGTCCCCCTCACCGGCATCGCGGCGCAGGGGTACAGCGAGGTCGCCAAGGCGGCCAACGCCGTGTTCACCTGGGTCAACCAGCACGGCGGGGTCAACGGACGCCGCATCAGGTACATCCTCAAGGACGACTGCTACGGCACGCCGGGATTTGGCTGCACGGGCAATCCCAACACCGTCGCGCTGACCAAGCAGCTCATCGCGCTGCCGGTCTTCGCCACGGTCGGATCGCTCGGCACGCCCACCCAGGACTCGGTGCGCGCCCTCCTCAAGGCGAACCACGTGCCCCAGCTCTTCGTGAACTCGGGCTCCAAGGACTGGAACAACCCGAAGGTCTACCCGGGCCTGTTCGGCTGGCAGACCAGCTACACCGTCGAGAGCAAGATCCTGGGTGAGTACATGCTGGCGCACTTCTCGGGCCAGAAGGTCTGCTTCCTCGGCCAGCACGATGACTTCGGCGCCGACGGGCTGCTCGGTCTCCAAGACGTCGGCGTCAACCCGATCGACTCGGTGATGTACGACGTCGCGGGTCTGGTGACCGGCGGCGCGGGCTACTTCACGCCCTTCATCGCCAAGTTCCAGGCCGAGGGCTGCAAGGTCGTCTACCTCGACACCATCCCCGGGGCGACCGACGCCGCGCTCGGCAACGCTCTGGCCCTGGGCTACCACCCGCAGTGGGTCATCTCGAGCGTCGGTGCCGACGCGGTCACGGTGGACGCGGCCTTCGCCGGCAAGCCGTTCCCGGACCCCGAGATCGGGGCCATCTCGTTCAGCTACCTGCCCGCCAGCCTCGACACCAACGTGTGGAACGGCTGGATGCGCGAGATCCTGCTCAATGACAAGGCGGACTTCCCGAACTTCACGGCCACGTCGCCCATCGACGGCAACATGGCCTACGGCATCGGTTGGGGCGTCGCCTTCGTCGAGGCGCTCCGGGCCGCGGGGAGGAACTTCACGCGAGCGAGCTTCCTGCACACGCTGATCACGACGTCGTTCCAGACCCCCGCCCTCGTCCCGCTGCGCTACACGGCGACCAACCACCAGGGGCTCATGGGTGGCTACATCATCCAGGTGCGCAGCGCCAGCTCGACGGGCGTGCTCAACAAGACCGTCTTCGTGACGACGTCGGCGGCCAAGTCGCCGGTGACCGTCACCACGAAGCTGAGCACCGGCATTCCGGCCTGGCTGATCAAGTAGATCCACCCAGACGTGTCGCGGCGGGGCCTTCGGGCCCCGCCGCGATGCGTCTGGGGGCCGCCGGGGCCCTGTCGGGAACCTGTGGAGCAACCCCGATCGGCGGTGGGGAACGCCGCTTCCGCGGTCGATAAGCCCCGCCGATCTGGGGACAAGCTCTGGATTTGGCCCCCGAAGGCCGCTGGGCCTTGCGCGAGATCGCGCGGCGTGCAAGAACAGTGATCGTAGTTCGCACCTCGAGGAGGGTGTCCGTCCCGCAAGGGAGGGGCGCTCACCGGGACGGGGCCCCGCAAGGGGTGCCTCCCCACCGAGGCGGGGCAACCCGCCAAGGCGTCGAGGCGGACCACACGCAGCACACGTCGGACCGCCCTGTGCGGACCGGCGGGTGAGGCGCCTTCGGAGACCCCGAGGGGCTGGTGTTTCACCGGTCACTCGGGGTCTTCGGCTGTCTGGGCCCGGTTCCGGAGGCCCGATGCGTCCACCTGTTCGCCGAGCGTCGCGTCGTCGTGGCGCACCGATCCCACCGCCATCGCGACCGCGTGGTGCGCCAGCGGGCCGGGTGCCGGGGACGTGTCGGGAACTTGTGGAGCAATCCCGATGGGCGGTGGGGAACGCCGCTTCCGCGGTCGATAAGTCCCGCCGATCTGGGGACAAGCTCTGGATTTGGCCCCGAGGGGCCCCTGGGCCTTGCGCGAGATTGCGCGGCGTGCAAAAAAAGGGATCGTAGTTCGCACCTCGAGGAGGGTGTCCGTCCCGCAAGGGAGGGGCGCTCACCGGGACGGGGCCCCGCAAGGGGTGCCGCCCCACCGAGGCGGGGTAACCCGCCCAGGCGTCGAGGCGGACCACACGCAGCACACGACGGACCGTCCGACACGGACCGGCGGGTGAGGCGCCTTCGGAGACCCCGAGGGGCTGGTGTTTCACCGGTCACTCGGGGTCTTCGGTCGTCCGGGCCCGGCTCAGGGTTCCGACGCGTCCACCTGTTCGATGAGCGTCGCGTCGTCGTGGCGCACCGACCCCACCGCCGCGCTGACCCGGTGGTGCACCAGCGTGCCGGGCGCCGCGGGGCGCATCAGCGCGCTACGGATCACGGGGCCCGCGTCGCCGGCGGCCAGCCACGCGTCGACGTCGCCGGGCTCGAGGACGACCGGCATCCGGTCGTGGAGCCCGTCGAGGTCCGCGCTCGGCGTGGTTGTGATCACCGTGCAGGCCGGCCCCTCAGGTCCCGCCGGGTCGAGCAGGCCGGCCAGCAGCAGCGGCTGGCCGTCCGCGCGGTAGAAGTAGTGGGGCGCACGCCGGCTCCCGAGACGGTGGTCCCACTCGTAGAAGCCGTCCACGGGCACGACGCCGGGGTGGTCGCGGAAGGCGCTGCGGAAGGAGGGCTTCTCGGCCACCGTCTCGGCCCGGGCGTTGAACAGGACCTGGTGCGCCCCGCTCCAGCGGGGGGTCAGCCCCCAGCGGTAGCGGCTAAGGACCCGCGGGGCGCCGGCGCCGGCGACGGCGAGCAGCAGCTGGCTCGGCGCGAGGTTCCAGCGCGGCGGCACGTCCGCGGCGTCCTCGGCGAGGCCCGCGGCGAGCAGCCGGGCCAGCCGGGCCGGTGGGCTAAAGAGCGCAACACGTCCGCACACGGTGACCTCCCCCGTCGAGATTAGGGCTCTGGCGAGCGGGATCGGGACTGGCTACGCTACGAACACATGTTCGCTTTTTCCCCCCCACGTCCTCCGATTCCCGAGGAGCTGGTCGCCAAGATCCGGCCGGTGAGCCTGGCGGGCGATCGGCGGGTCGCGCTGGCGGCACCCTGGTCCGGGCTGCTGCCCGAGATGAGCCTGCGGCGCGGCTCGACGCTCGTGGTGGCGAGCGCGCCGGGCTCCGGCGGCCTCACGCTGGCGCTGGGCCTCCTCGCGGGGGCCACGGCGGCGGGGTCCTGGGGCGCGGTGGTGGGCGTCGACAACCCGGGCGTGGTGGCCATGGCCGACCTCGGCGTCGACCTGGCGCGCACGCTGCTCGTCCCACGCCCGCGGGGCCTGTGGGCGGAGGTCGTGGGAGACCTGATCGACGGGATCGACGTCATCGTGCTGCGCCCGCCGGGGCGGGTGGCGCCCCGGCTGGCCCGCCGGGTGGCCGACCGGGTGCGCGAGCGCGGGGCCGTCCTGGTCCCCGTGGTCGATGCGGGGGGCTGGCCGGTGCCGCCCGACCTCACACTCGGGATCGCCCAGGCGCGCTGGCGGGGGACGTCGCGCCTCGAGAGCCGGGCGATGACGCTCCAGCTGACCGGCCGCGGCGGGGTCCGCCCCCGCCAGCACACCGTGGAGATGCCCGACCGCCACGGCCGGCTTCGAGGTGTCGCGTGGAGCGACTGATCGGGGTGTGGGTCGAGGCGCTGAGCGTCGAGTCCGTCGACGGGACGACGCTGCGTGTCACCCAGCGTCTCCTCGAGGCCCTCGGCGTGCTGTGCCCGTTCACCGAGCTGGTGCGCCTGGGGCTCTACGTCCTGCCCGCGCGCTCGCCGAGCCGCTTCTTCGGGGGTGAGGAGCGGGTCCTGGCCCTCGTGGCGTCCACGGTGCGCGAGACCACCGGGCAGGAGCCGCGGCTGGGGGCGGGCGACGGGCTCTTCGTGGCCGAGCTCGCCGCCCGCGCGGGGGTGGTCCTGGCGCCGGGGGCCAGCGACGACTACCGGCGCGACCAGCCCCTGGCCGCGCTGGGCCGGCCCGACCTGGCCGCCACCGGGCGCCGGCTGGGGCTGGTGACGGTGGGGGACTTCGCCGACCTGGATCCCGCGCGCGTCGCCGAGCGCTTCCCGGCCGCCGTGGGACAGCTCCACCGCCTGGCGCGGGGGGAGCGGGCCGAGGCGCCCGGCCAGCGGGACGCGCGCCTGGCGGCCCGCCTGGCCCGCCTGGCCCGGGCGCCCCAGCGTGACGAGCAGCGGGGCTTCTTCGGCCAGCGCGGGGCCGCCGAGGAGCGGGCGCACGCGGCGGCTCTGCGGGTGCGCCGGCGCCTGGGGGACGACGCGGTGGTCGTGGCCGGGCTGCGCGGGGGGCGCGTCCCCCAGGACCGTGCGGTGCTGGTGCCCTGGGGGTCGCCCGCCGTCCCGGTGGGCGGTGACGCGGCGGCCCCGTGGCCCGGGCACCTGCGCCCGCCCGCCCCCGCGGTGGTGTTCGCGCACCCGGTCGCGATCGACCTGCTCGACGCGGCGGCCGGGCCGGTGCGCGTCGACGGTCGGGGCCGGTGGAGCGCCCCGCCGGCGGCGGTCGTCCTGGCGCCCGGCGTGCGACGGGCGGTCGTGTGGTCCGCGGGGCCCTGGCCCAGCGTCGAGCGCTGGTGGGTCGCGCCGCGCCGGCGCGCCCACGCCCAGGTCGTGCTCGAGGGTGGGGAGGCCCTGCTGGTGGCCGCGGAGTCGCGGCGGTGGTGGCTCGCGGGGGTCTACGACTGATGGCGGGCTACGTCGAGCTGCACGCGCACTCGGGGTTCAGCTTCCTGGACGGGGCGAGCGATCCCGAGGAGCTGGTGGCCGAGGCGGCCCGGCTGCGCCTGGCGGGGCTGGCCCTGACGGACCATCACGGCCTCTACGGGGTGGTCCGCTTCGCCGAGGCGGCGCGCGCGGCCGGGCTCCCCACGGTCTTTGGGGCCGAGCTCACCCTGGACGGGACCGACGACCGCGTCGGGGTGCCCGATCCCGACGGGAGCCACGTGGTGGTCCTGGCGCGCTCGCCCGAGGGCTACCGGCAGTTGGCGGTCGCGTTGGGGGAGGCCTTCCTGGCCCGCGCGGGCAAGGGGGCGCCGCGCTTCACCCTCGGGGACCTGGCCGCGCGGTCGTGGCTGGTGCTGAGCGGCTGCCGCAAGGGCCCGCTCACCCGGGCGCTACTCACGGCGGGACCGCGCGCCGCGCGCCGCGAGCTGGACCGGATGATCGAGGTCGTCGGACGCGACGGGATCGCCGTGGAGCTGTGGGACCACGGGGAGCCCGACGACGGGGCACGCAACGATGCGCTGGCCGAGCTGGCCCTCAGCGCGGGCGTCGAGGTGGTGGCCACCGGCAACGTGCACTACGCCACCCCGGCGGGCTTCCCGCGCGCCGCGGTGCTGGCGGCCACCCGGGCCCGCCGCCCGCTGGCCGCGCTGGAGGGGTGGCTGCCCGCGGCCCCCGGCGCCCACCTGCGCAGCGACGCCGAGCAGCGCCGCCGCTTCGCGCGCTGGCCCGGGGTGGTGGACCGGGCCGGCGAGCTGGGCCGGGCCCTGGCCTTCGACCTGCGCCTGGTGGCCCCGGACCTGCCGAGGTTCGCCACCCCCGACGGATCCTCGGAGCAGGCCTACCTCGTCGAGCTCGTGGAGCAGGGGGGGACCGCGCGCTACGGCCCGCGCGACGCCGAGCGGGTCCCGGGCGCCTGGCGCCAGATCGACCACGAGCTGCGCGTCATCGACGCCGTGGGCTTCGCCGGCTACTTCCTGACGGTGTGGGACATCACCCAGTTCTGCCGGCGCCAGGACATCTACTGCCAGGGCCGGGGCTCGGCGGCGAACTCGGCGGTCTGCTACGCGCTGGGGATCACCAACGCGGACGCCGTGTCGCTCAACCTCTTCTTCGAGCGCTTCTTGTCCCCGGCCCGCGACGGCCCGCCCGACATCGACGTCGACATCGAGGCCGGCCGGCGCGAGGAGGTGATCCAGTACGTCTTCGCGCGCTACGGGCGCCGCCACGCGGCCCAGGTGGCCGCCGTCATCACCTACCGGTCCCGCTCGGCCCGGCGCGACGTGGCGCGCGCCTTCGGGCTCGACGAGGCCGCCGTCACCGCCTGGGGGCGAGATCCCGCCGCGGCCGGGGTGGCGCCCCCGGTGGCGGCCCGGATGGAGGCGCTGGCCGCCGAGCTGCTGGACCGTCCCCGCCACCTGGGGCTGCACGCGGCCGGGGTGGTGCTGTGCGACCGGCCGGTGCTCGAGGTCTGCCCGGTCGAGTGGGCGCGCACGCCGGCGCGGTCGGTGCTGCAGTGGGACAAGGACGACTGCGCCGCCATCGGGCTGGTCAAGTTCGACCTGCTGGGCCTGGGCATGCTCGAGGCGCTCCATCGCGCCGTCGACGTGGTGGCGGCCTTCCACGGCGTCCGCCTGGACCTGGGGAGCCTGCCCCAGGAGCCCGCCGTCTACGACCTGCTGTGCGAGGCCGACACGGTCGGGGTCTTCCAGGTCGAGTCACGCGCCCAGATGGCCACCCTGCCCCGGATGCGCCCGCGCTGCTTCTACGACCTGGTGATCGAGGTGGCCCTGATCCGCCCCGGCCCGATCCAGGGCCGCGCCGTCAACCCCTACCTGCGCCGCCGCCGCGGCGCCGAGCCGGTCACCTACCTGCATCCCCGGCTCGAGCCCATCCTGGCGCGCACCCTGGGGGTCCCGCTGTTCCAGGAGCAGCTCATGGAGATGGCCGTGGCGGTGGCCGGCTTCTCGCCCACCGAGTCCGACGAGTTGCGCCAGGCCATGGCCGCCAAGCGCTCGGCGCTGCGCATGCTCAACCTGAAGAGCCGCTTCTACGCGGGCATGGCCACCTACGGCATCACCGGGGAGGTGGCCGACCAGCTCTTCGACGCGCTGGCGGCCTTCGCCAACTTCGGCTTCCCCGAGTCCCACGCGGTGTCCTTCGCCCACCTCGTGTACTGCTCGGCGTGGATCAAGCACCACTACCCGGCGGCCTTCCTGGTCTCCCTCCTCAACGCCCAGCCCCTGGGCTTCTGGTCGCCCCAGAGCCTGGTGGCCGACGCGCGCCGCCACGGCGTCGAGGTGCGCCGCCCCGACGTCAACGTCTCGGGTGTCGAGGCGACGCTGGAGGGTCCCCTCGCGCACCCCGCGGTGCGCCTCGGGCTCGGGTCGGTGCGCGGCATCGGGGCGGCCCGCGCCGCCGCCCTGGTGGCCGGGGCCCCGTGGCCGGACCTCGAGGCGCTGGCGCGCGCGGGCTGCGCGCAGGCCGACCTCGAGGCGCTGGCCGCCGCCGGCGCCCTGGACGCCTTCGGCCCCTCGCGCCGGGCGCTGACGTGGCTGGCCGCGGCGGCGGCCCAGTCGGCGCCCGATCGCCTGCCCGGGGTCGTCACCGGGCAGGTCGTCCCCCCCCTGGCGCCCACGACGCCTCCCGAGCGCCTGGCCGACGACCTCTGGTCGCTGGGCCTGACCACCGAGGCCACGGCCCTCGAGATGCTGCGCCCGCAGCTGCGCGCGCGCGGCGTCGTCACGGCGGCCTCGCTGCCCGCGGCCGAGGCGACGCGCGTGCGGGTGGCCGGTGTGGTCACGCACCGCCAGCACCCCGAGACCGCCCGCGGTGCGGTCTTCGTGAACCTCGAAGACGAGACCGGCCACGTCAACGTCATCTTCTCGCGCGGGGCCTGGGCGCGCTTCGCCCGCGTCGCGGCGCACGCGCCCGCGCTCATCGTGGGGGGCTCGCTGGAGCGCGGCTCGGGCACCGTGGCCCTGATCGCCGAGCGGGTCGAGCGCCTCGAGGCGCTGGCCGCGCCGGCGCGCGACTGGCGCTAGTGCTCGACGAAGACGTGCTCGGGCCGCTCGCCGAGCTCGACCTGCAGGCGCACGTCCATCTGCACCAGGGCCAGGTCGTCGGGGTGCGTGACGCCCACGCAGCGCGACGTCGTGGGCACCACGTCGAAGCGCAGCGGGTAGTGGTGCAGGATCGACCCCACGAAGACCGGCAGCAGGGCCTCGGCGCTGGTGGTGAAGTCGAAGGTGGCCAGGTACCTCTCGAGCAGGGGCCGCACCGGTGCCTGGAAGCCCCACAGGTTCATCGACACGATCGTGTCGGGCTCCAGGAACACCGGGGACAGGCCGTCCTCGGCCACGAAGCCGTCGAGCGAGTCGTGGACCTGGCGGCGCTCGACGATGTCGGTGAGGTGCCCGTTGACCACGTTGCACACGCCGCGCGACACCGGCAGGTCACCCACCACGGCGTGGTCCAGATGGAACCCGATGAGGCAGCTGGTGGTCCGGGTGCGCAGGTGCTGGGCCAGCAGGCGCAGGGCCTCGCGGCCGTAGAGGTCGTCGGCGTTGGCCACCGCGAAGGGGTCGTCGGGCCCCAGGGCGTCGAGGGCGGCGCAGGTCGCCGACACCGTCCCGAGGGCCCGCTCCTGGACGACGAACTCGACGGGCCAGCTCGTGGGCCACGCGGCGCGCACGTGGGCGCGCACCTCGTCGCCCGTGGTCGGGTTGACCACCACGACCAGGCGCGTGAAGCCGGCGGCGAGCGCGTCGGAGGCGATGAGGTCGATCACGGCCTCGCCGTGGACGCCGACCGGCGCCAGGGGCTTGAGCCCGCCGTAGCGGCGGGCACGGCCGGCGGCCAGGATGATCAGGGGGAGCGTCATGACCAGCGCACCACCGCACTGGCCCACGTCATGCCGGCCCCGAAGCCCGTCACCAGCGCGTAGTCGCCCGCGTGCACGCGGCCCGACTCGATGGCGTCGACCATGGCCAGGGGGATCGAGGAGCTCGAGGTGTTGCCGTAGCGGTCCAGGACGACGACGGCCCGCTCCATCTCGATCCCCAGGCGCTGGGTCGCGGCCTGGATGATCCGGAGGTTGGCCTGGTGGGGCACGACCAGGCTGATCTGGTCGGCCTTGACGTCGGCGTCGGCCATCGCCTGCTCGGCCGACTGCACCACGACGCGCACGGCGCGGCGGAACACCTCGCGGCCGTCCATCTGGAAGTAGCCGTCGTGCTCGCAGGTCAGCAGGTCGGCCGCGGTCCCGTCGGCCCCCAGGGCGAAGGACAGCAGGTCGGTGCCGGTGGCGTCGTACTCCAGCACCACGGCGCCGGCGCCGTCGCCGAGCAGGACCGCCATGTTGCGGTCCGACCAGTCGACCCAGCGCGTCAGGTTCTCCGAGCCGATGACCAGGATGCGGCGCTGGCCGGTCTCGAGCAGGCCGTAGGCGGTGCGCAGGGCGTAGACGAACCCGCTGCAGGCGGCGTTCAGGTCCATGGCCGGGCAGGTCAGCCCCATCTCGGCGGCGATCAGGGGCGCGGTGGCCGGCGTGATGCGGTCCGGCGTGGTGGTGGCCACGACCAGGAAGTCGATGTCGTCCACGCCGACGCCGGTGGCGGCCAGGGCCCGCTGGCCCGCCAGCACGCCCAGGCTCTTGGCGCTGCCGCCCACGCGCCGCTCGCGGATGCCGGTGCGCTCGGTGATCCAGGCGTCCGAGGTGTCCAAGGTGAGCGACAGCTCGTCGTTGGTGACGACGCGGTCAGGAACGGCCGATCCCCACCCGCGGAAGCGCACGCCCATGGGACAGCCCCTATCTCTCGACGCCCGATGGGGGCCAGTCTAGGCGCGCCTCACCCGCGACCGGGGACGGGAAGGACCTGCAGCGTGCAGCGGGCCACGCTGATCAGGCGGTTCTCCTCGTCACGCAGCTCGATGCCCCAGACGTGCACGCGGCGGCCCTTGCGGATCGGCGTGGCGGTCGCCGTGAGGGTTCCCGCCATCATCGAGCGCAGGTGCGAGCAGTTGAGGTCGGTGCCCACGATGAGCTCGTCGGGACCCACGCTCAGGCCCCCGCCAAAGGAGGCGGCGCCCTCGGCCAGCAGGGCCGACACCCCGCCGTGGAGCAGCCCGTAGGGCTGGTGGAGCCGCTCGGTGACCTCCACGCGCAAGACGACGCGCTCGGGGGAGGCTTCGACGACCTCGACGCCGAGCAGGTCGTGGACGGTGGGGCGCTGGGTGAAGGCGGGCAGGTCCATCGGCCCATCCTACGGGGGGTGACTAGCCTGCCTTCGGTGAGGCGCGTCGACCTGCGCAGTGACACCGTGACCCGTCCGACCCCCGCCATGCGCGCCGCCATGGCGGCGGCCGAGGTGGGCGACGACGGCTACGGCGAGGACCCCACGGTCAACGCCCTGGAGGCCCGGGGGGCCGCGATCCTGGGCAAACCGGCCGCGGTCTTCGTTCCCTCGGGCGTGATGGCCAACCAGATGGCGGTGCGCGTGCTGACCCAGCCCGGTGACGTGATCGTGGCCGGCGCCAACCAGCACCTGGTTGACTTCGAGATGGGGGCGAGCGCGCGCAACTCGTCGGTCCAGTTCGCCCTCGTCGAGGACGCGACGGGCCAACTCGACCTCGATCGGGTCGTCGAGATCATCGACTCGGAGGCCGATCACCGCGCCCACGTCGGCGCGGTCGCGGTCGAGAACACGCACATGCCCTCGGGGGGCACGCCGTGGCCGGTCGAGCAGCTGGCGGCGCTGGCGCGGGCCGTCGAGCGGCCCGTGCACCTCGACGGGGCGCGGCTCTTCAACGCGGTGGTCGCGACGGCCACGCCGGCCGCGACGCTGGCGGCACCGGCGACGACGGTGATGGTGTGCCTCTCCAAGGGCCTGGCAGCCCCGGTGGGCTCGCTGCTGGCTGGTCCGGCCGATCTGATGGCGCGGGCCCGCGGGGAGCGCAAGCGCCTGGGCGGCGCGATGCGCCAAGCGGGCGTGCTGGCCGCGGCCGGGATCGTCGCGCTCGAGACGATGGTCGATCGGCTGGCCGAGGACCACCGCCGGGCCCGCCGGCTGGCCGAACTGGTGGCCGAGGCCTTCCCCGAGGCCAACTACGACCCCGCGAGCTGTCGCACCAACATCGTCGCCTTCGACCATCCCGACGCGCGGGCCCTGGTCGCCGAGCTGGCCGAGGTCGGGGTGCTCGGGGGCACGCTGGCGCCGCGGCGCGTGCGGCTGGTCACCCACCTCGACGTGGACGACGACGATCTGGACTACGTGGCCGCGGTGCTGGCGCGCCGGACCCGCTGACACCCCGAGTTCATCGCGCGACCCCGAACCCGCGCCACGAGAGCGGGTAGCCTGGGCAGCGCAGTGGTAGCCACCGTGACTGACATCTTCCACCTCTCGACGTTCCTGCACCGACCGATCTTCGATCGCGAAGGTGACCGGATTGGCCGCGTCCAGGACCTGGTCGCGCGGCTCGGCGACGACGCCCACCCCCCGGTGGTCGGCGCGGTCATCCGCATCGAGGGTCGCGACCTCTTCGTGCCGATTCGCAAGATCGGCGGCCTGGAGCGGGGCCGGGTCACCTTCGAGGGCCGGCGCGTGGACCTGCGCCGCTTCGAGCGGCGCCCCGGGGAGCTGCTGCTCGCCGAGGACCTGCTGGCGCGTCACTCGATCAACCTGGTGCGCGGCCGCCTGATCAGCGCCAACGAGATTGAGCTAGCCCAGCTCGACGGGACCTGGCAGGTGGTCGGCGTCGATCCGGGCCGCCGCCCGCTGCTGCGGCGCCTGCTGGGTCCGACGGTCGGCCAGCGCGTGAAGGCCGAGGCCATCGTGGACTTCGCGTCCATCGAGCCCTTCGTGGGCCACGTGCCCTCGGCGCGCCTGCGCATCCCGTACCGCAAGCTGGCCAAGCTGCATCCGGCCCAGATCGCTGACCTGGTCGAGCAGGCGAGCCACGAGGAGGGTGAGGAGATCATCGAAGTCGTCGGGCTCGATCGTGAGCTCGAGGCCGACGTCTTCGAAGAGCTCGACACGACCCACCAGCTCGAGTTCCTCGAAGACCGCAGCGACGCCGACGCCGCACGCCTCCTGGCGCGCATGGAGCCCGACAGCGCCGCCGACCTGATCACCGAGATCGACCAGGAGCGCCGCTCGCCGATCCTGGACCTGCTGCCGAGCGAGCAGCAGGCCAAGGTCCGCAACCTGCTCACCTACAACGCCGACACCGCGGGGGGGCTGATGAGCCCGGACTTCCTCTCGGTGCCCTCCACCGCGACGGTGGACGAGGCCCTGGAGGCGGTGCGCGCGTCGCGGCTGCCCGTGGCGTCGCTGCAGGCCGTCTTCGTTCTCGACGACGACGGCCGACCGGTGGGGGTGGCCTCGATCACGTCGCTGGTGCGCGCCCACGGCGGCGAGTTGGCCCTCGGGGTGGCGCGCACCGACCTCACCCACGCCCACCCCCAGTGGGACGTCCACCAGGTCGCGCGCACCATGAGCGACTTCAACCTGACGGTGCTGCCGGTGGCCACCGAGGATGACGGGCGGATGGTGGGGGTGGTCACGGTCGACGACCTCCTCGACGAGTTGCTGCCCCACGGGTGGCGACGCGAATTCGGCATGTCGACGGTGGAGGAGTGATGGTGACTCGCCAGCGTCTCGTTCAAGGGGGGTCATTCTGAAACCCCCCAGTACCACCCTTCCCGTTGAACACGTAGGGTCGCACCGTCGCGAATCGATTCTGGCAGTTTGCTAAGTCCGGTCTCGTGGGGGGTGCCGGTACCCGATCACCACGAACGAACTGGAGACGAACTGTGCAGTATCGAGGAAACCACCAGGGGCCCGGGGCTCGCTGGCTCACGCGCACCGGCGCACCGCCCGGATCGCGGTCGCGCCGCGATCGCGTGGCGTCGTGCGGGTTGGGGAGTCGCTGATGGCGACGGAGAACCCGAGCCCGAACGAGGCCACCGCGGTGCTCGACAGCGCGCACACCGGAGACATCCGCGGGGCCTTTGGCACCATCGGCCAACACGACCTCGGGGCGCGCTCCTCGCTCAAGGCGCGGCTGCTCACGCTGCTCGCGATCATGGGACCGGGCCTCATCGTGATGATCGGGGACAACGACGCCGGTGGGGTGTCGACCTACGCCCAGGCCGGACAGAACTTCGGCCTGTCGCTCCTGTGGACGCTGCCGCTCCTCATCCCGGTGCTCGTCGTCAACCAGGAGATGGTGGTGCGTCTGGGTGCGGTCACCGGCGTCGGACACGCCAGGCTCATCAACGAACGCTTCGGTCGGTTCTGGGGCGCGTTCTCGGTCGGTGACCTCTTCATCTTGAACTTCCTCACCATCGCCACCGAGTTCATTGGGGTGAGCCTCTCGCTGGGCTACCTCGGCGTCAGCCAGTACATCTCGGTACCCGTCGCGGCGGCGGCGCTGATCCTCATGACCGCGTCGGGCAGCTTTCGACGGTGGGAACGCTTCATGTTCGTCTTCGTCTTCGCCAACTTCCTGGTGATCCCGCTCGTGATCATGCGCCACCCCTCCGTTGGGCCCGTGGTGCACGGCTTCGTGTCCCCGGGGGTGCGGGGGGGCTTCAACTCGACGTCCGTGCTCTTGATCATGGCGATCGTGGGCACGACGGTCGCGCCCTGGCAGCTCTTCTTCCAGCAGTCCAACATCGTCGACAAGCGCATCACGCCGCGCTGGATCAACTACGAGCGCACCGACACCGTGCTCGGCTCGTTCATCACGGTGTTCGCGGCGGCCATCCTCGTCGTCGTCGTGGCCACGGCCTTCGGGCCCACCCCCCTCGCCGGTCACTTTCAAAACGGCGCCGCCGTGGCCGCAGGTCTGCACCGCTACGTCGGGCGCGCCGCCGGCGTCATCTTCGCGGTCATCCTGCTGAACGCGTCCATCATCGGCGCGGCCTCGGTGACGCTGGCCACGTCGTACGCCTTCGGCGACATGTTCGGGGCCAAGCACTCGCTGCACCGGCACTGGCGCGACGCCAAGTTCTTCTACGGCGTCTTCTCGGCGATGGTCATCCTGGCCGCCGGCATCGTCGTGATCCCCGGCGCGCCACTGGGACTCATCACGACCAGCGTCCAGGCGCTGGCCGGCGTCCTGCTGCCCAGCGCCACGGTCTTCTTGCTGCTGCTGTGCAACGACCGCGAGGTGCTGGGCCCCTGGGTCAACCGGACGTGGCTGAACGTGGTGGCGAGCATCATCGTCGGCGTCTTGCTGATGATGTCGCTCGTCTTGATGATCACGACGCTGTTCACCTCGATCGACGTGGCCCAGCTCGCCGTGGTGCTCGGGATCGTCTTCGTGGCGGTCTTCCTGGTCGCGGGCGTGGTGCTGGTCATCCGGCGGCGCGGGGTGCCCGCCGAGCCCGAACCGGCCCCCGGGTATCGCGCCACCTGGCGGATGCCGCCCATCAACCTGCTCCACCGGCCCCGCTGGTCCCGGGGGACTCTGGTGGGCATGTACGTGCTGCGCGGCTACCTGGTCGTGGCGGTGGCCATGCTCCTCGTCAAGGCCATCGAGCTCGGTCTGCACCATCACGCCTGAGCGGCCGCGGTCGCGCGCCAGCCAGTCGCCGGAGTCGCGCCAATTAGTGTCGGGGCGTGAGGACCCGAGGGACCCTGGTGTGCGTCCATGCCCACCCCGATGACGAGGCGCTGTTCACCGCGGGGGCATCGCTGCTGGCCGCCCGCCGGGGGATGGCCACGGTGCTGGTGACCTGCACCGACGGGCGCTACGGCTTCGACCCGGCCGGTCGCGCCGGCGACGACCCGGCCCACGACGCGGCCGCCACGGCCGAGCGACGCGCGGCCGAGCTGGACCGGGCCGCGCGCCGGGCCGGCTTCACGCGCCGGGTGAGCCTGGGCTACGCCGACTCGGGGATGGCCGGATGGCCCAGCGCCACCGCGCCCACCGCCTTCGCGCGCGCCGACGTGGCCGCGGTGGGGGCGACGCTGGCCGCGCTCTTCGACGAGGTCGGCGCGACCGTGGTGCTCACCTACGACGAGCGGGGCTTCTACGACCATCCCGATCACATCGCGGCCAACGCGGTGACGCGGGCGGCCGTCGCGGGCTCGGCCAGCGTCGAGCGCCTCTACTATCGCGTCGTGCCCACGAGCGTCCTGACCCGCTTCGTGCCCGACGCGCACGCCCTGGAGGTCTTCTTGCCCGCCTGGGTCCTCGACGCGGGGATCGGCGTGGCCGACGAGCGCGTGACCACGGCGCTCGACACCACCGCGGTGCTCGACGAGCAGCGCGCCGCCATGGTGTGTCACGCCAGCCAGGTCGACAACGCCGACCTGATCGGGCTGGACGCCGAGATGTTCACGCGGCTCTTTGGCACCGAGTACTACGAGCGGGCCTGGAGCCGGCATCCGGCCGCGGGCGACGCCGACGACCTGTTCGGGGGGCTGGTGTGGGACTGACGGTGCTCGCGGTCCACGCGCACCCCGACGACGAGGTCATGGCCACCGGCGGCACCCTGCGGCTCCTGGCCGACCAGGGCGTGCGCACGGTGCTGGTGACCTGCACCGACGGCCGCTACGGCGACGCGCCCGGCGCCATCAAGCCGGGGGCCCCGGGCCACGACCCCGACGCCGTGGCCGCCCTGCGGGCCCGCGAGCTCGAGGCGTCCGCGGCGGCACTGGGGATCGCGCGGGTGGTCCAGCTGGGCTACCAGGACTCGGGGATGATGGGCTGGGACCACAACGACGAGCCCGGGGCGTTCTGGTCGACGCGGATCGACGAGGCCGCCGACCGCCTCGGCGCGATCCTGCGCCAGGAGGCGCCCCAGGTCGTCGTGACCTACAACGAGTTCGGCTTCTACGGCCACCCCGACCACATCCAGGCGCACCGGGCCACCCGGGCGGCCCTGGCCGCGCTGGCGGCGCCCCCAACCCTCTACTACAACGCCCTGCCGCTGTCGGCGGCCCGCCGCTGGCGCGAGCAGGCGGCCCCCGACCCCGACGCGGCCGCCAGCGCCGAGGGGGAGGGCTTTGACCCGGTGGCCCTGGCCGTGCCCGACGAGGAGATCGCCGCCGCGATCGACGTGCGCGGGGTCCTGGGGGCCAAGCGGGCCGCGATGGTGGCCCACGCCTCGCAGCTGGCCGACGCGCCGTGGCTGAGCCTGGACGATGACGCGTTCGCGGCGGCCATGGGCTGGGAGTGGTTCGTGCGTGCGGGCCACCCGGTCGGCCTCGCGGGCCCCTCGAGCGACCTCCTGGCCGGCTACCGCTGACCGGTACGATGAGCGGGTGACCGACGCGCTGCTGGCGCTGCGTGAGGTCGCCAAGTCCTTTGGCGACACCGTGGCGCTCTCGCCCACGACGCTCGACATCGCCGAGGGCTCCTTCGTCGCCATCGTGGGGCCCTCGGGATGCGGCAAGTCCACCCTGTTCAACGTCATCGCCGGGCTGCTGGCGCCCGACGCGGGCGCCGTGCTGCTGGCCGAGCGCGACGTCACCGGCACGACCGGCCACGTCGGCTACATGCTCCAAAAGGACCTCCTGGTGCCCTGGCGCACGGTCGAGGACAACATCACGATGGCCAAGCGCCTCACCGGGCGCGTGACCAACGAGGACCGCGCCGAGGCGCGCCGCATGGCGCGCGCCTACGGCCTGGGCGAGTTCCTGCGCCACTACCCGTCAGCCCTGTCGGGCGGCATGCGCCAGCGCGTGGCCTTCATGCGCACCTTGATGACCCACCAGCGCCTGCTGCTGCTCGACGAGCCCTTCGGGGCCCTGGACGCCCAGACGCGCCTCGAGATGCAGCAGTGGCTCCTCCAGGTGTGGCGCGACGCCGAGCGCACGGTGCTGTTCATCACCCACGACGTCGACGAGTCGATCTTCCTGGCCGACCGCGTCATCGTCATGTCCCCGCGCCCGGGTCGGGTGGTGGCCGACTTCACCAACCCGCTGGTGCGCCCGCGCACCCTCGAGATGCTCACCGAGCCGGACTTCATCGCGCTCAAGGGCCAGATCATGCACCTGCTCCACGGGGGCGCGGCGTGAGGACGACCCGCCGGCGCCTGGGGCTGGTCGCGCGCAACGTCGGGGTCCCGATCCTGTCGCTGGTCCTGGTCCTGGTGCTCTGGCAGCTCATCGTGGTGGGCTTCCACGTGGCCAGCTACGTGGCCCCCCGGCCCCGCGCGGCCATCGACTCGGTGACCCAGAACTGGTCGTTGCTGTGGCCCCTGGTGCTCGGGACGATTCGCGAGACGGTCTACGGCTTCGTGGTGGGCGCGACCCTGGGTTTCTTCCTCGGCGTCATCATGGCCAAGGTGTCCTTCCTCCAGGGCCTCGTCTACCCGGTGCTGGTCCTGTCCCAGGCCATCCCGATCATCGCCCTGGCTGCGCCCCTGGTGCTGATCCTCGGGTTCTCCACGGCGCCCAAGGTGGTGATCGTCGCCTGGATCGTCTTCTTCCCGGTCACCGTCAACGTCCTGGACGGCCTCAGCCACGTGGACCGCGACCTGGTCAACCTGGCCAAGGTCTACGGCGCCTCGCGCTGGCGCACCTTCTGGCAGATCGAGATCCCGGCCACCTCGACGCCCCTGTTCTCGGGCCTCAAGATCGGCGCGACCTACGCGGTGACCGGGGCGATCATCGGTGAGCTGGCGGCCTCGGACGGCTCGTCCCTGGCCCTCTACCAGGAGCACGCCAACTCCAACTTGAACACCGCGGCGGTCTACGGCACGACCATGGTCATGACGGCCATCGGGATCAGCTGGTTCCTGCTGGTGGTGGGCGTCGAGGTGTTCGCGACGCCGTGGCGGCGCCGCACCGTGGCGCGGCGCTGGCCCTGGCGACGGGGACGCGACCTCGTCGATCAGTAGGATTCCGACCAGACTTCTCAAGGAGGGCGTGATGCGCAGGACTCGGTTCGCAGTGAGCGCGGCGGCGATTGCCGCGTTGATGGCCACATCGGCCGTGACCACCGGGGGATCCGCGGGAGCCACCGCGACCACCTCGGTCACCTTCGCCTACGACTTCCCCGGCCCGGACTTCGAGCTGGTCCCGGTCGTCGTGGCCCAGGACCGGGGCTTCTTCGCCGCCCACGGCCTCCACGTCAAGGTGGTGTTCCCGCCCGACACCTCGACCACGACCAAGATGCTGACGACGGGTGCGGCCAACATCGGCTTCTTGACCACGACCGACATGGGCGTGGCCGTCAACGCCGGGGCCCCGGTGCTGTCGGTGGCCAACTACTCGATGCGCAACAACTGGGCGCTGTTCGCCAAGCCCGGGACCAAGCTCACGCCGCAGAACCTGACCGCGGCGCTGCGGGGCAAGAGGATCTTCTCCTACGGGGACACCTGGACCGAGTCGATGCTGCCCTTCGTCCTGCGCCGCGCGCACCTGACGACCAACCAGGTCAAGATCATCTCGGACCCCACGGGCAACGACCTGACCGACCTGCTGGCGGGCAAGGTTGACATCTCGACCTCGACGACCAACTACGAGATCCCCGGCTTCGTGGGCTCCCACGTCAAGGGCAAGGAGGTGACCCTGCTCGGCACTCGGGTGGGCGCCCCCGACATCCCGATCTGGGTGTACGCGGTGACGCGCAGCTACGCGGCCGCGCACGGTGCGACGGTGCGGGCGTTCCTGGCCGCCGTGAAGTCCGCCACTGTGTGGGCGGTGGCCCACCCGGCCGCCGCGGCGATCGAGTTCGACCACGCCTACCCGACCTCGGGCTACACCAACGCCTACAACGCCCTGGGCTGGAAGCTGACGATCCCCTTCCTGCGCGACACGCACGGTCAGTACTTCGTGCAGTCGAGCGCCCAGTGGCTGACGCTGGCCCGGGCCCTCAAGTCCATCAAGCTGATCTCCAAGGTGCCCGCGCCCACCACCTACTACACGAACAAGTTCCTGCCCTAGCGCCATGACGGTCTCGGTCGGCGTGGTGGGCAGCGCCAACGTCGACCTCGTCGTGCGCGTCGCGGCCCTGCCGCGAAGGGGGCAGACCGTGCTCGGCGGCGACGTTGAGCGCCGCAGCGGTGGCAAGGGGGCCAACCAGGCCGTGGCCGCCGCCGCGGCCGGGGCCGACGTCGTGCTCTTCGCCCGCCTGGGCGACGACGAGTCGGGCCGCTGGCTGGCCCGCCAGCTCACGGCCCGCGGCGTCGCCCTCGGGGGGCTCGGCGCGTCGGCGCTCCCCACCGGAGTGGCCCTCATCACCGTGGAGGAGGGGGGCGAGAACACCATCGTCGTGGCCCCGGGGGCCAACGCCGAGCTCGACCTGCGCGGGATCGACCTGGGCGCCTTCGACGTGGTCGTCGCCCAGCTCGAGGTCGGAGACGACGCGCTGCGCCAGGCGATGGCGGCGCGACGCCTGGTGCTCAACGTCGCGCCCGCACGCCCGGTGCCTCCCGAGGTCCTGGCGGCTGCGGCGGTGGTGGTGGCCAACGAGACCGAGGCCGAGACCCTCGACCTGGCGGCGCTGTCCAGCGCCGTCGTCACGCGCGGGGCCGCCGGCGCCGTGCACTACCGGCACGGGCGCGAGGTGGCGCGCGCGGTCCCCCCGGCGGTCGCCGTGGTCGACACGGTGGGGGCCGGTGACGTCTTTTGCGCCACCTACGCGGTGCGCCGGGCCGCCGGCGACGACGACGCGGCCGCCCTGCGCTACGCGGTGACCGCCGGGGCGCTGGCCACCCGGGCCCGCGGGGCCCAGGGGGCCGTCCCCACGACCGAGGAGGTGAACGCATGGCTCGCACGCGCATCGTGATCGACACGGATCCCGGCGTCGACGACGCGGTGGCCATCCTGCTGGCCCTGGCCAGCGAGGAGCTCGACGTGCTGGCCCTGACCAGCGTGGCCGGCAACGTCGACGTCGACCAGACGACCCGCAACGCGCGCCGGCTGATCGACCTGGCCGGGCGGCCCGACGTCCCGGTGGCCCGCGGCGCGGCCGGTCCCCTGGTGAGCACGGCACGCTTCGAGGACGGCCACGTCCACGGCCACGACGGGCTGGGCGACCTGACCTGGGACGAGCCGGCGGTCCCCGAGACCGGCGAGCACGCCGTCGACCTGATCGCGCGCCGGGCCCGTGAGGCGCCCCTGACCATCGTGGCGATTGGCCCGCTGACCAACCTGGCCCTGCTGCGCGTGCGCTACCCGGGCATCGAGGCGGCCATCGAGCGCGTCGTGATCATGGGCGGCGCGTCCTTCGCGGGCAACGTCACCGCGGCCGCCGAGTTCAACGTCTGGTTCGACCCCGAGGCCGCCGCCAGCGTGCTGGCCGGACCCTGGCCGATCACCTTGCTGCCCCTGGACCTGACGCACCAGGCCACCCTCACCGACGTCGACCTGGCCTACTTCGCCGGCCTCGGCACCCAGGTGGGCACGCGCGTGGCCGGCATGCTCGAGCCCTACGCCGCCTACCACGAGCGCTGGCACGGGAACCGCGACGTCATCATGCACGACGCGACCGCCGTCTACGAGGTCCTGGTCCCCGGGGCCATCGCCTCGCGGGGTGCCCACCTGGCCGTCGAGACGGGCGGGACGCTCACGCGCGGCATGACCGTGATCGACCGGCGCCGCGCCCACGCCGAGCGGCCCACGCGGGTGGGCGAGCACCTGGACCGCGAGCACTTCGTGGCCCTGGTGCGCGAGCGCCTGGCCCGCTACCCGCTGGCCTAGTAGCGGTAGGTGTCGGGCTTGTAGGGGCCCTCGACGGGCACGCCCAGGTAGTCGGCCTGGCGCTTGCTCAGGGTGGTCAGGCGGATGCCGAGGGCGTCGAGGTGCAGGCGGGCCACCTGCTCGTCGAGGTGCTTGGGCAGGGTCGACACGCCCAGGGGGTAGGTGCCGGTGTTCGCGTAGAGCTCGATCTGGGCCATCACCTGGTTGGTGAACGAGTTGCTCATGACGAAGCTGGGGTGCCCGGTGGCGTTGCCCAGGTTGAGCAGGCGTCCTTCGGACAGCACGATCACGGCGTGGCCGTCGGGGAAGACCCACTTGTCGACCTGGGGCTTGATGCGCTCGCGGCGGATGCCGGGCACCGCGGCCAGCCCGGCCATGTCGATCTCGTTGTCGAAGTGGCCGATGTTGCCCACGATGGCCTGGTGCTTCAGGGCCGCCAGGTGCTCGACGGTGACCACGTCGCGGTTGCCGGTGGCCGTGATGACGATGTCGGCGACGCCCACGACGTCCTCCAGCGTGGTGACCTGGAAGCCGTCCATCGCCGCTTGGAGCGCGCAGATGGGGTCGATCTCGGTCACGATCACCCGGGCGCCCTGGCCGCGCAGGGACTCGGCGGACCCCTTGCCGACGTCGCCGTAGCCGCACACCACCGCCACCTTGCCGCCGATCAGGGTGTCGGTGGCGCGGTTGATCCCGTCGATGAGGCTGTGGCGGCACCCGTAGGTGTTGTCGAACTTGGACTTGGTCACCGAGTCGTTGACGTTGATGGCCGGGACCAGCAGGTCACCGCGCTGGGCCATCTCGGCCAGGCGGTGCACGCCGGTGGTGGTCTCCTCGGAGATGCCGCGCAGCTCGGCGACCATCGGGGCGAAGACCGGCGCTGACTCGGCCAGCATCGTGCGCAGCCGCGCCAGCACGACGGCGTACTCCTCGGTGTCGGCGGTCTCGGGCGCCGGCACGGCGCCGGCGCGCTCGAACTCGAAGCCCTTGTGCACCAGCAGCGTGGCGTCGCCGCCGTCATCGAGGATCATCGTGGGTCCCGCGGCGTCGGGCCAGCGCAGGGCCCGCTCGGTGCACCACCAGTACTCCTCGAGGGTCTCGCCCTTCCAGGCGAAGACCGGCACCCCGGCCGGGGCCGTCGGCGTGCCGGCGGGCCCCACGACGACGGCGGCTGCCGCGTGGTCCTGGGTCGAGAAGATGTTGCAGCTGGCCCAGCGGACCCGCGCGCCGAGCGCCACCAGCGTCTCGATCAGGACGGCGGTCTGGATCGTCATGTGCAGCGAGCCGGTGACGCGCGCGCCGGCGAGGGGCTGGCTCTGCGCGTACTGCGCGCGCAGGGCCATCAGGCCCGGCATCTCGTGCTCGGCCAGGGTGATCTCGGCGCGGCCGAAGTCGGCCAGGGCCAGGTCGGCGACGCGGTAGTCAGCGGGGTCCAGGGTCACGGGGTCTCCTTGATGGGTGGGGCGGCGCACGGCCCCGATGCGCTGTCCATGCTAGGGCCCCGAGGGTCTAGACCCCGACGCGGAAGTCGACCACGTCGCCGTCGCGCATCAGGTAGTCGCGCCCCTCGATGCGGGCCCGACCCGCGGCCCGCGCGGCCACCACCGAGCCCAGCTCGACCAGGTCGTCGTAGGAGACGACCTCGGCCTTGATGAAGTGGGTGGCGAAGTCCGAGTGGATCACCCCGGCCGCCTCGGGCGCCGTCGCCCCCTGGCGGATGGTCCAGGCGCGCGCCTCCTTGGGCCCGGCCGTGAGGAAGGTCTGGAGTCCCAAGGTGGCAAAGCCGACCCGGGCCAGTTGGGCCAGCCCCGCCTCGTGCTGACCGTAGGAGGCCAGCAGCTCGGTGGCGTCGGCCTCGTCGAGGTCGACCAGCTCGGCCTCGAGCTTGGCGCACAGCACCACCGCGGGGGCCGGCGCCACCGAGGCGATCAGCTCGCGGTGACGCGCGGAGTCACCGAGGGTGGCCTCGTCGACGTTGAAGACGTAGATGAAGGGCTTGGCGGTGAGCAGGTGCAGCTCGGCCAGGGCCGCCGGGTCCAGGTCGGGGACCGCCGAGGCCACCTGGCCCGCGTCGAGCACCTCGCGCACCCGCTGCACCGCAGCCAGGCGGGTGCGCGCCTCACCGCCGCGCTTGGACTCGCGCTCCAGGCGCGCCAGCACGCGATCGACCGTCTGGAGGTCGGCCAGGATCAGCTCGGTCTCGATGGTGGCCACGTCGCCGGTGGGGTCGACGCGACCGTCGACGTGGACCACGTCGTCGTCGACGAAGACGCGCACCACCTCGCAGATCGCGTCGGCCTCGCGGATGGCGGCCAGGAACTGGTTGCCCAGGCCCTCGCCCTCCGAGGCGCCCCGCACGATGCCGGCGATGTCGACGAAGGTCACGGTCGCCGGGACGACGCGCGCGGCGTGGACCAGCTCGGCCAGCGCTCCCAGGCGGGCGTCGGGCACGGCTACCACGCCGACGTTGGGCTCGATCGTGGCGAAGGGGTAGTTGGCCGCGAGGACGGCGTTGCGCGTCAGCGCATTGAAGAGCGTCGACTTGCCGACGTTGGGCAGTCCGACGATGCCGATGGAGAGGGCCATGGGTCCTCCAGGCTAGCGGGGCGACCGCGCGCGTCTCGGGCCCTCACCGGGCCGCCGCGGGTGCCGAGGGCGCGGCGAGTTCTCGGAAAACTCCCAGCCAACTCCCATCTGGGGTGGAGCGCGGGCTGGTAGACGGGGGAGATGCGCACCGGTCGTCGCGGGTCCTCGGCGTGGTCCTGGCTCCTGACGAGCGCGGCGACGGCCGTGGCCGCCGTGGGCATCGTGGCGGCCACCAGTGGTCACCACGCCGCCCCGGCCGCGACGCAGCCGAGCGGGGCGGTGGCCCCGACGACGGCGCCGGCGGCGCGGGCCGGGACCAGCCCGCCCCCGACGATCGTGATCCACCCCGGTGGCGACGACGGGTCGCCGGGCGGTGGTGGCGGCTCGTACGGCTCGGGCGGGGACAGCTAGCCTCCCGGCGCGCGCAGCACCGCCGCGATGGGCGTGGTGGACTGCGCGGAGCCCCCGGCCCGCATGCCCACAGCGAGGCAGACCTGGCTCGGGCACGCGATCGCCAGCAGCACCAGCGTGCGGTTGTACCCGGAGGTGGTGGCCAGCCACGATGCCCCGTCCCAGTGGAGGGCCCCGCCGTAGCCGGCCGCCCAGCAGGAGGCGGCTCTCACGCACGCGATGGTCCCGGGCCCCACGCCACTGCTGGCGCCGGGCTGGGCGGTGGCCCGCCAGGTCGCGGCGCGCAACTCGAGGAGGGCCGTCGAACGCGCCTCTCCCGCGCTGATCCAGCAGCCCGTGGGCCCGGTGCACCACAGGCTGTTGGCCACGCCGGGCCCCGCGGGCCCCGTTCGCACCCACGTCGACCCGACTAGCCGCTGGATGAAGAGCTGGCCGAGGAGCGGGTAGGCGTCGGTCGCCCCGGCCACCCAGCAGCTCTGCGCCGCGGCGCACGCGACGGCGTTGAACATCGTGTCGGGGGGGGTGGGGTCAACGACCGCGCTCCACGCCTGCCCGTTCCAGTGCTCGAGCAGTCCGTGCATCGCGCGGGTGGCCCCGTCGGTGTAGCCCGCGGCCCAGCAGTCCTGCGTGGTGACGCACGTCAGGGATCGCAAGATGTCACCGTTGGGCGTGGGGGGGCTCGTCGCGGGCACGACGCGCCACGAGTGGCCTCGCAGCTGGGCGGCGTAGACCCGCGGGGCGTCGCGCCCGACAGCCAGGCAGTCGCCCGGGGCGGGGCAGGCGATGGCGTACAGGGTGGCCCCCACAGTGGTCGGCGCGGGGAAGTCGACCCACGACGTGCCCGTCCATCGCTCGACCAGGGGTCGCGCCGGACCCGCGCCGCGGCCCTGGTACCCGACCGCCAGGCACGTGCCACCCGCGCAGGCGACGCCGCTCAGCCCGCCCCAGGCGCCCGGCGACGCCGTCGCGACGACCTGGACGGTGCCCGCCGTGCTCGGCGTGCGACCCGACCCGGGCGCCCCGGGCCCGGCGGGTCCGACCGCCGTGGTGAAGGTGAGGAGGCCCGAAGTCGCCGAGCCCGCGCTGTTGGTCGCGACGACCCGCGCGTCGTAGGTCGTCGCGGGCGAGAGCCCGCCCAGCATGATGCTGAAGGCCGTGGGCGTGGCCGCCACCGTTCCCGGGCTGCTCGGCGCGCTGACCTGGCCGAGCGCGCTGGTGCGGCCGTAGTGGACAACGACGTTGGTCGCCAGGCCCTGGGGGTTCACGCTGAGGAAGATGATGGCGTCGCTGGGTTGGGGCGGGCCGACGCTCACGTGCCCGATGGTGGGCGGTCCGCTCGCGTGGGCCCGCGGGGCCGAGCCCGCAGGGCTCGCCGCCGCCCCGCCGGCCGCCGCCATCAGCACCGCGACGGCGCTCGCGCGCCACAGCCCCGTCCGCGTCCTCACCAGCACCCCCCTGCGCAGCGGTCCTGGCGCCTCAGCGTACTGGCGCGACCGGCGTCGCTGGAGTCACCCGCGATCCTGGAGAGGCCTCGTCCACCAGTACGCGGACCAGGCGGGCCGCCTCGCGCACCAGGTCGGCGCTCGGCGAGACCCTCTGGGCGGCCATGGCGCCCCAGTAGCACAGCAGGAGGCGGTCCCCGAGCTCGGCCCCGCCGCCGAGGTCGGCGGCGAAGAAGGCCGCGAGGCGCTCGGCGAAGGCGGCCACCACCCGCCGGGCCGGCGCGTGGGGCGCCAGCTCCACGGCCGCGTTGAGGAAGGGGCAGCCCACGAAGCCGGGCTGGGCGGTGACCTCGACCAGGTCGGCGAAGAAGGCGAGCGTCGCGCCTCCCGGGACGGTGCGCTCGAGCGCTTCGAGACGCCCCTCGACGCGGGCCAGCGCTGCTGCCAGGTAGGCGGCCACCAGGTCGTCCTTGCCGGCGAAGTTGTTGTAGAGGCTGGCCTTGGCCACGCCGGCGCGCTCGATCACCCGGTCGATGCCCGTGGCGGTGATGCCCTCGTGGTAGAAGAGGTCGCTGGCCGCCTCGAGGAGGCGCTCGCGCGCCGAGCCACTCACCGGCCCAGGATACCAGACAGACCGGTATACTCAGTGCATCGACACCGAGAGGAGCGATGTGGAGACGACCCCCCTGCTCGTCATTGGCGCCAGCTGGTGCCCGGACTGCCGACGGGCCAAGACCTTCCTCGGCGACCACCACGTCGCCTACGAGTGGGTCGACCTCGACGAGCACCCCGAGCACCGCGCGCGCGTCGAGGAGCTCAACGGGGGCGCCCGGGTGATCCCCACGATCATCTTTCCCGACGGGTCGCATCTGGCCGAGCCCTCCAACGACCAGCTGGCCGACAAGTTGGGGCTGGTGCGCGTGGCCCGCGAACGTGCCTACGACGTGATCGTCGTGGGTGCGGGCCCCGCCGGGCTAACCGCGGCCCTGTACCTGGCGCGCGAGGGCGCATCGACCCTGGTCGTGGAGCGCTCCGCGGTGGGGGGCCAGGTGGCCATCACCGAGCGCCTCGACAACTACCCCGGCTTCCCCGACGGGATCGCGGGCCAGGAGCTGGCCACCCGCATGCGCCAGCAGGCCGAGCGGGCGGGCGTGGAGATCCTCGAGGCCGTCGCGGTCTCGGCGGTCGCCGCGCGCGAAGACGGGGACCTCGACGTGGTGACGCCGACGGCGACCTACCGCGCGCGGGCCGTCGTGGTGGCGACGGGCTCGACCTACCGGCGCACCGGCGCCGAGGGCGAGGCCGACCTCATCGGGGCGGGCGTGCACTTCTGCGCGACCTGCGACGGGCCCTTCTACCGCGGAGCGCCCGAGGTGGTGGTGGTCGGGGGCGGCAACAGCGGCCTCGAGGAGGGTCTCTACCTGACCCAGTTCGCCGAGCACGTCACCGTCGTCGAGGCGGCCCCGGCTCTCACCGCGAGCCGCCGGGCCCAGGACCAGGTGGCCGCGCACCCGGCGATGGACACGCTCACCTCGACGGCGGTGGCCGCCTTCGAGGGCGACACCAGTGGCAAGCTCACCGCGGTCGTGCTCGAGGACCGCGGGAGTGGGGAGCGCCGCCGGCACCCGGCCTCGGCCGCCTTCGTGTTCATCGGGCTCGATCCCAACACCGAGGTGCTGCGCGGCCAGGTCGACCTGGACGACGCGGGCTTCATCGTGAGCGACGACCGCCTGGCGACCGCGGTGCCCGGCGTCTTCGTGGCCGGCGACGTCCGGCACGGCTCGACCAAGCAGCTCGCCGCCGCGACCGGCGAGGGCGCGACCGTCGCGCTGGCCGTGCGCCACCACCTCGGGCGCGTGGCGTCCGCGGTGGTCGCGGGGTCCTAGTCGACCGCCAGGGCGTCGGCCAGGATCGTGCCTACCTGGTCGGACTCCAGGAGGAACCCGTCGTGGCCCGCCGGCGAGGTGATGATGCGCGCCGGGCCCGAGCGGGGGATGAGGCGCGCGAGCTCGTCTTGGAGCTCGCGGGGGTAGAGCCGGTCCGAGGCGATGCCGGCCACCGTGACGGGCACCCGCACCGACTTGAGCGCCGCGACCACGCCGCCGCGCCCGCGCCCCACGTCGTGGTGGTTCATGGCCTCGGAGAGCACGATGTAGCTGTTGGGGTCGAAGCGCGCCACCAGCTTGTCGCCGGCGTGGCGGAGGTAGGACTCGATTGCGTAGCGCCCACCGTCCAGGACCGCGCGGTCGTCCTGGGCCTCGCGCCCGAAGCGGTCCTCGAACTCGGTCCACGTGCGGTAGCTGAACTGACCGATACCGCGGGCGATGGCCAGGCCGGTCACGGGCGCGTCCCCGTCGTAGTAGTCGCCCCCGCGGAAGTTGGCGTCGGCCTCGATGGCGCGCACCTGCAGCGAGCACAGGGCGATCTGATCGGCGGTGCCGGCCGCTCCGGCCGCGAGCACCACGGCGCGCGCGACCCGGTCGGGCAGGCCGACCGCCCACTCCAGGGCCCGCATCGCGCCCATCGACCCACCCACGACGGCGGCGAAGCGCTCGATGCCCAGCTGATCGGCTAGGCGGGCCTCGATCGCCACCTGGTCCCGGATCGTGACGACGGGGAAGCGCGAGCCGTACGGGTGGCCGGTGGGGTCCAGGCTCGAGGGGCCGGTGGTGCCCTGGCAGCCGCCCAGGACGTTGGGGCACACCAGGAAGAACCGGTCGGTGTCGAGGGGCTGGCCCGGGCCCACCAGGGCGTCCCACCAGCCGGGGGACGGGTGCCCCGGCCCGGCCGGGCCGGCCAGGTGGGAGTCGCCGGTCAGCGCGTGCAGCACCAGCACCGCGTTGGTGCGGTGCGCGTTGAGGTGGCCCCAGGTCTCGTAGGCCACGCTCACCTCGTCGAGGTGCCCGCCGCCCTCCAGGTCGATGCCCCCCGGAGCGTCGAGGCGCGCCAGGATCCGCTCCCCCGGGTCATCACCCGGGCGCCAGTAGGTGGCCGGGCTCACCGGCCCGTGGCGGCCTCGAACCCTCGAGCGAGGTCGACCATGAGGTCCTCCAGGGACTCGAGGCCCACCGACAGCCGGATCAGGTCGGGCGACACCCCCGAGCTGCGCTGCTCGTCGGGCGTCAGCTGGGAGTGCGTGGTTGATGCCGGGTGGATCGCGAGGCTCCGCACGTCACCGACGTTAGCCAAGTGGCTGAACAGCGTGAGGCCCTCGATGAAGCGGCGTCCCGCCGCGGCGTCCCCGCGGATGCCGAAGGCGATGATGGCCCCCGCTCCCCGGGGCAGGTCGCGCCGCTGGCGCTCGTGCCAGGGGCTCGACGCCAAGCCGGCGTAGGCGACCCAGGCGACGTCGGCGCGCTCCTCGAGCCAGGCGGCGATCGCCGTGGCGTTGGCCACGTGGCGCTCCATGCGCAAGCTGAGGGTCTCGATGCCCTGGAGGATGAGGAAGGCGTTGAAGGGCGAGATGGCCGCTCCCATGTCCCGCAGGTACTGCAGGCGGGCCTTGAGCACGAAGCGCGCCGCGTGCAGCGGCTCGGGCAGCTCGGCCAGCACCAGCCCGTGGTAGCTGGGGTCGGGCGCCGAGAAGGCCGGGAACCGCCCGCTGGCCTCGTAGTCGAAGTGCCCACCGTCCACGATGATGCCGCCGATCGAGGTCCCGTGGCCCCCGAGGAACTTGGTGGCCGAGTGCACGACGATGTCGGCACCCCGGTCGAGGGGACGCGCGAGGTAGGGCGTGGCCAGCGTGTTGTCCACCACCAGGGGGACGCCCGCCGCGTGGGCCACGGCGGCCACGGCGGCCACGTCGAGCACGTCACCCCTGGGATTGCCCAGCATCTCGGCGTAGAAGGCGCGCGTGCGTGGCGTGACCGCCCGCGCCCAGGCCTCCGGGTCGTCGGGCTCGGTGACGAACGTGACGTCGATGCCGAGCTTGGGCAGCGTGTGGCGCAGCAGGGAGTACGTGCCGCCGTACAGGGAGCTCGAGGCGACGACGTGACCGCCGCCCTCGGCCAGGGTCAGCAGGGTCACGGTCTCGGCGGCCTGGCCCGACGCCACGGCCAGGGCGGCCACGCCGTGCTCCAGGGCGGCGACGCGCTCTTCGAGCACGGCCTGGGTCGGGTTCATGATGCGGGTGTAGATGTTGCCGCTCTCGCGCAGGTCGAAGAGCGCGGCGGCGTGCTCGGTGTCGCGGAACACGAAGCTGCTGGTCTGGTAGATGGGCACGGCGCGCGCTCCCGTCACCGGGTCGGGCACCGCGCCCGCGTGGATCTGCTGCGTCTCGAAGCCCCAGTCGCTCACTCTCGCCTCCGTGGTCGCTCGCCGTGGTCGAACAATCTACATAAATCCGATTGAAGTAGTCAATAATAGGTGCCGACGCCTCCCCAACCGTTTAGTCGGCCAGGGACAGCCATGCGTCCTCGGCCTCGGCCAGCTCGGCGAGGGCGGCGGCCAGCTCGTGCCCGAGGCGCGCGTGCTCGGCCGGGTCCAGGGTCGCGGCCAGCTGCGCTCCGAGGCGCTGGGTACGCCGCTCGAGGCTGGTCATGCGCCGCTCGGCGTCGCGCAGCGCGCGCCCGCGCGAGGGACCACTGGGTGCGCTCGGGGGTGCCGCGGGCACCCAGGCCGTGATGTCGCCGGGCACCTCGCGCAGCGTCCCGGCCGACTCGATGGTGTAGACCCGCTCGGCCGTGCGGCGCAGGAACGATCGGTCGTGCGAGGCGACGACCAAGGTGCCGACCCAGGTGTCCAGGTAGTCCTCCAGTGCGCGGATCGTCTCGAGGTCCAGGTCGTTGGTCGGCTCGTCGAGGAGCAGCACGTTGGGACGCCGCGCCAGGGCCACCAGCAGCTGGAGGCGCCGGCGCTCTCCGCCCGAGAGGCGGGCGACAGGTGAGCGGGCCAGGGCGCCGGTGAACCAGAAGCGCTGGAGCAGGTCGCGATCGGCGGGCGAGCCCGGCAGGCCCGAGGCGCCCGCGACCACCTCCTCGACGGTCCGGCTCCCCGCGAGCTCGGTGCTGTGCTGGTGGAACAGGACGGGTCGCGTGGTCGCCCCGCGTCGCAGGACGCCCGCGGTGGGCTCGCGCTCGCCGGCCAGCAGCTCCAGGAGGGTCGTCTTGCCCGCGCCGTTGGCACCGACGATGCCCAGGTGGTCGCCGGGCCCGATCTCGAGGGTGATCTCGGACAGGACCCGCCGCCCGGCGATCTCGACGCTGGCGCCCGCCGCGCTGAGGACGCGCCGACCGAGTCGGGGGGTGGGACCGCCGTGCAGGTCGAGCGCGCCCGCCCGAGCCGGGTCGGGTGGCCCCGCCGCCAGCAGCTGGGTCGCCGCGGCGATGCGCGCGCGCGGCTTGCGTGAACGCGCGGGAGCCCCGCGGCGCAGCCAGGCCAGCTCGTGGCGCGCTGCGTTGCGGCGAGCCTGCTCGGCCTCCACCACGGATCGCGCGCGCTCGGCCAGGTCGGTGACGTAGGCGGCGTAACCGCCGCGGTGCTCGTGCAGGGCGCCGCGATCGACCTCGACCAGGCGCGTCGTGACCGCGTCGAGGAGCGTGCGGTCGTGGCTCACGAGGACCACCGCGGCGCGCGTGGCCCGCAGGTGGGACTCGAGCCAGGTGACCGTCTCGAGGTCCAGGTGGTTGGTCGGCTCGTCGAGGATGAGCAGGTCGACCTCGCTGGCCAGCGGGCGCACCAGGGCGACCCGCTTGGCCAGCCCCCCCGACAGGGAGGCGACCCGGCGCGACCGGACGCCGGCCAGTCCCAGGCGGTCCGCCAGGGCCACCGCGGCCACGTCGGCGCCCACGGCGTCAGCGACGGTCGAGTGCGGCGTGACGGCGGGGTCCTGGGGCAGGTGGGCCAGGCGCAGGTGACGTCGCTGGCGCACGCTCCCGGCGCTCGGCGCCAGCTCCCCGGCCACCAGGGCCAGGAGAGCCGACTTGCCCGCGCCGTTGATCCCAACGACGCCGACGCGCTCGCCCGCCGAGATGGTCAGGCGGACCCGGTCGAGGATGGGGCCATCGGGCCCGGCGAGCGTGACGTCCTCGAGGTCGACGAGGACGTCACGCGACTGGGCCACGGTCCTCGGGCGACGACACCGGGCGCGCCCGGGACGCGCCACCGGCGGCCCGGCGAGCGTGGGTCGTGCACATGGCGCTCACCGTAGCGGGCGGGCGGGCGCCCGGACATCGCCCCTGACGCCGCTGGGCCGCGGGACCTTGCTATCGTGCGAGGAACTTCGGGGGGAAAGGCCGTGTCATGGGTGTGCGAGGACGGGGGAGCCGCCGACGCGATCGGGGGGCGGTGGCCGGGGCTCGTCGAGCCGCGGTCCTCGCGGTCGCGACGGTCCTGAGCGTGGGCCTGACGCCGCTGAGCGCCTCGGCGGCGACCAGTGTGTACAGCACGGGCACGACGGGGTACGACGTGTCGTACCCGAACTGCGCCGACTCGGTGCCGGCCGGTTTCAGCTTCGGCATCGTCGGCCTGACCGGTGGGCGGCCCTTCTCGACCAACGGGTGCGCGCAATCCGAGTGGAGCACCGCGTTGAAGTGGACCACCGGGCCCTCGGCGTACTTCAACACCGGCTACGCCGGCGCGTACGCCAAGTCGATCACCAGTGGCTGCTCGACGGCGTCGCAATTTGCGGGCGTCTACGGCACCCTGGCCCGGCACGCCCTCGCCCAGGCCCAGGAGGCCTGGGCGATCGGCTGCAGCGAGGTCGACTGGGCTGGCTCGGTGCTGGCCACCGTGTCATCGGCGACACCGGCGATGTGGTGGGCCGACATCGAGACGGGCAACAGCTGGTCGATGTCGACCAGCCTCAACCAGTTCACGATCGACGGGATCATCTCCGAGATGCAGCAGGGTTCCCCGGGTCTGGGCGGCGTTTACTCGACGAGGGCCTCGTGGGCCAAGATCACCGGCAGCGCATCGTGGACTCCGTCGCCTGCTCCCACGGCCAACTGGGTCGCCGGCGTGACGGGGTGCCCGAAGTCGTCCCCCTTCGACGGCGGATCTCCCACCTGGCTGGCCCAGACCGGCCAGACAGGTGGGGTTGACGTCGACACCGCCTGTTGAGGCGGGCCGCGGCGCGGGCGCGGCGCGCCCGCGTGATCGCGCTACGGTGCGTTGTGAGGCCGCGACCGCGAGGGTGCGGCGCGGGAGTTCGCCATGAGTGAAGCCGAAGATCCAGTCGAGCGCTTCGTCCACCAGGCGCCCGCTCCCGCGGACCGCGACACGGAGGCCAGTGCGCCCCGGCACGCGCCGAGACGCTCTCGACGCGGGTGGCTGACGCGCTTCCTCTTCGAGAAGCGGCCCAGCCCCTACAGCTCGATTGCCCCGCGCCGCGCTGACGGGACGCGAACGAAGCTGTTCTTCTTCAACGGCAGCGGTCGCGGGCGCTAAGCCCCCGGACGCGACGCGGCGGGCTCAGCGGGCCCGGAGCTGCGCGACGAACACGCCCAGCCGAGCGATCCCCTCGCGCAGCTCCTCGCGCGACACCGAGTAGGACAGCCGCACGTGCGTGCGCGCGGTCGCGGTGCCGAAGTCGCGTCCGGGCGTGAGCGCGACGTGGGCGCGCTCGAGTGCGTCCTCGCAGAACTGCCACGCGTCCAGCCCGGTGCTCGACACGTCGAAGTAGGCGTAGAAGGCGCCATCGGGGGCGACGGTGACGGGCAAGCCGAGGCGCGAGAGTCCGTCCACGACGATGCCGCGCCGCTCCACCAGGTCTCGGCGCCGCTCCTCGCTGAGGGCCAGCGACGCCGGCGTGAAGCAGGCCCGGGCGGCCATCTGGGCGGGAGCCGAGGCGCACAGGAAGTAGTTCATGGCCAGGCGCTCCACCGGTGCGAGGAGCGCCTCGGGCAAGACGCACCATCCCAGACGCCACCCGGTCATGCCGAAGTACTTCGAGAAGCTGTTGATGACGATGGCGTCAGGGTCGCCCGCCAGGATCGTGGGGACCGCAGCACCGTCGGGCTCAGGATCGGCGAGGTTCAGATAGATCTCGTCGACGATGCGCCAGGCACCCCGGGCGCGGGCCAGCGCACAGATGGCGACCAGCTCCTCGGACGGGATGCGGGTGCCCGTCGGGTTCGCGGGGCTGGCCATCATGACGGCGCTGGTGCGCTCGCTCCAGGCGTCGGCCACGGCGGTCGCACTCAGCTGGAGGCGCGTTGCGGGCGATGTGGGCACCGCGACGACGGTCCCGCCAAAGGAGGCCACCAGCTGGCGGTTGCAGGGGTAGGCCGGGTCGGCGAGCAGGACCTCGTCACCGGGTTCGGTCGTCGCCGCGATGACCAGGAGGAGGGCCGAGGAGGCGCCCGAGGTGATGGCGATGCGCGCGGGATCGACGGCCACGCCGTGGCGATCACGGTAGAAGTCGGCGATCGCCTGGCGCAGCACGGGCAGGCCCAGTGCGGGCGTGTAGGGGAGGGGACGGCCGTCCATGACCTCGCACATCGCCTCGCGCACCGCGGGCGGGGCGCCGTAGTCGGGCTCGCCCAGGCTGAGCTTCACCACGTGGTGTCCCGCGGCCTCGAGCTCCGCAGCGCGCTGACCGAACGACATGGCGTAGAAGGGCTCCACGGTCTGGGCGCGGTAGGCGATCTTCATGGGCCCTCCTCGGGTCGGGGGGGACGCGTTGGGGAGAGTCACCGCGTCACGGGTCGAACCAATCGTGGCACGTTGCCAAGGCGACCCGCAGCGGATCGGGGGATCTGGCGTGTGCCGGGCTGTGGGCCGATGGGCGGTTGACTACCGTGGAGCTGATCGAGGAAGGACGGGTCGTGGTGGAGGGGCAACGGGGTCCGGCGGCCTACTTCGAGCGTGAGTCGGCCACGCGATTTCGCCCGACCCCGCACGTCGGGGGAGGATGGAATCCCGACGAGCAGCACATCGCGCCCGCTATCGGTCTGCTCGCCCACCTGATCGAAAGGGACCGTGACCAGCGTCGCGGGGATGACCTGGCCATCTCCCGCCTGTCCTGCGACATCTTGGGCACGCTCCCGTTGGAGAGCATCGAGATCGAGATCGACGTGCTGCGGCCCGGACGCACCATCGAGCTGGTCGAGGCGCGGCTGGTCCACGACGGCCGCTGCGCCGCGCTGGCGCGGGCGTGGCTCGTTGGCCGTCATGACACGCGGGGCTACGCGGGCACGCCGCTAGCGCGCATCGCGGCACCGGACGACCTGCCGTCGCGTGACCCGGGCCGCCTGTGGCCCGGTGGCTTCGTGCGCTCCGTCGAGGCCCGGGGCGCGGGTGATGCACCCGGTCGCGCGACGTTCTGGATCCGCACCGACGTCGAGCTGGTCGCTGGCGAGGCCGCCAGTCCCACCGCCCGGATGCTCGGCTTCGTCGACATCGCCAACGGGGTCACACCTCGGGTCTCCGCCGAGCAGGTCTTCTTCCCCAACCTCGATCTCACCGCGCACATCTTTCGCGAGCCCCGCGGTGAGTGGGTCGGCTTCGACACGTACGTGTCCTTCGGACCCGACGGTCTCGGACTCACGCACAGTGTGCTGCACGACACCACGGGACCTCTGGGGGCCGTCGAGCAGACGCTCACCGTGCGGCCCCGTTGAGTCGGTGGGGTCATGCGAATCGTCGATGTGAAAGGCTCGTCCGACTTGATGCCGAGGACTGAGTAGTTTCGTAGCCCCATGGGCTCGCGCCACTTCCGGCCGGCGATTGCCGGCTTCGTCACCTCGACGATGGGGCGAAACCGGAGCATCGAATTCCAGCGCAGTGGGCTCGGGTCGCGTGGGCTGGTCTCGGCAATCGACTATCCACGAAAATCGAAGTTGGGTAATGGCGGACAGCCCCATCTGCCTCGGACCGTTCACAACGATCCGGGTGTCAGCAGTTGAGGCCATATCTCGGTGAACTGCGGCCTTGCGGGTTTTCACGTCCCTCACGAGGCGTGATGGGACAAGGAGCCAGCTGGGTTGGGTCGCGCATGCTGACCGCTCTCCCTACTCCGAGACGACCCGTGTCGTCCGAGTCCTCGCGCGCTCATCCGAGCCACGTGATGTTGCTGCTGTCGACGACGAGAGCCGACGTTGTTTAGGCGGTTAGTTCGCCGTACACTGGAACCAGACGGCGATGGAGCTCGCCGAAACCGCCTTGGTTGGCTGATAGCTCCTGTGGTCGCCCTTGCGGCGAGAACAGGAGCATGCTTTGTCACTACGAACAGCCGAGGATTATGGTTCGCGCCGCGCGAGCAGCGGATCGGCTATCCGATTCCAGGTCGCCAACGCCGGGCGTTACCGGGGGCTCAACGTTGATCGCCCACGCAGTCGATGGCCGAATCGACCCGAACGAGCTGGCAGCGCTCTCGTGCGCGACGCCGGGCGCCAGTGCCGACGATCGAGAGTCGGAGTCCCCGAGTCTCTGGTTGCTGTACGTCTCCCGGTGCAGGCCATCGCTGGCAGAGTTCGGGGATCGCTCATGTCGGCTCGTCCCTCCTGCGACACCGCTTCTCCCCTCCGAGGCCATCGGGTGCGGGAGAAGCGTCGCCGGAAGGGCGCTCCCGTAGCGGAGAACTCGATCGAGAGCAAGACCATGATCGGAATTCCTCGCGGAAGCCAGAAAAAGCAGGAGTTCGATCACGGGCAACAGATCCACTGTCTTGCCCGCCGCTCCTGTTCGGCAACCTCCTGTCTGCCGACTGGGCATGCGTGCCCGACACCCTCGCTCACGATGGCGACACACTGGACGCGCTCGTGCTGAACGAAGACGCCACCTTTCCGGCGTGCCATGTCATGGCTCGACCGGTGGCGGTGTTTTGGATGGCCGATGAAGAGGAGCCTGACGTCAAGATCATCGGCGTTCTCTCCCATGGGCCGATGAGGCACACCGTCGCCGACCTCGACGAGGTCCCCGGCGGGTTCGGCGACGAGATCGACCATTTCTTTGACATGTACACGCACCTGGAGCCCGGAAATGAGACCGCGGTCAAGGGCCACGAAGGGCGCGAAGCAGTGTTGGCACAGATCGAGGTATCCCGCGACCAGTTCGGTCTGAATGGGTGCTCGAGCCATATCGCGGTCAGGCCATGAGCAATCCCGTCCGCGAGATAGCCGACCAGCCACGAGGATCGGCCCCCACGCCTGTCGATGGCGGAGCCGAGAGCGGGAACGGTGGCGGCGCTGGCCAGAAGTCTCGGTCGGGAGATGGGCCACCGCTACCTTCGGAGCCGCCCGTGCCCGAGCACCCCCAGCGCTTTACCAGCTTGGTAGTGGGCGAACCATCGGGGCAGGCGAGTGCCGGGGGGCGAGAAGATCGTTCCTTCGCCTCCGACGTGAACCTCGACCAGATCATCGCGACGATCGCCGGAGATCGAGAGGAGCGCGATCTGATCACGGCACTCTTCTTGGGGCACCTCGACGACATCGACACTGTGCACTATCGCCATGAGGTCTTTCGCGACTTGGAAGATCAGGTGCTCTGCGAACAGAGCCGTCACTTCGCCGAGCGGATGCACCAGGTGCGCGCCCACCTGGCGCAAGCGCGGAAGATGCAGTACCAACATCAGCGCGAGGGGTGGTTTCTCGACGCTGCCGCCATCTACTGCGAAGCTGTTGCGTCGTTGGTCGACGATCTCGGTTCCGCGCAACTCACTTCTCGTGCACTTCTAGCATTCCGCGAGTTTCTGACGGCTTACGTTGCTTCCTCCGCTTTCGCGGCTCTGTCGGCTGATACGAGAGCCCAGAAGGACGCTCTCGGCCAAATCCGCTACTGCGTCCGCATTCGGGGCGAGCGAGTCGACGTGAGCCGCTACGAGGGCCAGGCCGACTACAGCGCTGAGGTGTTGAAGACCTTCGAACGGTTCAAGCAGGGCGTGGTCAAGGATTACCGAATCAAGTACCGCACCTGGCCAGGAATGAACCACGTTGGCGCACAAATCCTTCAGTCGTTGGCCCGGCTGTTCGGTGACGAATTCTCGGCACTGGATGGATATTGCAGCCAGCACGCTGAGTTCTTCGATGAAACGATCCGGCGTTTCGAGCGCGAAGTCCAGTTCTACCTGGCCTATCTCGACTACGTCGGGCCTCTACGAGCAGCCGGTCTGAGCTTTTGCTATCCGGAGGTCACCGCAGCCTCGAAGGATGTCTTTGCTACCGACACCTTCGACTTGGCGCTCGCCAAGAAGCTGGTATCGGAGGGTAAGCCAATCGTTCGGAACGATTTCCATCTGGCGGGCCCGGAGCGCATCTTCGTGGTGTCCGGTCCGAACCAGGGCGGCAAGACCACGTTCGCCCGAACCTTCGGCCAACTCCATCACCTGGCCGGCGTCGGCTGCCCGGTCCCCGGCCGTGCGGCTCGGCTCTTTCTCTACGATCGCCTGCTTACGCATTTCGAGAGAGAGGAGGACGTGACGAGGATGCGCGGGAAACTCGAAGACGACCTCGTGAGAATACGAGAGGTTCTCCGTGCTGCGACCCCCAACAGCATTGTCATCATGAACGAGATCTTCACATCGACGACGTTGAGCGATGCTCGGTTCTTGGGCAAGAAGGTGATGGAGAAGATCATCCAGCTCGACCTGCTGTGCGTCTACGTAACTTTCGTCGATGAGCTGGCGTCCCTCGGCGAGTCCGTCGTCAGCATGATCAGCACGATCGCTCCGGAGGACCCGGCCGAGCGTACCTACAAGGTGGTCAGGGGACCCGCCGACGGGCTTGCCTACGCCCTGGCGATAGCCAAGAAACACAACGTCACCTACGAACGTTTGCGGCGGAGGGTGATCCCATGAATGCGTACCTCCTGAGTCAAAGTCAAGACTTCGACTTCGGCGTGACTCTTCCCCCCAACCACGAAGATCTCTTCCAGGATCTGGAACTCCCTACCCTGCTCCAGGCGATGGCCCTCGGCGACAAGTTCCTCCTCGAGGTATCCATGCGAGTCCTGTTGGCTAGCGTCGACGACCCAGCGACCATCTTGTACCGCCAGCACGTCCTGGCCGACTGCATCGCTGAGCCCGCGATTGTTAGAGAGATGTACGCCATCGCCGTGGGCGCGCTGGAGGATAAGCGAGGCATCTGGGGCTACAGCTCCCAAAATCCCTCATCGATCCTTTCTGCTGCGGTCAACCAACTCGAAGCTGCCGTCCTCCGCCTCAAAGATCTGCGCAAGCTGGCCGATGAGCACGGGGCCAAGTTTCGTTCTGCAGGCTTGACGACGCTCGTGCGCACCTTGCAGCGGGAGCTGGACGACGGGTACTTCGAGACCATCAGCCACCACTTGAAGATGCTCCGCTTCCGCGACGGCGTGCTGATTAGCGCCGGCCTCGACCGGGACAACAGCGGGATCGATTTCGTTCTCCGCTCGTCGGGCAACGGCAAGCTCAGCTGGAAGGAACGCCTGGGCATCGGTCCGCGCTCCTCGTGCTCCTTTACCATCCCACCGCGCGATGAAGCGGGAGCGCAAGCTCTATCGGACCTCACTAGTCGAGGGATCAACCTCGTCGCCAACGCCGCGGCGCAGTCCGCCGACCACATCTTCAGCTACTTCACCATGCTCCGGGCGGAGTTGGGCTTCTATGTGAGCTGTCTCAACCTTCGGGACCGCCTCGTGGCACAGGGTCAGGCAACCGCGTTTCCTGAACCGTCACCGCGGCGACCACTCCAATTCTCCTCCACCGGCCTGTGCGACGCCTGCCTTGCACTACAGGCTGAGAACCGTGTTGTTGGCAACGATATCGATGCTGACGGTAAGTCGATGGTCATCGTCACGGGAGCGAATTCCGGTGGGAAGTCCACTTTCCTGCGAAGCGTAGGCCTGGCCCAGCTCATGATGCAGTGCGGCATGTTCGTGACGGCGGACGCCTATCAGGCGAGCGTGTGCGATGGGGTCTTCACCCACTTCATCCGCGAGGAGGACTCCTCCATGACCAGCGGGCGCCTCGACGAAGAGCTGAGCCGCATGAGCGCGATCGCCGAACAGATCCGTCCACACTGCCTGATGCTCTTCAACGAGTCCTTCGCCGCCACCAATGAGCGGGAGGGGTCTGAAATCGGGCGCCAAGTCGTCCGTGCTCTTCTGGAGGCGGAGATCAGGGTGTTCTTCGTCACCCACCAGTTCGATTTCGCCGAGAGCTTCCACAACTTGTATGCCGAGTCCACTCTGTTCCTGCGGGCCGAGCGCCTGGCCGACGGCCGGCGCACCTACAAGCTCGTCGAGGCCGAGCCGCTACCCACCAGCTTCGGCCAAGACCTCTACTACCGCCTCGGCGGGTGGCTGGACGACGATCACGCTTTGGGGTCGGCGAGCATTGAGGGGGCCCAGGTGAGCAACCTTCACAGCGACACCTCGGTCAAACCGGTGCAATGAGGAGGAAGGTGCGGTCGATGGATTATCAGGTCACGGCGCTACGAGCGCTGGAGGTCCTCGACTCGCGGGGCCGCCCGACGCTCGAGGTGCGCGTTGAGGTCGACGGATCAGCGGTTGGGGTTGCTGCTGTGCCCTCGGGCGCGTCCAAGGGGACCCAGGAGGCGGCCGAGCGCCGCGACGGGGACCCAGACCGCTACCGGGGAGACGGGGTGCGCACCGTGGTAGCCAGCATTGAAGGAGAGATCGCCGACGCCATCGTTGGCCGGAGCTGGGCCTCGCTCGAAGAGCTCGATGTCGCCCTCTGCGCGTTGGATGGCACAGCAAACAAGGAACGCCTCGGCGCCAATGCCACTGGGTTCAACCGGTGGAAGCAACACTTGCCTATTGCAGAGAGCGTAGGTGTGCGTCGAGTGCCTCGGCGGGAGTTCGCCAACCGAGGGTCTTTCGAGGTCGCGTGTTGAGGGTGTGAGCCACGGC
>JAJYEQ010000032.1 GCA_021785695.1 Actinomycetes bacterium
CCCGCCAGCCCCAGCGAGGCCAGCGCCACCGTGGCAATCGCCATCGCTCGTCGCAGTGCTCCCATCGGGACCTCCGCGCGCAGCGTACCGCCCCGAGTTGAGAAGGCGCTGTGAAACGCGTTGCGTTCTCGTGTGACCCGGCGACGCTGGGTACGCTGCGCACGTGAGCGAACGCGCGACGATCCTGGTAGTCGACGACGAGGCGGGGGTGCGCGAGCTGCTCGGGGACGCCCTGCGCATCGCCGGCTACCAGACGGTGCTCGCCGCCGACGGCGCCGAGGCCCTGGCCGCCTGGCGCCGCGAGCACGTCGACCTGGCGATCGTCGACATCAACCTGCCCGACGTCGACGGGTTCAGCTTCGTCGACACGGTGCGGGCCACCGACGCCACGACCCCGATCCTCCTGCTGTCGGCGCGCGACGCGCCCGCCGACGTGGCGCGCGGCCTGCGCGGCGGGGCCGATGACTACGTGCGCAAGCCCTTCAGCCTCGAGGAGCTCCTGTTGCGGGTGGTGGCCATCTTGCGGCGCACGGCCCCCACCGAGGACGAGCACATCCTGCGCTGCGGGCCCCTGGTCCTGGACGCGGACCGCCACGAGGTCCACGTGGGCGAGGAGCCCGTGGAGGTGTCGGCGACCGAGTTCCGCCTGCTCGAAGCCCTGCTGGCCAAGAAGGAGCGGGTCCTCACCCGCGAGCAGCTGCTGCGCGACGTGTGGGACATCACCTTCGAGACCGAGACCTCGGTGCTCGACACCTACATCTCGTACCTGCGCAAGAAGATCCACCGCGACGGGTTCGCGCCCATCACGACGGTGCGCGGGGTGGGCTACAAGCTCGTCGAACCGCGCACGTGAGACTCTTCACGCGACTGACGCTGCTGCTGGTCGCGGTCACCACCCTGCTGGCCCTGGTGGTGGGCGGCTACGCGCTGGCCCAGGCCCGCCACGCCCAGCTCGTCACCCTGGACGACGCCATCAACACCGTGGCCACGGCCGGCATCCACCGGCCGGCCAGCGCGCTGTCGGACGCCGTCAACCTGGTCCAGCAGGACAACTTGAACCTGACCCTGGTCGTCGTCAGCGTGAGCGGCCAGGCGACCGTCGTGACGCAGGGCGCGACGCCCCTGCGGGCGCGCCCGACCCTGGCCGACGCCCGCGCCGCCCAGACCGTCACGCGCTCCTCGGGAGACCTGCCCGGCTTCGTCTACCGGGCCGTCCCCATCGGCGGCGGCGACTTCCTGGTGATTGCCGGCTCGACGGCGGCCATCACCGCGGCCAACGGCACCCTCGTGGTGCGCACGATCCTGGTGGCCCTGGGCGCCGTCATCATCACGGTGCTGGCCGCGCGCCTCATCCTGGGCCGGGACCTGCACACGTTCGCCGCGCTGACCGACTTCGCCACCGCGGTCGCCGACGGGGACCTGGAGCGACCCACCCCGCCCACGGCCACGCCCAGCCGGGACATCCGCGCCCTGGCCGGCGCGCTGGCCGACATGGTGGCCACCTTGCGCACCACCATCGCGACCGAGCAGCGCGCCTCCGAGACCATGCAGCGCTTCGTCGGTGACGCCTCCCACGAGCTGCGCACGCCGCTCACCGTGATCCGGGGGTCGGCCGAGCTGCTGGCGCGGCCCGGGCTCGACGCCGAGGTGCGCGACCGGGCCACCCAGCGCATCAGCCAGGAGTCGGCCCGCATGAGCGCCCTGATCGACGACCTGCTCTTCCTGGCCGAGGTGCGCGAGGCCCCCGCGAGGGCCTCCGAGCTCATCGACGTCAGCGCGCTGCTCGGCGAGGCCGCCCGCACCTTCGCGCGCGACCATCCGCACCGGGCGGTGGAGATCGACGTGGCGCCCGGGGCGGTCGTCCAGGGACGCGCCGACTACCTCGAGCGCCTGGTCGCCAACGCGCTGGCCAACATCGATCGCCACACCGGGTCGACCGACGCGGTGTCCCTGGCGGTGTGCGCCGGCGACGAGGTCGTGGTGCGCATCGAGGACGCCGGGCCCGGCCTGCCCCCCGGCTCCTACGGCTCGGCCCCCGAGCGTTTCGTGCGCTTCGACCCGTCACGCTCGCGCGCCACCGGCGGCTCGGGCCTCGGCATGAGCATCATGGCCGACGTCGCCCGCGCCCTGGGGGGGAGCCTCACGACCGAGCCGAGCGCGCTGGGGGGGCTGGCGCTGGTGGTGCGGCTGCCCGCGGCTAGGGGGTCGGACGCTGCTCCAGCAGTGCCAGACGCCGGGTGAACTCGTCCTCGTCGATCTCGCCCTTGGCGAAGCGCAGCTTGAGCGCGGCCACCGCGGGGCTCTCGCCGTAGGGTCCGGGACCGTGCGCCAGCAGGTGGTCGTGGTGGTGGTCGCCGCCGCGGAAGTGGCGCAGCGACATCAGCACGCCGAGCACGATCACCGACCAGAACAGCACCATGAAGATGACCATCACGATCCACCACCCGTTGCCGGGTCCCATTCCGTACTGCCAGTGGCCGAACCACATGGGGGGCCTCCTTGTCCTACTGGCAGGGTAGACCTGGCTCGCGGCGGCCTTAGCGACTTCTTAGAGGCTGTGCCCTGCTGGCGCGGCCACCCCTCGCCGCGCAGCGCCTGATCGCCACCGTGGCGACAAGGGACGAGAGCCGCGAGGTTGCGCGCCGTCCCCGCCGCCCGAGTCCACCCGTCTCGCCCCCGTCGCCGGGTGCGGCCGCCAGCCGGGTGCCCGGTACGCTCGCGCCATGGACTACCAGCTGTCCCTGACCGTGCTCGACTGCCCGGAGCCGGCGCGCCTGGCCGCCTTCTACCACGGCCTGCTGGGCGGCGAGGTCGCCGTCGAGCCCGACGGCGGCTGGGCCGAGGTCGTGCCGCCGCTCGGGGGCGCGCTGGCCTTCCAGCGCGTGGCGCACTTCGTGGCCCCGACCTGGCCCGAGGGCCCCGTGCCCCAGCAGCTGCACCTCGACCTCCTGGTCGACGACCTCGACGCCGGCGAGGCCGACGTGGTCGCCCGCGGGGCCCAACGCGCGGCCGTCCAGCCCGGCACGACCTTCCGGGTGTTCCTGGACCCGGCCGGGCACCCCTTCTGCCTCGTCGCGCGCACCGGGTCGGGCAGCTGAGCGGGGGGACCCTCGCCGCGGGCCCCCGCCGCGCGCGCAGCGCTGACGACCTCGCGCACCCTGGACTAGACTGGCCCTCCGCGTCGTCGGGTCATCCCTCGACGCCGTGGACCTGTGGTGCAGCTCGGAGTGCACGCCGCCCTGTCAAGGCGGAGGTCGCGGGTTCAAATCCCGTCAGGTCCGCTCGGCACCCTCGGGTGACGAGGTTTGGTCGAGTAGCTCAGTTGGTAGAGCACACGCCTGAAAAGCGTGGGGTCACCGGATCGACGCCGGTCTCGACCACCAGGCGCTCAGCCGCCCTCGAAGGGCAGCCCCAGGTCGCCCGCGGTGAAGACGCTCACCGCCTCGAGGCCCTGGGCCGCGGCCAGCGCGCCGACGGTCCCGCCCCGGTCCACCAGGGCGACCAGGCGCACCACCGTGGCCCCGAGGTCGCGCACCACGCTCGCGGCCTCCAGCAGGCTGGTCCCCCGGGTCACGGCGTCCTCGGTGATGACGACGTGGTCGCCAGCCTCGAGCCAGCCGGCGATGCGACCCCCGCCCCCGTGGTCCTTGACCTCCTTGCGCACCGAGAAGGCCCGCAGGGCCCGTCCTCGCGTCGCGGCGACCCCGGCGGTGATGAAGGTGACCGAGTCGGCGCCCATCGTCAGCCCGCCCAGCGCCGTGGCCGACGCGGGGACCAGCTCGAGGATCAGCTCGGCGACGTCGACCATCACCGCGGGGTCACAGACCGTGCGCTTGGCGTCGATGAACCACGACGAGGTGCGCCCCGACTTCAAGGTGAAGGTCCCGTGGGCCACCGCGTGGGCCAGCAGGTGGTCGCGCACGCGCTCGCGGGCGCTCATTGGACGTGCACCTTCCCGGTCCCGGGCGTGATGGTGCCCACCCGCGCCGCCGGGACACCGGCGCCCTGGGCGACCGCCACGGCCGTGGCGGCCGCCGCGGGGTCGGTCACCAGCACCAGGCCGAGGCCGCAGTTGAAGACCCGGACCATCTCCTCAGCGCTGACCGGACCGCGGCGCTGAATCTCGAGGAAGATCTCCGGAGTGTCCACGCGATCGAGCTCGACGACCGCGTCGCATTGGGCCGGCAGCACCCGGGCCACGTTGCCGACGATCCCCCCGCCGGTGATGTGGGCGGCGGCGCGCAGCGCGTCGCCGAGGGCTGCGCGCACCGCCAGAACCGCGGGCGCGTAGATCACCGAGGGACGCAGCAGCTCGTCGCCCAGCGTGTGGGGCGCCCCGGGGTAGGCCGGCGCGGCCAGGTCGGACCCCTCGCCCGCCAGCACCCGGCGCACCAGCGAGAAGCCGTTGGAGCGCAGGTTGGGCGAGGCCAGGGCGACCAGGGCGTCGCCGCCGCGCACCCGGGCCGGGCCGAGCTCCGAGCCGCGCTCGAGGACCCCGACCGCGAAGCCGGCCAGGTCCACCTCGTCGGGGGCCATGACCCCGGCGTGCTCGGCCGTCTCGCCGCCCAGCAGCGCCGCCCCGGCTCTGCGGCACCCCGCGGCGACGCCGGCCACCAGGGCCGCCTCGCGCTCCGGGTCCAGCCGGCCCACGGCCACGTAGTCGAGCACGAAGAGCGGCTCGGCACCCAGGCACACCAGGTCGTCGACCAGCATGGCGACCAGATCCACGCCCACCGTGTCGTAGCGCCCCAGGCGCCGGGCGATCTCCAGCTTCGTCCCCACCCCGTCGGCCGAGGCCACCAGCACCGGATCGCGGTAGGCGCGCGGGACGCCGATCATGCCGGCGAAGCCGCCGATCCCGCCGAGCACCTCGGGGCGCGTCGCGGCGGCCGCCAGCGGCGCGTAGCGGGCGACCGCCGCGTCGCCAGCGGCGATCGAGACGCCCGCGGCGTCGTAGGTCAGCCCCCCGGGGCCCACGTCCAGCAGCCGGCTCACCGGCGTCCCCCCCGGGCGCCCACGGTGACGGGCACCGGGGCCGGGTAGGTCCCGGTCAGGCACGCGTCGCAGCAGCCCTCGGCCACGCCGACCGCCCGGCGCAGGTCGGCCAGCGAGAGGAAGGCCAGCGAGTCGGCCCCCACGAACTCGCACATCCCCGCCAGGTCGAAGCGTGTGGCCAGCAGCTCCTCGCGCGTGGGCGTGTCGATGCCGTAGTAGCACGGCCAGCGGAAGGGCGGCGAGGAGATCCGCAGGTGCACCTCGCGCGCGCCGGCGTCGCGCAGCATGCGCACCAGGGCGCGCGTGGTGGTCCCGCGCACCACCGAGTCGTCCACCACCACCAGGCGCTGGCCGGCGATGGTCTCGCGCAGCGGGTTGAGCTTGCGGCGCACCCCGGCCGCGCGCTGGTCCTGGTCCGGGGCGAGGAAGGTGCGGCCGATGTAGCGGTTCTTGACCAGGCCCTGACCGAAGGGCGTGCCCGAGGCCTGGGCGTAGCCCTCGGCGGCCGGGATGCCCGAGTCGGGGACGCCGATCACCAGGTCGGCGGCGACCGGGGCCGTGGCGGCCAGCAGGGAGCCCATGCGCCGGCGCGTCGAGTGGACCTGGTGGTCGAGCAGGTACGCGTCGGGGCGCGCGAAGTACACGAACTCAAAGACGCACAGGCGCTGGGGGCCGGCGGCCGGCTCCAGGAGGCGCGTCCAGTGCGCTCCGGCGGCGCTCAGGGTCACCATCTCGCCGGGGGCCACCTCGCGCACGAAGGCCGCGCCCATCACGTCGAGGGCGGGCGTCTCGGAGGCGACGACCCAGCCGGTGGGCGCCTCGGCGGGACCCAGGCGCCCCAGGCACAGGGGGCGAAAGCCGTAGGGATCGCGCACCGCGTGGATCGCGTCGGCCTCCGCGACCACCAGCGAGAAGGCGCCCTCGGCGCGGCGCAGCACGTCGTGGAGCGCCTCGGGGAGCGTCGCCCCGGCCTCGACGACCCGCGCGATGAGCTCAGCCAGCAGGTCGGAGTCCGACAGGAGGCTGCGCGAGTCGAGGCCGGCCGCGGTCGCCAGCTCGTGGGTGTTGGTCAGGTTGCCGTTGTGGGCCAGGGCGAAGCCCGCGCGCCCGGCGGACCGGAAGGCCGGCTGGGCCGCGGTCCAGTTGGCCGAGCCTGAGGTCGAGTAGCGGGTGTGCCCGATGGCCAGCGACCCGGTGAGGGCCTGGAGGGTGGTCTCGGTGAAGACGTGGTTGACCAGCCCGTTGTCCTTGACCACGGTGATCTGGCGACCGTCGGAGGCGGCCATGCCGGCCGACTCCTGGCCCCGGTGCTGGAGCGCGTAGAGGCCGTCGTAGCAGCCGTGGGCGACGTTGTGGCCCGGTGCGACCACCCCGACGACCCCGCAGGCCTCCTTCACCGGCGCCCGGCGCCCGGAAACGTCGCCGCCCTCACCGGTCCAGTCTCGCATACCGGACGCCCAACCACGACGGCCACGCTGACTACGCTGCTTGCGGTGATCGACCTGCACACCCACTCGACCTACTCGGACGGCTCCGATACGCCCTCCGTGCTGGCGCGGCGGGCGCGCGAGGCCGGGCTGCACGCCATCGCGCTCACCGACCACGACACCATCGACGGCCACGACGAGATGGCGGCCGCCTGCGCGGCCGAGGGCGTCGAGTTCGTGCCCGGCCTCGAGGTGTCCCTGCGCGACACCGAGTTCCCCAAGCGGCTGCCCGACGGCTCGCGTGCCGCCCGCAACGTGCACGTGCTGGCCTACTTCGTGCCCGCCGACCGCTCCCACCCCATCCACGAGCGCCTGGCCGAGCTGCGCGTCGACCGCGACGTGCGCAACGTCGAGCTGGTGGCCGTGCTGCGCCAGCGGGGCTTCACCCGCCTGGACCTCGACTACCTGGCCGGCCTGGCCGGCTCGGTGCACTCGGTGGGGCGTCCCCACTTCGCGCGCGCCATGTTCGAGCTGCACCCCGAGATCGTGGGCCCGCGCACCGTGGACACGTGGAACCAGCTCTTTCGCGACTGGCTGGGCGCCGACGGGCGGGCCTACATCCCGAAGGCCTCCATCACGGTGGCCTCGTTCCTCGAGGCGGTCGCCGGCTCGGGCGTCGTGGTCTCGATCGCCCACCCCCTGGACAACTACCTCGACGACCAGCCCCTGTCGGCGGCGTCGCGGGTGATGCCGGCCGTCCTGGAGTCGCTGCGGGCGCGCGGCGTCACCGGCGTCGAGGCCTACTACGGCAGCCTCGACGAGCCGACCCGCCAGCTCATGGTCCACCTGGCCCGCCAGGCCGGAATGGTCCCCACGGGCGGCTCGGACTACCACGGCAGCTACAAGGCCGACATCGCGCTCGGCCGCGGGCGCACCGGCGACCTGGCCGTGCCCGACAGCGTGCTCGACGAGCTGCGCCACGCCCACGCCGCGGCCCTGGTGCCCGGCGCCCGGGGCGCGCGCCGCGCCGCGGCCCCCTAGCCCGACCTCCGTGCGGGCACGCCACCGACGCCGCGGGGCCCATCGCCGCGCGGGGGCGGCCGCCCTGGTCGTGCTGGGGGCCGCGGGCGCCCTGATCGCCTGGTCGGCCTCCACGGGCCCGGCCAGCGGGCGGGGGCCTGCCTCGACGGCCGCACCCTCGTCGACCACGACGTCGACCACGCTCGCCCCCCCGACGACCACGACGGCCCCGCGGGCCCGCACCCAGAACCCCTTCACCACCCCGGCCGCGCGGGCCTTCCTCGCGGGCGTCACGGGCCACCTGACCGCCGGCGTCTACGACCTGACCAGCCACCTCACTTACCTCTACCGTCCCGGGATCCCCGAGTACACCGCCTCCCTGGTCAAGATCGACATCCTGGCCACCCTGCTCCACGAGGCCCAGGTGGGGGGCCACCCCCTGAGCGCGCGCCAGCAGCGCCTGGCCACCTCGATGATCGAGGACTCCAGCAATCCCGCCGCCTCGGTGCTGTGGGCCCAGGCCGGGGGCCGCGACGCGGTCGCCGCCTTCGACCAGGCGGTCGGGATGACCCAGACGATCCCGAGCTGGTCGTGGGGCGCCATCGCGACCACCCCGCGCGACCAGCTGCGGCTGCTGCGCGTGATCAGCGAGCCCAACGCGCTCCTGGGCCCGGCCGCCCGGGCCTTCGAGGGATCCCTCATGGCCCAGGTGGCGAGCTTCGAGCGCTTCGGGGTGGGCTGGGGCGTGCGCCCCGGCGCGTTCGTCGAGATGAAGGACGGCTGGTACCACGAGCCCCGCGTGGGCTGGCAGGTCAACAGCGCCGGCCTGGTGCGCGAGGGGGCGCGCGCCTACCTGGTGGCCATGATGATCAACTCGGGGCCCTCCGAGGGCGCCGACATGGCCACCCTGACCACGCTGGCGCACCTGATCGACGCGGGCCTGCGGCCCTGATCAGCCGCCCTCACCGGCGTAGGTGCCGGCCGTGGTGGGGAACAGGGCCTTGACGATCTTGAAGTGCGAGACGTCGGTCGTGCCGTCGGAGTGCAGGTTGATCAGGGCGTCGCGCAGTGACTTCTCGATGCCGACCTCCAGCATCGCGCCGTAGCCCCCGTGGAGCTCGACGGCGTGCTGGCAGACCGCCACGACCTCGCGCGCCGCGAAGACCTTGGCCATGTTGGTCAGCGCGTCGACCTCGGGCCAGCCCTCGTCGACGGCGCGGGCCGCGTGGCGCAAGAGGGCGGCCACGGCCTCCAGCCGCGTGGCCATGTCGGCCACGCGCCAGGCCACGGCCTGGTGCTCGATGAGCGGTCGGCCCCCCTGCACGCGGTCGTGGACCCAGGCGACGGTCTCCTCGTAGGCGCCCAGGCCGATGCCCAGGCTCTTGGCCGCGACCAGCACCTTGCCGGGGCGAAAGTAGATCCCCGCCTGGGCCAGGGCCACCCCCTCGACCAGGAGGTGGTCGGCCCCCACGGCGCAGTCGGTGAACGTGATCTCGCCATTGTTCATGAAGCGCCCGCCGATGGTCTCGTTGCAGCGCGTCACCTCCAGGCCCGGCGTGTCGCGCGGCACCAGGAACGACGAGGTCCCCCGCGACATCGGCTGCTCGTCGTCGGTCGTGGCGTAGACCACGTAGAGCGTGGCGTCGTAGCCATTGGAGATGAACTGCTTGCGCCCGTTGATCACCCAGGTGTCGCCGCGGCGCTCGGCCCGGGTGTCCATGTTGGTCGCGACGACGTCGTAGGGCAGCCAGCGGTCCGAGGCCCCCCGCGGCTCGGTCAGGCAGTGGGCCATCAGGAACTGGGGCTCGGCCAGGTAGCGCGCGAACCAGTGCGCCTGGAGCTCCTCGGTGGCAAAGCGCCCCAGCAGCACGCTGATCTTCCAGTTCTGGACCAGCTTGTCGGCCAGCCCCGAGTCGCCCCGGGCGATCTCAGCGGCCACCATGGCCAGCGTCTGGGACGCGGTGGCCGGGTCCAGGGGGACACCGCCGAAGCGCTCGGGCACCCCGAGGGCGCGCAGCCCGGCCGCGTCGGCCTCCTCGAGCAGGTGGGGGGCCAGGCGGCGGGTCGGGTCCATGTCCCACTCGCGCAGGCGGTCGGCCGCGATGAAGGGCCGCACCACCGTGTCCACGTAGCGGCGCACCGTCTCGCGCATGGCGCGCTGCTCGTCGTTCAGATACGACCCATCAACCACCATCGCCACTCCCCCCGGCGGTTTCAACCAGTCAGCGCAAGAAGCTCAGCAAGTTTCTCCGATGGTTTCATGAATCCGAGGGTTGCGCGTGGACTGTCGTTCAGACTGCTCGCGATGCGGTCGCGATCACGCGCAGTGAGCGTTGAGAGGTCGGTCCCCTTCGGCATGTATTGCCGAAGTAATCCGTTGGTGTTCTCGCTAGATCCTCGCTGCCAGGGGCTGCGAGGATCGCAGAAATAGATTTGGACGCCGGTGTCAATCGTGAAACTCGCGTGGCGGTGCATCTCCTTGCCTTGGACGCTCTCATGTTTGTCAAGCAGCTATTTCGTGGTCAACACCTGAAAGATCTCTCGGGCGACGTAACGCTTAAGACAGTGTCAGCGGTCATGAGAAACTCCCCAGTGGCGGACAGATTTCTCCCCGCTGACGGACACCAGAATTCCCCGGCGGCGGTCCCGAGTTCTCCCCAGAGATAACCGTCCACCGCGCCGGTGTATCCAC
>JAJYEQ010000014.1 GCA_021785695.1 Actinomycetes bacterium
TCGGCATCGCTGATCTCCTTCGCCGTCTCCGGTCTCGCCACCCTCTCCCTAGGGAGGCTCGAGGGACGCTCCGGGCGGCGCGGGGCCAACCCGAGCGCATGAGCCACCGGGTCCACGGCATGGGCCTTACGCCCGCCCGGCCCGACTGGGCCCCCCTGGTCGGAGACGAGCTGGTCGATCCCCTGGCGCAGCTCGGGATCACCGGCGGGGCGGTGCGGGTCCTCTGGCACAGCCCACGCCCGATGTCGGCCGCCGCCCGGGTCCTCGTGGGTGAGGAGCACCTGTTCGTCAAGCGCCACGCCACGCGGGTACGCTCGCCGGCGCGCCTCGAGGTCGAGCACCGCTTCGGCGATCACCTGCGCGCCCACGGAGTGAGCACTCCGGCGTGCCGGCGCGGACCCCACGGTTGCAGCGTGGCCAGCAGGGGCCCGTACTGCTACGAGGTCTTCGAGGTGGCCCCTGGAGAGGACCTCTACCGCGACGTTCCCTCGTGGTATCCCTACCAGAGCACCGAGCACGCGCGACGGGCCGGGGCCGCGCTGGCCCGCCTCCACCAGGCCGCCGCGTCCTTCGCCGAGCACGCCAGCGCGCCCGACGTGCTGCTCGACGACGTGGGCCTGGTGGGCGCGCCGAACTTCGCCGACGCCGTGGCCGCACGCCTGGCGGCCCGGCCGGGACTCGCGCGGGCCCTCGCCCCCTACCCGTTTGCACGCGACGTCGCCGCGGTGCTCGCCGAGCCGGTCGCCGGCGCCCGCGCGGTGACCGGCTCGCTGGTTCGCCAGTGGACGCACGGGGACTGGCATCCCTCCAACCTGACGTGGGATCCCTCGACGAGCGAGGTCGTGAGCGTGCTCGACCTGGGCCTGGCCAACCGCACCTTCGCGCTCCACGACCTGGCCGTGGCCCTCGAGCGCGCCGTCATCGACTGGCTCGACGTCTCGGGCCGCGGGGGCGTCGGGGTGGACGTGGCGAGCCTGGATGCCCTTCTGGCCGGCTACGACGAGATCGTCGCCTTGAGCGCGGGGGACCGCGCGGCGTTGGCCGCCACCCTGCCGGTCGCGCACGTCGAGTTTGCCCTGTCCGAAGTCGAGTACTTCGGCGACGTGCTCGGCGATGCCACCAATCGCGACCTCGCCTACCACGGGTACCTGCTCGGCCACGTCGGCTTCTTCGCGACGTCGGTCGGGTCCGAACTGCTCGCGCGGGTGCGAGGTTCCGGGTAACCGACCACCCGCGCGCCCGGCCCCGCGGGCCTGTCCAACGTGCTGACGGCGCCGGGACCACGTCCCGGTGCGATCCCGCCTGGGCCGAGGAGGTGAGCGTGCGCCAGGTGGTGGCCTACGACATGCTGTCCCTCGATGGGGTGTCCGAGGCCCCCAGGACTTCGTGGTCGCGCGGGACGACGTGATGCCGGCGAATCTCGCCGACGTGACCGCGTCCCAGGACGCAGTTATCTGCGCATGGTGATGGCGCCAACCCTGGTCGGGTCGCCGGCTCCTAAAGGACCTGGCCCCCCCGGGGCTCACGTTGACGTCGGGCGTGGGATCGCCGAGCGGGTCCCTGCTGCTCACCTACCGGGTCAGCGCTCCGCACGAGGCGACCCGAATCGGCTAGTGCTGGTCAGTGTCGCTGCCCGGCTCACGGGGTCCACGGCGCAGCATCGCGTCGATCGCCAGGTCGGCGATCTGCGCCACGCGACGCGCGATCCGGGCGCGCTGTGCCGGGTCTGCCCCAGGGTCGTCGAGGGCCCCACAGAGCATCGCCAGCACGATCTCGCCGTCGTCACGGTCCCCCGCCACGGGCGCCGACCCCGCGGGGGCGCCCATCACCGCGTCGCCGAGTCGGGCCACCACGCCGCGGCCGGCTCCTCGCGCGTCGCGGGCGCGGTGGCCAGGGCGTCGCGCAGCGTCTCGAGCAGGGGATGCGAGGCGGCGAGCGCCTGGGTGACGAGGTCCAGGCGCTCGGCTCTGGTCAGCGGGGGAGCGTGGCCGCCGTGCAGCTGGTCACGCAGGTCGTCGAGGGCCTCGCGGGCCAGCGTCCTGATGAGCGTGGGCCGGTCCGCAAAGTGGCGGTAGAGAGTCGCCTGGCCGACGCCAGCCACCCGAGCCACCTCGTAGAGCGGAGCGCCGGGGCGCGCGGCGTAGAGGCGGCGGGCCGCCACCAGGATCGCCTGGCGGTTGCGGTCGGCGTCGCGGCGGCGCGCGGGTGGTGCGCCAGCACGGCCCCCGGTCGTCACGCGCCGATGATACGCACCTGCGACGCGACGGGTGGGGGACCTGGGTGCCGCCGTGGTGACGGGGCCGGTGCTGCCCGTTGTCTACCATGGAGCCAAGGAGCACCGTGGCGGACCTCGTCTTCACCACTTTCAAGAATCGGTCCGACGCGATCGTGCTGGCTGACGAGGTGTCTCGCCAGCTCCATCACGAGGGCTACACGACGGCGGTGCGGCTCCTTGACGACGACGCCGAGCACGCTGCGCCGATCGCTGCGGACACCCTCGTCGTGAGCCTCGGGGGCGACGGCACGTTCCTGAAGTCGGCGCGACTGGCCCACGCGCACGGTGCCCGCATCCTGGCCGTCAATCTGGGACGCCTGGGGTTCCTCCTGTCGGTGCCCTCCTCCGAGGTGCTCGAGGACGTGCGCCGAGCCCTGGTGGCGCCCTCGACGGTGGAGCGCCTGGCTCTCGAGATCGTGCTGCCCAACGAGGCGACCGGCCAGTTCGCTCTCAACGAGGTGGTCGTCGAGCGCGCCTCGGTGGGCCACATGGTCCGGGTGCGCTGCTACGTGGACGACGAGGAGTTTCTGACCTACTCGGCCGATGGCGTGCTGGTCGCTACACCGACCGGCTCGACGGGGTACAACTTCTCGGCGGGCGGCCCGGTGGTTGATCGCGAGCTCGACGTGATGGTGCTCACGCCCATCGCCCCGCACTTCACCATCGACCGCTCCATCGTGGTCAGCGGGCAGCGCACGATCCGGCTCGTCTCGCAGAGCCGGGGCGCGGTGGTCGTGGCCGATGGCCGGACGATCGGGTCGCTCAGCGCGGGCGAGTCGGTCCTGGTGCGCCCGAGCGCCGAGCAGGTCCGGGTCGAGGACTCGCACCGGTACCGGCTGGGCGATCGCCTGCGGGAGGGGCTGCGCGAGGGCCATGCCTAAGGCGCAGCTCCTCGAGCTGCACGCGCGCGGACTGGCCCTGATCGACGACGCCGCCCTGGAGTTCGCCCCGGGCCTCAACGTGGTGACCGGGGAGACCGGGGCCGGCAAGACGCTGCTCGTCGGCGCCCTGACGCTGTGCCTGGGCGGCGAGTCACCGGGGGGCGAGGTCGGAGACGACCTGCGCGTGGCCACCCTGTGGCGCGACGGCGCAGGAGGCGAGCGCCTGCTGGTCCGCGAGCTGACGGCGACCGGCCGCCTGCGCAGCGTGCTCGACGGCCAGGTGACCAGCGTGGACGGCCTGCGCCGGGTGGCCGAGTCCCTGGTCGAGATCTACGGCCAGCGTTCGTCGCTGCGCCTGCGCAGCCCGGCGGCGGTGCTGGCCCTGATTGACGGCTTCGGCGCTGTGGACACGAGCGAGCTCGACGGGCTGCGCGTACGCCAGCGCGACCTGCGGCGTCGCCGCAGCGACCTGGGGGGGGACCGCGAGGAGCGAGCGCGCAACCGGGCCCTGGCCGAGTTCGAGCTCAGCGAGCTGCGCGCGGCCGCACTGACGACCCCCGACGAGCTCGATCAGGCCCTGGCCACCCTGGAGCGCTGGCAGGGGCGGGCCGCCCGGCGCAGCGCGCTGCTGGAGGCCCTGGAGCGCCTCGACGGGGACCGCGAGATGACGGCGCTGGGGGAGATCGCCCGGATCGCCGCGCTCGTCGAGGGAGCCGGCGAGTCCGCGCAGCTGTCGACCCAGCTGCGCGGCGCGCTGGAGATGGCCCGCGACGCGGGCCACGAGCTGCGCGCACTCCTGGACGCCGAGGACCTCGACGAGGCCCAGGTGGCCGAGCTCGAAGAGCGCGTCGGCGTGCTCAGCCGGGTCGCGCGACGCTACGGAGGCTCGCTGGGAGCGGCCCTGGAGGCGCGCGAGCAGCGGGCGGGCGACCTGGAGCGCTGGAGTGGCGCGGAAGAGGATCTGGCGCTCCTGGACGCCGAGCTGGCCGCGACGGCCGAGGCCGAGCAGCAGGCCAGTGCGCGCGTGCGAGCCCAGCGCGAGGAGGCCGGCGCGCGTTTCGGCGCGGCGGTCACGGACCAGCTGGCTCGAGTCGCCCTGGCCGGCGGGGCGGTGCGCCTCGAGGTGGGCGGCGTCGACGGCTCGGCGGTCCGGCTGCTCGTGCGGACCAACCCGGGCCGGGCCGAGGGGCCCGTCGAGGAGGTGGCCAGCGGGGGAGAGTTGAGCCGCCTGCTGCTGGCCGTGGCGCTGGTGTCGGGGGTCGAGGACGCCGTTGGCGTCTTCGACGAGGTCGACGCCGGGCTGGGGGGAGCGGTGGCCGAGCAGATTGGCGCGTGCCTGGCCGAGGTCGCCCAGGCCCGCCAGGTGCTGGTGGTGACCCACCTGGCGTCGGTCGCCGCCCGGGCCCAGCGCCACTTCGTGGTGCACAAGGAGACCCGGGAAGGGCGAGCCGTGACCACCGTGCGCGCGGTGGCCGGCGAGGAGCGCGTCGAGGAGATCGCCCGGATGTTGGCGGGATCCGGGGCCCGCAGCGAGTCGCGGGCCCTGGCGCGACGGCTGCTGAGTGGCTCGTGAGGGTGACCGGGGGAGGGTGGAGGCACCGCTAAACTGATGCTCCGTGGATCGATCGGTGGCGGAGACGAAATTCGTTTTTGTCACGGGCGGTGTCTCCAGTTCTCTGGGCAAGGGTCTGACGGCGTCATCGCTGGGCCGCCTCCTCAAGTCTCGAGGGTTCCGCGTCACCATGGTGAAGCTCGACCCTTACTTGAACGTTGACCCGGGCACGATGAACCCCGGCGAGCACGGCGAGGTGTTCGTCACCGACGACGGGGGCGAGACCGACCTCGACCTCGGGCACTACGAGCGCTTTATCGACGAGTCGCTGAGCCGCACCTCGAACTCCACGACCGGCTCGATCTACTCGACAGTGATCGCCCGCGAGCGCCGCGGCGACTACCTGGGCAAGACGGTGCAGGTGATCCCCCACATCACCGACGAGATCAAGGAGCGGATCCGCCGCGCCGGGGCCTCGGGGGCCGACGTCGTCATCGTGGAGATCGGCGGGACCGTCGGCGACATCGAGATCGTCCCGTTCCTCGAGGCCATTCGCCAGTTCCGCCGGGACGCGGGGCGCGGCAACGTCTGCTACGTCCACCTCACCCTGGTTCCCTACCTGGCGCCCTCGGGGGAGCAGAAGACCAAGCCGACCCAGCACTCGGTCACCGAGCTGCGCTCGCGAGGCATCCAGCCCGACGTGATCGTGTGCCGCTCTGATCAGCCGATCTCGGACGGCTTGAAGCGCAAGATCTCGCTGCTGTGCGACGTGCCCATCGACGCGGTGATCTCGGCCATCGACGAGTCGAGCATCTACGACATCCCCGTGGCGCTGCGCCGCGAGGGCCTCGACAACATCGTGTGTGCCACGCTGAACTTGAACCTCGACGACCACCCGATCGAGTTGAGCGCGTGGAACGAGGTCGTGCGGCGCGTGCACAACACCTACCGCCGGGTGCGCATCGGCGTGGTCGGCAAGTACGTGACCCTGCCCGACGCCTACCTGTCGGTGGCCGAGGCGATCCGCCACGCGGGCTTCGCCCTCGGGGCCGACGTCGACATCACCTGGCTCGAGGCCGAGCGCGTGCCCGAGGAGATCAGCGCCGAGCAGCTCGACCAGCTCGACGGCATGATCATCCCGGGCGGCTTCGGCGAGCGGGGGATCGAGGGGATGATCGCCGCCGCGCGCATCGCGCGCGAGCACCAGGTACCGCTGCTCGGTATCTGCCTGGGGATGCAGGTGATGGTCGTGGAGTACGCCCGCCACGTCCTGGGACTGCCCGACGCCCACTCCACGGAGTTCTCGGTGACGACCTCGGCGCCGGTGATATCCCTGATGGCAGAGCAGAACGAGGTGGTCGACCTGGGCGGCACGATGCGCCTGGGCGCCTACCCGGCGCTGCTCAGCGAGGGATCCCAGGTGGCCGCCCTCTACGGGACGAGCGTGGTCTCCGAGCGCCACCGCCACCGCTACGAGTTCAATCTGCGCTACCGCGAGCAGTACGAGGCCCACGGGATGCGCTGCTGCGGGATCTCCCCGGACGGCCGGCTGGTCGAGTTCGTGGAGTTGCCCGGCCACCCCTACTTCGTGGGGACCCAGGCGCATCCCGAGTTCAAGTCGCGCCCGGACCGGCCCCACCCCCTCTTCGCCGGACTGCTGATGGCCGCGGTCACGCGGGTCGAGGGCCGGGTGCCCCACCTCATCGACCCCGCGACCGTCGACGTCGCCCCGTGAGCCCCTTCCGGATCACCGCGGCCGCCACACTCCTCACCTCGCGGGTCTTTCGCGTCGAGCGGCGCACCATCGAGGGGGCCGGTGGTGCCTTCCACCGCGACGTCGTGGTGCATCCGGGCGCCGTGGCCATCTTGGCCCTCAACGCCGAGGGGCGGGTCGGCGTCGTGCGCCAGTACCGCGCGACCGTCGACCGGGTCACGACGGAGATCCCCGCGGGAACCCTGGACCACGAGGGCGAGGAGCCCCAGGCCGCGGCCGAGCGCGAGCTCGCCGAGGAGCTCGGTGTCACGGCGCGACACTGGCGCCTGCTGGCTCGGCTCCTGGTCTCGCCGGGCTGGACGAGCCAGGTCATGCACGTCTTCGAGGCCACCGGCATCGAGGAGACGGCGCGCGATCCCGCGGGCCCCGAGGAGGCGGCCTCCAGCGTGGCCTGGGTGGAGCCGCACGAGCTCTTTGCCCTGGTGCGCAGCGGGGAGCCCGTCGACGCGACGCTGACCGTGGCCCTGCACCGCCTGGCCGGAGACCTCTTCCCGGATGCCTGAGGGCGCCCTGGAGGAGTACGTCGTCTGGCTGACGGTCGAGCGCGGCCGCAGCCGCGCCACCGTCGAGGCGTACCGGCGAGACCTGGAGCAGTTCCTGGCCTTCGTCGCCCCGCGAGGGATCGAGGAGGTGTCGAGCGAAGATCTGACCTCCTACGTCGCGAGCCTGCGGGTCACCCGGGCCCCGGCCTCGGTGGCCCGGGCCATCGCCTCGCTGCGGGGCTGGTTCGGGTTCCTGGTCGCCGAGCGGGTGCTGGCCAGCGACCCGACCGACTACCTGCGCGGCCTGCGCCGCGCGTCCTCCCTGCCCAAGCCGCTCGGCGAGGCCGAGGTCGCCCGGCTCATCGACGCCGTGCCCGACGCGACCCCGCGCGACCGGCGTGACCGGGTCCTGCTCGAGCTGCTCTACGGCACCGGGTGCCGGGTGTCGGAGGCCGTCGGGGTGCGCCTCGAGGACCTGGACCGGGCCGAGGGCCTGATCACGGTGATCGGCAAGGGCGATCGCCAGCGCCTCGTCCCCTTAGGCGCGGCGCTGGCCACGGCGCTGGATCACTACCTGGCCCCGGGCGGCCGTCCCGCCCTGGCGCGCTCGACGCGCGAGACGCATCTGTTGCTCAACAGCCGCGGCGGAGTGCTGACCCGTCAGGGTGTGGACGTGGTGATCGCGCGGCGGGCCCTGGTGGTGGGCATCCCCCGCCACAGCGTCAGCGCCCACGTGCTGCGCCACAGCTGCGCGACCCACATGCTCGAGCACGGGGCCGACATCCGCGTCGTCCAGGAGCTCCTGGGTCACGCCAGCGTCGCGACGACCCAGCTCTACACCGCCGTGTCGAACCGCTCGCTGCGCGACGTGTACGCTCGCGCCCACCCCAGAGCTCAGGAGTAGCGTGCCGTCCTACCTGTACTTCCTCATCGCGGTGATCCCCTCGATCACGCTGCACGAGGTCAGCCACGGCTACGTCGCGAACTTCTTCGGCGACCCCACCGCCAAGCTGAGCCACCGCCTGACCCTCAACCCGCTGCGCCACATCGACCCCTTCGGCACGGTGCTGCTGCCCTTCTTGCTCATCATCTCGGGCCTGCCGGCCTTCGGGTACGCCAAGCCCGTGCCGGTGAACGTCTCGCGCCTGCGCAACCCGCGCCGCGACACGCTCTACGTATCGCTGGCCGGACCCGCGATGAACGTCTTGCTCTCGGCAGTCGGGTGGGGACTGTGCGAGCTGGCCATCCACGTCACCCAGCAGGTGTGGCAGTTCGACCTCGGGGAGTACCTGGGTCTGGTCAACTTGATCCTGGCCGTCTTCAACATGCTGCCGATCCCGCCCCTCGACGGCTCGGCGATCATCGAGCAGTTCGTGCCCCGCCGCCACCTGCCCAACTACTACCGCCTGCGCGCGCGGGCGCTGCCGATCGTCATCGTCCTGATCCTGCTGGACTCCCTGGTCTTCCACATCGGGACCAACGGGCTGGTCGACCTGCAGAACTGGTGGCTGCACCTGCTGTTCTGAGCCGGGGCTCAGGAGGGGCGGGCCAGACCCATCGCGTCGGCGGCGCGCTGGTAGGTGGTCGCGGCCACCGCCGAGGCTCGGGCGGCCCCGGTGGCGAGCAGCGAGGCCAGCTCGGCGGGGTCTTCGCGCAAGGCGCGGTAGCGCTCGGCGATGGGCGCCAGCGCCTCGACCATCGCCTGGCCCAGGTCGCGCTTCAGGTCCCCGTAGCGGTGGTAGCGCGCGGCGATCGTGCGGGGGTCCTCGCCGGTGAAGCCGGCGAACATCTCGAGCAGGTTGGCCAGGCCGGGCTTGCGCTCCCAGTCGAAGGCCATCTCGCCGTCGGTGTCGGTCACGGCCTTGGCGATCTTGCGCGTGATGGCCTCGGGGGAGTCGAACAGGTAGATCGTGCCCAGCTCGCTGGCCACGGACTTGGACATCTTGCGCGTGGGCTGCTGGAGGTCCATCACCCGGGCTGCCGCCGGGGGCGTGACGGCGCGCGGGACGGTGAAGGTGTCGCCGTAGCGGTTGTTGAAGCGCTCGGCCAGGTTGCGCGCGAGCTCCAGGTGCTGGCGCTGGTCGTCGCCGACGGGCACCTCCTCGGTGTCGTAGAGCAGGATGTCGGCCGCCATCAGCACCGGGTAGGTGAGCAAGCCGGCGCGCACGCCGTGGGCCCGGTCGGACTTCTCCTTGAACTGCGTCATGCGCGTGAGCTCGCCGTAGCCAGCGACGCACTCGAGCAGCCAGGACAGCTGCGCGTGGTAGGAGACGTGGCTCTGCACGAACAGGGTGCAAAGCTGGGGGTCGAGGCCCGAGGCGACCATCGCGGCGGCCAGCTCGGTCGTGCGCTCCCGCAAGGTCACGGGCTCGAAGTCGAGGGTCAGGGCGTGCAGGTCGACGACGCAGTAGAACGCGTCGACCGACTGGGCGCGGACGAACTGCTGGAGGGCGCCCAGGTAGTTGCCCACGTGCAGGTCGCCCGAAGGCTGGATGCCGGAGAACACGCGCATCGGCCAAGTCTAGAGAAGTGGCACGAGGTGGCCTCCGGTAGTGTTTCGCCGTGACCTACGTCGTGACGACGCCGTCGTTCAGCGGTCCCCTGGACCTGCTGGTGCAGATCGTCGCCCGCCACGAGATCGACATCTTGGACCTGGCCCTGGCGCCCGTGGTGGACGACTTCGTCGCCCACCTGGTGGACCCGGCCAGCCGGATCGACCCGAACGACCTGTCCGAGTTCTTGCTGCTGGCCGCCATCCTCGTCGAGCTGAAGAGCCGCCAGCTGCTGCCGAGCGCCGACGAGCCCGACCTCGACGAGGAGCTGGTGGGCTGGGACGAGCGCGACGTGCTGCTCGCGCGCCTGCTCGAGCTGCGCACGTACGCGGCGGCGGCCGACCACCTCTACGGGCTCCTGGCCCGGGCCGAGCGCTCGGTGCGCCGCCAGCGCGGCCTCGACGACGGCTTCGTGGCCGCCCCCCCCGACCTCCTGGCCGGCGTGCGACCGGCCGACCTGGCCCGGGCCTTCCTGCGCGCGCTCGAGGAGAAGCCCAGCGCCCTGATCGCCCTGGATCACGTCACCGTGGACGCGGTGACGGTCGCCGAGACCGTGGCAGTGCTCGCCGAGCGGTTGCCGGGCCAGCCCCATCAGTCGTTCCGGGAGCTCACGCGGGGCCTGGGCACGCGCATCGAGCTGATCGTGCACTTCCTGGCACTGCTGGAGCTGTGCAAGCTGGGACTAGTCGATCTGGGACAGGGGCGCACCTTCGGCGACCTCGACGTGACCTGGATCGGGGGAGCCAGCTCCGTGGACCTGGGAAGGATCGACGTCTATGAGGGATGAGGACTCGCTCGAGCAGCGCCTGGAGGCCCTGGTGTGCGTGGCCATCGAGCCGGTGAGCACCGAGGAGCTGGCCGACGTGGTGGGCGCCGACGCCGCCGAGGTGCTCGAGGCGCTCCAGGAGCTGGCGCGCCAGTACGAGGAGGAGCGACGCGGATTCGTGCTCAGCCATCTGGCCAGTGGCTGGGTGCTGGCCACGGCGCCCGACATGGCGCCGTGGGTCTCGCGCTTCGCCTCGCGCGGCCTCACCACGCGGCTCAGCTCGGCCGCCTTAGAGACCCTGGCGATCATCGCCTACCGCCAGCCCATCAGCCGGTCGCAGATCTCCGCCCTGCGCGGGGTGAACGTCGACGGCGTGACCCGGCTCCTCGAACAACGCGGCTACATCGAGGAGCACGGCCGCGTGGCCGGCCCCGGCCAGTCGATCCTCTACGGGACCACCGACCACTTCCTGGACCGCCTGGGACTCTCCTCGCTCGACCAGCTGCCGCCCATCGAGCAGTTCCTGGTCCCCCTCTCGGCGGCCGACGAGCTCGCCGACGAGGGCCTGCCCGGGGCGTCGTAGTGGCCGAGGAGCGCGTCCAACGGGCCCTGGCACGCGCCGGCTACGGGTCGCGCCGAGCCTGCGAGCTGCTGATCAGCGCGGGGCGCGTGACCATCGACGCGCGCGTCGCGGTGCTGGGTGACCGCGTCGACGGGGCGCGCCAGGAGCTCCGCGTCGACGGACGCATCGCGCTGGTCGACCAGGAGTCGGTCTATCTGCTGCTCAACAAGCCCGTCGGCGTCGTCACCACGGCTATGGATCCCCAGGGGCGCCAGACCGTGCTGGACCTGATCTCGAGCCCGGTGCGGGTCTTCCCGGTGGGTCGCCTGGACCGGGCGACCGAGGGCCTGCTGCTCTTGACCAACGACGGCCGCCTGGCGCACCTGCTCACCCACCCGAGCAGCCACGTGCCCAAGGAGTACCTGGTGCAGGTGAGCGGCGACCCGGCACCCGGCGCCATCCGCCGCCTGCGCGAGGGCGTCGAGCTCGATGACGGCGTCACCAGCCCGGCCCAGGTCAGCCGCGTCGCGCCGGGCGTGCTGCGCATCGTGATCCACGAGGGACGCAACCGCCAGGTCCGCCGGATGTGCGCGGCCGTCGGCCACGACGTCCAGCGCCTGGTGCGCACGCGGATCGGGCCGATCCACGACGTCTCCTTGGCCCCGGGCGCGTGGCGCCCGCTGAGCGCCCTCGAGGTGCGTCGCCTGGTCGAGTCGGTTGGCCCCGTGGGGGACGCGCCTTCTACGATCGCCCCATGACGCAACGACTGCTCCGAGCGGTGCGGGGGGCGACGACCTGTGAGGCCAACACCGCCGAGGCCATTGGGGTCGTGACCGTCGAGCTGCTGGGCCAGCTGATGGAGCGCAACGGGCTGGCCCACGACGACGTCGTCAGTGTGATCTTCACCACGTCGCCCGATCTGACCGCCGCCTTCCCGGCTACCGCCGCGCGCAGCATCGGCTTCGGCGACGTGCCCCTGCTGTGCGCCTCGGAGATCGACGTCCCGGGCTCGATGCGGCGGTGCGTGCGCATCCTCCTACACGTCTACGCCGACCCGGCGGTGCCCATCCACCACGTCTACCTGCACGACGCCCGAGCCCTGCGCGATGACCTCCCCGAGTAGGCGCTACGCGCACGTCGTCGGCCTGGGACTGATCGGTGGCTCGATCGCCCTGGCCCTGGGGGAGCGGGGCTGGAGCGTCACGGGAGACGATCGCGACGCGATCGCTGCCCAGAGCGCCCGCGCCCAGGGCATCGTCACGGGGCCCGAGCCGGTCCCGGCAACCGAGCTGGTGGTGATCGCGACCCCGGCGCGCGCCGTGGTGGGCGCCGCGCGGGAGATCCTGGCGCGCCTGGGCGGCGAGGCGGTGGTCGTCACCGATGTGGCCGGCGTGAAGGCGGGGATCGTCGGCGCCATCGCCGACCCGCGGTTCGTGGGTGGCCATCCGATGGCCGGCTCCGAGCAGCGCGGGCTGGCCGGCGCGCGCCGCGACATGTTCACCGGCTGCACGTGGGTGCTCACCCCCACGGCGGTCACGTCGCCCGAGCTCTACACCCGGGTCCACGGGGTGCTGCGCGAGCTGGGCGTCAACGTGATCGCGATGGCGCCCGACGACCACGACCGGCTCGTGGCCCTGGCCAGTCACGTGCCGCACCTGGTGGCCGGGGCCCTGATGAACCAGGCTGCCGCCGTCGCCGAGGAGGAGGTCGTCCTCTTACAGCTGGCCGCGGGCGGGTTCCGCGACATGACGCGCATTGCCGCCGGGGACCCGGGGATCTGGCCCGACGTGCTCTTCGAGAACCGCGACGCCGTCGTGGGGGCCCTGGACTCCCTCCAGGCGCGCCTGGCCGACCTGCGCGAGACCATCGAGCGCGGCGACGGGGACCGGCTGGAAGATGCCCTGCGCCGCGCGGCCGTCTCCCGCCGCCACCTGCCGGGCCGGGCCCTGCGCGCCGACCAGCTGGCCTACCTGCGCGTGCCGGTCTCGGACCGCCCGGGAGAGCTGGCCACCATCACGACGGCCGCCTCGGAGCTCGGCGTCAACATCTACGACATCGAGATCGCCCACGGCATCGAGGGGGTGCGCGGCACCCTGCTGCTGGCCGTGGAGGCCGACCAGGTGGCGCTCCTGGCCGACGACCTGGCGCGCCGCGGGTTCACCGTGGGCCGCGAGGCGCCCTGATGCGCTGCGTGGAGCCGGCCGGGCGCCTGCGCGGGGCGGTAGAGGTGCCCGGGGACAAGAGCGCGTCGCACCGCGCGGTGCTGCTCAGCGCCCTCAGCGACGGCCCAAGTCGCATCGAGCACCTCTCGGGGGGCGAGGACGTCGCGCGGACCCTGGGGATCGTGCGGGCGCTGGGGGCCAGCGTCCACAGCGCCGGTGCCACCCTCGTCGTCAACGGGTCGGCGGGCCTGGCCCCGGCGCGCGCGGCCCTGGAGTGCGGGAACTCCGGCACGACGATGCGCCTGGTCGCGGGCGTCGTGGCGACGATCACCGGGACGCACCGGCTGGTCGGCGACGCCTCGCTGTCGCGACGACCCATGGACCGCGTCGCCGTGCCGCTGCGGGCCATGGGCGCGGACCTCGAGGGCACCGGCGAGCACTGCAGCGCCCCGTTGCGGGTCGTGGGCCGCGATGTGCTCGTCGGCATCGACTACACGGTGCCCGTGCCCAGTGCCCAGGTCAAGTCGGCGATCCTGCTCGCCGGGCTCAACGCTCAGGGGCCGACGACGGTGCGCGAGGCCGTGCGCACGCGCGCGACGACCGAGTCGATGCTGCTGGCGGCCGGCGTGCGCGTCGACGTCGAGGACGTCGGGGCCGGAAGGCGGGTGCGCGTGTGGCCGGCCCGACCCCGCCCGCACGACTGGCGGATCCCGGCTGACCCGTCCCAGGCGGCGTTCTTCGCCGTCCTGGCCTGCATCCACCGCGACGCCTCCCTGGACATCCCGGACCTGGCCGACGAGCCCGAGCGCCTGGGCTTCGTGGCGGTGCTCGCCCGCATGGGCGGCGCGGTCACCCTGGCGCGAGGCGAGGGGCGTGCCGCCCTGCACGCGCGCACCTCGACCCTGGGGGCGACCGAGGTGCACGCGGCCGAGATCCCCTCGGTCGACGAGGTGCCGGCCCTGACGGTCGCGGCGGCGGCGGCGACCGGGACGACCGTCTTTCGCGACGTGGGAGAGCTCCGGGTCAAGGAGTCGGACCGCTTCGCCGCCAGTATCGCCCTGGCCCGGGCTCTGGGGGCGCGGGCGTGGGGCGAGGCCGACGACCTCTACGTCGAGGGGCTGGGCACGAGCCGGCGCTTCGCCCGCGTCGAGCTCGACGCCGGTCTCGACCACCGCATGGCGATGGCGGCCGCCGTGGCCGGCGTGGCCGGCGCCGGGGCCTGCGTGCGCGGTGCCGAGACCGTCGCCACGAGCTTTCCCACCTTCTTCGAGCGCCTGGAGGCACTCGCGTGAGCCCGGACATCGTCGCCATCGACGGTCCGGGAGGCTCGGGCAAGTCGACGGTCGCCCGCACGCTGGCCCGGCGGCTGGGATGGGCGTACCTGGACACCGGCGCGATGTACCGCGCGGTGACCGCCGAGGTCCTCGCCCAGCGCGTCCCCGTCAACGACGAAGCGGCCGTGATCGCCCTCGCCGCGGCCGCCGTGATCGCCACGACGCCGCGCGTGAGCATCAACGGTCGCGACGTGGAAGGCGAGATCCGCTCGGACCCGGTCAACGACCACGTCTCGGCGGTCGCGGCCATCCCCGGCGTGCGCGTGGCCATGGTCGAGCGCCAGCGGGCGTGGGCCGCGGCGCAGATGCGCGGCGCGGTGGTCGAGGGGCGCGACATCACCACGGTGGTCTTCCCGCACGCCACGCTGAAGGTGTACCTGACCGCCTCGTTCGCCGAGCGCGCCCGGCGCCGCGAGGACGAGAGCGCGCAGGCCCTGGGGCGCCGGGACACGGCCGATCACGCCCGCGTCGTGTCGCCCCTGGTCCAGGCGGCCGACGCGGTGGTGATCGACACCACCAACCTGAGCGTCGAGACCGTTGTCGAGGAGATCGTGTCGTGTCTGAGAACGTCGAGCTGATCCTCAATCCGGCGCGCACGCCGCTCTACCGCGTGGCCGCCGCCCTCCTGTCGGGCCTCGGGCGCGTGCTCCTGCGCCCCCGGGTCACGGGCGCGTCCAACATCCCGGCGACCGGTCCGGTGCTGGTGGCCCCGGTCCACCGCTCCAACCTCGACTTCATGCTCACGCTGTTCATCTCACCGCGCAAGGTCTTCTTCATGGCCAAGGCCGAGCTCTTCGGCGTGCCCGTGCTCGGGACGGTCCTGCGCCATCTCGGGGCCTTCCCGGTCAACCGCGCGGCCGCCGACCGCGAGTCCCTGCGCCTGGCCGAGGAGGTCCTGCGCCGCGGTCACGCGCTGGTGATGTTCCCCGAGGGGACCCGCCGTGACGGGCCGCGCATCGGGGAGATCCTCGACGGGGCGATGTTCATCGCCAGCCGCACCGGCGCGCGCGTGGTGCCGGTAGGCATCGCCGGCAGCGACCAGGCTCTGCCCGCCAGCGCCCGCATGGTGCGGCCCGTGCGCGTCCACCTGGTCGTAGGACCGCCGATCGACCCGCCGCACGCCGAGGGTCGCGTGGCCCGCTCAGCGATCACGGCGGCCACCGAGCAGCTGCGCGCGGGTCTGCAGTCAGCGCTCGACGGCGCGCTGCGCGCGCACGGCTAGCGCTCGCGCCACCAGGTGCCGAACACCACGCGCGCGTAGCGCACGCCGAAGAGCCAGTTGGTGCCCTTCTTGGTCTGCCCGGCCTGGCGGGGGTGCCAGACCGTCGGCACCTCGGCGGCGCGCCAGCCCCGCTTGAGACAGGTGATGAGCAGCTCGGCCGTCTGGTACTGCTCCTGGCGCAGGCGGTCCACGACGTCGGCCAGCATGGCCACGCGCAGCGCGCGGTAGCCCGTCGAGGTGTCCGTCAGGTGCGCGCCGGTCATGCGGTTCATCACCAGCGAGAAGAAGCGCACGCCGAGCTTGCGGAAGCGGTCGGAGGTCTCGTCGACCCCGAGGCGGCGCGAGGCCACGACCAGGTCGGCCTCGTCGGCCAGCAGCGGACCGAGCAGGGAGGGGATCTCGGCCGGATCGTTCTGCCCGTCGGCGTCCAGGGTCACGACGTGCTCCACGTGGCGCTCGATGCACCAGCGGTAGGTCACCCACAGGGCCACGCCGTGGCCCAGGTTCGAGGGGAACTCGATCACCACGACGCCGGGGAACGAGCGGGCGATCTCGGCGGTGCGGTCGTGGCCCCCATCCACGACCACCAGGATGGTGTAGGGCTGGCCGTCGATGGTGGCCGGCATCTTCTCCAGCACCGCGCCGATGGCGCCCTCCTCCTCGTAGGCGCACAGGGACGCGACGATGGGTTGGGCGACGATGTCGGGGTACTCGCGCTCGGCGCGCTCCAGCGCCTGGGCGATGACGTAGTCGCGCAGGCCCGCGAGCCGCCTCGATTCCAGGTCGTGGGCCATCGCACTCCTCTCGGTGGGCGCCCGAGCAGCGAGGGCGCGACCGCCCATTCTAGTTCGCGGGGCTCGGCGCCCCGGAGCGTCGCCGGGGATCGAGGACCTCGGCGGCGGTGACGTCGCGATCCGTGGGCGAGCCGGCCTCCGCGCTGGGACGGCCGAAGCACGCGTCGAGGAAGGCGCCGAGCGCCCGCACCAGCTCGCGCAGCTCGGGCGGCGGGGGGAAGTACTCGTCCTCGTCGGTCGTGCGAACCACGTCGACCCCGTGGGCGGGCGCCAGCGTGGCGATGACCTCGTCGACCAGGTACTCGGGAGCCGACGCGCCCGCCGTCACCGCGATGACGCCCTCCAGGTCGTCGGGCAGCTCGGAGGCACCGTTCACGCGCAGCACGCGGCGCGCCGGGGACGCGGCGACCTTGGTCAAGGCGACCGTGTTCGAGGAGTTCGCCGAGCCGATGACCACGACGGCGTCGGCCTGGTGGGCGATCTCGCGGAGGGCCGCCTGGCGATTGGTGGTGGCAAAGCACAGGTCGCTGCGGTTGGGGACCCAGATGTCGGGGAACCGGTCGGTGATGGCGGCGCGCACGTCTTGCCACTCGTCGAGGCTGAGCGTGGTCTGGCTGAGCAGCGCCAGCGGACCGGCGAGATCGGGGAGCTCGGCGACGTCCTGGACGGTCTCGAGGAGCCGGACGGCCTCGGGCGCCACGGCCATGGTGCCCACCGCCTCCTCGTGGCCGTCGTGGCCGACGTACAAGACGGTGTAGCCCTTACGAGCCCGGACCCTGAGCTCGTGGTGCACCTTGGTCACGAGCGGGCACACCGCATCGACCACCACGCGGCGATCCTGACGGGCGGCCTCGATCACCGAGGGTGGGGACCCGTGGGCGCTCAGCATCACCGGCGCGCCGGCCGGCACGGCCGCGATGTCGTCGACGAAGACGACGCCGAGGGAGCGGAAGTGGGCCACGACATGGCGGTTGTGGACGATCTCGTGGTAGCAGTACACCGGCGGCTCGAAGATGCGCACCATCCAGTCGAGGGCCTTGATGGCCTTCTCCACGCCCGCGCAGAAGCCGCGAGGCTCAGCCAGGAGCACGCGATCGACCGCCACGGACTCGAGCCTACCGAGGCGATCCTCGACTCTCGCCGACGGGGTCGCCACTAGGCTGTCACAGTGACGACGGCCCGCATTGCCACGCTGTTGCCGGGCTCCCCGGCGGACCGCGCGGGGGCGCGCGTGGGCGACGAGCTGATCAGCGTCAATGGGCGCACGCCGACCGACATCATCGAGTACCAGCAGCTGATCGACGGACCCGACGTCCAGCTGGTGGTGCGCGCCACGGGTGCGGCCCTGGCACGCCGGCTCCACGTGGCCAAGGGACCCGGGGAGCCCCTCGGCCTGACCATCGACTCGGCGGTCTTCGACCGGATCCGCACCTGCGACAACCATTGCACCTTCTGCTTCATCTACCAACTGCCCAAGGGCATGCGGCGGTCCCTCTACGTCAAGGACGACGACTACCGCCTCTCCTTCCTCTACGGCAACTACACGACCCTGACGCGCTTCACCGAGCTGGACCTCGAGCGCGTCATCGACGAGCGGCTCTCCCCGCTCTACGTGTCGGTCCACACCACCGACCCGCGCCTGCGCGCCCGCCTGCTGCGCAACCCGCGCGGCGCGACCAGCCTGCGCTGGTTCGACGAGCTGCTGCGCGCCGGCGTGAGCGTGCACGCCCAAGTCGTCGTGTGCCCCGGCCTGAACGACGGTGACGCCCTCGAGCGCACGCTCCAGGACATCATCAGCCAGTATCCGCGGGTGGCCAGCGTCGCGCTGGTGCCGCTCGGGATCAGCCGGTTCTCCAGCGAGCCCGACCTGCGCAGCCACACCCCCGAGGAGGCCCGCCACGTGCTCGGGCTCCTCGACACCTACCGCGCCGTGGCCACCGAGGTCCTCGGACGGCCGATCTTCTACGCCAGCGACGAGTTCTACCTGGTCGCCGGCGCTGCGCTGCCGGCCGCCGACTTCTACGAGTCCCTCGACGAGGCCGAGAACGGCATTGGCATGTTCGCGTCGTTCGCCCGCAGCTTCGCCGAGCGCCGCCCGATGGCGACCCTGGGCAGCGGCTTCTTCCAGTCGGTCGACGGGGCGCCTGCCTGGGGTTACCGCGCGGCGCGCGGCCAGGCCGGCGCGCCCGCCTCGGGTCCCGTCCGCATCCTGACGGGCGAGTACGCCGCCCCGCTGCTGCGCGAGCTCCTCGGGGCCCACGGCTACGACTGCGAGGTGCTCGCCGTGCCCAACACCCATTTCGGCGGCAACATCAAGGTGAGCGGCCTGCTGACGGGCGAGGACCTCACGAGCGTCCTGGCCTCCCAGCCCGCCGACGGGGTCTACGTGCTGCCCGACGTCACGCTCTCGGAGGGTCGATTCCTCGACGGCCTGAGTCCCGCCGACCTGCCCCGGCCGGTGCGCACGGTGCCCACGAGCGGGCTGGCGCTGCGCGAGGCGCTCGATGAGTTAGTGGGGGCCGGCGCGTGACGCGGTCCCAGGTCGTCGTCGTGGGACGTCCCAATGTGGGCAAGAGCTCCCTGGTCAACCGGTTGGCCGGGCGGCGCATCACGGTCGTCGAGGAGCACCGCGGCGTGACCCGGGACCGCAAGGTCGTGCCCGTCGACTGGGCGGGGATCGCCTTCGACCTCATCGACACCGGGGGCTGGGTCGAGCGCGGGACCGACCTGGAGCGCAAGGTGGCGACCCAGTCCTCACGGGCCCTGGCCGAGGCCGATCTGGTCTTGGTGGTGGTGGACGCGGGCACCGGCCCGGTCGACGAGGACCTGGCAGTCGCCCAGTGGGTCCGGCGCTCGGGGCGCCCCCACGTCGTGGTGGTCAACAAGGTCGACGCCTCGACCCACGAGCCCACCATCTGGGAGTTCTTGAACCTGGGGCTGGGCGAGCCGATCGGCGTGAGCGCCCTGCACGGGCGCGGCGCGGGCGACCTGCTCGACCTGCTGGTCGAGCGTCTCGGGTCGGCTGACGCGCCCGCCGACCCGGACAGCCAGGAGGCGGGGGAGAGCGAGGACGACGACGACGACGACGGGGTGCTGCGCGTCGCCATCGTGGGTCGGCCCAACGTGGGCAAGTCGACGCTCTTCAACCGCCTGCTCGGCGAGGAGCGCTCGGTGGTCCACGACCTGCCCGGGACGACGCGCGACAGCATCGACACCCTGCTCGAGACCGACGAGGGACCCATCCGCATCATCGACACCGCGGGCATGCGGCGCCGGGCGCGCACCGAGGCGGGTCTCGAGACCTACGCGGTGCTGCGCAGCCTGGAGGCGCTCGACCGGGCGGACCTCGCCGTCCTGGTGGTGGACGCGACGGTGGGAGCCACCGGGCAGGATCAGCGCCTGGCCGAGCGCATCGCCGCCGCGGGCTGCCCGGCCGTGGTGGTCGTGAACAAGTGGGAGCTCGTGGCGACCGAGGACCGCCCCACGACGCTGGCCACCCTCGAGCATCGGCTGGCCTTCCTCGGTGACGCGCCCATCCTCACGATGTCGGCGCTGCTCGGGCGCGGCGTCCACCGGCTGCTGCCGGCGCTGCGCGCCTCGGCCACCGACTACGTCAAGCGCATCCCGACCGGAGCCCTGAACCGCGCCATCCGCGACCTGCAGGCGCGGCACCCCTCCCCGACGGGCCGGGTGCGCTACGCGGTCCAGGGCGCCATCGAGCCGCCGACGATCACCCTGTTCGCCTCCGGTCGGATGCCCCCGACCTACCTGCGCTACCTGGAGCGCGGACTGCGCGAACGCTTCGAGCTGGGGAGCACGCCCGTGCGGCTGCGGGTGCGCGTGGAGTGATGGCGACGTGGTGCGAGCACTGTGACCGGCCCGTCGAGGGCGACGTGTGCGAGGTCTGTGGCCGTCCCGTGGAGACCCCGGTCCGCGAGCCGATTCCCCTGCGCTGGAAGTTCTTCCTGGTGGCCTCGGTGATCTATCTCGCCTACCGCCTGTATCAGTTAGTTTCCTGGCTGGCCCACTAGTCCGAGGAGGAGTCATGACCCTGTACGCGCTGGGGGACCGCGTCCCCACCATCCACCCCGAAGCCTTCGTCCACCCCGATGCGGTGGTCATCGGCGACGTGCACGTGGGTGCGCAGGCCTCGATCTGGCCCGGGGCCGTGCTACGCGGCGACTACGGGACGATCCTGGTGGGCGAGCGGACCTCCATCCAGGACGGGACCGTGGTGCACGCCGTCGCCGAGTTCCCGACCGTCGTGGGCGCCAACTGCGTCATCGGCCACATCGTGCACCTGGAGGGCTGCGTCATCCACGACGGCGCGCTGGTGGGAAGCGGCTCGGTGGTCCTGCACCACGCCCACGTGCACACCGGCGCCACCGTCGCGGCCGGTGCTGTGGTGCGCAATCGTGGCGTGGTGCCCCCGGGGGCCCTGGCCGTCGGCGTCCCGGCGATCATCAAGGAGGGCGGCAGCGACGAGGCGGCCATCGCCGAGGCGGTCGCCCTCTACGTGGCCAACGCGCGCCGCTACCAGAGCGAGTTGCGCCTCCTCTAGCCTCCCTCAGGAGGCGGCGTTGGAGAGCTCCACGAGCCCGGACAGGACCGTGGCGGCGCGCCCGCTGATCACGCTGTCGCGCGCCAACTCGAATCCCTCGGGCAGGCTGGTGACGCGGTCGGCGGCCACCAGAGCCAGGGCGGCGTTGGCCAGGACCACGTCGCTCACCGCATCCTCGGCGCCGCCGAGGAACCTCTCGACGACCCCCACGTTGTGGGCGATGTCGCCGCCACGGACCTCCTCGGCGCTGTGACGGCGCCCGAGGACGGCTCCCGCGTCGAGGCGCTCGACGCGCACGCCGTCGCCGTCGACGGTCGCGATGTCGGACACGCTGCCGAGGCTCAGCTCGTCCATGCCATCACCGGCGCACACCAGGACCGCCTTGGCGATCCCCCGCGAGCCCAGCACCTGGGCCATGGGCTCCAGGTTGTCGCGGTGGGCCACCCCGACGACCAGGCGCGTCACCCCGGCCGGATTGGCCAGCGGGCCCAGGACATTGAAGATGGTGCGGAAGTTGAGGGTGCGCCGGATCGGCGTGAGGTAGCCCAGGGCGTGGTGGTAGACGGGGGCGAAGATGAAGCCCATGCCGGCCTCGCGCACGCAGCGGCGAATCGTCGTCGGGGTGACGTCGAGGCGCACACCGAGGCCCTCGAGCACGTCAGCGGCGCCCACCGACGAGGAGGCCGCCCGGTTCCCGTGCTTGGCGACCGGGACCCCCGCTCCGGCCACGGCCAGCGCGGCCATGGTCGACAGGTTGACGGTGTGTAGCTGGTCCCCGCCAGTGCCCACGATGTCCAGGGCCTCGACCTCGAGATCGAAGGTCGTGGCCGCCGCGATCATCGCGTCGACGAAGCCGGTCATCTCCTCGGGCGTCTCGCCCTTGGCCGTCAGCGCGGTGAGGAACGCCGCGATGTGGATCGCCTCGACCTCGCCGCGCAGGATCGCGGCCAGGGCCTGACGGGCGCTCTCGCGATCCAGATCCCGGTGGCGCACCAGGGGCGCGAGCACCAGGGCACTGAAACTCGCCGCGTCCAGGGAGGCGCGCGTCGAGGATGACGGGCTCGTCATGGAGCAACCCTACTCGGGCCTCGCCGAACCCCCGGTACCATGCATGCATGCCGACGCGCTACCTCGACGAGATCGTCGTCGCGCATCGCCGGCGGGCCGCGCGCGACGAGCGCGACTGGCGGGCGCGCCGCGAGGCCACGGTGCCGCGCGTGCCGCGCCTGCGCGCCGCCCTGCGCTCGAGCAGTGTCGCGGTCATCGCCGAGGTCAAGCGCCGCTCGCCCTCGCGCGGGGCCCTGGCCACCGACCTGGACGCTGCTGCGGTGGCCCGCGAGTACCGCGACGGGGGAGCGGCCGCTATCTCGGTCCTGACCGACGAGGAGTTCTTCGGGGGCTCCCTGGCGGACCTGGCCGCAGTGGCCGCGGCCGTCGAGGTCCCCCTCGTGCGCAAGGACTTCGCCGTCAGCCCCAACGACGTCCTCGACGCCGCGGCCTGGGGCGCGAGCGGCGTGCTGCTCATCGTGGCCGCCCTAGACCAGGTCGAGCTGGCCGCGCTGGTCGAGCTGGCCCGCGAGATCGGCCTCGACCCCCTCGTCGAGGTGCACGACGCCGACGAGCTGGCCCGCGCGCTCGACGTCGGCGCCGACCTGGTCGGCATCAACCAGCGCGACCTGCATACCTTCGCCGTGGAGCCCGAGCGGGCCGCGGCCCTGGCCCAGCGGGTCGATCCCGCGGTCGTCGTGGTCGCCGAGTCGGGCATCGGCGGGCGTGACGACGTCGTGTCCTTGGCCGCGGCGGGTGTCGACGCGATCTTGGTGGGCGAGAGCGTGGTGAGGGCCGCCAACCGCCGCGACGCGGTCCGGGCCCTCACGGGCATCGCGAGGATCCCGCGTGGCTGACGGCGGCCTCGGACCCTCCCTGATCAAGATCTGCGGGATCACGCGCGCCGTCGACGTGGAGATGGCCCTCGGTGCCGGGGCCACGGGAATCGGGATGGTGCTGGCTGCCTCGGCCCGCCGCGTCACCCCCGAGCTGGCCGCCACGCTGGTGGCCCAGGTGGGGGACCGGGCCCTCAGCGTCGCGGTCTACCGCGACGTCGAGCCCGCACAGATCGCGGCCCTGACGGCGCAGGTGCGACCCCACGCCGTCCAACTCCACGACCCGCCGTCCCCCGGGCTGCTCGACGAGCTGCGGGCTACGGGCTGCGTGATCGTGCGCGCGGTCGCCGCCAGCGACGCGACGATCGCCGACCTCGACGACGAGCCCTTCGACGCGATCCTCCTGGACGGCACGCAGCCGGGCAGTGGCCAGGCCCACGGCTTCGATGCCGCGACGTCTCGACCCTGGCACCGCCCGCTCATCGCCGCCGGCGGGCTGACCTCGAGCTCGGTGCGGGAGGTGGCCGCCCAGACGTGGGTGTGGGGCGTCGACGTCTCCAGCGGCGTCGAGGCCAGCCCCGGCGTCAAGGACGCCGCGCGCATCCACGCCTTCGTCGACGCGGCGCGCGCGGGACTGGCGGATCGCTCGTGACCGGGAGCGTCATGGGCCCCCCCGACGCCACGGGGCGCTTCGGCGACTTCGGTGGCCGCTTCGTTCCCGAGGCCCTGATCCCGGCGTGCCAGGAGCTCGAGCAGGCCTTCCGGGCGGCGTGGGCGGATCCGGCGTTCCACGACGAGTTCACCCGGGTCCTGGCCGAGTTCGGCGGCCGTCCCACCCCGGTGACGCCGCTGGAACGCCTCTCGACGCGCCTCGGCCTGCGGATCTTCGCCAAGCGCGAGGACCTGGCCCACACCGGCAGCCACAAGCTGAACAACGTCGTGGGCCAGGCACTGCTGACGCGACGCATGGGCAAGACCCGCATCATCGCCGAGACCGGCGCGGGCCAGCACGGCGTGGCCACCGCGACCGCGGCCGCGCGCTTCGGGCTCGACTGCACCGTGTTCATGGGCGAGGTTGACACCGTGCGCCAGGAGCTCAACGTCTTTCGCATGGAACTGCTCGGGGCCAGCGTCGTGCCCGTGCGCAGCGGCAGCCGCACCCTCAAGGACGCGGTCAACGAGGCCCTGCGCGAGTGGGTGACCTGCGTCGAGGACACGCACTACTGCCTGGGCTCGGTGATGGGGCCCCACCCCTTCCCGTGGCTGGTGCGCGAGTTCCAGAGCGTGATCGGGATCGAAGCGGCCGCCCAGCTGCGCGCCCTCGGCGTGGAGGACCCCGACGTGGTCGTCGCGTGCGTGGGCGGCGGGTCCAACGCGGCCGGCGTCTTCGCCGGCTTCGCCGACGGCCCGAGCCGGCTGGTCGGCGTCGAGGCCCGCGGGGGCTCCGCGGTGACCTTCGGCGCTCCGGGCGTCCTGCACGGCATGCGCTCGCTCCTGCTCCAGGACGACCACGGCCAGATCACCGAGGCCGAGTCGATCTCGGCCGGACTCGACTATCCCGGCATCGGTCCCGAGCACGCGCACCTGGCTGCCGTGGGGCGGGCCGAGTACTACCCGGTCGGCGACGAGGAGGTCATCGACGCTCTGCGCCTGCTCAGCGAGCTCGAGGGCATCATCCCGGCCCTGGAGACCGCGCACGCCATCGCCTGGCTGGTGCGCGAGGCGGGCCAGCGGGTGCCGCACGGCGCCACCGTTCTGGTCAACCTGTCCGGCCGAGGCGACAAGGACGTCGCCCAGGTGCGCCAGATGCTGCGGGAGGGTCATGACTGAGCTGGAGGCGCGACTGCGCGCGGTGCGCCAGCGCCACCACGCCTTCGTCCCCTACCAGATGGCGGGCGCCAGCCCGCGCTGGCTCGACCACCTCGACGCCCTGGTCGCCGCGGGGGCCGACGCCATCGAGGTCGGGCTGCCGTTCTCGGATCCGATGATGGACGGTCCGATCATCCAGGAGGCCGCTCTGCGGGCGCTCAGGGCCGGCACGACGCTCGAGACCGTGGCGCACGCCCTGGCCGCGCGCGACCTCGGCGTGCCCCTCATCGCGATGACCTACTACAACGTCCTGTACCACCGGGGACTCGAGCGCGCCGCCACGGTCCTGCGCGACGCGGGCATCAGCGGCGCCATCGTCCCGGACCTGCCCCTCGAAGAGCTCGAGCCGTGGCGCGAGGCCAGCGCCGCAGCCGGCCTAGCCACGGTGCTGCTCGTCGCGCCGTCCACGCCCCCCGAGCGCACGGCCCGGCTGGCGCGGGCCAGCCAGGGCTTCGTCTACGCCACCGCGCGCATGGCGGTCACCGGGCGCTCCGAGGGCGCCGGCGACGCGCCCCGCGTCGTGGCCGCCATCCGCAGCGCCGTCGACACGCCGGTCTACGTCGGGATCGGCATCTCCACGCCCGCCGACACCGCCGCGGCGGCGCGCGTCGCCGACGGAGTCATCGTCGGGTCGGCCCTGGTCGCCGCGGTGCTGGCCAACGACGACCCCGCGGGGCTCGAGCTGGCCGCCTCGGCCTTTCGCGCCGCCCTCTCGTGAGACGAAGCCGGGCAATGTTCCGGGCCGTGGGACTTTAGACCCTAGTTTCCCCTATGACCAGGTTTGTTGGTCGTGAACAAGTTCACGAGTCTGAGCCGTCGCAAAGACCGAGCCAGCACCGGGCCCGGTGATAAATGACTAAGTGAGTCACTAAGAGTTGGTGACTCGCCGTGAAAACAAATTGGGGGTTAGTCCATGGCAGACGAACACAAGGTAGCTGACCCGGGCCCACTCGGCTTGGCGGCGTTCGCCACCACGACGTTCGCGCTGAGCAGTGCCAATGCGCACCTGTGGGGTGGTGCAGGGGCCACTGCGGCCGTGTCACTCGCGCTGTTCTACGGCGGGCTGACACAGTTGTTCGCCGGGATGTGGGAGTTCGTGCGGAAGAACACGTTCGGTGCTCTCGCGTTCAGTTCATACGGTGCGTTCTGGCTTGCTGTCTACGCCTTTATCAATTTCCAGAAGGGCTCGGGCGCCTCGCTCGGGGTCTTCCTGCTGTGCTGGACCATCTTCACCGCCTACATGTTGATCGCCTCGCTCAAGACGAATACCGCCCTGATCGCGATCTTCGTGTTCCTGGTTGCGACGTTCATCTTCCTGACCATCGGGAACTGGGGCGCCGGTCACGTGGGCATGGTGAAGATCGGCGGATGGCTGGGCATCATCACTGCGCTGATCGCCTGGTACACATCTGCTGCGGGCGTCATCAACGACACCTACAAGAAGGTCGTCCTCCCGGTCGGTCCGCGCGGCTAAGGTACTGGGCACTGGTGGCTTGCCACCGGACCCAACCGCCAACAGCGCCCGGGCTTTTTAGCTCGGGCGCTGTTGGCATTCCGGGGACTGACGTCCTAGTGTGCGCACAACGACTCCATGCGCACCGACTCACGAAGTAGTACCTGACACAATCTCAACAAACAATTCCATTCCAACTGGGGGATTCATGACTGAAGCAAAACTGGAAGCGCTCCTGCAGGAGAGCCGGGCCTTCCCACCCACCGCGGAGTTCGCGGCCCAGGCCAACGCGCAGCCGTCGATCTACGCTGAGGCCGCCGCTGACCCGCTGGCCTGGTGGCGCAAGCAGGCCGAGCGACTGACCTGGCACACGGAGCCGACATCCACGCTGGAGTGGGATCTGCCCAACGCCAAGTGGTTCGCCGACGGGATGATCAACGCCAGCGTCAACTGCGTCGACCGTCACGTGGCGGCCGGCCGCGGGGACAAGGTCGCCTATCACTGGGTGTCCGACATCGAGGGGGAGTCCCGCACCATCACCTATAGCCAGTTGCTCGAGATGGTGTGCCAGGCGGCCAACGCCTTCACCCAGCTCGGCGTCAAGCAGGGCGACCGGGTGGCCGTGTACCTTCCGATGATCCCCGAGACCGTCGTGACGATGCTGGCCCTGGCGCGCCTGGGCGCGATCCACTCGGTGGTGTTCGCCGGCTTCTCCGCCGACGCCCTCTCGAGCCGCATCATCGACTCGGACTGCCGCTTCGTGGTGACGGCCGATGGGGCCATGCGGCGCGGCACGCCGAGCCCGCTCAAGCCCGCGGTCGACGAGGCGCTGCAGAGCTGCCCGAACGTGCAGAGCGTGGTCGTCGTCAAGCGCACCGGCGGCGACGTGCACTGGGTGGAGGGCCGGGACTACTGGTGGGACGACCTGATGGCCCCCCAGAGCACCGAGCACACTCCCGAGTACTTCCCGGCCGAGCAGACGCTGCTCATCATGTACACCTCGGGCACGACGGCCAAGCCCAAGGGCATCTTCCACACCACGGGCGGGTACCTCACCCACTGCGTGGCCACGTACCACTACATCTTCGACCTGAAGGTGGACACCGACGTCCTGTGGACGGCGGCCGACATCGGCTGGATCACCGGCCACAGCTACATCGTCTACGGCCCCCTGGCCGCCGGGGCGACCCAGGTGATGTACGAGGGGCTGCCCGACTCGGGTGGGCGCGACCGCTGGTGGAAGATCATCGCGCAGTACGGGGTGTCCAAGCTCTACACGGCGCCCACGACGATCCGCACCCTGATGAAGTGGGGCGAGGATCTGCCCGACGGCCACGACCTCTCGAGCCTCAAGCTGCTGGGCACGGTCGGCGAGCCGATCAACCCCGAGGCCTGGATGTGGTACCGCAAGCACGTCGGTCACGACAACTGCCCGATCGTGGACACCTGGTGGCAGACCGAGACGGGTGGGATCATGGCGACCCCGCTGCCGGGCATCACGACGACCAAGCCGGGCGCCGCGATGACCCCGTTCCCCGGGATCAGCCTGGACGTCGTGGACAACGAGGGCCAGTCCGTGGGCAACGGCGAGGGGGGCTACCTGGTGGCCACCGCGCCCTGGCCGGGCATGACGCGCGGCATCTACGGCGACCCCGAGCGCTACTTCGCCACGTACTGGGCACGCTTCCCGGGCATGTACTTCGCCGGTGACGGCGCCAAGCGCGACGACGACGGCGACCTGTGGCTGCTCGGCCGCATCGACGACGTCATGAACATCTCGGGCCACCGCCTCTCGACGACCGAGGTCGAGCACGCGCTGGTCGGCCACCCCATGGTGGCCGAGGCCGCGGTGGTCGGCGCGTCCGACGAGACGACCGGTCAGGCGATCGTTGCCTTCGTGACCCTCAAGCTGTCGGCGGAGGACGCCAACAAGGACCAGGCGCCGCTGATCGAGGAGTTGCGCCAGCACGTGGCGCGCACCATCAGCCCGATCGCCAAGCCGCGTCAGATCATCCTGACGCCTGAGCTGCCCAAGACACGCTCGGGCAAGATCATGCGCCGCCTCCTGCGCGACGTGGCCGAGCGCCGGGCCCTGGGTGACGTGACCACCCTCACGGACCCCACCGTGGTCAACATGATTGCGGGCCTGCTGGAGACCGACGGGTCCGAGGACTAGGCGAGGGGGCTTCGACTCCTGGCCGCTCGGTCAGGAGTCGAAGCCCACGCCGAACAGGTCGAGCAGGCGGAGCCAGAGGCTGCGACGGCCCTGGTGCTCATCGGCGCGCCGGATGGCGCCCTGCGTCAGGCGGATCAGGATCCAGCGCAGGGGCTCGGGCGGGAAGGGCAGCGGGCGCCGGCGCACCATGGTCAGGCCCGTGCGCTCGGACTCGAGTCCGTCGAGCAGGTCGAGCATCGTGGCCGCGCCGAAGCGCGACGCGCCCACCCCGAGGCCCGTGTAGCCCAGCGCGTAGGTGACCTTCCCGTCGTAGGCGGTGCCCCAGAACGGCGAGAAGCGCGTGCACGTGTCGATCGCCCCGCCCCAGGCGTGGGTGAAGCGGACGTCGGCCAGCTGGGGGAACGTCGAGAGGAAGTGGCTGGCCAGCGTCGCGTAGGTCTCGGCGTTGAACTCGGGCTCGCGCCGCACGCGGCCCCACAGGTTGTAGACGGCGTCCCACCCGCCCCACACGATGCTGCGATCCGCGGTCAGCCGGTAGTAGTGGAAGCGGTTGCCCGCGTCGGAGACCCCCTCGCGGCCCGCCCAGCCGATCCGGGCCATCTGCTCGTCGCTGAGGGGCTCGGTGACCAGCTGGTAGTCGTAGACGGGCACGACGTACTTGCGCACCGAGCGCACGAGGGAGGGAAACACGTTGGTGGCCAGCGCCACCCGGGCCGCGGTCACGGCGCCGTAGGGGGTGTGGACGCGCATGGCGTCGTCGACGTCCTCGAGCCACTCCACCTTGGAGTTCTCGAAGATCTGCACGCCCAGGCTCAGGCACGCGCGCTCGAGTCCCCACACCAGGCGGGCCGGGTCCACCAGCGCCGTGCCGTCGGGGTCGAAGATCCCGCCGCAGTAGGTGGGCGAGTTGACGCGGGCGCGGATCTCCTCGGCGCTCAGGACCTCGACGTGGTCGCCCATCTCGTTGCGCAGCGCGGCCTCCTCTTCCATGTCGCGCATCTGCCAGGGCTCCAGGGCCGCGCGCAGCTCTCCGGTGCGCTCCCAGTCGCACTGGATGCCGTAGCGGGCGATCGTCTGCTCGATGGCGTTCAGGTTCTCGCGGCCGAGGCGCTCGATGAGGGCCATCTCGTCGGGGAAGCGCCGCTGACCGTTGTTGAACCCGTGGGTCAGCGAGTACGAGCAGAACCCGCCGTTGCGGCCCGAGGCACCCGCCCCCGTCTCGTACTGCTCCAGGACCACGACCTGGCGCTCGGGATCGCGCTCCTTGGCGATCAGGGCCGTCCACAGGCCGGTGTAGCCCGCGCCGACGATGCACAGGTCGGCCCCGATCTCGCCGATCAGGGCCGAATGCGACTCGGGCTCCAGGGGGTCCGAGTCGAGCCACCACAGTTGGGGCTGCACATCGGCCAGGTGACGAAGGACTGAGGGACTCTTGTGGTCCATGACGCTCCAACCTACGGTTGGACTCACCCTCTCTAGGAACTCCCTCTTTCACCCGGTGCCCGGGTGAACGCCAGTGTCCACCAGCCTCTGGCCCCATGCTACTGGGGCCCGGGGTGGCTACAAGGCCCGAGCGCGCTCGAGCTGGCTGGGCCAGGTGATGCGCTCGCCGAGGGCCTCGGCGGCCCCGAGCGCCCAGCGCGGGTTGCGCAGGAAGGCGCGGGCCAGCATCACGGCGTCCGCGCGTTGGCTGGCCACGATCTCCTCGGCCTGGTCGGGCTCGGTGATCATCCCGACGGCACTGGTCGGCACGCCGCTGGCGCGCCGCACGCCCTCGGCGAAGGGCACCTGGTATCCGGGACCGACGGGAATGCGCGCGTCGGCGACGTTGCCCCCACTGGACACATCGATCAGGTCCACGCCGTGGTCACCCAGCCAGACGCCCACCTGCTCGACCTGCTCTAGGTCGAGTCCGCCCTCGGTCCAGTCAGTCGCCGACACCCGCACCAGCAGGGGCACGTCGGGGCCGATCGTCTCGCGCACGGCGTCCACCACCCGCAAGAGCAGGCGCGCGCGGCCCGCCAGATCGCCGCCGTAGGCGTCGTCCCGCTGGTTCGACAGGGGCGAGAGGAACTGGTGGAGCAGGTAGCCGTGCGCCGCGTGAAGCTCGATCACGTCGAAGCCGGCCGCCCGCGCGCGGCCCGCGGCGGCCCCGAAGGCCGTGACCAGCTCGTCGAGCTCGGCGAGCGAGAGCGCTCGCGGGGTCGGGTACGTGCCGAAGGCGATCGCGCTCGGCGCCACGGTCACCCAGCCACCCTCGGCCGGCGAGGCGATGAGGTGGTCGGCCCACGGCGCCATCGTGGAGCCCTTGCGACCCGCGTGGGACAGCTGGACCCCGATGAGCGCGCCCTGGGCGTGCACGAAGTCCACGACGTCGCGCCACGCCTCGACCTGGGCGTCGTTCCACAGTCCCGGGCACGCGATCGAGATCCGGCCCTCGGGCACCACGCCGGTCGCCTCGGCCATGATCAGCCCCGCACCTCCGGTGGCGAAGACCCCCAGGTGCATGCGGTGCCAGGCGCCCACGATGCCGTCGTCGGCCGAGTACTGGCACATCGGGCTGACCCAGCAGCGATTCGGGATCTCCAGGGAGCGCAGGCGCAAGGGACGGAACAGGGCAGACATCACAACCTCCAGAGGGGGTAGCGTACCCGCGTCACGGAGGGGGTCGGACACCTCGGTAAACTCGTCCAACACTCGCGACAAGGAGTAGCCATGCGCATCGCCTCCGTGGCCGGCCGCGCTGTCGTCGTTCGCGACGACGGCTTCGTCGACGTCGCCCTCGCCTCCGAGGGGACGCTGCCGTCGGAGACGCTCGCCCTGGTAGCCCAGCTGGACCGGCTGGCCTCCTGGTACCACCCCGACGTCGCGCTGAGCGAGCGCATCGATCTGGCCGAGCTGGCCCTCGACGCGCGCGTCGGTCCGGTGGTCGCGTCGCCCAGCCAGGTGTTCGCCATCGGGCTGAACTACCGGACCCACGCGCTGGAGATGGGGCTGGTGACCCCACCCAAGCCCATGGTCTTCACGAAGTTCCCCTCGTGCCTCACCGGAGCGGCCGCCACCTTCCCCCTGCCCTCCGACGAGGTGGACTGGGAGGCCGAGCTGGTCGTCGTGATCGGCGCCGGCGGGCGCGACCTCAGCCTCGAGGAGGCACCAGGCGCCATCGCCGGGTACTGCGTGGGCCAGGACATCAGCAACCGGGCCCTGCAGCTGCTCGGGTCGCCCGCCCAGTTCTCGCTGGGCAAGTCCCACCGCCACTACGGGCCGGTCGGCCCCTGGATCACGACGGCCGACGAGATCCCCGATCCCAACGATCTGGCGATCTCCTGCAGCGTCAACGACGTCCTCTACCAGGACGCCTCGACCAGCGACATGATCTTCACGGTCTTCGAGATCGTCGCCTACCTGTCGACGGTGTGCGAACTGCACCCGGGCGACCTGATCTTCACGGGCAGCCCGGCCGGTGTGGGCCAGGGCCACCGCCCCCCGATCTTCCTGCGCTCGGGCGACGTCGTGGCCACCACCATCGAGCGGTTGGGCAGCCTGCGCAACGTCGCCGAGTAGCCAACGCCCCCGGGGGGAGTGGTCGGGCTGGGGAGATTCGAACTCCCGATCTCTCGGCCCCCAGCCGAGCGCTCTAGACCAAACTAAGCCACAGCCCGTGAGACAGCCATGCTAGCCCACGGCTTTGGCGCCGAGCCTCACGGTGCGAGCCGGTGACCGCCGTGCGCCTGGTCGGGATGGGTGAGCCACGCGCGGGCCTCGCACAGGAACGCCAGCGTCTCGCCGGTCGCCTGGGCGCGAATCGCGTGGAGGATGCGCTCGTCGAGCGCGGTGAGCAGATCGTCAACGGGCATGGTGCCTCCTGGGGTCGAGCAGCGGGCCGACGTCGCCGCCGCTGGCCGGGGGCACCGGCAGCGACGGGGTCATCGGGCCAGCGTACGCCGAGCGATGCGCCGGCCGATTGTTATACTCGGCGCGGGTCAGCGTTGCCCCGTTGGCAACGCGAACTGGAGCCCCGTGCTGACCCTCTACGATCCCGCGTTCGAGCACGACGCGTGCGGCGTGGGGATGGTGGCTGACCTGACGGGCCGGGCGACCAACCAGACGATCCGCGACGCCCTGACGATCCTGGAGAACCTCGACCACCGCGGGGCCGCGGGGGCCGACCCGGCCTCGGGTGACGGGGCTGGCATCCTGCTCCAGATCCCACACGCCGCGGTGACCTCCTGGTTCGCCGACGTGCCCGCCCCGGGCGGCTACGGCATCGCCGCGTGGATGCTCAACGGCACGCTCCCGGACCTCCAGCGCGCCGTCGACGATGCGGCGACCCGCCTGGGCCTGGCCCGCGCCGGCGAGCGCCCGGTGCCCGTCGACGCGACCCTGCTGGGCCCGACGTCGCGCTCCAGCGAGCCGGTGCAGGTCATGCACCTCCTGGTACCCACCGGCGACCTGGCCGAGGACCGCCTCGAGCTGGCCCTCTTCCTCCTGCGCCGCCTGGTCGAGCGCAGCGGGGTCGCCTACGGCGTGTCGGCCTCCAGCCGCACGCTCGTCTACAAGGGCATGCTGACCGCCCCCCAGCTGCGCTCCTACTACCTCGACCTGGCCGACGACCAGCTGGCCTCGGCCGTCGCCGTCGTGCACAGCCGGTTCTCCACCAACACCCTGCCGCGCTGGGAGCAGGCCCACCCCTTCCACTTCATCGCCCACAACGGTGAGATCAACACCATCCGGGGCAACCGGAACTGGATGACCGCGCGCGAGTCCACTCTGGCCGCCCCCGGGTGGCCGGTCGGCATCGAGGAGATCACGCCGCTCGTCACCCCGGGTCGCAGCGACTCGGCCACCTTCGACGAGGTCGTCGAGCTGCTGGTCCATGGCGGCCGCTCACTGGCCCACGCCGTGCTCATGATGATCCCCGAGGCCTGGGAGCGCTCCACCACCATGGACGGGGCCCGGCGCGACTTCTACCGCTACCACGCCGCGCTCATGGAGCCCTGGGACGGGCCGGCGTCAATCACGTTCTGCGACGGCCGGGTGGTGGGCGCGGTCCTGGACCGCAACGGCCTGCGCCCCGCCCGCTACTGGGTCACCGACGACGACCGGGTGATCTTCGCCAGCGAGGTCGGCGCCTTGCCGGTGGACCCGGCGCGCGTGCGGGCCAAGGGCCGCCTCCAGCCCGGGCGCATCTTCCTGGTCGACCTGGCCGCGGGCCGCATCGTCGAGGACGCCGAGGTCAAGGAGGCGCTGGCGCGCCAGGCCCCCTACGGGCGCTGGCTGGAGGACCAGCAGGTCTCCCTGGACAGCGTCGAGCCCCGGCCCATGCTCGAGCCGAGCTTCGCCTCGGTGCGCCGCCGCCAGCGCACCTTCGGCTACAGCGACGAGGACCTGCGCCTGATCCTGGCGCCCATGGCGGCCACGGGGGAGGAGTCGATCGGGTCCATGGGCTCCGACGCCGCCCTGGCGGTGCTGTCGCGGCGCCCCCGCTCGATCTTCGACTACGTCACCCAGCTGTTCGCCCAGGTCACCAACCCGCCCCTCGACGCCATCCGCGAGGAGCTGGTGACCGCGACGCGCGTGACGATCGGCGGCGAGGAGAACCTCTTCGGCGCCGCTCCCGAGCACGCCCACCAGATCGTGCTGGCCTCTCCCGTGCTGAGCAGCGAGGACTTCGCCAAGCTGCGCTACCTCGACGAGAGCGAGCGGGTCCACGGGTTCACGCCCGTGGTGCTCGACGGGCTCTTTCCCGTCGATCGCGACGAGGCCCTGGGCCCCGTGCTGGCCGACGCCATCACCGCGGTGGCCGACGCCGCCGTGCGCGCGGTGCGCGCCGGGGCCACCATCGTCATCCTGAGCGACCGGCCGACCTCGGCCACCTTGGCCCCGATCCCGAGCCTGCTGCTGGTCACCGCGGTCCATCACCGCCTGGTGGCCGAGCACCTGCGCACCCGGGCCGCCCTGGTCGTGGAGGCCGGCGACGTGCGCGAGGTCCACCACGTGGCCGCACTGCTCGGCTTCGGCGCCTCGGCGATCTGCCCGTACCTGGCCTACGAGTCCATCGACGCCCTGGTCGAGCAGGGCCTGCTCGGCTCGTTGACGGCCTTCGAGGCTCGCTACCAGTACGCCAAGGCCCTGACCAAGGGCGTCGTCAAGGTCATGTCCAAGATGGGCGTGAGCACGGTGGCCAGCTATCTGGGCTCCGAGCTCTTCGAGGTCGTCGGGCTCGGCCCGCGCCTGGTGGCGCGGTTCTTCCCCAACCTGACCTCGCGCATCGGGGGCGCCGAGCTGGACCGCATCGCGAACGACGTGCGCCGCTGGCACCGGCAGGCCTACCAGGACGAGCCGAGGGTCGGGGACCCCCTGGAGAACCCGGGGGAGTACCAGTGGCGTCGCGACGGCGAGCTCCACCTCTTCAACCCGGCCAGTGTCCAGAAGCTCCAGCACGCCACGCGCGAGGGACGCTACGACATCTTCCAGGAGTACACGCGCCTGGTCGACGACCAGTCGGCCGGGCACCTGACCCTGCGCTCGCTCTTGGACCTGCGCCCCGCGCCGACCCCGGTGCCCCTCGACGAGGTGGAGAGCGAGGCCGCGATCATCGCGCGCTTCTCGACCGGGGCCATGTCCTACGGGTCCATCAGCGAGGAGGCGCACACCACCCTGGCGGTGGCCATGAACCGCCTGGGCGCGCGATCCAACACCGGCGAGGGCGGCGAGGACGAGCGACGCTACGAGGTCGAGGACCCGCGCGCCAACCGGCGCTCGGCCATCAAGCAGGTGGCGTCGGGACGCTTCGGGGTGACCAGCCGCTATCTGGTCAACGCCGACGACCTCCAGATCAAGATGGCCCAGGGAGCCAAGCCCGGCGAAGGCGGGCAGCTCCCGGGCGCCAAGGTCTACCCCTGGATCGCCGAGGTGCGCCACTCGACACCCGGCGTCGGCCTGATCTCGCCGCCTCCGCACCACGACATCTATTCCATCGAGGACCTCAAGCAGCTCATCTACGACCTGAAGAACGCCAACGACCGCGCCCGCATCCACGTCAAGCTGGTCAGCGAGCAGGGGGTGGGCACGATCGCCACGGGCGTGGCCAAGGCCCACGCCGACGTGATCTTGATCTCCGGGCACGACGGTGGCACCGGGGCGGCACCCCTCACGTCGCTCAAGCACGCCGGCACGCCCTGGGAGATCGGGCTGGCCGAAGCGCACCAGGCCCTGGCCGCCAATGGCCTCCGTAGCCGGGTCACCCTCCAGGTCGACGGCCAGCTCAAGACCGGCCGCGACGTGATCATCGCGGCGCTCCTGGGCGCCGAGGAGTTCGGCTTCGCCACCGCGCCCTTGGTCGTGTCGGGCTGCGTGATGATGCGCGTGTGCCACCTCGACACCTGCCCGGTCGGCATCGCGACTCAGAATCCGGCGCTGCGGGAGCGCTTCGCCGGCCAGCCCGAGTTCCTCGAGCAGTTCTTCTCGTTCATCGCCCGCGAGGTGCGCGAGTACCTCAGCGCCCTCGGCGTGCGCCGCCTGGACGACATCATCGGCGACACCACGCGTCTGGTGGCCACGCCCGACCCCCACAGCGGCGTCGACCTGGGCGCTCTGCTGGTCACCAGCGCGCCCGACCAGCGCCGCCACACCACCGAGCAGGACCACGAGCTGCGCGGCGCGCTCGACTGGCGCTTCCTGGACCAGGCGCTCGAAGCGGTGCGCGAAGGGCGCCCCTTCACCTATCGCGGCGCGGTGCGCAACACCGACCGGACCGTGGGCACCCTGACCGGCAGCGCGATCACGCGGCTCCTGGGGGCTACGACCCTGGCACCCGACACGGTGGTGTTGGACCTGGCCGGATCGGCCGGCCAAAGCCTCGGAGCCTTCTTGCCCGCCGGGGTGACCATCCGGCTCACCGGCGACGCCAACGACTACGTCGCCAAGGGCCTCTCGGGCGGACGCGTGATCGTCGTGCCCCCACCCGAGGCCTCCTTCGCCCCGGAGCACAACATCATCGCCGGCAACGTCATCGCCTACGGGGCGACCGCCGGGGAGCTCTTCGCCACCGGCGTCGTCGGCGAGCGCTGCGCGGTGCGCAACTCGGGGGCCACGGTGGTGGTCGAGGGCACGGGTGATCACGCCGGTGAGTACATGACCGGGGGCCACCTGGTGATCCTCGGGCCCACCGGCCGCAACCTGGCCGCCGGCATGTCGGGGGGCACGATCTTCCTGTGGGACCCCGACGAGGGGGTCCACGACGCCCTGAGCGCCGGGGTCTACGAGATCGACCCGCTGGAGGCCGCCGACGAGGCGGTCCTGGTGGGCATCCTCACGCGCTACGCCGAGGAGACCGGCTCCCGGCGGGCGCGGTCCCTCCTGGAGGACTGGCGCACCTCGCGGATGCACTTCGTGCGCATCGAGACCTCCGAGTACCAGCGGGCCCGCGACGAGATGCGCCATGGGTAAGCCGACCGGGTTCCTGGAGTTCCCGCGACGCGGCCCGCGCGCGCGCCCCGTGGCGCTGCGCCGGCGCGACTGGTGTGAGGTCTACGAGGAGCAGACCGAGTCCGAGGTGCGCGAGCAGGCGGCGCGCTGCATGGACTGCGGCATCCCCTTTTGCACCCAGGGCTGCCCCCTGGGCAACCCGATACCGGTCTTCAACCATGCCGCTTACCAGGGACGCTGGGCCGACGCCGCGGCCCAGCTCCTGGCCACCAACAACTTCCCGGAGTTCACCGGGCGCCTCTGCCCGGCACCGTGCGAGTCGGCCTGCGTGCTCGGGATCAGCGACGACCCGGTCACCATCGAGCGCCTCGAGTACCAGACCGCCGAGCACGCCTTCGCGCTCGGTCTGCCGGTCATGGTCGTGCCGAGCCACGAGACCGGCTACCACGTGGCCGTCGTGGGCTCCGGGCCCGCTGGCCTGGCCGCCGCGGCCCAGCTGCGCAGCGTCGGCCACCAAGTCACCGTCTACGAGCGCGCCGACGCCATCGGGGGCCTCCTGCGCTACGGCATCCCCGCCTTCAAACTCGACAAGGCCATCTTGGAGCGCCGCCTGGCGGTGCTGCGCGACGCCGGCGTGGAGTTCCGTCCGAGCTCGCCCGTCGGTCCCGGGGGCCTGGCCCTCGAGGACCTCGAGCGCCACGTCGACGCCGTCGTGCTGGCTGTCGGCGCGACGCTCGCGCGCACGCTGCCGATCCCCGGGTCCGATCTGGCTGGCGTGCACCTGGCCATGACCTACCTCGAGGCGGCCAACCGGGCCGTGGCCACGAACCACCCGCCCGCGATCGACGCGGGGGGCCAGAGCGTCGTGATCCTCGGGGGCGGCGACACCGGGGCCGACTGCCTGGGCACCGCCCACCGCCAGGGCGCCCGCTCCGTCACCCAGCTCGAGATCCTCCCCGAGCCCCCCGCAACGCGCCCGGCCGACCAGCCTTGGCCCACCATGCCGCGACTGCTCAAGGTGACCAGTGCCCACGAGGAGGGCGGAGAGCGCCGCTTCGCCGTCGACACCCTCGCCTTCGAGGGCCCGGACGGGGCCGTCGCGCGCGCGCGGCTGCGCGACGTCGCCACCGGCCACGAGGAGGTCATCGACGCCGACCTGGTCCTGGTCGCCGCGGGCTTCCTGGGACCCGACCTCGCCGCCCTCGGGGTGGCACCCCAGCACGCGACGGCGCGCTCGACGATCGCGGTCACCGACACCTGGCGCACCAGCCTGGGCGGCTCCGCGCCCGTCTTCGCCTGCGGGGACGCCGTGCGCGGCCAGAGCCTCGTTGTCTGGGCGATCGCCGAGGGTCGCAGCGCGGCCGCCGCCGTCGACCAGCACCTCACCGGCCAGCGCCGCCTCCCCGCACCGGTGGTGCCCCAGGCGACCTCCTGGTAGACCTCCGGCACGGTCGCGCCGCTCGGTAGCATCGGGCCGAGAGAAGAAAGGGCTCTGATGCGAAGCACCATGCAGGATGCGCCACTGCTGATCCGCGACATCGTCCGGCACGGTGAGTGGCTCTACGCCAACAAGCGAGTCTTCACGGTCACCCCGACCGGCGTCGAGGAGGGCACGTTCGCCGACATCAGCCGACGCGCGGAGCAGCTGGCCGCGGCGCTGACGCGCCTGGGCGTACGACCCGGTGACCGGGTCGGCTCCTTCATGTGGAACAACCAGGCCCACATGGAGGCGTACCTGGCGGTGCCCACCATGGGCGCGGTGCTGCACACCCTCAACATCCGCCTCTTTCCCGAGCACCTGTCCTACGTGATCAACCACGGCGGGGACCGCGTGCTGATCGTCGACGCCTCGCTCATCGGGCTCCTGGTCAAGGTGCGCGACCAGCTGGCCGGCGTCGAGCACATCATCGTCAACGGGCCGACCGAGGTGACCGATCTGGGGCCGACCCTGGACTACGAGACCCTTCTGGGCGCCGAGGAGCCCGGCTTCGCCTGGCCCGACCTGGACGAGCGCGATGGCGCCATCATGTGCTACACGTCGGGCACGACCGGCCAGCCCAAGGGCGTCGTCTACTCGCACCGCTCGACCTGGCTCCACTCCCTGGCCTCGACCACGGCGAACTCGATCGGGTTGAGCGAGAAGGACCGCTGCCTCCTGATCGTCCCGATGTTCCACGTCAACGCCTGGGGCGCTGTCTTCTCGGCCTTCTTCGCCGGGATGGAGCTGATCATGCCCCAGATGTTCTTGCAGGGAGAGCCCCTCGTGCGCATCATCCGCGAGCTGCGCCCGACGGTCTCTCTCGGCGTGCCCACCGTCTGGAACGACGTGCTGCGCGCGGCCGAGTCGGACGCCGAGGCCGACTTCACCTCGCTGCGCGGCATCCTGGCCGGCGGCGCGGCCGTGCCGCGCACGATGATCGAGACGTTCCGCGACCGCTACGGGCGCACGGTGATCCAGGGCTGGGGCATGACCGAGACGAGCCCCCTGGCCGCGGTGGCGATCCCCCCGGCCGGCACGCCGCCCGAGAAGGAGATCGACTACCAGGTCCGCACCGGACGCGTCGTGGCCGGCGTCGACATGCGCATCACCGACGACGACGGCTCGGTCCTGCCCAACGACGGGCACACCGTGGGCGAGTTCGAGATCCGCGGTCCCTGGATCGCCGCCTCCTACTACGGCGTCGACGCCCCCGAGCGCTTCCACGACGGCTGGCTGCGCACCGGGGACATCGGGACCCTCGACGCCGAGGGCTTCATGATGATCACGGACCGCACCAAGGACGTCATCAAGTCCGGCGGCGAGTGGATCAGCTCGGTCGAGCTCGAGAACACCGTCATGGCGCACCCGGCCGTCTTCGAGGCCGCCGTCATCGCGGTTCCCGACGACAAGTGGCAGGAGCGCCCGCTGTGCTGCGTGGTCCTGCGTCCCGACGCGACCGCGACTCCCGAGGAGCTGCGCGCCTTCGTGGCCGAGCGGGTGGCGCGCTGGTGGGTGCCCGAGCACTGGACCTTCGTCGAGCAGATCCCCCGCACCAGTGTGGGCAAGTTCGACAAGAAGGTCCTGCGGGCCCAGTTCGCCGCGGGCGAGCTCGCGGTGACCACCCTGAAGTCGTGAGCGACTACGCGTCGCTGGCCGACCAGGTCTCCGCGCTCGAGGCACAGGTCGCCGACGCGCTCTTCGACGCGGTGCGGGCCCAATTGCGCGGCGACGCCGGCTCAGCGGACCAGGAACGCCAGCTGGCCCGCGTGCGCCGCAGCCTGGTCAAGGCCGCGGCCGTGCTGCGGGCGCTCAGCGAGGCGGACCAGCAGTCCGATTGACCAGGTCGATCACGCGGCGCAGCTCGGCGTAGTGGCGCCCGTCGAAGGGGAACGTCAGGGTGCCCTGGCCCACGATCACTTCACCCGGCCGAACCACGCCGGGCAAGGCGTCGGCGATGCCAGCCCGGGTCGCCTCGTCGGGGAGGACGGCCAGCTCGATGCGACCGTGGCCGTCCAGTTGGGTGAACCCGCGGTAGTTGGAGAAGAACGTGACGACCTCGAGCTCGATGGCGGCCGCGTCGTGGCCGACGCGCACCAGGTCCCGGGCCGCGTCGTCGAGGTAGCCCGCCTCGATGATCGCGTCGTTCACGAAGTCCAGCCAGGACTCCCAGTAGTGGCCCCCGGGCGAGTCGGCCAGCACGATCGGGGCCGGGCTGGACTTGCCGGTGTGCAGCAGCGTCAGCAGCTCGAAGAGCTCATCCATCGTCCCCACGCCCCCGGGGAAGAACACGAAGGCCGCCGACTCGCGCGTCAAGGCCACCTTGCGGGTGAAGAAGTACTTCATCTCCACCAGGCGGGTGTCGGCCTCCACGTAGCGATTGGCGCCCCGCTCGAAGGGCAGCTCGATGTTGACCCCGAGGGTGGCGTCCTCGCCCGCACCGCGGGCCGCCGCCTCCATGATGCCGGGCCCCGCCCCCGACACGACCATCCAGCCCCGCGCGGCCAGGCGTGCGGCCACGTCCCGGGCCAGGGCGTACTGCGGCGCCGTCTCGGACACCCGGGCCGAGCCGAAGATCGTCACCTTGGGTCGATCACGCCACGGCGAGAACACCCGGGCCGCCGTGGCCAGCTCGCCCATGGCGCGCACGGCGACCGACAGGTCCCGCACGTCGCCCCCCGAGCGCTCCAGGCGGTCGACCTGCTCGAGCAGCTCGGCGCGCAGGGCGGCGCGCTCGCCGTCGTCGTCGGGCGCGGCCGCGCTCACGGGGCACCGTAGAGCGTGGAGCGCTGGACCAGCGGTCGCCCGAGGGGCTCGACGATGTCGTGGAGGTGCGCGACATCCATCAGCTGGCCGTGGACGGCGCCGGCCGCCCGGGAGATGTTCTCCTCCATCAGCGTGCCGCCCAGATCGTTTGCCCCCGCGGCCAGCATGCGGCGCACGCCGGCCACCCCCAGCTTGACCCAACTGGCCTGCACGTTGTCGATCAGGGTCGCGTAGTGCAGGCGCCCCACCGCGTGCATCAGGACGGTCTCGCGGAACGTCGGGCCCCGCCGCGCGCGCCCCCGCAGGAAGATCGGCGTGGCCATGTGCACGAAGGGGAGCGGGACGAACTCGGTGAACCCACCCGTGCGCTTCTGCAGGTCCCGGGTGAGGAGCAGGTGGGTGGCCCAGCTCTCGACGTCCTCCATCGCACCGAACATGATGGTCACGTTGGAGTGCAGCCCGACCTCGTGGGCCGCCCGGTGGACCTCGAGCCACTGCGCGCTCGAGAGCTTGTCGGGGCACAGCACCGCGCGCACCCGGTCGTCGAGGATCTCGGCCGCCGTGCCCGGCAGCGTCTTGAGCCCCGCGTCGCGCAGCCGGCTCAGGTAGTCGGTCAGATCGAGGCTGGCCCGGCGAGCCCCCTCGTGGATCTCCAGGGCGCTGAAGGCGTGGATGTGCATCGTGGGCACCGCCTCGTGGACGGCACGCACGACGTCGAGGTAGTAGTCGGCGTCAAAGCTCGGGTGGATGCCCCCCTGCAGGCAGACCTCGGTCGCCCCCAGCTCGTCGGCCTCGCGGACCCGGGTGGCGATGTCGTCGAGGGTCAGCAGGTACGGGTCGCCGCGCAGGTTCAAGGAGAGCGGGCCCTTGGAGAAGGCGCAGAACCGGCACTTGAAGGTGCACACGTTGGTGTAGTTGATGTTCCGATTCACCACGTAGGTCACGGTCTCGCCCACGATGCGGCGGCGCACGTCGTCGGCCAGCTCGACGATCGCCGTGAAGTCGCCGCCGCGCGCGCGCAGCAGCGTCACGAGCTCGTCGGCCTCGAAGTCGTAGCCCGGCTCGTAGCGCGCGAGCAGCGCCTCGACGGCCGAGGTGCGCACGCGCGAGACCGGAGCCTCGGGTGGTGGCGCCTCGCCGCCCGAGCACCAGGCGTCGTCGCGGGCCAGCCCGTCGACGTCGGCCGCCGCCAGGACGGCCGGCCGCACGGCGGCGTCGAAGAAGGTGTCGGCGCGCTCCACGAAGGCGGGGTAGGCCGTCAGCCGAGGCACCAGCAGGAGACCCCGGTCCTCGGTCGTGCGTCGCAGGGCGGTGATCGCGGGCCAGGCGCGCTCGGGGTTCACGTGGTCGCGCGTCACCGGCGAGACGCCACCGAAGTCGTCGATGCCGAAGTCCAGCAGCCAGCCCGGATCGTCGCTCAGGTTGGGTGGCGCCTGGAGGTGGATGTCGGCGGGCAGGACCAGGCGGGCCGCCGCGATGGTCCAGTGGAACTCCTCGGCGCTGGGCGGCGCGGCGTGGGCCATGGCCGTGCCGGGCTTGGGCAGGAAGTTCTGGACGATCACCTCTTGGACGTGACCGAAAGCGCCGTGGGCCTCGGCGATGGCCTCCAGGGTCGCCAGGCGGTCCTCGCGCGACTCGCCGATCCCCACCAGCAGGCCGGTGGTGAAGGGGATCTGGAGCTCGCCGGCCGCGCGCAGCGTCGCCACACGTCGCTCGGGTGTCTTGTCGGGGGCCAGGCGGTGCGCGGGCAGGTCCGCCAGCACCTCGAGCATCATCCCCTGAGACGCGCTGACCGCGCGCAGCTGGGCCAGCTCCTCGGCGCTCAGCGCGCCGGCGTTGACGTGGGGGAGCAGGCCGGTCGACTCCAGGACCAGCTGGGCGGCCGTGGCCACGTAGTCGATCGTCGAGGCGTAGCCCCGAGCCTCCAGCCAGCGCTGGGCCTCGACGTAGCGCAGCTCGGGGCGTTCGCCCAGGGTGAAGAGCGCCTCGGTGACGCCGGCGGCCCGGCCGGCCGTCGCAATCTCCATCACCTGCTCCAGGGTGAGGTAGGGCGCCTCCAGGCGCGCGGGCGCTTGGGCGAACGTGCAGTAGGCGCAGCGGTCGCGACACAGCCGCGTCAGGGGGATGAAGACCTTGGGCGAGTAGGTGATCGTCCAGCCGTGAGCGTCGCGGGCCCGGGTGAACGCCTCGGCGGCGAGATCCTCGGCACCGGTGTTGACCAGGTCGGATACCGCGAAGTCGGTGCGCGGGGAGGCCATGGGCGAGATCTTACCGGCGCGCGCTCAGGCCAACGCGGCCACCTGGGCGATCACCTCGTCCAGCGTGTCGACGACCACCCGGGTCACCGGACGGCCCACGGCGATCAGGGCGGCGAGGTCGGCGTCGGCCTGGGCCTGGTGGAGGTCGTGGAAGGTGTAGCCGCGCCCCTGAATGCGCCGCGGCGCACTCGTGGGGCGCACCACGACCTGGACCACGCCGAGCGCCGGTCCACCCTTGTGGAGCTGGCCCGTCGAGTGCAGGTAGCGCGGACCGAGGTTGGCGGTCGTGATGCCAAAGCGCGTTTGGACGGCCACGCGCAGGGGAGCGAGCAGCGCGCCCGCGCTGAGGGGACCGTAGACCTGGAGCGTGCGGTAGCCGGGCTGGCCCAGCACCGCCTCCAGCGGCGCGAGACCCGCGACCGGCGCCGCCGGCGCGCGCGCGCCGGGGCTCAGGCGCGCGAAGACGTCGCGCTTGGCCTGCTCGACGTCGGGCTGGTTGAAGGGGTCGACCCCCAGGCGGCGGGCCAGCCACGCCGCCATCAGGTGCTGCTCCATGATCTGGCGCGGCTCGGCCCCGGGCCCCGCACCGGGCACCGGGACGATGCCGCGCCCGTCCTTGCCGGTGGTCTCGGCGACCAGCTGCTCGAGCCACAGGGCCGTGCCCTCGGCGGCGGGGTCACCCCCCACGTCGAGGCGGCCAACGCCCTCGGCGATCTCCACCGCGTCCGCGCGCGCCCGGGCGCGCTCGACAACGTCCGCCCCCAGGCGGTTGGCCTCTTGCAGCTCGGCCAGCTGGTCGACGCTCCAGCCCCCGTAGAGCGCCGGGATCAGCCCGAAGGGGCTCAGGGCCGAGTAGCGCCCCCCGGTCTCGGGGTCTGCGAGCACCACGGTCG
>JAJYEQ010000015.1 GCA_021785695.1 Actinomycetes bacterium
AAGCGTTGCCGGTGCCCTCTCGCTCACGCCACTGCCAGCGTCAGCCTCTCGCGGCTGTACAACTACGTCGGAATCGCTGTACAGGTCCGATCGGAACGGGTGTACAACAACCGTCGGAATACGCACCGGGGGCGGACGCAGAAGTCTCCGCGTCCTCCTCGGGCCGTAGCCGCGAGCGCCATGGGCATGCATGACTGGACAGGCGTGAGCCGCTTGGTGCGGCCACTCGACCGCCAGGGATTGTGTGCGCTCCTTGCTGCAGCTGCCGACTCCCCCGGTGGCGGGCACCGCTTGCCCTCGCTCGTCGTGCTGTGGGCTATGGGGGTACGTGTCGCATCTGGGTCGGGAACGATTGATGGTCGCGGGCTGCGGTCGCTTCTCGCTGGAGCGAGACGAGCGGTACCGATCCTTCGTCGCGTCGAGGACTGCTGGCCGGCGGATCCGCGGCTGGTTGTTGGTTGGCCGTGCGAGGGCCGCATGTTGCGGATCCACCCTGGCGAGTTCAGCGACCCACTGATGTTGCTTCGCACCGCGACAGTGACGGCTCGAGCAATCGACGATGCCGTGCTGGCGATCCACGGCTTCTCGCTCTCGGATCTCATCGAGGTTGCTCTCTCCTACGGAGACTGGCGCCTGTCCACCGTTGCGGGATGCTGGCCAACTCCCGACTTGGTCCCCGAGAAACCCGATCAGAGCGACGAACTTCTCGCTTCGCTGCGAAAGCGCACTTCCTCCACGCCGGTCGCCGTCACCGACGATGAGATCGGCGCGGCGTTGTCGCTCCAGCACCCCGACCCTGCTGCCTGGATGGCTTCGTGCAGCAATCCGGATCGGGCTACCGCTGCATGGGAGTGGGCGACCGTTGACGCCGATCAGCTGAGCCTCGCACTCGGACCACGAACGGCCACGCTCGGATACGCGCTCGCGCTGCGCAACGGCGACAGCAAGTTCCCGGTCCCGACGTCGATGGTGCTGAGCGGGCTGGCTGCGGCTGCCGACATTCTTGCGGCCGAGGTATCAAACGACGAGGCGGCACGTGATCGCCTGCAGATGGCCGTCACGGGACAGGCACTGAGCATGCTCACGATGTCATCCCCGCCGTCGCGCCGGCCGGTCGTAACGCCCGAGAAGAAGGACTCCGCGCCGGAATTTGCCGGGTTTGTCTCGCTTCCATCCGCACGGCGGGCTCTCGTCGTCAAGGTGGTCACTGCTCTCGATTGGGATCCGCTGGAGCACGATCTCGCCGCGGCCGACGCGGAACTGCTCACGCTCGACGTCGAGGGAGTGCGAAGCCTCGGCGTCCCGCTTGACGCGACCGGGTCGGTGCTACCGCTCGTCGTCTATGGCGGTCCGTGCCTCGAGCCGATCGGTGAGCGTGGGCCGGTCGCGCACCTCCACGTCGAGGACCTCGTCACAATGGTGCGGGACCTCGACCAGGACAAGCTCGACCACGACGTGCTCCTGCAGTTCTTGGAGGAACTGATCCACCTGCCGGGCATCGAGCACTTCCTTCCCTTCGACGCCGAAGACGTGTGGCGGCACTGGCGGCACTTCGGCGTCCTCAACCCAACCGGCGAGACCGACGTTGCCCTGGCCGTCGACCCGCGACCGGACGACACGGCATGGACTCGCGCCGCAGCCTGGGCGCCCATCGAATCGGCCCTCTGCGCGGCGCGTCTCCCACCGTCGTGGTTCTGGGCCTCGGCACGACTCGATGACCACGGGTACGCCATGCTCTTCGGAAAAGACAAATCCGTGGTCTTCGTCCGCACCGATCCGGCGGTCGTGGTCCGCACCAGCCTCGACAACGCCCTCCCAAACCTGCGGATCGATGCCACCTTCGGGTACGGGGTGGCAGACGGCGTTTTCTTGACCCTCGTCAACCGACCCGAGACGGCGCAGCTCCTCACCGAGCCGTTCGACCGCCCCGTCCTGGTCAACATCGACTTCGCGGCGGAGCGACAGCCAGACGTCGGTGACGAGCAGGTCGCAGTCGGCTGGCGCACGGCCCGAGAGCCGCTTCTGATCATCGACCTGCTGCTCGGTCCCGACTGGTTCGAGGTCCTCGCCGACAGTTCCTCCGAAGCCCACCAACTGGTCGGGGAGGTCCTGGTTCGTGGACTCACGGATCTCACTGGGGACCAGAGCGTTGAGCAGTGCGACAGGGTGCGCCGCGTCTTTCTCGAAGCGTGGTGTTCGGCGCCCCCCATCGCCATGCTGCACTTCCAACAGACGACCAGGGACTACCGGCCCGAACGGGCCTTCGTGCTCCCCCGTAGCTTCGCCTCCCGCGCCCGAGCTGAGCGCGCAGTGGCCCAAGCCGTCACCCGCGCAGGCATCGGCTCCTGCGCGCTAGTCGACGGAGAAGCCCGGCGCTTCATTCGGGATCGGCTGGTCCCGCTCATCGAGGAAACGTTAAGCTCAACGCTCAGTTCTTGGTCGCCAGAAGCCCTTCTTCTCGTCGCCGAGCAGGTCAATGACGCCTACGGCGAACGCGCACGAGCAGCTGCGGAGATCGAGCGAGCGCTAGCCGCTCCTTGGGCGGCCAGCTGGCAGGAGCTCTCCCGTGCAGCCCCAGAAGAGTCGGGGATGACCCGACCGCTCGACCTTCTCCTCGAGCGCTTGCTAATCACTCCCTTAGCAGGCCCGGTGGTGCCAGACCGCTTCGACATCGCCGAGGCCACCGACCTCGTCGCATACGCACTTGAGACCGATCTGGCGCGCGACAACACGCGACGTCAACTCCATGGACTCGCCGTGATGATCGCCCCCGACGGCAGAGTTGGCGTCCGCCCCGGACTGGCGTCCAAGCTCCGAGTTGACGGTCACCTGACCGAGGACACTCCCGACCTTGATCTGCCCAGCTACCTGCGCGCCGACCGCGACGACCGGCTCCGAATCCATCAAGACCAGGAGACCGAGCCCCCTCTTCGCCCGGCGCGCATCGATGGTCGGGCATCCCGCCAACCCACCGCCTTCCAACCGCTCGCCAGCGTCACCGAAGTCCCACCCAGCCTCCTTGCTGCTGATACGTTGCTCCGCCGCGAGTGCGGGACCGGCATCGATGGACTCAACGCCGTACTCGGCACTGCCGTCTCCTGGCACCGCGACGACGACCATGTGGTCCTCGTCGAGCGCAGCGACCTCCAGCGCGAGGTGATCGCGTGGTCGCACCTCTCGACCGAGGAGATCGACACCGCGATAGACCGCTTGACGCTCGATCCTGAGCAGCTCGCATCAGAGGGAATCAGCTACGCCGCCCAAGAGCGACGACATCACCGCTTAGCGATCAGCCCGATCCCCGTAGTTGGAGGCCGCCTGCTCGTGATGCCCTGGCGGATCTTCGCCGCACAGAACACCTATGCCAACTACCTAGACGATGGGCGACTGCCCTGGCATCCTGAGGATCTCCCGAAGACGGTCATCGACGCCTTAGGTCACTATCGACAGATTGGCAACCGCGCCCTCGAACGCGCCGCGCTCGAACAGGTAAACGCGCTCGGGCTTCCCGCTTCCATCAACGTCACTCCTGCAATCGCTAAAGCAACTGGCCTTACGATCGCTGGTGAAATCGATGTTCTCGTTGCCGATCCAGCGCACGAGCGTATCTGGGTCTGCGAGGTAAAGGACATCTACACGGCCGTCTCGCCCCAGACTATCCAACACCGAATCGATAAGTACACCAACTCACGTCGCGGCTTCATCCGGCGCCTGCTCATGAGACAGCGGGAGGTAGCCGGCAACACTTCTGGGGCCGTGGCGCTCCTTGGCCTGCAAACCGCAGGTGGGCAGTGGCGGGTCCTTCCGCTCATGATCACGAGACGCGTCGAGCCCGCCGCTTTCGTCGCGGGAATCGGCGTTCCGTTTGTCGTTATTGCAGATCTCGCGGCCACCCTCTCTGCCGCTGGCGAGCCGAGCAGCGGCCATGTAGCGATCGGCTCGACATGACGCCGGTCGATCCCCTCCGGTGCCAGCAGATCGCCACGCTGCTGTGACGGCCGCGGTCGGTCATCGTCGACTACACGGAAGGGGATCCCCACTGGTCCGGCATGGCCGGTGGCCAGCTCTTCGTCGAACAGGGCGCGGCGATGGAGAGAGGCGGCCAAGAGCTGGCCTCCGCCATGGAGCATGGCGATCGCGGTATCCCAGCTCTACGTGTTCGCCATGGCCCAGCATCTTGAGGCCTTGGCAGTGCTCTCCGAAGCCGACCGACCGCCGCCGTATTCGATCAGCGTGTTGACCCGTGCCGTGGTGGAACTCGGTGCTCGCGTCTAGACCTTCCTGTCCCAAGGTCGAGGTGACAGTGGTGCTCTGTGGAACTGTCTCACGCGGCCTTCCTTCGGGGGTCCATCATGTCACCGGGGATCCGGCCGCGCATGTAGTCGCCGTGGTTGCGGCGGCGGAAGTTGTAGGTCGAGAGCCAGGCGTCGGCCTCGGCCTGGAGTTGCTTGATCGAGTGGAAGCTGCGCCGATGGAAGGCCGGTCGCCAGCACTCGTTGAGGATCGTCTGGTGGAAGCGCTCGACGACGGCGTTGTGATTGGGCGAACGCGGCGGGATGCGCACGTGATCGATCCCCTGGGCGACCAGGGCGCCGCGCAACTCATTCGAGATCCACTCGGGACCGTTGTCGGAGAGCACGGCGCGCACGCTCGCCCCGTGGCGGCGCCAGTGGCGCTGAACCCGCTGGAGGAACGCGACGGCCCTGTGGGCGTTGGGAACCCCGGCGATGATCCAGACGAACGCGTAGCGACTGAAGACGTCGATTGCGGTCAGCTGGTAGACCTTGCCGACGCCCTTCCGGTTCCCGATGTAGAAGCCGTCGACCCCCACGAGGTGTCCCGGAGCCGGGCTGAACAGGCAGAAGCCGAAGGGACTCTCCTCGCGGGCGGCCTCGGTGAGAAGACCGCTCGTCGCCGCAGCGATCGCCGCCGCCTTCGCCAGGCGCCTCGCTCGCGTGCCCAGGCCGTGGGCGACGAGGTGGCGCTGGACGCTGGACTTGGAGAGCACGAAGCCCCGCTCGCCGAGGGCGTCGGCGAATTGGCGAGCGCCCAGTGTCGGACGGCTCACGGCCAGGGTGAGCAGCTCTTCAACCACGTGAGTCGGCGTCGCCGCAGGCACCTGTGGGCGACGGCGATCTTTGGGCATCAGCGCCTCGAGGCCGTAGTGATCGGCGCGTCGCTTCCACTCGTAGTAGCGGGTGCGGCTGACGCCGAAACGTCGGCAGGCCTCGGCCACGTTGCCGGAGCGCTCGGCCTCGGCGAGCAACGCCACGCGGCGCTGGTAGATAACGTCATTGGGGGTCATGGTGGTGGTCTCCTTAGTTTCTTGCTGGAAACCACAGAGTCCACCACCAGACCCTCTCTCAGGTCCAGTGTGCAACCTCAACCTTGGGACAGGAAGGGCTAGACGATTGCGCCGTTGTGCTTGGCGACGGGCCCGAAGGAGGGCTGCCCGTCACGCGTGCCCGGCACGATCACCGCGCTTAGCCGGTCGACGTGCCAGTCGCGCGTCGTGCCCCCGAGCTGGCGCATCACGGCGTCCATGGCGCTAGTCAGGTTGGCCTGGTCCATGGACTCACAGATCACGCCACGCACCCGACTCGAGTGCGCGAGCGTGCCGAGCAGCACGTAGAGGGTGGCGCCCCGGGCGTGCGCCGCCGCTCGAACCAGTCCCACTGGATCTCCTCACCGGCCGGGTGGGCGATCTCGACGGTGTCGCGTCCCGTGACGCCGGCGCAGGCCTCGCCGTGCGGGCGCAGATTGGCCAGACGCACCTGAGGGGTGAAGCTCGGGTAGCTGCGGGCGTAGCCGAGGCGTTCCACCTCGTCGAACAGGGCGCTCGCCCAGACGTGCGGGGCGTCGAGCAGTCGCTGGGTCAGGTAGGAGACGAAGGGTTCCAACGGGTCGGGTACCGAGCGAACCCGGACGCCGGGAGTTCGTTCTCCGTTGAGGTAAGCCCTGATCGTCTTGCGATCGCCGCCTAGGTGGTTGGCGATGGCCCTGATCGACCATCCCCGTTCTTTCAGCGCGTGTACGTTCACGCCATCTCCTTTTGGCGATGGAGGAGGGTCCCTTCAGTTGGTTGGCTTGCACCACCAATCTTGAAGGGGCCCATCTCATTTCTGATGGACCTAGTGGCCCACCGCTGATCTCCGGGGGTGGGGAATTTCGATGATCGACTCCGGGGAGTTTCCATGATTCTCGTCACCGGGGGTGCTGGTCAGCCAGATCGAAGCTGGCGGGGTCGGGCTGAACCTCCAGGCGGCATCGGTGGTGATCCTGACCGAGCCGCAATGGAAGTCGACCACCGAGGATCAGGCCGTCGCCCGGTGCCACCGGATGGGCCAGGCCCGACCCGTCGAGGTCCATCGCCTCCTCGTCCCCGACAGCGTCGATGAGCGCATGCTCGAAGCGCTCGGCCGCAAAGCAACTCTCTTCGATGAGTACGTCCGCAAGAGCGGGCTCACCCGGGCCAGCGCTGTCGCCGTCGATGTCTCCGACCTTCCCACCGTCGACAGCGTCGCCAGCCAGACGGAGGCAGAACGACGCATCATCGAGGTGGAGCAAAAACGTCTCGGTCTCGATGACCAGCCAGGACCCACCCTCGCCGTCGTCACGTGAGCTGAGGCGGCGGGTCCCAACCCAAAGACGCGTCTTGGTCGTCACCGACGCGGACCGCAGCCGGCTGGAAGGCGCACTCGGCTCGTTTTGGCCGCTCCCACATCGGCGCCAACCGCCACTCCACTGCGTGACGCCGTCAGGGTGGTCGTGATCAGGGCAGCCGCTATGGCTGCGGTAGGGCAGCCGAGGGCAGTAAGGGGCTCCCGCCCGAGCAACGAGCAAGCGCCCAGCGTGTCAGCGGGGTGGCGGACACCGCCGTTCACAACGCTACCTAGGACAGTCTTGAGCAGGTGCCCTCAAATTCAGCCCTCAATGGCGCCCGACGAAGATCGAGCCCGCGGCGAAACCGCACGCCAGCGGGTTGCCCCTACGCAGAGGGGCGCGCGCCAGGGCTAGGAAGCGGGTGGAGGTGATGGGATTCGAACCCACTGCCTCTACATTGCGAACGTAGCGCTCTACCAATTGAGCTACACCCCCGCGAAGGACCAGTTTACCCCATCGCGTAGCGGCTCTCGCGGCCCGACCAGCCGGCGGCGCGAGCAGTCCGGGTCGTGGGCCAGCGAGCCGGCGCACCCGCCCCGATGAAGGGACCGGCGCCCGCGTCGTCGTCGTAGCCGTCGTCATCGTCGTAGCGCGCCTCGCCGGCGTACCACGCGGCCGGCTCGGCCTGGCCCCAGGCGTCCACGCGCGGCGCGGCCGCCTGATGGCGGGCCTCGTACTCGGGGACCGGCTGGAGGTAGCCACGCCGGCCGAGGAAGCTCAGGCCGACCGACGACTCGTGGAGGTAGCCCTTACCCACCGCGTAGATGGCCAGCGCCACGAAGGCGACCAGGAAGCTCCACGCGGTGAAGGTGACATCCCAGATCACCGAGGCGTGCGTCAGCCACGCCAGGAAGGTCGCCACCACGCACAGCGTGGCCAGCCGCGTGAACACCACGCGGCGGCGCCGGCGCATCGGCTGGCGCCCGGGTGCCGAGAGCACGCGCGGTGCGGGCGCGCTGGGGGCCCCCACAGCGGGTCGCTGGCGCGCCACCGGCGCGACGGCCTCGTCGAACTCGTAGTCGCACATCCACTCGTCCCACGAGCGCTCGGCCTCGAGCGACTGGTACGTGTCGCCGTCGTGGACGACGCGCAGGCGCGGGCGCGGTGGGGCCGAGCGGGGGGCCGGGGCCGCGACGGGGTACAGCCGCGGGGCGCTCTCGACGCTGAAGTGGCTGATGGCGCGCTCGCCCCGCCACTCGCGCAGGTGCCGCACGGCCAGGGGAATGAGGAACGCGGCCCAGAGCAGAGCGATGACTACGAGAAGCATGCCGCTGGCGTCCTCGTCATTGCGACCTCTGCGTTCCGCATTGGTGACCAGGGTACAAGGGCCCTCGGGGCAAATGGTGGATATCAGAGCTCGTGGAGCCCGCATTCGATCTTGTTGCTGTCCGCCCACCGGCCCGAGCGCCGGTCACCCGGCGAGGTGGGCGGCCGCGTGACGGCGGCGCAGCCGATCGAGGTGTAGCCCTGCGCCCACAGTGGGTGGTGCGCCAGCCCGTAGCGCTCCAGGTACGCGAGGACGTCCTCGTCGGTCCACGTGGCCAGCGGGTTCACCTTGACGACGCCGAACTTCTCGTCGTAGCCCACGACCGGCGTGGTCGCGCGGGTGGGCGCGTCGACGCGCTTGACCCCCGTGATCCAGCCGCTGCGCCCGGCCAGCAGCCCCTCGAGCGGCGCGACCTTGCGCAGCTGGCAGCACCCCTCGGTGCCGCAGGGATGCGCGTCGGCCTCGGGGCCCGGGGTCACGCGCACCAGGGGCAGGCTCCACGCGGCCCGCGCGCCCTCGACGAAGTCGAGCGTCTCGGGGAAGTGGCCCCCGGTGTCCAAGAAGGCGATGGGCAGCGCGGGAAAGCTCTCGTGCACCAGGTGCACCAGCACGAGGTCCTCGAAGGAGGCGGCCACCACGACCTCGGGCAGGCTGGCCACCGCCCAAGCCAGGATCTCGGTCGGGTCAGCCCACTCCAGGCGCGCAGCGACGTCGTCGAGCTGCTGGACCGTCCACGTCGACGATGCCTTTGTTGTCGGTACCATGGTGTGCCACCTCGGGATGCCAATCTTTTTCTAGTGATATTGTAGGCTATTTCGGATGGACCCCTTGACCGTGACCACAACCCGCCCCGTCGCTCCCGAGACCAGCCACCTCGACCTGCTCGAGTCCCACGCCGCCTTCGTCATTCGCGAGGTCGCCGCCGAGTGCGAGCGGCCCGTCCTGCTCTTCTCGGGCGGCAAGGATTCGGCGGTGCTCTTGCACATCGCGGTCAAGGCGTTCGCCCCGGGCCGGCTCCCCTTCCCCGTCTTGCACGTGGACACCGGGCAGAACTTCCCCGAGGTGCTCGCCTTCCGTGACGCCACGGTGGCCCGCCTCGGGGCCCGCCTGATGGTGGCCAGCGTCTCCGACGCCATCGCCCGGGGCCGGGTGCCCGATCCGGGCCCCCTGGGCTCGCGCAACCGGCTCCAGACCACCGCCCTGCTCGACGCCATCGCCGAGCACGGCTTCGACGCGGCCTTCGGCGGCGCGCGCCGGGACGAGGACAAGGCCCGGGCCAAGGAGCGGGTGCTCTCGTTCCGCGACGCCTTCGGCCAGTGGGACCCGCGCCGCCAGCGCCCCGAGCTGTGGAACCTCTACCAGGGGCGCGTGAACGCCGGCGAGCACCTGCGGGCCTTCCCCCTGTCGGACTGGACCGAACTCGACGTGTGGCGCTACATCGAGCGCGAGGACGTGGCCCTGCCGAGCATCTACTTCGCCCACCAGCGCGAGGTGGTGCGCCGCGACGGCATGTGGCTCGCGGTCAACGAGTTCGTCGCGCCCCAGGACCACGAGCGGCCCCAGCGCCGCCAGGTGCGCTACCGGACCGTGGGCGACGCCACCTGCACCGGCGCCGTCGAGTCGAGCGCCCTCACCGTGGCCGAGGTGGTGCGCGAGGTGGCCACGGCGACGGTCTCGGAGCGCGGGGCCACCCGTGCCGACGACCGCTTCTCCGAGACCGCCATGGAGGACCGCAAGCGCGAGGGGTACTTCTAGTGATCAGCGACCTCCTGCGCCTGGCGACCATCGGCTCGGTCGACGACGGCAAGTCCACCCTGGTGGGCCGCCTGCTCGTCGACACCCGCCAGCTCTTCGACGATCAGCTCGACGCCATCGTCAACGCCTCGGAGCGCCGGGGCATCGGGGACCTGGACCTCGCCTTCGTGACCGATGGCCTGCGCGCCGAGCGCGAGCAGGGCATCACCATCGACGTCGCCTACCGCTACGCGGCCACGCCCACCCGCAAGTTCATCATCGCGGACTGCCCGGGCCACGTGCAGTACACGCGCAACATGGCCACCGGCGCCTCGACGGCCGACCTGGCCCTGGCGGTCGTCGACGTGACCCACGGGCTGCGCGAGCAGACCCGCCGCCACCTGTGCATCGCCGCCCTGCTCGGGGTACGCCACCTGGTGGTGGCGGTCAACAAGATGGACGTGGTGCGCTGGTCACCCACCGCCTTCCGCAGCGTCGCCGACGAGATCGAGACGCTGGCGGGCGACTTGGACTTCGCATCGGTGATCGCGGTGCCGACCTCGGCGCTGCTGGGCGACAACGTCGTCGAGACCTCGAACAACACCACCTGGTACCACGGGCCCACCGTGCTCGGCGCGCTCGAGGAGGCCCCCGCCGGCTCGTGGGCCAGCGCCCGCGGGGCCCGCCTGCCCATCCAGTGGGTCCTGCGCCAGCCCGGCGGCGGGCGCACCTACGCGGGCATGGTGGCCGGTGCGACCTTGGAGACCGGTGACCTGGTGACCCTGCTGCCCGCCGGGGTCCAGACGACGATCACCGAGCTGACGACGCTGCACGCGGGGTCCGTCGCCAGTGCCGTGCCCGGGTTGTCCATCGACGTAGCCCTGGCCGACGAGACCGACGCGGGTCGCGGCGACCTGCTGGCCGCCGACCCGCTGCCGCGCGTCACGCGCACCCTGGAGGCGACGGTGTGCTGGTTCGCCGACCGCCCGCTGCTGGCCGGCTCGCGGCTGCGCCTCAAGCACACCACCCGCACGACGCCCGTCCGCATCGACACCGTGGCCGGCGCCGTTGACGTGGACACCCTGGGAGTGCTCCCCGCCGACGAGCTGCGCGCCAACGACATCGGCGTCGTCACCCTGACGGCCGCGGACGACCTGGTGGTCGACGACTACCGCGACAACCGGGTCACCGGGAGTTTCATCCTGATCGACGAGGCCACCAACGCCACCGTGGCGGCCGGCATGGTGGGGTACCCCGGGTTCGTCGCGCCCCCTCAGAACTGAACGATCATCGCCACCAGGGCCAGAGCCAGCAGGCTCACCAGCACGTCGACCGACCGGGCCAGCGCCCGGCCCAGCGCCGGCGGCGCCCCGGCGGGGCTCGCGGCGGCGCGGGCCACCTGGCGCTCCTGGGGCAGCGTGCGCGCCTCGAGGTGGCCGGCCAGGGCTAGGTAGCACGCCAGCCCGACCAGGACCCACGGCCGCGTCAGGCGCACCGAGGCGCCGCCGGTGGCCACCAAGGCCAGCCCGGTGACCGGCAGGAGGTGCACCACGCGCGCCGCCCAGTCGCGCCGAAGGGGGAAGCGCCGGCGCTGATCGGCGAGGTCGGCCCCGCGGGCCACAAGCGTCGCCCCGGTGCGCAGGGCCACCAGCACCACCACGCTGGCCACGGCGACCACGATGTGGGCCACCAGCACGAGGTCGAAGGCCACCGTGGCGGCGATCACGGCTCGGCCAGCAGCGTCTCGGCCGCCCGATACGGGTCGGTCTCCCCGGCGGCCAGGCGCGCCACCTGCTCGTCGTAGGCGGCCATGCCGGCCAGGGCGCCCACCCGGGCCCGCACCGTCACCTGGAGCACGCGGTCCAGGTCGGCGCGCGCCTGGCGGCGCCGGTGCGCCAGCACGCCGTCGCCCAGCAGGTGGTCGTGGTGGGCGCCGATGGCGTCCCACAGCTCGGCGGTGCCCGACCCGGTGGAGGCCACCGTCTCGACGATGGGCGGCCGGGGCTCGCGCGCCACCCCGAGGTCCAGCATCTGCTCGAGGTCGCGGCGGGTCTCGGCCAGGCCCGCGCGGTCGGCCTTGTTGATGACGAAGATGTCGGCGACCTCGAGCAGTCCCGCCTTGTTGGCCTGCATGGCGTCACCCCAGCCCGGGTTGGTCACGACCACCGTCGTGTCGGCCGCCGAGGCGATGTCCACCTCCATCTGGCCCACGCCGACGGTCTCGATGAAGACCACCGGGAAGCCGACCGCGCCCAGGACGCGCACGGCGTCGGGGACGGCCAGGGAGAGGCCCCCGAGGTGGCCTCGCGTGGCCAGGGAGCGGATGTAGACGCGGTCGTCGGTCGCGTGGTCCTGCATGCGCACGCGGTCCCCGAGGATGGCCCCGCCGGTGAAGGGGGAGCTCGGGTCCACGCACAAGACGCCGACCTCGCCCAGGGGCGTCGACCCCAGGGCCCCGCGCTCCAGGGCCAGGGCGATCAGCCGGTCGGTGAGGGTGGACTTGCCGGCCCCGGGGGGACCGGTCAGGCCCACGACGTAGGGCGGCGCCGCGCGGTAGGCCCGGGCGACGACCTCGCGCTGGGTAGGCCCGCCCGACTCGACGTAGGTGATCAGCCGGGCCAGGGCGGCCCGGGAGCCACCGCTCGCCTCGGCTAGCAGCTCGGCCGGGTCGCGGGTCACGACGCGCGCTCGATGCTCGCGCCCAGGCTGGCCAGGCGGCCCACCAGGTCCTCGTAGCCGCGCTCGAGGTGGTCGAGGCCCGCCACGCGGGTCTCCCCCTCGGCCACCAGCCCGGCCAGCACCAGGGCCGCCGCGGCCCGGATGTCGGTGCCGCGCACCGAGGTGCCCTCGAGATGGTCGACGCCCCGGATGAGGGCGTGGTGCCCCTCGGTGGTGATGTCGGCGCCGAGGCGGACCAGCTCGTCGACGTAGCGGAAGCGTCCCACGAACAGGTTCTCGCTCACTACCGAGACGCCGCTGGCCACCGACAGCACCGTCGTGATGAGGGGCTTGTAGTCGGTGGCGACGCCCGGATAGGGCAGCGTGGCCACGTCGCACGCGCGCACCCGCGCGGGTCCCTCGACGGCCACGCCGGGACCCGCCAGGTCGACGTGCGCGCCCATGGCGGTCAGCTTGCGCAAGAGCATCTCCATGTGGTCGGGGCGCGCGTCGCTGACGCGCACGGCGCCGCCGGTGATCAGGCCGGCCGCCAGGTAGGTCGCCGCGACCACCCGGTCGGGGATGACCTCGTGGTCAGCCGCGTGCAGCTCGACGACGCCGTCGATGGTGAGCCGCGAGGTGCCCAGGCCCTCGATGCGCGCCCCCATGGCGACGAGCTGGCGACCCAGGTCCTCGACCTCGGGCTCGCGCGCCGCGTTGTCGATCACGGTGCGGCCTTCGGCCAGGACGGCCGCCATGAGCAGGTTGTCGGTCGCGGTGTGGCTCGGGTACTCCAGGGTGAAGCGCGTCGCCCGCAGGCGGCCGCTCTCGACGCGGGCGTGGATCGCACCGCGCTCGTTGGCGAAGGTGGCCCCCATCGCGCCCAGGCCCTCGGTGTGGAAGTTGATCGGGCGCCCGCCGAAGTCGTCGCCACCCGGCAGGGCCATGTGCATCTGCCCGCAGCGCGCCAGCATCGGGCCGAGCACCACGATCGAGGCGCGCATCGCCTCGAACAGGTGGGCCGGCGCCAGCGGCACCAGGTCGGCCGACGCCGGCACCTCGATGAGCAGCTCGGACGGCGCGGCGCGGCGCACCGAGCAGCCCAGCGCCTCGAGCAGGCGAGACATGACCGCCACGTCCGAGATGTCCGGGACATTGCGCAGGCGGTGCGTGCCCGAGGCCAGCAGGCAGGCGGCGATCTGCTTGAGGACCGCGTTCTTGGCGCCCCGCGCGCTCACCGCGCCCGTGAGGGGGCCCGCTGGCTTGACGACCACGTGTTCCACCTAGCAAGTATGGCCGCTGGGGAGACCGGCCTCGACGGCCTCGGCGCCCGAGCGGTACGCTTCGACCGTGCGAGCACCTGACAAGCCCGATCGCAACCTGGCCCTGGAGATGATCCGCGTCACCGAGGCCGCCGCCATCGCGGCGGCCCGCTGGGCCGGGCGGGGCGACAAGATGGCCGCCGACGGCGCCGCGGTGGACGCCATGCGCTTCGTCCTGTCGGGCGTGGCCATGGACGGCATCGTCGTCATCGGCGAGGGCGAGAAGGACGAGGCGCCCATGCTCTACAACGGCGAGCACCTCGGCGACGGTCGCGCCCCCCAGGTCGACGTGGCCGTCGACCCCATCGACGGCACCACCCTGACGGCCACCGGGCGCAAGGGAGCCGTGTCGGTCATCGCCCTGTCCGAGCGCGGCACGATGTTCAACCCCGGGCCCTGCGTCTACATGCGCAAGGTGGCCGTCGGGCCCCGGGGGCGCGGTGCCGTCGACATCAACGCCTCCCCCACCGACAACCTGCGTGAGCTGTCCAAGCGCCTCGGCAAGCCGGTCCAGGAGCTCGGCGTCGTAGTGCTCGACCGGCCCCGCCACGCCGACCTGATCGCCGAGGTGCGCGAGGCGGGGGCTCGCGTCCTGCTCATCTCGGACGGTGACGTCACCGGGGCCATCGCCACCGCGTGGCCCAACTCGGGGGCCGACATCCTCTTCGGCATCGGCGGCACGCCCGAGGGCGTGATCGCCGCGGCCGCCCTCCAGGGGCTCGGCGGCGAGATCCAGGGCGTCTTGTACCCCCGGGACGACTCCGAGCGCGACCGCGCGCTCGCGATGGGCTACGACCTCGATCGCGTCTTGTCCACCGACGACCTGGTGACCGGCGACAACTGCTACTTCTCGGCCACCGCGGTCACCGACGGCGACTTCCTCAAGGGCGTGCGCTTCACCGAGTTCGGGGCCACGACCCAGTCCCTGGTCGTGCGCTCGCGCTCGGGCACGGTGCGCACGATCGAGACCTTCCACCGGCACAACAAGCTCCAGGAGTTCACCACCGCCGGCTTCTAGGGCCCCCCGGATTCTCGTGGCACGCCGGCCGACCACCCGCTAGGGTCCCCGCTGAGAGGGGGTTGTATGAACGTCACCCATCTGCTGGCGGTCAAGGGTCGCGACGTGGCGACCATCGATCGGTCTCGAACGCTGCACGATGCGGTCGCGCTGCTGCGCGAACGCGGCATCGGCGCCCTGGTCGTGGCCAGTGCCGATCAGCGCCCGCTGGGCATGATCAGCGAGCGCGACGTCGTGCGCGCCATCGCCCAAGACGGCGTGGGCGTCATGGAGCATCCCGTCGAGACGGTGATGTCCCGCGACGTCGTGACCTGCACCGAGGCCACCACCGTCGACGAGCTCATGTCGACCATGACCGAGCGCCGGATCCGGCACGTGCCGGTCGTCGCGCAGGGTCGGCTGGTCGGGCTGGTCTCGATCGGCGACGTGGTCAAGGCCCGGGTCACCGAGCTCGAGATCGCGCGCCGCGAGTTGCTCGACTACGTCAATGCGCGCTGACGTCGCGCGCGGCGCGTAGCCGCAGCTCGGCTCGCGCCAGACCCTCGGTGGCCAGCGCGAGGCTGGCGTGGTCGTCGGCGCTGCGCGCGGCCGCGGCAGCGGCCTCGAGGCGCTCCTGGGCGGCCTGGGCGCGCGCCACGTCGATGTCCGTGGTGCGCTCGGCGACCCCGGCGAGCAGCGTGGCGCGCGTGTCGCGCTCGGCCCCCGAGGTGACCACCTCGAAGAAGCCGCCGTGGACCGCGAAGGCCACGGGGCCGCCCTCGGTCGCGACCGTGACGACGCCCGCGACGATGTCCCCCACCGTCTCGGCGTGCTCGGGCAGGACCGTGAACTCTCCTTCGGTGGAGCGCAGCATCAGCGCCTGGGCCGCCCCGGCAAAGAGGACGGCCTCGGGCGTGACCAGCTCGACGACCAGGGACGCCACCGCTACTCCCGCGCCAGCTCGGCGGCCTTGCGCTCCACGTCGGAGGCGCCGCCCACGTTCAAGAAGGCCTGCTCCGGGTAGACGTCGAGATCGCCCTTGACCAGAGCCTCGAAGGACTCGATGGTCTCGGCGACCGGCACGTTGATGCCGTCGATGCCGGTGAAGACCTTGGACACGAACATGGGCTGGGACAAGAAGCGCTGGATCCGGCGGGCCCGCGAGACGATCACGCGGTCCTCCTCAGACAGCTCGTCGAGCCCGAGGATCGCGATGATGTCCTGGAGCTCCTTGTTGCGCTGGAGGATCTGCTGGACCTGCCGGGCCACGTGGTAGTGGCGGTCGCCCACGATCTCGGGCGCCAGGATGTTCGAGGTCGACGACAGCGGGTCGACGGCCGGGTAGATGCCCAGCGCGGCGATCTGCCGGCTCAGCTCGGTCGTGGCGTCCAGGTGGGTGAAGGTCGTGAAGGGCGCCGGGTCGGTGTAGTCGTCAGCGGGCACGTAGACGGCCTGCAGCGAGGTGATCGACCGGCCCCGGGTCGAGGTGATCCGCTCTTGGAGCTCGCCCATCTCGTCGGCCAAGGTGGGCTGGTAGCCCACGGCGCTCGGCATGCGGCCCAGCAGCGTCGACACCTCGGAGCCCGCCTGCACGAAGCGGAAGATGTTGTCGATGAAGAGCAGCACGTCCTGGTTCTTCACGTCGCGGAAGTACTCGGCCATGGTCAAGGCGGCCAGGGCGACGCGCAGACGCACTCCCGGCGGCTCGTCCATCTGCCCGTAGACCAGGGCGGTCTTCTCGATGACGCCCGACTCGCGCATCTCCAGCAGGAGGTCGGTGCCCTCGCGCGTGCGCTCGCCCACGCCCGCGAACACCGACACCCCCTCGTGCTGCTCGGCCACGCGGCGGATCATCTCCATGATGAGCACGGTCTTGCCCACGCCGGCGCCGCCGAAGAGGCCGATCTTGCCGCCCTGGACGTAGGGCGCGAGCAGGTCGATGACCTTGATGCCCGTCTCGAACATGGTGGCGTGCGGCTCGAGCTGGTCGAAGGCCGGCGCGTTGCGGTGGATCTCCCAGCGGTCCTCGATGCCGCTGATCTGGTCGGTGTCGAGGGGCTGGCCCAGGACGTTGAACACGTGACCGAGCACGCCCTCCCCGACCGGCACGGTGATGCCGCGCCCGGTCTGGCGCACCGCGGTGCCGCGCACCAGGCCATCGGTGGGCTTCATGCACACGCAGCGCACCCGGCCCTCACCGATCTGCTGGGCCACCTCGGCCACCACGGTGACCGTTTGCCCCTCGAGCTCGATGTCCATCTCGACGGCGTGGTTGATCTCGGGCAGGGCGTGCGGCGGGAACTCGACGTCGACCACCGGGCCGGCGATCGCGACGACGCGTCCGGACTCCAGCGCGGTCTTCTCGGGGGCGATGGTCATTCCTGTCTCACTTTCTCGTGCGGAGCGCCTCGGCCCCGCCGACGATTTCCATGATCTCGGTGGTGATCGAGTCCTGGCGGGCTCGGTTCATGATGCGGGTCAGGTTCTGGCCCAGATCGTCCGCGTTGTCGGTCGCGGCGGCCATGGCCCGCTGCTGGCTGGTGTGGAACGACGCGGCTCCCTCGAGCAGGGCCCGGAAGATCTCGCTCTCCAGGGCCCGCGGGGTGAGGTCGGCCAGCAGCCGCTCGGGCTCGGGCTCGAACTCGGTGTAGCCGCGCAGGCCGACGGGCGCGCTGGGGGCCGCGGTGGCGTCGGCCACCAGCGGCAGGAGCTGGTCCGTCTCGACGCTCTGGGATCCGGCCGAGTGGAAGCGGGTCGAGACGATCAGCACCTGCTGGACCTGGTGGTCCACGAAGGCGGCGGCCACGTAGGCCGCCACGGCGCGCGCGTCGGCGAAGGTCGGCCGGTCGGCGAAGCCGATGAAGCTCTGCTCCACGGTCAGCCCCCGGAAGCGGTAGTAGGGGGTGGCCTTCTTGCCCACCACGACCAGGCGCGGCGTGGTGCCCTGGCCGCGCAGGCGGGTCATCAGGTGCTCGCCGGTGCGCAGGACCGACGCATTGTAGGCGCCCGACAGGCCCCGGTCACCGGCCACCACCAGCACCAGGGCGCTCTCGACCCGCTCGGGAGTCCCCAGCAGGTGGCGCGCGGCGGTGGGATCGGCCTGAGCGGCCTCGACGACGATCCGGCGCATGGCGTCGCGGTAGCCGCGGTTGGCCACCAGGCGCGCCTGGCTGCGCGTGATCTGCGAGGCCGCGATCAGCTCCATCGCCTTGGTGATCTTGCGCGTCGCCAGGACCGTCTTGATCCGGCTGCGCAGCGCCCGCTCTTGCCCGCCCGCCACGTCCTACCCCTGCTCGTTGCTCACGGCGAAGGTGTCGACGAAGCCGCGCATGATCGTGTCGATCGTGTCGGTGTCCCCGAGGGCGCCCGAGGTGCGGATCTGCGCGAGCAGGTCCGCGTGCTTGGCGCGCAGCATGGTGAGCAGCTCGACCTCGAAGCGGCGCACGTCGGCCACGGGGATCGAGTCGACCCAGCCGCGGGTGCCCGCGTAGATGACCATCACCTGCTCTTCCACGGGCACGGGCGCGTTGAGGCCCTGCTTGAGCAGCTCGGTGAGGCGGTAGCCACGGTCCAGTTGGGCCTGGGACGACTTGTCGAGCTCGGAGCCGAAGGTCGCGAAGGACTCCAGGTCGCGGAACTGGGCCAGGTCGATCTTCAGCGTGCCGGCCACGGCCTTCATCGCCTTGATCTGGGCCGCGCCGCCGACGCGCGACACCGAGTTGCCGACGTTGATGGCCGGGCGCACGCCCGAGTAGAACAGGTCGGCCTCCAAGAAGACCTGGCCGTCGGTGATGGAGATCACGTTGGTGGGGATGTAGGCCGAGATGTCGCCGGCCTTGGTCTCGATGATGGGCAGCGCCGTCAGCGAGCCGCCGCCGCGCTCGTTGGAGAGCTTGGCCGCCCGCTCCAGGAGGCGGCTGTGCAGGTAGAAGACGTCGCCCGGGTAGGCCTCGCGTCCCGGTGGGCGCCGCAGCAGGAGCGAGATCTGGCGGTAGGCCTCGGCCTGCTTGGACAGGTCGTCGTAGACGACCAGCCCGTGCTCGCCGTTCTCCATCCAGTGCTGGCCGATGGCGCAGCCGGCGTAGGGCGCCAGGTACTTGAAGGGCGCCGGGTCACCGGCCGAGGCCACCACCACCACGGTGTACTCCAGGGCCCCCCGGTCGCTCAGCGTCTGCACGGTCTGGGCGACCGACGAGTTCTTCTGGCCCACCGCCACGTAGATGCACTTGACGCCCTGACCCTTCTGGTTCAGGATCGTGTCGATCGCGACGGTCGTCTTGCCGGTCTTGCGGTCGCCGATGATCAGCTCGCGCTGGCCGCGCCCGATGGGCGTCATCGCGTCGATGGCCTTGATTCCCGTCTGCAGGGGCTCGCTGACGGGCTGGCGCCCGATGATGCCGGGGGCCTGGATCTCCATGCGCCGGGTCTCGGGGTTGACCAGGGGACCCTTGCCGTCGATCGGCTCGCCCAGGGCGTTGACCACGCGGCCCAGCAGGGCGTCGCCGACCGGCATCGAGAGGATGCGGTGGGTGGCGCGCACCACCTGCTCCTCCTCGATGGCGTCCACCGAGCCCAGGACCACGGCCCCGATGGTCTCCTCGTCGAGGTTCATGGCCAGGCCGAGGGTCCCGTCTTGGAACTCGAGCAGCTCGTTGACCTTGGCCGAGGGCAGCCCGGAGACGCGCGCGATGCCGTCGCCGACCTCGACGACGCGCCCGACCTGCTCGGCGGCCACGGTCGGGTTGAAGTCGGCGACGTGGCGCTGGAGTGCCTCGGTGATCTCCGCGGCAGTGATGGTGAGCTCAGTCATCCCGGAATCCTTCTATTTAGTCGTTGGGCGCGTAGGAGGTGTGGAAGTGGCCCGAGGCCACCGAGTCGCGCAGGGACTGTAGGCGTCCCCGCATGGTCGCATCGAGTCGCAGGTCCCCGACCTCGACCAGCACGCCGCCCAGCAGGTCGGGCTCTTCGGCCACCTGCAGCTCGACGGCGTGACCGGTGAGCGTGGTCAGCGACCTCGACAGCGCCTCGCGCACCGAGCTGGCCAGGGCGCGCGCGCTGTGCACCCGGGCGACCCGCCAGTCACGGGCGCGCGCGACGTAGTCGACGAGGAAGTCGAGCGTGCCCACGACGTCGCGGGGCCGCCCGCCGATGACGACGTAGCGAGCCACCCGCACCGTGGCGGGCGCGACGCGGGGGCTGAGCAGACTCTCGGTGATCGCGACCCGGTCGGCCACCGGGAAGTCGCGATCGGTCAGGAGGCGACGCAGGTCGTCGTTGCCCTCGATGGTGCGCGCCCAGCCGAACAGCTCGCCTTCCATCGTGGCGAAGTCCGGCGTGGCCAGGTCCTCGAGCACCGCGTCGGCAAAGCCACCCACGCGGCGGCGCGCCTCCAGCAGCCCGAGGTTGGCCGGCATGGCCGGGGCGGCCTCGCTCAGCCGCAGGGCCAGCTGCGTGAGCTCGGCAAACGAGCGCGCGACCTCTTGGGCCGGAACCGCGCGAGCGGCGAAGAGCAGCAGGCGCACCGTGACGGCGTCGACCTTGGTGCCCAGGAGATCGGCCAGCACCGCGGCGCGCACCGGACCCGATAGCGACGTGTCGGCCAGCACCGCACGCAGGTCGCTGCGGGCCAGGACCGTCTCCTCGACGGCCTCCAGGTCCGCGACCACCGTGGTCAGGCTCGCCTCGTCCACGGAACCCAGGAGGGCGGCGGCGTAGCCTTCGAGTGCTGGCAGCATGGTCAGTTGCCTGTTCCCCGGTGGGCCTCGACCGTCAGGGCCTCGACCGCCTCGCGAATCAGGTCTTCGTGGGTGCTCTGGTCGACCTCGCGGCCGATGATCTTGGTCACCAGGTCGTAGACGATCTGGCCGATGCGGCTCGAGGCGTCCTCGATGGCCCGCTGGCGAGCCATCGCCACCTCCTCGTGCGCCTGCTCGACGATCCGTTCGAACTCGGCCTGGCCCCGCCCGCCGGCCTCCGAGCGCACCTGCTCGGCCATGGTCTGGGCCGAGGCGACGATCTCGCGGGCCTGGTCCCGAGCCTGGGACAGCACCCGGGAGCGCTCGTCGTCGGCCGCGGCGGCCTCGGCGCGCGCCTGCTCGGCGGCCTCCAGGGACGCGCGGATCTTGGCCTGTCGCGACTCCATCGCCCGGTTGAGTGGCGGGAGGATGTACTTGGCGACGAGCACCAAGATGATCACCACCACCAGCAGCTCGACGAAGAACGTGCCGTTGGGCAGGAGGAAGACGGATGTACCGATCATCGATTCGACCCTTCTCTTCGCGCGCGCCGACCCCCCGGGGCCGCCGCGAACCTGCGGACCGGGGGCACCTACTGCTTCTTGAAGACGTAGACGAACACCACCATGAACAGCAGGTTGATGAAGTACATGGCCTCCACCAGGCCCACCGTCAAGAAGAAGTACTGACGCGCCTTGTTCTCGATCTCGGGCTGGCGCGCGATCGCGGCGATCGTCTGGCTGCCGGCCAGGCCGTCACCGACGGCGGCACCGATCGCGCCGCCCCCCAACGCCAGGCCGCCCCCGACGAGCGCCCCGGCGGTGCGGACCGCCGCCCCGATGTCTGATGGGTTTGCCATGGTTTTTCCTCCTGGGTTTCCTACAGAGTGGTCGGCACCGCCGCCTCGGGAGCGGTGGGCGCAGGGGCCTCCGCGTCCTCGTGGCTCATGGCCATACCGAAGTACAAGATCGTCAATAGCATGAAGATGAAGGCCTGGATCGCCCCGATGAACAGGTCAAAGGGCTTCCAGATGATCTCGCCGAAGGGCACCACGTAGATCGGGAGCAGGGTGGTCATCACCAGGACCATCAGGCCGCCCGAGAAGATGTTGCCGAAGAGACGGAAGGTGAGCGTGATGGGCTTGGTGATCTCCTCGATCACGTTGATGGGGGCCAGCGCCGCGTAGGGCTTGACGTAGTGGCGCAGGTAGCCGCGCAGGCCCCGCGCGCGCAGCGACTCGATGTGGACCCACACGATCACCAGCAGCGCCATGGCCAGGGGAAGGTTGACGTCGCCGGTGGGCGCCGGCAGGATATCCGAGGACACTCCGGGCTGCAGGGCCGAGGGGATGAAGCCGATCCAGTTGGCGATCAGGATGAACAGACCCAGCGTGACGCCGATGGGGACGAAGCGGCGTCCCTCGGGCCCCACGGCGGAGTCGGCCAGCTCGCTGACCTGCTCAACCACGACCTCCCAGAACAGCTGCAGCTTGCCCGGCACACCGTCGGTGGCTCGCGCGCGCATGCGAAAGCCCAGGGCCAGCAGGATCACGGCCGCCAGGACCGTCGAGGTGACGATGTCCACGTCGATGGTCAGCCCCAAGACGTGCACCGTGGGGTGCACGCCTACGTGGATCGCCTTCGCGGCAATCAGCAGCTTCACTCCGGTCCTCCCTGGCGCGCCACGACCCGCAGGACGTTGAGCACGAACACCACCTGGTACAGCACAAGCCCTGACACAATACCTAGTCCCAGAGGGACGCTCAGCCAGAGGAGCCCCAGCACGATCAGCGTGATGAGCGCGAGGCGCCCGGCCGTGCGCCCCCCGATCTGGCGGCGCACCGCCCGGCGCCGCTGCTCGCCGCTGACCTCGACGCGGGCGGCCTGGCGATCCAGGAGCCGCAGGTTGGCCAGCGCCAGCACGACGCCGAGGACGACGCCGACCGCGGCCAGGGGGGGCGCGACGGCCAGGGCCACGATCGTCGCGCCGGCTCCCACCAGGACGGCCGAGACCGTGGTGCGACGCAGCAGGCGCGCCAACGTGGACGTGGGGAGATTTTCAAGCACGGTAGTCAAGTCTTTAGAGGAAACGCCGGACTTGCTTCATGACGCTCACCACGGCAGTGACCGTTGCTAACACTATCCCGATCAGCAGGCCCCACGGAGAAGACGAGAGCAGGTGGTCCACCCAGATCCCCCCGACGACCCCGACCGCCTCGATGACCGCGATCGTGGAGCCGAGCGCCGCGAACGCCCCGAGGCCCAGCATCGGGCTCTCGGGGTTCGACGCGTCACCGGGGGGCTCGTGACCCTCCTGGTCGCCGGGGTCGTCGCCGGCCGCGCTCACCGCCGTAGGCCCGAGGAGGCCGGCGCCGCGTCGGGCTCGGACTCACCGGCCGACCGGCCCCGCCGGGGGTGGAACCACGTCAGCAGGGCGACCAGCAAGACGGCCACGCCGAAGGGGATGGCCTCGTTGACCCGCGGCTCGAACAGCGGGAAGAGCACGAAGCCGCACAGCAGGGCGGTCCACAGCCACAGGATGATGACGGTCCGGCGGTGTCCGTGGCCCAGGCGCATCAGGCGGTGGTGGATGTGGTTCTTGTCGGGCGTGTGGAACCCCTGCCCGGAGGCCGTGCGGCGCACGAAGGCCCACGACGCGTCCAGCAGCGGCACGCCCAAGATGAACACCGGGATCAGCAGGGGGGCGAAGAAGAAGAACGTCAGGCCGCTGGCCGGCGGCGTGCGCCCGCCGATGACCATGGTCGAGGCCGACATGAGGAGCCCGAGCAGCAGGGAGCCGGCGTCGCCCATGAAGAGCCGGGCCGGGTAGAAGTTGTCGCGCAGGAATCCCACGCACACCCCGAAGGTGATCGCGGCCACCAGCGGCCCGATGTTGGTCACCGGCAGCAGGCCGAGGTCCTCGAGACGCAGGCCGTAGACGCACAGCGTGGCCGACGCGATGGCCACGATGCCCGCGGCCAGCCCGTCGAGGCCGTCGATGAGGTTGACCGCGTTGGCGATCGCGAAGACCCACACCGCCGTGATGACCGGAAGGATCGAGGGACCCAGCACCACCAGGCCCGCGAAGGGCAGCTTGAACTGGTACATCGTCGAGCCGCTGAAGTAGAGCACCGAGGCGGCCAGGAACTGGCCCGCTACCTTGGCCGGCGCGCTCATCTCGCGGAAGTCGTCGATCACGCCCACCACGAAGATCACGCCCGAGGCGATGAGCACGCCGAGCAGCTCGTGCGACGAGGTCGCGACCATGCGCAGCGTGGGCACCGTGACCGAGACCGCTATGGCCACGCAGAGCCCGACCATCATCGCCGCGCCCCCGCCGTAGGGGGTGACCATCTGGTGGACCTTGCGCTCGTCGGGCTGGGCCGTGTAGCCCACGCGCTCGGCGATGGCGCGCGCCGGCCCGGTGCTCACCATCGTGACCAGGGCCCCCACCAGCGCGATGAACGCGTACGCCGGGAGGCTGCGCACGGCCTAGCTCGTGAACGACGCGTACGGGTTGAACGCGGCGCACAGCTCGGCCACCTCGCCGCGCACCTGGGCCCCCACGGCGTCGTCAGAGCGGCCCCGCAGGGCCCGCGCCATCAGCGCGGCGATCTGGGCAAACTCGGCCTCGCGCATCCCCGTGGTCGTCTGGGCCGCCGTGCCCACGCGCAGACCGGAGGTCACGAAGGGGCTGCGCGGGTCGTCGGGGATGGTGTTGCGGTTGGTGGTGATGCCGGCGCGGTCCAGGGCCTCCTGGGCCTCCTTGCCGGTCAGGTCGGCGTCGAAGTCGCGCAGGTCCACCAGCAACAGGTGGTTCTCCGTGCCCCCCGAGACCAGGCGGAAGCCCTCGCCCACCAGGGCCGCCCCGAAGGCCTGGGCGTTGGCCACGATCTGGGCGGCGTACGCGGCGAAGGACGGCTGGGCGGCCTCGCGGAAGGCCACGGCCTTGGCCGCGATGGCGTGCTCCAGCGGCCCACCCTGCTGGCCCGGGAAGACCGCCGAGTCAATGCGCTTGGCCCACTCCTCGCGCGTCACGATCGCGCCGCCGCGGGGACCCCGCAGCGTCTTGTGGGTGGTGAAGGCCACGACGTCGGCGTAGGGCACGGGGTTGGGGTGCACGCCCCCGGCGATCAGGCCCGCCACGTGGGCGGCGTCGAACATCACCAGGGCACCGACCTCGTCGGCGATCTCGCGGAACGGGGCCGGGTCGATCCGGCGGGCGTAGGCCGTCGCGCCGGCCACGATGAGGCGCGGGCGGTGCGCCACGGCCAGGTCGCGGACGTTGTCGAAGTCGATGATCTCGCCGGGATGGTCGGGGTCGTCGCTGCGGGGGGTCACCCCGTAGGAGACGAAGTGCCAGTACTTCGAGGTGACCGAGGCCGGCGAGCCGTGGGTCAGGTGGCCGCCCTGGTCGAGGCGCATGGCCAAGATCGTGTCGCCGGGCTCGAGGAGCGCCTGGTAGACCGCGACGTTGGCGTTGGCGCCGCTGTGGGGCTGGACGTTGGCGTGGTCGGCGCCGAACAGCGCGGTCAGGCGCCGGCGCGCCAGGTCCTCCACCTCGTCGACGACGGCGTTGCCGCCGTAGTAGCGCCGCCCCGGGTAGCCCTCGGCGTACTTGTTGGTAAGGATCGACCCGCCGGCCGCCAGCACCGACGGGGAGGCGAAGTTCTCGCTGGCGATCAGCTGCAGCGTCGAGGTCTGGCGCGTCCACTCCTGGGCGAGGAGCGTCACCACCTCCTCGTCGCGGATCCACGCATCAAAGGGTGACGCCACGGCGCTCCTCTCCCGTCGCGGTCCCCTCCAGGGACGCGATCTTGTCCACGCGGCGCTCGTGGCGCCCGCCTTCCGGGGTGGCCTCGAGCCAGGCGCGCAGCGCCTCCTCGGCGACCGCCGGTCCCACCAGGCGTGCCCCGAAGCACGCGACGTTGGCGTGGTTGTGCTCCCGCGCCAGGTGCGCGGAGGTCACGTCGTGGACGGTCGCCGCACGCACGCCGGGCACCTTGTTGGCCGCGATCGCCACACCGATGCCCGAGCCGCACACCGCGACGCCCAGGTCGGCCGTGCCCCCGGCGACGGCCCGGCCCACGGCGGCGGCGAAGTCCGGATAGTCGACCGACACGTCGGGTCCGTCGGTCCCCAGGTCGACCACCTCGTGGCCCCAGGCGGCCAGTTGGGTCGCCAGGTGGGACTTCAAGGCGAAGCCGGCGTGATCCGACCCCACTGCGACGCGCATGCCTGTAGCGTATCCCCCGCCCTCGCGCTCGCGGCCCGCCCTAGTATCGGCACGTGCCGCGAGCGCCCTTGGCTGCCCCGATCGTGTCGCGCCTGGACGTGGCGAGCGAGTCCTACCTGCGCAACCGGAGTGACGCGCTCGAGCAGATCGCCGTCATCGACGGCTTGCTCGACGCCGCGGCCGCCGGCGGCGGTGAGGCGGCCCACGCGCGCCTGCGCGCCCAGGGAAAGCTGCCGGTGCGCGAGCGCGTGGCCACGGTCCTGGATCCCGACAGCCCGTTCCTGGAGATCTCGGCGCTGGCCGGGTACGGCTCGGACTACACCATCGGCGGCGGCATGGTGGTGGGGATCGGCGTGATCGCGGGGACCGAGTGCGTCCTCATGGCCAACGACCCCTCGGTGCTGGGCGGGGCCCTGACGGCCTACGCCGCCAAGAAGTGGATGCGGGCCCTGGAGATCGCCCGCGACAACCGGATCCCCTACGTCAGCTTCGTGGAGTCCGCCGGTGCCGACCTGCGCGTGGGCGAGGGTGGGGGCGGCGCCATGAACACCGCGCACTTCGCCGAGTCCGGGCGCTTCTTCTACGACCTGATCGAGCTGTCCAAGTTGCGCGTACCCACCGTCAGCGTGGTCTTCGGCTCCTCGACGGCCGGAGGCGCCTACCAGCCCGGCCTGTCGGACTACAACATCGTCGTGCGGGGCCACTCCAAGGTGTTCCTGGCCGGCCCGCCCCTGGTCAAGATGGCCACCGGCGAGGAGACCGACGACGAGACCCTGGGCGGAGCCGAGCTGCACGCGACCGTCTCGGGCCTGGGCGACTACTTCGCCGAGGACGAGCTCGACGCCCTGCGCCGCTGCCGCGAGGTGGTCAGCCACCTGAACTGGCGCAAGGCCGGTCCCGACCCCTCCTTCGTGGCCGAGCCGCCGGTCTTGGATCAAGAGGAGCTGCTCGGGCTGATCAGCCGCGACCTGCGCCAGGCGGTCGACGTGCGCGAGATCATCGGGCGCGTCGTGGACGGCTCCCGCTTCGAGGAGTTCAAGGCCCGCTACGGGCCCACCCTGGTGTGCGGCTGGGCCTCGATCCACGGCTACCCCGTCGGGATCCTCGGCAACAACGGGGTGATCCACCCGCAGGCGGCCGAGAAGGCCGCGCAGTTCATCCAGCTGTGCAACCAGGTCGACGTCCCCCTGGTGTTCCTCCAGAACGTCACGGGCTACATGGTGGGCCGCGAGGCCGAGGCGGCGGGCATCATCAAGAAGGGCTCCCAGATGCTCAACGCCGTGGCCAACTCCACGGTCCCCCACCTGACGGTGATCATCGGCGCGTCCTACGGTGCGGGCACCTACGGGATGTCGGGGCGGGCCTTCGGGAACCGGTTCACCTTCCTGTGGCCCACCGCCAAGATCGCGGTGATGGGGCCGCGCCAGATCGCCGGCGTGATGAGCCAGGTGCGCCGCGCCCGAGCGGCGCGCCGGGGCGAGCCCTTCGACGAGGCCGAGGACGCGCGCATCGTGGCCCACGTGGAGGCGACCCAGGAGGAGGGCTCCTTGGCCCTGGCCGCGACCGGGGCCATCAGCGACGACGGCATCATCGACCCGCGCGACACGCGCACGGTGCTCGGCCTGTGCCTCTCGGTGGTGCGCTCGCGACCCATCGAGGGGTCCTCGACCTACGGGGTGTTCCGGCTGTGAGCGTGACCCGGGTCCTCGTGGCCAATCGCGGCGAGATCGCCCGGCGGGTCCTGCGCACCGTGCGGCGTCTCGGCCTGACCGGGATCGCCGTGTACGTCGACGCCGACGCCGACGCGCCCTACGTGGGCGACGCCGACCTGGCCCTGCGCCTGACCTCGACCTACCTTGACGGGGCGGCACTCGTGGAGGCCGCCCAGCGCGCCGGCGCCGACGCCGTGCACCCCGGCTACGGCTTCCTGTCCGAGAGCGCGGCCTTCGCGCGCCAGGTCATCGCGGCCGGCCTGACCTGGATTGGGCCGCCCCCCGAGGCCATCGAGGCCATGGGCGACAAGGTCCGCGCCAAGGAGCTGGCCCACCAGCTCGGCGTCCCGGTGCTGCCCTGGAGTGACGACCCCAACCAGGCCGACGCCGTTGGCTACCCCCTGCTCGTCAAGGCGGCCGCGGGCGGCGGCGGCAAGGGCATGCGGGTCGTCGAGCGCGCCGAGGACCTCGCCGCGGCCCTGGCCGTGGCCCAGCGCGAGGCGACGGCCGCCTTCGGGGACGGCCACGTCTTCTTGGAGCGGCACCTGCCCGCGCCGCGCCACGTCGAGGTCCAGATCCTGGTCGACCACCACGGCACGGTCCGCATCCTCGGCGAGCGCGAGTGCTCCATCCAGCGTCGCCACCAGAAGCTCATCGAGGAGACGCCCTCGCCAGCCGTGAGCCCCGAGGTTCGCGCCGCCCTCGCCGCGGCCGCCGAGCGCCTGGCCTCGGCCATCGGCTACCGCTCGGCGGGCACCATCGAGTTCCTCCTCGACTCGGCGAGCGACGCGTTCTACTTCCTGGAGGTCAACACCCGCCTGCAGGTCGAGCACCCGGTCACCGAGGAGGTCACGGGCTACGACCTGGTGGCCGCCCAGCTGGCGATCGCCGCCGAGCGTGACGTCGAGGTGCCCGCGCGGGCACCGGGCGGCTGGGCCATCGAGGCGCGACTGTGCGCCGAGGACCCCACGGCCGGATTCTTGCCCGCGACCGGACGCCTGGAAGCGTTCGCCCCGGCCGCCACCCCGCCGGTGCGCTGGGAGTCGGGCGTGGAGGCCGGATCGCACGTCTCGGTCGCCTTCGACTCGCTGCTGGCCAAGGTGATCGCCCACGCGCCCACGCGCGAGGCCGCCACCACGGCCCTGGCCCGGGCCCTGGAGTGCCTGCACCTGGGCGGGGTCGTCACCAACCGGGACTTCCTGGTCAACACGCTGCGCTCGGCGGCCTTCGCCGCCGGGGACACCACCACCGACTTCATCGAGCGCCACGACCCCCCGCGAGCGCTGGTCGTCTCGAACGAGGAGGTCGCGCGCGCCGCGGTGGCCGCCGCGCTATGGCGTGCCGAGCGCCACCGCCAGGAGGCGCCGGTCCTGGGTGGCCTACCCAGCGGGTGGCGCAACGCCCGCCTGCCCGACCAGCGCGTCGAGTTCAGCGCCGGTGGCTCGACCCTGACGGTGACCTATCGCTACCAGCGGGACGGCTCGGTGCGCACCAGCGCGGGACCCGCGCGGATCCACGCGTGGCGACCCGACGGCATCGACCTCGAGGTGGGGGGCGTGCGCGCCGCGGTGCCGGTGACCGTGGTCGGCGCGCGCTACCACGTCCAGGTACCCCGGGGCACCCTGACCCTGGTCGAGATCCCGGTCTTTGCCACCGACGACGGGGCGACCCTGACCCACGCCGGGTCCCTGGACGCCCCCATGCCCGGCGTCGTCCACGAGGTGCGCGTCGAGGCCGGCACCCGCGTCGAGGCCGGTGAGATCCTGGTGGTCTTGGAGGCCATGAAGATGGAGCACCCGGTGACGGCGCCCTACGCCGGCGTGGTCACCGAGGTCGTGGTGCGTCCCGGCGACCAGGTGGCCACCGGGGCCGTGCTGCTCGACTTGGAGCCCGAGGCGACCGACGACGAGGCGTGAGTGGCCGCGCCGATCCGCATCGCCAACTGCTCGGGCTTCTACGGCGATCGGCTGAGCGCCGCGCGCGAGATGGTCGAGGACGGGCCCATCGACGTGCTCACCGGTGACTGGCTGGCCGAGCTGACCATGCTCATCCTGGCCCGCCGGCGGGCCAAGGCGCCCGGCCACGGCTACGCGCCCACCTTCCTCACCCAGATGGAGCAGGTCCTGGGCCCGTGCCTGGACCGGGGCATCCGGGTCGTCACCAACGCCGGGGGCCTGGATCCCGACCGCCTGGCCGAGGACCTGGCGGCGCTCGCCGCCCGGCTCGGGCTGGCGCCCCGCATCGCCTACGTCAGCGGTGACGACCTGGTGGACCGCCTCGACGAGCTCGCCGCCTCCGGCACGCCGGTGCGCGACGCGCGCGACGGCACGCCCCTGGCGCGCGCGGGGATCCTGACGGCCAACGCGTACCAGGGCGCCTTCGGGATCGTCGAGGCCCTGGCCCGCGGCGCCGACGTCGTGGTGACCGGGCGCGTCACCGACGCCGCCTTGACCTGCGGGCCGGCCGCCTGGCACCACGGCTGGGCTCGCGAGGACTACGACGCCCTGGCCGGCGCCGTGGTGGCCGGCCACATCCTGGAGTGCGGCGCCCAGGCGACGGGTGGCAACTACTCCTTCTTCCGCGAGGTCCCCGGCCTCGAGCACGTGGGCTTCCCGTGGGCCGAGGTCGCCGCGGACGGCTCCAGCGTGATCGGCAAGCACGACGGCACCGGCGGCGAGGTGTCGGTGGGCACGGTGACCTCCCAGCTGCTCTACGAGATCGACAGCCCGCGCTACCTGGGGCCCGACGTGGTGGCCCGCTTCGACACCGTCGAGCTGCGCGAGCTGGGACGGGACCGGGTCCAGGTCTCGGGCGTGCGCGGTGAGCCGCCGCCGCCCACACTCAAGGTGGCCTGCACCGAGCTGGGGGGCTATCGCCAGGACCTGGAGGTCGCCCTGACGGGCCTCGACGTCGAGGCCAAGGCCACCCTGGTGGAGTCGGCCTTCTGGCACGCCTCCCCCTACGGGCCCCGGGAGTTCGACCAGGTCACGACGCACCTGGCCCGCACCCAGAAGGACGACCCGGCCACCAACGAGGAGGCCGTCGCGCTGTGGCGCATCACGCTGCGCGACCGCGACGAGGCCAAGGTGGGACGCGCGCTGGCCGACGCCGCCATCGGCCTGGCCCTGGCCACGATCCCGGGATTCTTCTTCCCCGGGCGCGCCCCCGGGGCGGCCGAGCCCGTCGGCATCTACCGGCCCGGCCTGGTGCCCGCCGACCTCGTCGACCAGTTCGTGACGGTGCTCGGCGACCAGCGCACCGTCGTGGCGGCGCGCACCGGTGCGGCGCGCACCGCGCACCGGGAGCCCGCGGCCGCCCCGAGCCCGCCGGTCCTCGCCGAGCCCTGCGTGCGCGTGCCGCTGGGCGACGTGGTCGGCGCCCGCTCGGGCGACAAGGGTGGCGACGCCAATCTCGGCGTGTTCGCCCGCTCGCCCGCTGCGTGGGCGTGGCTCGACGGGTTCCTCACCGTCGAGCGGCTCGCCCAGCTCCTGCCCGAGGTGGCGCGCCACCGCGTCACGCGCTACCGCCTGGCCAACCTGCGAGCGCTGAACTTCGTGATCGAGGGCCTGCTCGAGGAGGGTGTCTCCTCCTCGAGCCGCCAGGACCGACAGGCCAAGGGACTCAGCGAGTGGCTGCGCAGCCGCGTCGTCGACGTGCCGGTACGCCTACTGGCATGATGGTCCCCGTGAGCGAGTGGGAGCAGTTGCGCGCCGACCTGGCCGCCGAGCAGGCCGCGGTGGCCGCCCTGGTCGGCGCGCCCGCGACCACCGACTGGGGCCGGGCGACGCCCGCGGCCGGCTGGGACGTGCACGACCAGATCGCCCACCTGGCCTACTTCGACGCCGCCGCCGCCCAGGCCCTCGACGACGAGGCGGCCTTCGTCGCGGCGCGCCAGGCCCTGGTCCACGCCGCCGCGTTCCCCGACCTCGACGCGGTGACGCTGGCGCGCGGCGAGGACCCCACCGACCTGCTGGCCCGCTGGGCCGCGGCCCGCGAGGCCCTGGCGGCGGGCCTGGCCCGCACCGAGCCGGGGCGCCGCGTCCCCTGGTACGGGCCCACGATGTCCGCGGTGTCCTTCGCCCGCGCGCGGCTCATGGAGACCTGGGCCCACGGCCACGACGTCGGCGTCGCCCTGGGCCGCCCGCTGGCGCCCAGTGACCGGCTGATCCACGTGGCGCGCCTGGGCCTGGCGACGCGCGCGTGGTCCTACCACGTGCGCGGCGAGACACCCCCGGCGGGCCGCGTCGGCCTGCGCCTGCGCGCGCCGTCGGGTGCCCTGTGGACGCTCGGGCCCGCGGACGCCGACGACTGGGTCGAGGGGTCCGCCCAGGACCTGTGCCTGGTGGTGACCCAGCGGCGCCACGTGGACGACACGGCGCTGCGGGCCGGCGAGCTCGCGCACCACTGGCTCACGCGGGCCCAGGCCTTCGCCGGCGGCCCGACCCTGCCGCCCGCACCGGGGCACGGCTCGTGAGCCTCGTCGAGACCGCGCGCCAGGGCCCGGTGCTCACCATCACGCTGGCCGACGCCGAGCACCGCAACGTGCTCAGCGCGCCGATGCTCGAGGAGCTCCACGGCGCCCTCGACCTCGCCGAGGCCTCCCCCGACGTCCGGGTCGTGATCCTGACCAATGCCGGCCACGTCTTTTGCGCCGGCGCCGACCTGGCCACGGCGGCCGCCCCCGGAGGGGCGCCGCGCGACCTGACGGCGGTGCTGGGCCGCCTCCAGGACCTCGCCGCGCCCGTCGTGGGGCGCATCGCGGGCCACTGCGTGGCCGGGGGCGTCGGCCTGGCGGCCGCCTGCGACCTCGCCATCGCCACGTCGGGTGCGACCTTTGGGTTCACCGAGGTGCGCCTCGGCCTGGTGCCGGCCATGATCGCGGTCGTGTGCCTGCCCAAGATGCGGCCGGCCGACGCCCGCGCGACGATGCTGCGCGGCGGGCGCTTCGACGCCGCCGAGGCGGCGCGCCTCGGGCTGATCACCGCGACCGCCGAGCCCGAGGACCTCGACGGGGCGATCGCGGCGATCGTCGCGGACCTGCTGGCCGGCGAGCCCGGCGCCCTGGCCCTCACCAAGCGGCTGGTGCGCGAGCTGCCCGCGCTGGATCGCGAGACGGCCTTCGCCCGGGCCGCCGAGATGTCGGCGGCGCGCTTCGCCAGCGAGGCCGCGCGCGAGGGGATCGCCGCCTACCGCGAGAAGCGGCCCGCCCCCTGGGTCCCGCCCGCCGCCCCCTGATCAGTCCGCGCCCGGGCCCAGCAGCTCGCCCAAGCGTTGCGGCGAGATCGCCCCGACCCGGCGCACCCGCCAGCGCGGGCCGGTGAGGTCGACGACCGTGGAGACCGCGCCGTCGCGAGTGCCGGCGTCGACCACGCCGGCCAGGCCGTGCGGCAGGGCGGCCCGCACGTCGGCGGCGGTGGTGGCCGGCGGCGCGCCGTGCGCGTTGGCGCTGGTCAGGGCGAGGGGGCCCACGGCGCGCGCGGCCGCGCGCACGGTGTCGTCGTCGGGGACCCGCAGGCCGATGGACGCGTCGGCGCCCACCAGCGCGGCCAGGGCCGGTGCGGCCGGCACCACGATCGTGAGCGCTCCGGGCCAGCAGGCGGCCGCCAGGGTCGCCGCGGGCGCGCTCCAGGTCACCGCGAGGGAGGCCACCTGGTCGGCGTCGGCCAGCACCACGGGCAGAGCCACGGTGACGGGACGACCCTTGAGCGCGAACAGGCGAGCGACCGCCGCCGGGTGCGCGAGGGCCGCGCCCACGCCGTAGACGGTGTCGGTGGGCAGGGCCACCACCTGCCCCGCGGCCAGGGCGGCGATGGCCTCGGCGAGCGTCAGGTCCTTCACGGCCGGTGCGCCACCAGGATGCGGGGCTTGCCCGCCAGGTCGTCGTGGTCGACCAGGTCGCGCAGGCCGGCGCCGTAGGCGACGCGCCGCAGCGCCTCGCGGTGCCCGTCACCGTGCTCGACGACCAGCGCCCCGCCCGCCGCCAGCCAGTGCGGCGCGCCCTCGACCACGCTGACCAGGTCGGCCAGTCCCGGGACCCCCCGGGCATCGGCGGCCACCAGGGCACCGCGCGGCTCGTGAGCGATCACCGGGTCCAGGTCCAGGTACTGGGCCGCCCCCACGTAGGGGGGGTTGGCGACGATCAGGTCGATGCGCCCGGCTAGCGACGCGTCGAGCGCCTCGTACCACGAGCCCTCCAGGAACGACACCGACGTCAGCGCGTGCTTGCGCGCGTTGCGCCGCGCCACCGCAAGGGCCCCGGGCGACACGTCGACGGCGATCAAGGTGGCCCGGATCCCGCGCGCGGCCAGCTCGGACAGGAGGGCCAGGCCGATCGCCCCGCTCCCGCAGCCCAGGTCGAGCAGCGTCGGGGCGGTGACGGGGCACGCGGCCAGCACCTCCAGGGCCACTCCCACCAGCTCCTCGGTCTCGGGACGCGGGATCAGGACACGGCTGTCGAGGTCGAGGTCGAGCCCGCGGAAGGGCCAGTGGCCCACGATGTACTGGAGCGGCTCGCCCTGCTGGCGCCGCGCGACCGCCGCGGCCAGGCGGGCGGGGTCGGCGCCGAACTCCTCGAGCAGCCAGCGCGCCTCGCGCCGCTCGAGGCCCGCCGCGACCAGCTCGGCCGCGGTGGGCTCAGTGGTCACGGTCCCCGAGCTGGCGCGCCCGCTTGGCGGCCATCAGCGCGTCGACGAACTGGTCCAGGTCGCCGTTCAAGACGGCGTCGAGCGTGTAGGAGGTCAGGTTGATCCGGTGATCGGTGACCCGGTTCTCCTTGAAGTTGTAGGTGCGGATCTTCTCGGAGCGTCCCCCGCCGCCCAACTGGGCCCGCTTGCGGTCACCGAGCTCGCTGGCCTGGGCCTCCTGGGCGGCCTTGAGCAGGCGGGCGCGCAGCACCACCAGCGCCTTGGCGCGGTTCTGGATCTGGCTCTTCTCGTCCTGCATCGAGACCACGATGCCGGTGGGCAGGTGGGTGATGCGCACGGCCGAGTCGGTGGTGTTGACGCTCTGGCCGCCGGGCCCCGAGGAGCGATAGACGTCGATCTTCAAGTCGTTGGGGTCGATCTCCACGTCGACCTCGTCGGCCTCGGGCAGCACCGAGACGGTGGCGGAGGAGGTGTGCACGCGGCCCTTGGCCTCGGTGACGGGCACGCGCTGGACGCGGTGGACGCCGGCCTCGTGCTCCAGGCGCACCCAGACGTCCTCCCCGCGCAGCAGATAGGTCGCCTCATCGATGCCGCCCTGGTCCGAGGGGCGCTCCTCGACCACCTCGAGCTGCCAGCCGCGCAGCGCCGCGTAGCGCCGGTACATCTGGGCCAGGTCGCTGGCGAAGAGGTTGGCCTCCTCACCGCCCTCGGCCCCGCGGATCTCGACGATGACGTTGCGGCCCTCGTTGGGGTCCCGCGGCAGCAGCAGCTCCTCGATGCGGGTCTCCAGCTCGGCGGCCCGCTCCTCGGCGGCGCGCGCCTCGGCGCGCCACTGCTCGCGCTCGTCACCCTCGCTGGCGGTGACCAGGTCGCGGGCGGCCGACGCGTCGGCCCGCGCCGCGCGCAGGGCCACCCACGACGCGTTGAGGGCGGCCAGGTCCTTGTGGCGCCGCGACAGGTCGCGCAGCCGTGTGCGGTCGCTGGCGACGTCGGGCGCCGCCAGGGCCGTCTCGACGAGGCGCAGCTCCGCCTCCAGGGCGTCGAGCGTCTCGTCCAGCGACGCCACGGCGGCTCGCGCCACCTAGGCGCGCGGCGGGCGCGCCTTCGCGGAGCGCTGAGCGTAACGACGCTGGAAGCGCTCGACGCGTCCCCCGGTGTCCACCAGCTTCTGCTTGCCGGTGAAGAAGGGGTGGCACTGGTTGCACAGCTCGACGTGGAGCTCGGTCTTGGTCGAGCGCGTGACGAAGGTGTTGCCGCAGCTGCACGTGACGGTGCACTCGACGTAGCTGGGGTGGAGATCAGTCTTCATAGGGCTCCTTCGCGCGGGTAGGAAGTCTACCGGATGCTCAGTTGTTCGGTGTCGGGCCGCGCCCGATCTCGGCCAGGAACTCCTCGTTGGAGCGCGTGGACTTGAGCTTGTCGATGAGCAGCTCGAGCCCGGCGGCCTCGCGACCCTCGCTGGCCAGGCCGTTCAGGACCCGGCGCAGCTTCCAGACCTGGGCCAGCGCGTCGCGGTCGAACAGCAGCTCCTCGCGCCGCGTCGAGGACCCGTTGACGTCGATGGCCGGGTAGAGCCGGCGCTCGGCCAGTCGCCGGTCCAGCTTCAGCTCCATGTTGCCGGTCCCCTTGAACTCCTCGAAGATGACCTCGTCCATCTTGGAGCCCGTCTCCACCAGGGCCGAGGCCAGGATCGTCAGGGACCCGCCCTCTTCGATGTTGCGCGCGGCCCCGAAGAACTTCTTGGGCGGGTAGAGGGCCCCCGAGTCCACGCCCCCCGACATGATGCGGCCGGTGGCCGGCGCGGCCAGGTTGTAGGCGCGGGCCAGGCGCGTGATCCCGTCCAGGATGATCACGACGTCACGGCCCTCCTCGACCAGGCGCTTGGCCCGCTCGATGGCCAGCTCGGCCACGTGGGTGTGCTCGTCGGCGGGCCGGTCGAAGGTCGAGGAGATGACCTCGCCGCGCACGCTGCGCCGCATGTCGGTGACCTCCTCGGGCCGCTCGTCGACCAGCAGCACCATGAGGTGCACCTCGGGATTGTTGGCCTCGATGGCGTGGGCGATCTGCTTCATGACGGTGGTCTTGCCCGCCTTGGGCGGCGAGACGATCAGCCCGCGCTGGCCCTTGCCGATCGGAGCGATCAGGTCGATGATCCGCGTCGTGAGGTCCCCCTTGGGGTCGGGGTTCTCGAGGCGCAGCTTCTCGTCGGGGAACAGCGGGGTCAGGTCCTCGAAGCGCGGGCGCGCCTTGGCCACCTCGGGGTCCACGCCGGCCACGGTGTCCACCCGCAGCAGCGCCGGGTACTTCTCGTTGGACGACGCGGGCCGGTAGCCGCCGGCCACCACGTCGCCCTTGCGCAGGCCGTAGCGGCGGACCTGGTTGATCGAGACGTAGACGTCCTGGGGCGATGCGTGGAAGCCGCGCGTGCGCAAGAAGCCGTAGCCGTCGTCGCGCAGGTCGACGAAGCCCTCCACGTCGAGCAGCTCGCCCTGGTAGGGCTGGTCGGCCCCGGGCATGACGTCGGAGGGGAAGCGCTCCCGGTTGCCGCGGCTGCGGCGGTTGCGGCGGCTGCGCGACCCGCCCTCGGCGAACTCGCGCGTGCGCTCCCCGCGCGGCGCCCGTGCCGGAGGCTCGGAGGTGGCGACCAGGGCGCCCGCGTCGGCGGGCGCGGCCCCGCGCTCCCGCGTCGGTGCCCCGTCTGGCGACGGTGGTGCGGGGGTGGGCGCTGGCGACGAGGTCGGAGCCGAGTCGCTCGGGGCCACGGTGGCCGACGCCTCGACGCGTGCGGGCGTCGGGGCCGAGGGAGCGAACTCGCCGATCAGGTCCTCGAAGTCCTCCACGGGGGGCGTCGCGACCGTCCGGCGCGAGCGCACCGTGCGGGAGGGCGGCATCGCGTCGCCCATGATGGCGTCGATCAGTGTCGTCTTGGTCGCGCGAGCGCCGACGTCGACTCCCTTCACCTTGGCGATGACCAGCAGGTCGTCGCGGGACTTCGATTCCAGGTCCGAGCGTTCGGGCGATGGCGTGATGGCCATGAGGGTCCTTTCTCGTCCCCGACCGTGCGGGGAAGAAAAGTATGCGAGGGCTACCCGGGCACGCGTGCGTCGGCACGTCGGCCGTTCGCGGATAACGAGATCAGTCTAGCCGCACCGCGACCCTGACGCGCCTCATCGCAAGGCGGCGAGCAATGCGTCGATGGCGGCGTCGACGACCGGGGGCTCCTCCCCGGTGCCCAGCGCGATGTCGGGATCCTTGAGCCCGTTGCCGGTGAGCACGCACACGACCCGCGACCCGGCGGGCACGCCGTACTTGAGGATGCCCGCGACCGACGCGGCCGAGGCCGGCTCGCAGAACACCGACTCGTGGCGGGCGACGAAGTGGTAGGCGTCCAGGATCTCGTCGTCGCTCACGGCGCGGATGTCGCCCAGGGACTCGTGGACCACCTCCAGGGCCGGGACCCAGCTGGCCGGGTTGCCGATCCGGATCGCGGTGGCGATGGTCTCGGGATGGGCCACGGGATGGCCGAGCACGATGGGGGCGGCACCGGCAGCCTGGAAGCCCCACATCCGCGGCAGGCTGGCCGCCAGGCCGCGCTCGTGGTACTGGACGAACCCGCGCCAGTAGGCGGTGATGTTGCCGGCGTTGCCCACGGGGATGGCCAGGATGTCGGGCGCGCCACCCAGGGCGTCGACGAGCTCGAAGGCCCCGGTCTTTTGCCCCTCGATGCGCTCGGGGTTGATCGAGTTGACGATGGTGATGGGCAGGTGCTGGGTCAGCTGGCGCGCCAGGTCCAGCGCCTGGTCGAAGTTGCCCCGGATCTGGAAGATGCGCGCGCCGTAGACGATGGCCTGGGCCAGCTTGCCCATCGCGATCTTGCCCTCGGGCACCAGGACGACGCACTCCATGCCGGCCTTGGCCGCGTAGGCGGCGGCCGACGCCGACGTGTTGCCCGTCGAGCCGCACACCACCGTCGTGGCGCCTTGCGCCTTGGCCTTGGTGATGGCCATGGTCATGCCGCGGTCCTTGAACGACCCCGAGGGGTTCAGGCCCTCGAACTTCAGCCAGACCTCCGCGCCCACGCGCTCCGAGAGGCGCTCGGCGAGCAGCAGGGGCGTGTGACCCTCCTGGAGCGTCACGATCTCGCTGACCCCCTCGAGGTTCAGGAACGACCCGTACTCGTGGAGCAGCCCGCGCCACGCCTCCATCACGCACCTCCGTCGATGACTCGCAGCCGCGCCCCGATCGAGTCGACGGCCTCCAAGGTGGCCAGCTCGGCGACGGTCGCGGCCATGTCCGCCTCGCGCGCGTGGTGCGTCACGAACGACAGCCGGGCCTCCTCGCCCACGCCGGACTGCTCCATGGACTGGATCGAGACGCGGTGGCGGGCGAAGGCGCCGGCCACTGCGGCCAGCACGCCGGGCTGGTCCACCACGTCGAGGCTCACGTAGTACACGCTGGTCAGCTCACCGGCGGGCACCCGCTCGAGCGTGTCGTCGACCAGGAAGGGCACGTCGTGGCGCTGGGCCACGCGGTTGCGGGCCGCGTCGAGGATGTCGCCGAGCACCGCCGTGGCCGTGGGCCCGCCCCCGGCTCCCGGGCCGAGCCACATCAGGGGACCGGCCACCGTGCCCTCGACGAAGACCGCGTTCATCGCCCCGTGGACGGCGGCCAGCGGATGGTCGACGGGGACCAGTGCGGGATAGACGCTGCGCGACAGCCCGTGCTCGCCGTGGCGCTCGGCCACGGCCAAGAGCTTGATGACGTAGCCCGACTTGCGCGCGAAGGCCACGTCGAAGGCGCGCACCGCGGAGATCCCCTCGCGCGAGATCTCCTCGTCGCGCAGCTCGGTGCCAAAGGCCAGCGAGGCCAGGATCAGGACCTTGGCGGCAGCGTCGAAGCCCTCCACGTCGGCGCGCGGGTCGGCCTCGGCGAAGCCGCGCTGCTGGGCCTCGGCCAGGGCCGCGTCGTAGTCGAGCCCGCCGTCGGTCATCTGGGACAAGATGAAGTTGGTCGTCCCGTTGACGATCCCGATCACGCGCTCGATCCGCTCCCCGGCCAGCGAGGTCCGCAAGGCGCGCAGGATCGGCACGGCGCCGCCGACGGCCGCCTCGTAGAACAGGTCGGCCCCGTGGGCGTGCGCCAGTCGGGCCAGGGCCGTGCCGCGCTGGGCCATCAGGGCCTTGTTTGCCGTGACCACCGACACGCCCCGGCGCAGGGCCGCCTCAATGAGGTCGCCCGCGGGGTCGAGGCCGCCGGCGACCTCGACCAGGACGTCGATGTCGCCGTGTTGGGCCAGGGCGGCGGCGTCCCCGGTCACCAGCGCCGCCGGGATGCCGGGACGCGGTCGCGCCGCGTCGTGGACGGCCACGGCCACCAGCGCGAGCGACGCCGTCGCCGCGTCCTCCAGGGCCAGGCGGCGCGTCGGGTCCAGCAGCAGCGCGACCAGGGCCGCACCGACATTGCCCGCCCCGATCACGCCGACGCGCACCGTGGGGATCGCCATCGATCCAGGCTAACCGAGGCCCGGTGCCGTATCGGGCGGCGACGCGGGGTCGACCTCGAGTGCCGCCAGGTCGTCGAAGGTCTCGCGGCGCAGGACCAGGCGCGCGCGCCCGTCGGCCACGAAGACCACCGGCGGGCGTCCCACGCGGTTGTAGGTCGAGGCCATCGCGTAGCCGTAGGCGCCGGTGACGGGCGTGGCCACCAGGTCGCCCACGCCGGTGTCGGCGGGCAGCCAGCCCTCCTCGACCAGGACGTCGCCGCTCTCGCAATGCTTGCCGACCACGCGCACCGCCTGGGGGCGCGCCATCGCCGGGCGGCCCACGTCGAAGACCTCGTAGCCCGATCCGTAGAGCACCGGCCGCGGGTTGTCACTCATGCCGCCGTCCACGGCGACGTAGCGGCGCTGGGGCACGTCCTTCACCGTGCCCACGCGGTACAGCGTGATGGCCGCCTGGGCCACGATCGCCCGTCCGGGCTCGGCCGTCAGGCGTACGGCCGCCGGGACCCCGCTGGACTGCGCCGCGGCGCGCACGGCGGTCGCCCACGCGCCAATGGACGGCGCGCTCTCCCCCTCCACGTAGGGCACGCCGAGCCCGCCGCCCACGCTGATCTCCTCGACGGGCCACTCGCCGGCGAAGGACGCCACCACGGCGAAGGCCTCGCGGTAGCCGTCCAGTTCGAAGATCTGCGATCCGATGTGGCTGTGCAGGCCGCGCAGCCGGACCCCCCGCATCTGGCGCAGGCGGGTCACGGCCTCGCGGGCCCCGCCCGTGGCTATGGAGAAGCCGAACTTCGAGTCCTCCTGGCCGGTACGCACGAACTCGTGGGTGTGCGCCTCGACGCCGGGGGTGACGCGCACCAGAACGTCGAGGGTCCGGTAGGACCCCACGAGCGACCCGAGCCGATCGATCTCGTCGTGGCTGTCCACGACGACGCGGTGGACCCCCTCGTCGACGGCGCGCTCGAGCTCGGCGGACGACTTGTTGTTGCCGTGCAGGACCAGGCGGCTGGCCGGCACGCCGGCGCGCCGGGCCACGTCGTACTCGCCACCCGTGGCCACGTCGAGCCACAGCCCCTCCTCGCGCGCCAGACGGGCCATGGCCCCGCACAGGAACGCCTTGGAGGCGTACGCCGTTCCCTCGTCGAAAGCATCGGCCGCCTCCCGGCAGCGGGCGCGCAACGTCGCCTCGTCGTAGACGAACAGCGGCGTGCCGAAGCGCTCGGCCAGCTCGCGCAGCGATACCGCGCCCACCGTGACATCGGTCTCGCCGACCTGCGCGGTATCGGGCAGCAGCGCTGGCGGCAGGGGTCCGGCCATCCCCGAAGACTACTGACCACACCTCCAATGCTCCGGTAGGCTGACGGTCGTTGCCCCCGTAGCTCAGGGGATAGAGCATTGGCCTCCGGAGCCATGTGCGCAGGTTCGAATCCTGCCGGGGGCACCGATTGTGATGTGTCGCGACATCGTGGACACGTGAACCTGTGCGCGAGGTTAGTTCGATCTCGTGATCGGGTGGTAGTCCCGGTCTGCTTGCAGCGTGATTTTTCCGATGAGTTCACCGTCTTGGCTGAC
>JAJYEQ010000003.1 GCA_021785695.1 Actinomycetes bacterium
CTTGAGGGGACGGGGCGTCGACAGTCTGCCGAGCGTGACGTTGACGACCGACGACAAGAGTTAGGGTGTCGGAAACTGTTCACTTTTCGAGCGTTGAAAGTGTCCAGTTTTCGAGCGTCGTCGACACATGCGATGTACGGTTCGGAGCCGTCGCCCCATGACAGTCGGCGCAAAATAGAACTCGGCCACCGTTCGAGGGTGCACTCGCCACTGTCGCGGCACTGTCGCGGGTCCCGGCCGGCCGACCACAGACCAAGGGACTACTGGTGATCGGGCCTCACCGGGCATTCCCAAGCTGAGAACGCGAGTTCGATTCTCGTCACCCGCTCCAAGGCGACCTGGACGCAATCCCTATATACGAAGGGATTTTGCGAAGTGGGGTATCCATTTCAGCGGAGTGACCGTGCCGCGTAGCACCTGGAAACCTGCCCGAACGAGCATCGCGAACGCTCGCCTTTGAGGCCCCTCTGATCAGCGCTACTCCTTCGAGATGGATACCCCCATTGTGATGTTGTCGGTGCACATGCTCACATGTCTACACAAGTACAGATTGATATGTCGGTCAGCCGCGCTGCGCGTTAGCAGTTCAAGTCACTTTCGCGGATTACGGAATCTTCACCCCAGGGTTGGAAACACAAGATTCCCGCATATCTCTCTGCCTGTACGAACTCGGTCATCCCCCCCGGGGAGGAAGACACACCGCCACTTCAACGCGTGCAACATTGCTCAACAGGTAGGCCGAGGCAGCCGCGCGTAGAACCGGATCGGCATGACATCCCTATTCGCGAGCAAGAAAGTACACCGGCCGGAGAGGCAGTCGCTGTCTGTCTTCCTCACCAAGGTTTTCGTAGTTCTCAACCCACAGATCGAACAAACGCTCCAGATTGATCAGGGTGATGTGACGATTCTCCTGGTGTCGGGCTTCTCGTTCTGCCTCTGAGGTGAAGCCTGATGTAACAACGAATATGCCAACGTCCTGTGGACTCAATACCGCCATAAAGGATCGAAGTCCGCTGACGTCGATCTTCTGACCGCTCAGTCTCTTTACTTGGACCTTGATGCGGGGTCCCTTCGCGCCCAGGGGGTCGGTGTAGGCAACGATGTCAAGTCCTCCGTCCTTGCCCGGGGGAGAAACCCACGACACGAAGTAACCCATGGCTCGAAGGAGAGCAGCGACCAGAGCTTGAAAATCGTAAGGCGGTACGTTCTGCAAGAACTCGGCAATCTCCGCCCAGGCAGACTCCTCGGCCTCGTCAAGCGTGGCCCTAGCGCTGACGGTCGAACCAGGTTCTAGGCCTTCCTCTGGTTCTAGTTCTTCCGTGTTCTTCCACACCTTGTACAAGCGATCGGCTTCTCGCTTCAGAGCAACGGGGTCCGCAAACCTCTCGTATGCCGCCTTGCCCTCCTCAGTGACAAACCAAGTGCCCTTGACCTTCAACATCCACCCAGCCTTCACGGGGGCAATCGTGGAGAAGCGGAGGATCTTGCCGTAGCGCTCTTGCGAGGTATTGGGATATGGAGTGTTCTCAAAGTCTGTCGGCGGAAGCTTCTGTCGTGCCTTGTCGATCACGTCTGACGCTCTGATTCCCTCGGGGTTGTCGATAAGAATCGCCAGCACAGTCCCCATGATTTGACCAACACGTTCCGTTGTGATTTCCGCCATGACGTGAGGATAGATCGAAGTTGTGCCACGAGAGGTACTGCGCCCTGGCGATCCCGGATTGACTTGGTGGCGCAGCGGACCAACGGTTCGCCGTTTTCGGCGTCCATCCCGGTGACGCGGCACTGCTGGGTCGGGACCGTAGGTAGGGCTGGCCGCGACGCTCGACGAGACTGGTGGCTCGCAGGTCGAGGAGCGTGGCCTCGGACACCGACGGAAGGAGAGTGCGGCTTCGCATGGTTCGCCGGTGCGCCCGTCGGTGACGGAGGTGTGACCGTGCGTTACGACTCGACATGATGCACCTCACCGTCGGTGATCGCGGCGTCTCCCTCAGAGTGGGCACCATAGATAACGAGACTGAGGAGGTACGACACACCGATTGCGAGGTAGATGACTTCGAATGGCCAGTAGGTGGCATCCATCGCCCCGGCGATCACACAGGCGATGACCGACGTGACAACTCCGACGACGGCGCTCACGCGCGAGGCCTTCAACCTGACGAGTACCTGGCGCTCGTCGGCTCGTCGGCCAAGCACCGCGCCCACGTCAGAATCCTGCGCGCTGGCGGCATAATAACGACCACCGCGATGACCGTCACGGCTTCCCCGATGACGACGGCGTCCCACTGGGCATGGCCCAAGCCGACCGCCAGCGAGATCGCAGTACCTGCGACGCCGGCCAGAACCGGCGCCCACAGCTTGCGGCGCGTCCTTCTCCTCATACGCCTTCCTCCTGATCGGGTTCGAACATCTTGTCGATGGGCAATGCGAAGAACCGGGCGATGCGAAAGGCGAGCGGCAGGGACGGCAGGTACCGGCCATTCTCGATCGAGATCACCGTTTGGCGAGAGACGCCGAGTTCGGCCGCGAGTTCTACTTGCGACAGCTCCCGCCGGAGCCGCTCTTCCCGCACTCGGTTGCGCATTGACGTAAAGGTACCTTGACTAGACAGACGATGTCAAGTCACCTTTACTTCACATGCTTAACTCGTCGTTGGTGCCCGGGCAGTGACCGGGCGGGCGGCTTCGCCGACGACTGCCGGGCTATCCGAGATGGTTCGCCGGACACCTGTCCCCGGCCGGTTCGGCGCTCAGTCGGGTCCGCGCGCGGCACGCTCGATCTCTCCTCCACCTATCGATCCGTCTTCGCCGCTGTGCTGCCCCACGCCGACCTGGTTACCAATCCCTGGCACGTCGTTCGTCACGCCACCGCCCAGGTTGACCTCGCACCGGCGCGTCCAGAACGTCATCTTCGATCATCGAGATCGTAGGGATGACCCCCTCTGCCGGACGCGTCGCCCGTTCACCCTCGTCGCCGAGCACCTCGGCGAGAATGCCTTCGACCAGATGCTCGGCCTCGTGCGCGCCGTCGTTCGCTACCGAGGGGCCGAGATACCCGGTCGGTCGAGGAGGCTATTCGTGAGCTCGACACGGCGAAGTCACCGGTGAGCGCATCGATGGGCTAATCCGTGACATGGCTGACCAGAACTGGCCGCTCGAGGTGTGTTCGCTGAGTCGGACCCTCACGCATTGGCGCCACGAGGTCATCGCCTGGCACCAGCTGCACATCACAGACTGAAGCGAGGAACAACGTGGTCACGCGAGTCAAGCGCGTATGCGTTTCCGGTCGCTTCGCACCTACCGAGTCCGCGCTCACTACGAAGGCGAGCCCAACTGAGCTCTCCTCGCGACGATCACATCCCGCCAGATTCCTCTTCCCCAGATTCGGTCCTCGAGTTGCGACTCGTCAGGTGGCTGGTCGCTATCCACCGGTGAGTCCTCAGCGCCGAACGCCACCCCCTGAGCAGATGCCGCACCTGCCGCAGTGCTAGTCAACGTCGCGCGGGCCCTCGGAGTCAGCACTCTCGACGTGTCGTCCACTGGGGGCGACGGGCAGCTGAATGTTGAAGCGGAGACCAACCATGCGGATGGCGAAGCAGACCGCGAACCCGATGAGGGGGAAGGCCAGGCTGTGAGATCCTGCGGCGTGGGCCCCAACCACGACGGCGGCACCTGCCAGCGCGGGCACCGCGTAGAGATCGTGCTGCAGCACGGTGGGGATCTGGCGGAGCAGGACATCGCGGAGCATGCCCCCTCCGATGCCGGTGATGGCACCAAGGATGATGGCCTGCGCCGGACCAAGACGGAACTCGATCGCCTTGGCGGCTCCCGTGACACAGAACAGCGCCAGCCCGGCGGCGTCGAGGACTTGGATGACATTCCAGATCCGCTCCAGGATCGTCCGCGCAACGAACGTCGCGAGCCCAGCGGCCCCGGCGGCCGCCAGGTAGCGCCAGTCACGGAACGTCGCAGGCGGCGTTCCGATCAGCAGGTCCCGGATGATGCCCCCGGCTATAGCGACCACCACCGCCAAGACCAGGACGCCGAACAGATCCAGGCGCGCCCGGACTGCGGCGAGTCCGCCGCTGATGCCGAACACGAAGGTGCCGATCAGGTTCAGCCAAAGAATCAGCGTGGGGTCAAAGCCCTGGACCATACGTGGCATCCTTGCCCATAGGAGGTGACCATGTCTAACGACGACACGATCCGATCCATCCTGAGCGGCCTGGACGGCCTCACATCCGATCTCGAGGCCTTCTACCGGGACCTCCACGCCCACCCCGAGCTGTCACTGCAGGAACATCGCACCGCAGACCGGGCGGCCGAGTGGCTTCGTCGAGCCGGCTTCGCGGTCACCACCGGCGTCGGCGGGACCGGTGTGGTCGCGGTGCTCGAAAACGGCAGCGGACCGACAGTGATGCTGCGTGCGGACATGGACGCCCTGCCGGTGCAGGAGGCCACAGGTCTCCCCTACGCCAGCGTCGCGGTCGCCACCGACGAGGAGGGCAACCAGGTGCCCGTCATGCACGCCTGCGGCCACGACATGCACGTGACCTGGCTGGCCGGCGCCGCCCGCCTGCTCGCCGGAGCAACCCCCACCTGGAGCGGAACGGTGCTGGCCATCGTCCAGCCAGCAGAGGAGACCGCCCAAGGCGCTCGAGCCATGATCGATGACGGCCTGTTCGAACACTTCCCCCGGCCAGACGTGATCCTGGGCCAGCACGTGCTGGCCGGCGAAGCCGGCCAGATCCGGTACCGGCCCGGAACGACACAGGCCGCGGCCGACAGCCTGCAGGTGCGGATGTTCGGACGCGGCGCGCACGGCTCGATGCCCGAGTCGAGCGTCGACCCGGTGGTGATGGCCGCCGCCACGGTCCTGCGGCTGCAGACCATCGTGTCGCGCGAGACGGCAGCGACCCAGGCCGTCGTGGTGACGATCGGCTCCCTCACCGCGGGCACCAAGGACAACGTCATCCCCGACGAGGCCGTGCTGAAGATCAATGTCCGCAGCTTCGATGAGCACGTGCGACGCCATACCCTCGAGGCCATCGATCGCATCGTCAACGCCGAGGCCCAGGCCTCGGATGCGCCCCGGACGCCGGAGATCACGACCACGGAGCACTACCCCCTCACCGTGAACGACGTCGAGCGAACCGGCCGCGTCGCCCACGCCTTGCGAGCCCATTTCGGCGAGGACCGCGTCGCCGAGCTGGCCGCACCCGAGCCGGCCAGTGAGGACTTCGGCACCTACGGCACCGAGCTGGGCGTCCCTTCAGTGTTCTGGTACATCGGGGGAACCGATCCCGATACCTACCGCGCCGCCCAGGCGGCGGGTCGCGTCGCCCAGGACATCCCGACGAACCACAATCCGGCCTTCGCCCCAGTTCTGCACCCCACCCTCGAGACCGGCGTCGCGGCCCTGGTCGCCGCCGCCCTCGACGCACTAGCCCCCTAACCGCCCCGAGGCGCCCGCCTACCGGCGACACCAGCGCCTTACCACCGACCTCCCCGACGACCCGGGCGCTCGCGGGACCTCGCCGGGCGCTGCCCGTCCTGGAGGCGGCTAAGGGCTAGGGCGCGGTGTCGTCCGACACGACTTTCCATCCCGCCGGCAGCCGGACCAACGTGGCCCAGGTCACGACGGACCCGACGACCGGGTACGGCCGGTGTCGCACTTGGACCAGGACCGCTGCGCTGGCCGTCCGTGGCACGACTCCCACGTAGCCAGCGCGCCCCCCGCTCGCATTGAGGCACCAGTGCACGCCGGTGCGCTCCACCACGGGGTTGAGGATCCGCATGCGGTTGCCGATGACTCTGATGGGTGCCAGGTGCCGGCTGGCGTAGTACGTGGTCAAGGTGGACCGAACGACGGGACTCACCGGCGTCACGCGCCAGGTCGCCAGAGTCGGGCAGCGCGGCAGCTTCGACGCCAGGGCCGGGGAGCTTCCGACGGACACCGCAACGGGTAACGCGAGCACGACCGCGACCAGTGCAGCGACCGGGGCACGGAGTCGACGGGGGGACCGGACGAAAGAACGGGGACCGAACATGACGCCTCCACGGTGACGAGGCCCCGGGCGGATTCTCCGTCTCATCCGCAACCTACGCCCCGGAGCCCCAACAGTCCAATCGGCCACCATGACCCGAAGAGGGCCGCACGCCACACGGTGTTGCGGGATCCCCCCAAGAGCTGCCATAGACAGGTCACCGGAGGCGCGGCAGCGCGCCCCCAGCGCTCGGTGCGGCCGCGCCACCAGCGACGGTGGTCAAGGCGCCGGCCCGGTCGGGGATGTCCCCGGGGGGGGCCGCGCCAGCCAAAGGCCGTGGGGGCCCTCTATGTTGGCCTCGTGGGAGTCCGCGTCCGGAACCTCGTCATCCTCGGCACTCTCCTCGCCGGCACCCTGGTCAGCCCGTCGTCCGACCTGGCTGCCACGGCAGGCGCCGCTGCGCGCAACGGGGGACCCACGACCGCGTTGACGTCGACAGCGCTCGGCCTACACACCCAGATTGACTCGATCGACATGGTCACGGCGACCGCGGGCCTAGCCGTCGCGAGCGACGCCACCCCGCGCCAGCGCCATCGCTTCTACCTGGCGCGAACGACCTCGGCGGGAACCAGCTGGCGCGTCGTGGGCCCGCTGCCGTATCCGTCCGTCAGCGAGACGGGCCTGCCCACGGGACCCACGCTCCAGTTCGTGAACGCATCGGTGGGCTACGTCTCGATGCCCACCACGGGGCCGGTCTTCGTCACCACCACCGGCGGCCGGAGGTGGGCGCGCGTCGCCATCCCGGGGCGCTGGCCGACCCTGGCGATGGGCCCGTCCACGCTCCTGATTGTCAGCGACCGCTGCAGCGGCCCGCTGCCGGCGTACGGCCCGCTGCAATGCCCCAGCGTGGCCTCGCTCTACCGCGTGGGTTCCGCGACACCAGACACCACTTTTGCCGTCCCCGATGTCAGTCCCGGAGGATGGCGCGCCGCGGTCGCGCTGGCCCTGCCCGCTCCCTCATCACCCATCGTGCGCGAGGGCGGTGCGCAGCCGGGAGAGCCAGCCATCGTGCTCGAGTCGACCAACGCCGGTCGGACGTGGCAGCGGCTCGGGAATCCCTGCAACCAGCTGCTGATCCAGCAGCTCTTGACACCCTCCCCGCACCCCTGGCTGCTCTCCTGCTTCCTCGACGGCGGCATGGAGCAGGGGACGAACCGGCTCTGGGCGTCGCGCGACAGCGGTCGGCACTGGGCGCTCCTGGCCTCCTCGGGTGAGCAACAGTTCTTCGTGGGCAACATCGCCGACACCTGGAACACGCTCGCCCTGTCCGGCAACGCTCAGAGGATCTTCAGCGCGGTCGGGGGCGCTGGTGGAGGAGTCGAGACCAGCCCGGACGGTCGGCACTGGACGTTCGCCCGGTTCAGCCCGCAGTCCGGGGGCGCTCCCGAGTGGATCGACACCTTCGGGGCCACGGGAGCCCTGTTCGGCACCCAGCTCGGCAACGTGTGGCGGACCTTCGACGGCGTGACCTGGTCGCCACTCCGGCTGCGGGCGGGGAGCTTCCGCGGGCTGCCGATCTGCACCCAGAGTCGTGGGGTCGAAGCCTCTCTGGGAGGTGCCCAGAGCGTGCAGGGGACGATCTATCGCACGGTGGACTTCACCAACACGGGCCCCCACAGCTGCTACCTGAGCGGCGTCCCCGATGTGCAGCCGGTGGCTGGCGCCTCGCACTCGCCTGTGGGGCCCGGCACCACGGCGAACTCCTCGCTGGGAGGTGGCTACGTGGTCTTGCCCGCGCACGGCGGCCGGGCCTACATCTCTGTGGCGATGCAGAGCACCGCCAGCGTGCCCCGCGGGTCGTGTCGCGTTCGTTCCGCCACCGGCGCCGTGGTCACGTTCGACCCCCCAGCCCGCTTCTTCGTCTCCTCGGGACCGCGCCCGTGGTCGGTGTGCGCACTCGTCCCCATCACCCAGTCGACGGGCGTCGTCGCCACAGCGGTGCGGGCACCGTGGTGAGGCTCCTTCGTGTGGCGCGGCGTCGCCCCTGACTGCGCCCTTTGGCCCGACGCTCGCCACGTGGCGAGGGGGCACTGGTGCATTCGCGCCGTCACGCGTCCAGCTCCTCAGGATCTTCGAGCTTCCTGATCTATTCGCGCAGGCTCCACGGACGGCCTGGTCTTCGTCTCGGTGCTCAATAGGTGACGCATCATCCTGGGAACCTGGTCGGGTCACAGATGTGGCTGCACCAGGAGAGCGCGCCCCGGGCCAGGCGTGCCCCGCGTGCGTCCCCCGTCACTCGCCGCGCCAAACCGCGCGCCTCACGACGTGACGCGTCACCCGCCTGTTCTGCCCGGGCTCGCACGGATCGTCCAGCGTGGTGGCCAAAGACATCGTGCTGAGGACGACGGCATCGCCGAGAGCCTCGAGAAGGACGCCCGCGGCCTGATCGCCGGTCCCCCCGTGTCTCGCCAACCTGGGCAACCCCGAAGCAATCTCTCGCCTCGCCGTTGTCCGCGCACCGACCAATCCGCGCCGGTCCCGGTGGCACGGCTCTGACGCACCCATCTTCACGACCCCGCGAGCTACCGTACCGGTGCACCTCGAAGGCCATCTCCTCTCGGCACCTCCCAGCTGCCATGATGCGAATGTGGACCTCGTTCGCGAGCGTGCTGTCCGCGCGGCCTTGTTCGCGCATCTCGACTCCGTCGCGGCCGTCGCCGACTCCCGGGAAATGCCGTGGGACCAGACGGGCTCATTCACGTTTGCCGGCGAGCGTTTCACGGTCCGAGAGACGCGGGGTCGGGGTATCTGCAAGCCCCACAACCTCGACGCGGCGCTATCCATCACCACCACCTACACCCCCTGGGGCCAGCGCCCCCCGTACAACGATCCCCTAGGAGCCGACGGATACCAGCGCTACCACTACCAGGGGACCAACCCGGAGCTCGCTACGAATCGTGCGCTGCGCCAGTGCCTCACGTACGCGCTGCCCCTCGTGTACTTCGTCGGCGTGGACCGAGCCCTCTACGCGGCGGTCTACCCCATCTACGTCGTGGCCGATGACCCCCAGAGAGCGGAGTTCACTCTCAGCAGCATCGAGATCGGCGCTGACGCCGACCTGGATCCGGTGGTGCGCCAGTACGCACAGACGCTGACCCGGCGCCGGATCCATCAGCCGCTCTTTCGCGCCGACGTCCTGCGGGCCTACGAGTCGCGGTGCGCGATCTGCCGTCTCGGGCACCGCACGCTCCTCGACGCCGCCCACATCATTCCCGACTCGCGGCCCGACGGCGATCCCATCGTCCCCAATGGCATCTCGCTGTGCAAGATCCATCATCGGGCCTACGACGCCAATTACATCGGCATCCGACCCGATGGCCAGGTCCGCGTGAAAGCCGAAATCCTCGACGAGCACGACGGACCCATGCTGCGCCACGGATTCCAGGAGATGCACGGGGTGCAGATGCTGCTGCCCCGTCGAGACGAGCAGCGACCCGATCCCCTCCGGCTCGAGGAGCGATTCGCCGAGTTCGTTGCGGCTTCCCCGTCGGCCAGCAACTGAACGCGGAGCGATCTGCGGGCGCCACTCGCGCCAGCCCCCCTCCCCGCACGAGCCCCGACGGGGGGCGCCGACGCCCGTTGGCACGTCTGACCTTTAGAGGTCGTTGCCCGCGTAGGAGAGGTTGAAGCTCTTGTTGGCCAGGGGGAAGTCCGGGACGATGGTGTGGCGCAGCGCGACGGCCAACGCCGGCCAGTTGCAAAAGGACGGATCCGTCACCGACCATCGTGCGACCTGCCCGCCGGACAGGCTCACGCGATGGACCGCCGTCCCGCGCCAGCCCTCAACGACTCCGAGCCCGTCCCCATCGGGACTCGCATCGGCGTCGACCACGTCGCTGACGTCACCCTCGGCCCAGCGCACCAGAAGCGCCAGCGAGTCCTGGGCCTCCCCGACGCGCTGGTCGAAGCGCGCCCGCACGTCACCGGACGCGCTCGTCCGCATCGTCACGCCACTGGTCAGGGGATGGCTGACCCGGGCGTCGACGGCGATCCCGGAGGCGCGCGCGACAACGCCCACCACGCCCAGGCGGCGCGCGTCGTCGGCCCCGAGCACCGCTGTGCCGGCCAGACGGTCGATGACCACGGTGTTGGACGTCGCCAGGTCCACCAGGTCCGCGACCCGCTCCGCGATCTCCCGGTACAAGGGGGCGTCCAGCGGTGCGCGCAGGGCGCCCCCTCCCGGGGTGATCGCACCGCGCAAGAGCCGGTGACCCGTCAGCTCGGCTCCGTGGCGCTGGAGCCGCTCGGCGAGCGCCAGGGCGCGAGCGTGCACCACCGAGAGGCCGGTGTCGTTCACGATCGCCCCGATGTCGACGATGTGGCGGGTCACGCGCTCGAGCTCGAGCAGGGCAGTGCGCGCTCGCCAGGCGTCGCGCCCGGCCCGCTGCCCGGTCGCCTCCTCAATGGCCAGGGTCACCGCCAGCCCGTGGGTGACGGCACTGTCGCCGCTCACGCGCTCGGCCAGCTCCAGGAGATCCTCAGGACGCCGTCCCTCCCCCAGGCGCTCGATCCCGCGCTGGACGAACCAGAGCCGGGGGGTCATCTTCAGGATCGTCTCTCCCACGACCGAGAACCGGAAGTGGCCCGGCTCGATGAGGCCGGCATGGACCGGTCCGACGGGAATCTCGTAGACCCCCGGGCCCTCGACCGCGGTGAAGGGGTAGGCCCGGTCGTCGCTCCCCAGGACCGGGTGTGCCGGCGCCCCGCGGCGCATCGGGTGGTAGTCCGGGGGCCAGTGACCGTGGTGAGACAAGGGGCGCAGCGCCGGGTGGCCGACGGGCTCGATGCCGAAGCCGTCGTGCATGGCCCGCTCGAAGCGCCCGGCGGGAAACGAGATCCCGGCCAGCGACGGCACCGTGGGCCGGTCGGCGTCCGCCGCGACCACCAGCTCCACGCGGTCGTCGGGGGGGCCGGCGAGGAACGTGTAGACGACCCGCAATCGCTCACCCTCGTCGTGCGCGACGATCGTGGCCAGTCGGTGCGTGGCCACCAGCTCGGTGGCCCGCGCGACCAGGTCACCCGCCGCCACCTCAAAGACGCGACGGCTCACGACAGCACCCCGGCCGCGGCGTGCAGCAGCGTGGCGAGCGGCCACGCCACCAGGCCGAGCGCCGCACTGGCGACCAGCGCACCCACCAGCGGGGCGATGGCCCGGCGGGGCGTGCGGTCGGCCGCGGGCTCACCGGGTCCGAGCAGTATCTGGCGCCCCGCGCGCAGCAGACCCGCCGCGATGACCACCAGCAGGGCCAGGGCCAGTCCCGCCGCCCAGCCCAGACCGGCGCCGATCTCGGCGCGGAACATGGCGATCTCGCTCGCGAACAGGGAGAAGGGTGGAAGTCCCGCCAGGGCGACCAGGCCCGCGGCGAGCACGCCGCCCAGGGCCGCGCGCCGCCGCAGCAACGAGCGGATCTCGGCCATCGTCGTCGTGGACTCGGCGTGGTGCACCTCGCCAGCCCCGAGGAACAGCACCGACTTGACCAGGCCGTGCCCGATCACGTGGAGGAGGGCCGCCGCGATGGCCAGCGGCGTGCCGGCGGCCGCGGCCAGCGCGACGAGGCCCATGTGCTCGATGCTCGAGTAGGCGAGCAGGCGCTTCAGGTCTCGCTGGGCGATCACCATCACCGCCGCCACCCCGAGGCTCGCCAGACCGAGGACCACCAGCAGCGTGCGCAAGAAGCCCACCCCGAGCGCCGCATCGGCGATGGTGCGCACGCGCAGGATCGCGTAGAGCGCGACGGTGAGCAAGACGCCCGACATCAGGGCCGAGACGGGCGCGGGCGCCTGGCTGTGGGCGTCGGGCAGCCAGCTCTGGAGCGGCGCCAGCCCGACCTTGGTCCCGAAGCCCAGGACGATCAGCCCCACCGCCAGTCGGGTGACCTTCGGGTCCAGGTGGGGAGCCAGTGCGCGCAGCCCGCTCCAGTCGAGCGTCGCGGCTCGCGGTCCGGCTCCCGCGTGCGCCGAGGCGAAGTAGAGCAGCACCAGGCCGAGGAAGGCCAGGGCGATGCCGACGCTGCACAGCACCGCGTACTTCCAGGAGGCCTCGATGGCCCGGCGGCTGCGCTCGTGCCCGACCAGGAAGGTCGTGGCGATCGTGGTGGCTTCCACCATGACCCACACCACGCCCAGGTTCGCCACCAGCACCGCGCCGAGCATCGCGGCGACGAAGACCTGGACGAGCACCCCGTACTCGCGCGCGCGACGCCGCGAGGCGGCATCCGCCGTCACGGCAATCGTGCGACCCATCGCCGAGGTCGCCAGGCTGGCCACCGTGCCGATCACGATGACCATGACGGCGCTCAGCGCGTCGACGCGGATGACGCCGCCGAGCCCGTGCACGACGTGGCCGTGCACGGTCGCGACCGCCAGGGCGATGCCCCCGGCCAGCACCGCGAGCGACGACGCGACCGACAGCACTTCGGCGCCTCGGCCGGGTGCGACGACCAGCAGCAGCAGGGCGACGACCAGGGGAGCCAGGAGGACGGAGATCACCATCAGTCGTGGAGCTCCCGCAGCTCGTCGATGGCCACGTTGCCCAGTCGCGCCCGCATCGTCCCGAGCAGGGCCCGCAGGACCACCACCACCAGCAGCACGTCGAGGCTGCCGCCGAGCTCGACGATGAGCGGCACGCCCGCGGTGAGCAAGAACGTCATGAGGGCGACGCCGTTGTCGATGACCAGGAGTCCCACGACCTGGGACAGCGCGCGGCGCCGGGTGACCAGCAGGAGGTAGCCGACGAGCACGGTCGCCAGCCCGAGCGGGGCCAGGGCCGCCGCGCGTCCGGGATCCAGCGCGTGCAGCGGCGCCCCGACCACCACCGCCAGGCCGACCAGCGCGGCGGCCAGCACCAGCGAGGACGGGACGTTGATGAGCGGGGCACTCTCGCGCGCACCCGGGTCGGCGCGCGCCACGCGCCCGAGCAGGGTCGGCACGATCCCGGCCTTCACGACGACGACCAGGACCGCCGTGACCGCCAGCCCGACGTCGTGCTGGGTCGCGGCGGTCGCCGCCGCGACCAGGGCCAGGGCCATCCCCTGGACCCGCAGCAGGCCGACCAGCGCCCGCAGGTCGCGCCGCCAGAGTCCGGCGACCCCAACGACCAGGACCGCCACCGCGGCCAGGTCGATGACCGCTCCCGCGACGCCGGTCATCGCGCCACCACGCCGACGAGGACGGCCAGGCTCGCGACCACGAAGGCGGCCGCCAGCAGCTCGGGGACCCGGAACAGGCGCAGCTTGGCGCTGTGAACCTCGACCAGCGCGATGACGACGGCCAGCACCGTGGACTTGACGCCCACCAAGATCAGGCCGCCCGCCAAGGCCAGGGGCGAGCTCGACGTCGCGAGTCCCCAGGGGACCGCCAGGGTCCCCAGGAGGGCGAGCAGCAGGCCCAGCCGCATGGCTGCCCCCAAAGTCACGAGCGCGAGGTCGCGCCCGCCGTACTCGAGGGTCATGGCCTCGTGGATCATGGTCAACTCGAGGTGCGTCGACGGGTTGTCCACCGGCAGCCGGCCGGTCTCGGCGATGACGACGATGAACAGGGCCAGCGCCGCCAGCACGTGGGAGGGGCTCACCATCGCGATGGGCGCGTTCAGTCCGTGGCGCAGCATCACCGGCAGGCTGAGCGACCCCGCCGGCACCGCGAAGGCCGCCAGCGCGACCAGCAGGGCCGGCTCGGCGAGAGCCGACAGCGCCATGGCGCGGCTGGCGCCCATGCCCCCGAAGGCCGTGGCGGTGGCCAACCCGCCCGCCGCCAGGGCCAGGGAGCCGGTGAGCAAGAGGAACACCACGACCAGGGCGTCGGCGCCCGCGCCGCCCGCCGTCTGGAGCCCCGCCAGGGGCACCAGGCCCGCCGCTACCGCCGTCGTCACCAGGAGGATCGTGGGCACGACGCCCTGCGCCCGGCCCGCCGTCGCCCGGGGGCTCTCGCGCCCCAGCCGCTTGGCGACCTCGCGCAGGGGCTGGGTGATGGGGGGACCGACCCGACCCTCGGCCCGCGCCCGGACCTTGGCCATGAGTCCGGTGAGGAGGAGACCGCCCAGGGCCACGGCGACCACCTGGAGGAGGGACACCACGTCGCGCGTCATCGCAGCACCACCAGGACAGCCAGCAGGGCCAGCAGCCCGTAGGCCAGGTAGCGGTGCACGCTGCCGTTGGCCAGGGCCCGGGCCCGGCGGCCCAGGGCGTCGGCTCCGCGCACCAGGGGACGGTAGAGGCCGCTCTCGACGGCGTCGGCGACGCTGCTCTGGTAGGCCAGGACCCGCTCGATGTCGCGCGACTCGTCCTCGTGGGTCAGCGTCACGTCGACGTCGGGGCGCAGCACGTCGGCGAAGACCCGCTGGACCGGCTCGGCGAAGGACGTCGCGGTGTACTGCATGCGCGCACTCAACTCGCGACGCCCGCAGGCCCACGCCGCGGTGCGCCGGATGCGGTGCGCACCCGCGCGGGCCAGCGCGCGCAGCACCAGCGTGGCCGCGACCAAGCCAGCGAGCAGCGCCAGGGGCCGCAGGGCGCTCGCGCTAGCCGCGACGCCAATCCCCCCGAGGCTCCCGTGCAGGGCGGACGCCCGCATCCCCCCGAGGCTCGTGACGGCGCGGTCGGCGACCGCGAGGGCGGGCCCGGGCACGATCCCGAGGGCCAGCGTCGCCAGCGCCGGCAGCGCCAGGGCGACGCTCACGATCCCGTGCGGCTCGCGGGCCCCGCGCGCGCCCTCGCTGCGCGGCCGTCCGAGGAACCCGATCCCGAGGAGCTTGACCATGGCGACGGCAGTCAGCCCGCTGGCCAGGGCCAGCGCCACCAGGCCGAGCAGCGTCGCGGCCACACCGCCGGGATCCCGGCGGGCCAGGCCCGCGACGAGCCCCTCGATCTCCAGCCACTCGCCCACGAAGCCCGCTCCCAGAGGGACTCCCACGGCCGAGGCGACCGCCAGCGCCACCAGGGAGGAGGTACGCGGCATGGTCCCGGCCAGCCCGCCGAGCAGGTCGAGGTTCCGGGTCCCGGTCGCGCGCTCGACCAGACCCGCCGCGAGGAAGAGAAGGGTCTTGTAGGCCCCGTGGGCGCACAGCAGGATGAGGGCGCCCACGACCAGGGTGGCGGCCGCCTGGGGGGCGCCACCGGCTCGCAGCTCGCCCGCGGCGGCCAGGCCGATGAGTCCCAGCCCCATCGCGTCGATGGTGGAGTAGGCGAGCAGGCGCTTGAGGTCGGTCGCCGTCGCCGCGTGCAGGGCGCCGTAGAGGGCGCTGGCCGCGGCCACCACCAGGACCCCGACCCACCACCAGCGCCCGATCGCCGTCAGGATCCCGAGGTCGACGCGCGCGATCCCGTAGAGCCCCAGGGCCGTCATGGCCCCCGACATCATCGCCGAGACCGGCGTCGACGCCTCGGGATGGGCCCGCGGGAGCCACACGTGCAGGGGGACCGCGCCGGCCTTGGAGGCGAACCCGGCCACGGTGGCGACGAAGGCGACCACCGCGGCGGGTCCGCGCACGTCGGCGGCGGCGATCCCGAGGAAGGAGGTCGTGTGGGCCGCCGCCACCAGGATCAGGAGGCCCAGGGTGATCGCGGCCGCCCCGGCCTGGGTCATCGCCCCGTACCACAGGGCCGCCGAGCGCGCCGCGGGGCGGTCGTGCTCGACCAGCAGCAGCGCCAGCGAGGTCACGGCCATCGCCTCCCAGGCGCCGAGGAACGTCACCGCGTCACCCGCCGCCGGCACCAGGAGCACGCCCAGGGCGAAGGCCGCCTGCAGGGCGACGGCCGGCCGCGAGGCGCTGGCCCCGTGCGCGTAGCCGATCGAGAACAGGGCGGCGGCCGTCACCACGAGGGCCACCGTCACCTCGAGGGACGCGCCCAAGGCGTCGAGGCGCAGGCTGGCTCCCGAGAGCGGGAGCAGGGCGCCGGTGTGCGCGTGCGGCGTCGTGCCCGTGACCAGTGCCGCGATCGCCGCCGTGCCGACCAGCACCCCGGCCAGCGCCGTCAGGGCGTTGGCGTAGAGGGCGCGCTGACGTCGCGGGGCCACAGCCCCCACCGCGACCGCGGCCAGGGCGACGCCGAGGCCGGCGAGCAGGACCGCCACCTCAGCGCCCGCTGTAGCGCCGCAGGACGGCGACGATGTCGTCGGGGTGCGGGGGGCAGCCCGGGATCTCGGCCGCGGGCGCCACGACCTGGGCCACCGGCCCCACGACGCCGAAGCCCCCGGCCAGGGCGCCACCGTTGATGGCGCAGTCGCCGCACGCGATGACGAGCGCCGGCTGGGGCACGGCCTCCAGGGTCCGGCGCAGGGGTCCGGCCATGTTGGCCGTCACCACCCCGGTGACCAGCAGGCCGTCGGCGTGGCGCGGCGAGGCGACCAGCGAGATCCCGTAGCGCGACGCGTCGTAGACGGGACCCAGGACGTTGGCGATCTCCACCTCGCAGCCGTTGCACGAGCCCGCATCGACGTGACGCAGCTGCAGTGAGCCCCAGCCGCGACGGCGGTCGGCGCGCGGCGGTGCGGGGGGCGCGGGCTCGGCCACGCGCGGCGCCACCAGCCCGGCGGCGATCGACGAGTGCGCGCGCCGCGCGCGCCCCGCAAAGCGACGCGGTCGCCTCACGGCGCGTCGTCGAGATGGGCCAGGGTCTCGGCCGAGCGCCCCAGGGTCTCGGCCAGCACCGAGCGCGCGATGGCCAGGAAGTCGGCGACGCGGGGGCTGCTCACGCGGTAGACGACGGTGTTGCCCACCCGCGTCGATATCGCCAGCCCGGTGTGGCGCACGACGGCCAGGTGCTGGGACAGCGACGAGGCCTCGACCCCGATGGCCGCCATGAGCTCGCTGACGGCGCGCTCGCGCTCGACCAGCAGCTCCAGGATGCGGATCCGCGTGGGGTGCCCGAGCGCTCGGAACAGCTCGGCCTTGGCCACGTACAGGGGCTGCTCGGACGCGCTCGGCATCGCCTCAGCGTAGTAGACGCTTGCGAACTTGCGCAATTCATCAAGTACGCAACTACACCGCCGCCCGCCGGTCCCCCCGGGATCGCGGCGCGGCGCCCGCGGCCGGCCCCGCGGTGCCCCGCGTCAGGGCAGCAGGTCGCCGAAGCGCGCCGCCAGTGGCGTCACGGCGACGAGATTGCCCCCGGGCGCGTCTGGGCCGCCCCGGCACAGCGCCAGGCGGTGGGCCGCCGCTCCCGCGTCGACGAGGACGGTGGCGCGGGACCCCGGGCCCAGGCGCAGGACCAGGCGCGCCGCCGCGTCGGCCACCCCGAGGTCGCAGCGGTACTGGGCCACGATGAGGTACGCCGGCTGGCCGGGGCGCAGCCTCAGCGGGCGCACCGCCACGCGCCGCACGTACTGGTCGACCCGCACGGGATGGACCGGGAGCGCGCGGCCGGCGGCGTCGAGCAGCGTGACGCGCGTGGCGCCCGCCACGCGGCACGTGGTCGCACCGACGTTGCGCACCGCCAGCGCGATCGCCCACTCCCCGGTGGCCGGACTGATCCGGGGCCCGGGGACCAGTGCGAGGGCCGCCCGCGGACACGCGGCGACCCCGGCGGCGCCCCCGCGGGCCCCGGCGACCAGGGTCAGCGCGGCCATCGCCAGGAGTGCGGCCGCGACCCGCCCGAGTCGCCGCGCGGTGCGGGTTGCTCGCCCGCGGCGTCCTTCCACGCCGCCGACGCTAGGACGCTCGGGCGGCGCGCGCGAGTCGCCGGGGCGGCCTCACGTCGCCGTCGAGCAGTGCCGTGCCTTCTTCATCTGGATCATGCGGGTCAGCTCGCGCGGCGTGGGCGCGCGGCCGAGCAGCGGCGCGGTGTTGGTGGAGCGGATGCCGTCGATGGCGATGGCCAGGTACCGCCGCCACAGGCCGGGCTCGGCGCTGGCGGTCAGCGCGATCACCTCGGCCATCATGGCCACGATGATGGACAGGTCCGTCGCCTCGATGCCCGCGCGCAGCTGGCCGGCGTCGCGCGCGCGGGTGAAGAGCGTCGTGATCACCGGGCGCAGCTGGCGCCGCGCGGCCAGGGCGTCGGCGCGGAACTGCGGCGAGCCCATCACCAGGTCGCGCAGCCCGTGGTTGCCCGCCATCGCCGTGCCCAGCCGCACCATGAGCGTCTCCAGCCCGGCCAGGGCGTCCTCGTGGGCCATGGCCGCCTCGGCCACGGCACTCACCTGAGAACGCAGGGCGTGGAACTGATGGTGGAGCAGCTCGTCCTTGCTGGCGAAGCGCCGGTAGATCGTCCCCACGCCGCACGCGGCCTCGCGGGCGATGTCCTCCATGGAGAAGTCCAGGCCCTGGAGCGCCATCACGCGCGTCGTCGCGTCGAGGATCCGCTGCAGATTCGCCTCGGCGTCGCGCCGCAGTGGTCGCAGTGAGGGGATCGTCACGTCACCAGTGTAGGGGAAGCGGAATGTTCCGCTCCGCTTTCCGCTACAGTGGCTCGGTCACTCACCGAAAGGACGACCCGTGACCCCACTCCAGGCCCACGAGCACCACCACACGCGGCGCTGGGCGATCCTCGGCTTCCTCGGCCTCGCCCAGCTGATGGTGGTGCTCGACGCCACGGTCGTGAACATCGCGATGCCCACGATCCAGCACGCGCTCCACTTCTCCAACGCCGAGCGGCAGTGGATCATCACGGCCTACTCGCTGGCCTTCGGCTCCCTGCTCTTCCTCGGCGGTCGCCTCAGTGACGTGCTGGGCCGCAAGGCCACCCTCATCATCGGCCTGGTCGGGTTCGCCGTGGCCTCGGCGATCGGCGGCGCGTCGACCAGCTTCATGATGCTGGCCATCGCGCGGGCCGTGCAGGGGGCCTTCGGGGCGGTCCTCGCCCCGGCCGCGCTGGCCATGCTCTCGACGATCTTCGTCGACGCCAAGGAGCGCGCCACCGCGTTCTCGGTCTACGGAGCCATCGCCAGCTCTGGCGCGGCCCTCGGCCTGCTGCTGGGCGGGATCCTGACGCAGTACGCGTCGTGGCGCTGGACCTTGTTCGTAAACCTCATCATCGCGGCCATCACCCTGAGCGGCGTCCTGTCGCTGCTGGTCCACTCACGCTCCGAGCACCACGGAACCCTGGACCTGATGAGCACGCTGCTGGTGTCGGGAGGCCTGTTCGGCATCGTCTACGGGCTCTCGAACGCCGCCAACAGTGCCGCCAACGCCTTCGCCGATCACACCGCGGTGCCGTCCCTGGCCTCGAGCTTCTCGAGTGGCGCGTCCCTCCTGCCGCTCCTGGGCGGGATCGTGCTGGTCGGGGCCTTCGTCCTGCGCCAGCGACGGCTGGCCCACCCGATGCTGCCGCTGGGCGTGGTGACCGATCGCACCCGGGGCGGCGCGTTCCTGTCGATCTTCCTGTCGGCGATCGGCATGTTCGCGGTGTTCCTCTTCCTCACCTACTACCTGCAGGGCACCCTGGGCTTCTCCCCGGTGGCGGCCGGTGTGGCCTTCTTGCCGATGCCCGCGGTCATCTCGGTGGTCGCGGTCCTCACCTCGACGCGCCTGCTGCCCAAGTTCGGGCCGCGCCCGCTCATGGGCCTGGGGATGCTGATCTCGGCGGCCGGGATGCTGTACTTCACCCGCCTGTCGGTGAGCGGCCACTACGCGACCCACGTGCTGCCCGGCCTGATCGTGACGGCGGTGGGCATGGGCCTGGTCTTCGCCCCGGCCATGAACGTGGCCACCTACCGCGTGGGGGCGAACGATGCTGGCGTGGCCTCGGCCACCGTCAACGTCGCCCAGCAGATCGGCGGCTCGATCGGCACGGCACTGCTCAACACCATCGCCGTCTCGACGACCGCGGCCATGATCGCGAGCTCGCGCACCGCGGTGTCACCGACGCTGCTGGCCGCGCGCGCCCTGGTCCACGGCTACACCACCGCCTTCTGGTGGGCCATGGTGATCTTCCTGGTGGGCGGCGTCGTCGCCTTCACGGTGCTGCCCAAGGGACGTCTCGAGCCCGCCGCACCGGGTGCCGACCCCGTCCTGGTGCACTGAGGCCATGCCCCGGGCCGCGGCGCCGCCGCGACCCGGGGCGCCGCCTACTCGCTCAGGCCGGTGATCGCGGCGAGCAGGCTCTCCACGGTGAACTGGCTGGTCGGGGCGTCGCGAACCACCCGGCCCAGCCGCAGCACGATGATGCGGTCGGTCACCTCGAGCACGTGGGGCAGCGTGTGCGAGATGAACAGCACGCACAGCCCGTGCGCCCGCGCCGACGTGATCACCTTGAGGACCTCGGCCGACTGGCGGGCTCCCAGGTGGTTCGTGGGCTCGTCGAGGATGATGACGTGCTTGGCCCAGGCGATGGCCCGGCCGATGGCGACGGCCTGACGCTGGCCCCCCGACAGCTCGGACACCGTGCGCTGGGTCTGGGGGATCGTGATCCCGACCCGCTCGAGCTGCTCGAGCGCCTCGCGCTCCATGGCCCGCTGGTCGAGGAAGCCCAGCCGGCCCAGCAGGCCGCCCCGGCGCCGCTCGCGCCCCAGGAAGATGTTGGCGCCGATCGACAGGTCCGGCGCGAGGCCCGAGTCCTGGTACAGCGTCTCGATGCCGGCCACCATCGAGTCGTGCGGCGAGCGCCAGTGACGCAGCTGGCCGTCGACGAAGATCTCGCCCGAGTCGGCAGAGTTGACCCCCGACACCGTCTTGATCAGCGACGACTTGCCGGCGCCGTTGTCGCCCACCAGGCCGATGACCTCGCCGCCGTAGGCGGAGAAGCTCACGTCGTGGAGGGCCTCGACCGAGCCGTAGTGCAGGTTGATGTGCCGCAGCTCGAGCACCGGGGTCCGCGTCTCGGTGGTGGTCACGACAGCCTCCGCGATCGGCGACGGAACGTCTGGAGCAGGGCGGCCACGGCGATGAGCGCCCCGACGACCACCTGGATCCAGGTCGGCGGCACGTTGATGAAGATGAGGCCGTCGCTCACGATGGTCAGGACCGCGGCCCCGAGCATGGTGCCCGCCCAGCGACCGATCCCCCCGGTCAGCGACGCGCCCCCGATCACCACGGCGGCGATGGCGATCAGGTTGGCCGAGTTGCTCACGCCGGTCGTCGCGGCACCCGAGCCCGAGCGGATGTAGAAGAACATGCCGGTCAACCCCGCCAGGACCCCGCTCATCACGTAGATCGAGACCAGGTGCCGGCGCACGGCGATGCCGGCGGCGCGGGCGGCGAACTCGTTGGAGCCGATCGCGAAGGTGTAGCGGCCGTAGGCGGTGAGGTGGAGCACGACGCCCAGGACGATCGAGATCACCAGGATGATGGCCACCAGCCAGGTGACCATCCCGATCCCCGAGGCGCTCCAGTAGATGGCGCCCGGGTTGTAGCCCACCGGTGCGCCCCGGGAGATGACCAAGGCCAGTCCGGCCCCCACGCTGTAGGTGACCAGCGTGGCGACGAAGGGCACGAGGTCGAACACGGTGATCAGCAGGGCGCTGAAGCCCCCGGCGAGCGCACCCACGGCCGCGCAGGCCAGAGCGCCCACCACCAGCACCAGGGCCTCGTTGACCTTGGCGTTGACCAGCGGCTGGATCCACCCCGCCGCCACCACGCCCGAGACCGCCGCCGTCGAGCCCACGGCCAGGTCGATGCCGCCCGCGACGATGACGTAGGTCTCGGCCAGGGCGATCAGCACCAGGCCGGAGAAGTCGGTGAGCAGGTTGGAGAACTCGCCGGTCTGGAAGAACAGCGAGTTGCGCGTACCGAAGAAGATGATCAGCGCCGCCAGGACGACGAAGAGCACGACCTGCTGGTTGGTCAGGGTCCGCCGGAGCCACGACGCCCGCGCAGCGGGCTCGGTGACGTCCTCGGTCTGCGTGCTGGTGGCCACCGACCCCCCTCGCGGATCTCAGGCGCAATCTAGCCACGACGCTGCGGGGCCGGGGACGCGTCCCCGGCCCCGCAGCGGCGGCTCAGCTGGCCACGTACTGGTACTTGGCCAGGATCGCCTTGGGCGTGCGCGGCGTCAGGGTGATGTTGGGCAGCGTTTGCAGGTGGGGGACCTTGTGGCCGTGCAGCGCGGCGACCGCGTACTTGATGATGAGCGTCCCCTCCAGCGTCGGCTGCTGGGAGATGATCGCCGACAGCGATCCGAGGCCACCGGCCACCATCGAGGCGATGTTGGCGGCGTAGGCGTCGTAGCCCACGATCTTGATCTTGGCTCCGGCCGCGCCCGACGCCTTCACGGCGGCCGTGGCACCCTCGGCGTCCGTGCCGTCAACGGCGAAGATGCCAGCCAGGTGATGGGCCGCGATGTCCTGGGCGAAGGCGCTCTGGGCCACCGCCGGCTGGGACTGGCTGACGACGTCGTTGAGCAGTGTGATGTTCGGGTACTTGGCCTTGACCTCGGCCTTGAAGGCCGCCACGCGGGCCGCGTCGGTCGAGGTGGTCAGCGAGGACACCCCGATGGCCACCGAGCACTTGGACGACGCCGTGCAGGTCTTGGCGTAGTTCATGGCCTTGGCCAGCGCGTCCGCGGCCGCCTTGCCGCCTTGCGTGTTGTTGCCGGTCACCCACGAGGTGATGTTCTTCTGGTACGAGGATCCCGAGTCCACGTTGAAGACCTTGATGTGATTCTTCACCGCGCCCGCGATGTAGGGGTTCAGGGCCTTGGTGTCGGTGGGCGCGATGACCAGGGCGTTGGGGTGCAGCGCCAGCACCTGCTGGACGACCGGTATCTGCGTGGACGGCGAGTAGTCGACCGGGTCGCCCTGCCAGATCAGGTTGACGTGGAGCTTGAGCGCCTCGGCGTGGGCGCCCACGTACATCGACTGGAAGAACGGGTCGGCCTCGGCCCCCACGACGAAAGCAATGGTGTACTTCTTGCCCGCAGCCGACGCCACCGACGACGCGCCGCCCACAAAGGCCAGTGACGACGCCAGCAGGGTCGAGGCCAGAGCCGCTCCCTGCGCCAAGCGCCACGTTCGTGACTTCATTGCTGGTTACCCCCTTATGACGACCTGCGCCCTCCCTGGCCGCGTGGTCCAGCGAGGACGCTAGCGGTCGCTGACATCGTTGTCAATGGAGGGCCGGCAATGCCCCGGGACCAGCGATTTCCCCCGACCCCCGCACGATCAGGCGCGTCGGCGGGGCCTCGCGGCGGGCGGGTTGCTCGTCGCCGTCGATGCGCGCGAACAGCAGCTCAGCCGCGCGACGTCCCACCGCCTCGACGTCCTGGGCCACGACGGTGACCGCCGGATCCAGGACGTCGGACAGGTCGAAGTCGTCAAAACCCGCCAGGGCGACGCGCTGGGCGAGGCCCCGGGCGCGCAGCGCGTAGACCACGCCCATGGTGAGCAGGTTCTGCCCGGCGAAGAACGCGGTCGGCGGCCCGGGCTGGTCGAGCAGGCGATCGGCCGCGGCCCGCGCCGCGGCGACCGAGCGCAGCTCGAGCACCTCGAGGGCGTCGTCGTGCGCGATGCCCGCCGCCGCCAGGGCCTCGCGGTAGCCGGCGCGGCGCTCCAGCGCCGTCGCGATGCGCGTCAGGTCACCGAGGAACGCGACGCGCCGGTGGCCGTGGGCCAGGAGATGGGCGACGGCCTCGCGCGTGCCGGCGCGCGCGTCGACCACCACCGCGTCGGCCTCCAGGTGCCGTGGCGGCCGGTCGACGAACACGACGGGCACGCCGGCGCCCTGTTCGGCCCCCAAGTACGCGTGGTCGTCGCTGGCCGGGGCGATGATCACCCCGTCGACGCGGTGGCGCGACATCGCGGCCACCAGCTGGTGCTCGCGCTCGGGGTTCTCCTCCAGCGACGCGGCCAGGACCGACACGGCGTGCCCGCGGGCGACCTCCTCGATGGCCCGCAGCACGCGCGCCGAGTAGGGGTTGGACAGGTCCTCGAGCAGCACCGCGATCGTCGAGGAGCGGCCGTCGCGGCGGCGCAGGGCGCGCGCGCCCAGGTTGGGCTGGTAGTTGAGCTCGCTGACCGCCGCGCGCACGCGCCGCGACAGCTCCTCGACCACGCCGGGCTCGCCGTTGACGACCCGCGAGGCGGTCTTCAGCGAGACGCCTGCGAGATGGGCCACGTCCTTCAGGGTCGTGCGGCTGCGCACCCCCGCGGGGACCGGCACCTCGGTCACGTCCCTCCTTCGATGATCCTGGGCAGCGAGACTACACAGCCGGTGCCCGCGCGACCACTGCCTCAGGCCAGGGCGGCGCGGCCCACCGCGAAAGCCCCGACGATGCCCGAGGCCAGTCCCAGACCGGGCTCGACCACGTAGCGGTCGATCCCGGTGGTCAGCTCGGGCACGTCGAGGTAGCCGTTGAGGTGGCGGCGCACGTGGTCGCGCACCCGCTCGATCAGACCGGGCACCGCCATGATCCCGCCGCCGAGCACGATGACCTGCGCGGCCGTGATCGTGGCCACGTTGACGACGGCGTCGCTGAGGTAGCTGCTCTCGAGCTCCCAGGCCGGATGGTCCTCGGGCAGTTGGGGCCCCCCGGTGCGGTGCCAGCGCCGCTTGACGGCCTCGCCCGAGGCCAGTCCCTCCAGGCAGTCGCCGTGGGACGGGCACGAGCCGGCGAAGTCGTCGCCCTGGCGGCGCCGCACCACCATGTGGCCGAGCTCGGGGTGCAGCAGGCCGTGGATGATGCGGCCCCCGACCACCAGCCCACCACCGATGCCGGTGCCGATGGTCAGGTAGGCGACGACGTCGCGGCCCTGGCCCGCGCCGTAGCGATGCTCGGCGAGGGCCGCCGCCCCGGTGTCGGTATCGAAGCCGAGCGGGAGATCACCGAAGCGACTGGCCACCGCGTCGACCCAGGAGGCCCCCCGCCAGGGGATCTTCGGGGTCGTGGCGGCGATCCGGCGCTGGGAGAAGTCGATGGGCCCAAACGACGCCACTCCGATCGCCGACAGGGGCGTGGCCGCGTGGCGCTCGGCCAGCCAGTCCATGACGCGCGGCAGGGTGTCGGCGGGCGTGGTGGTGGCCAGCACGTGGCGCGGGGCGTCTCGGATCTCCTCCCAGGTGCGCCCGGCGGCCAGCACCATCTTCGTCCCCCCGGCCTCGATGGCCCCGATCATCGGCTCACCCATGCCCGCTCCTGACCTCCCGACACTAGGCCGACGTCGCGCCGGTGCGGCGCGGGCCCGGCCCCGCCGCGCGGTGGCCCGCCACGACGAAGCGCCAGGGTCGCTCCTGCTCCCGCGTCAGCCCGACACGGCCCGTGACGGCGACGGCCACCGGGTCGTCCGCCGCGAGCAGCCAGGCCCGCCGGGCCCGCGAGCCGGCCACCAGGACGCCGCTGTCGGACCCGGTCAGGCCGAGGTAGCGCGTCAGCAGCCCCGGCCCCCGCAGCGCCGCGACCGGACGACCGCGCGCGTCGAGCGCCTCCCCGGCCCGCAGCAGGACGGCGCTGGCCTCCCCGCGCGGGCCCGTCACGACGTTGGCACACCAGTGGACGCCGTAGCTGCGGTAGACGTAGAGCCGGCCGGGCGGCCCGAACATCACCGCGCACCGCGGCGTCGGCCCCCGGTAGGCGTGGGAGGCCGGGTCGCGGCGGCCCCCGTAGGCCTCGACCTCGACCAGGCGCACCCGCCGGCGCTCCGGCCCCGCGGCGACCACCAGGACCGCCCCGAGCAGGCGGGGGGCGACCTCCTCGGCGGGCGCGGCCAGGTCGACCGTGGTCAGGCGCGCCATCTCTCGACTCTGCCACAACGCCCGCCCGGGACGGACCGGCCAACCGTGACAAGATCGACGAACGGCACGCGCCAGCGCGGCAGAGAGGAGGCGTCGTGCGCACCGCTCGCACCGCTCACACGAGGCGGCACCGCGCGCTGCGCGGCGTGGCCGCCCTGGGCGCGCTGGTGGCGGCGCTCAGCGTTCCCGGGGCGACGCCGGCACCGGCCGCGCGCGCGACCGCCCCGACCTTCACCAGCCCCTTCGGCGTCGTCTCGCGGGCCGTCCTGGCCCAGAACCGCCTCCCCGGCACGACGGCCTGGCGCATCGCCGGCACGCCACCGGGACTGATGGAGGGATTCGCGAACACCGACGCGGCCACGGCGGGCCAACTGGTCACGCTGTACGTCTCGACGACTGCGGCCACCTGGCACGTCGAGGCCTACCGCATGGGCTGGTACCAGGGGACCGGCGCGCACCTGGTGTGGCGCTCGGCCTCGGTCCCCGGTCGTGTCCAGCCCCCCTGCGCGCTGCTGGCCGCGACGCGCACGACGGTGTGCGACACCTGGTCAGCCGGCCTGCGCTTCCACGTGGGGACGACGTGGCCCTCGGGCGACTACCTGCTCAAGCTGGTGGGCAACGGGCGCCAGGCCAGCTACGTGCTGCTGACGGTGTGGGATCCGGCGAGCACCGCCACCTACCTGCTGGTGAGCCGCACCCTCACCGAGCAGGGCTGGAACACCTTCGGCGGCGCCGACTTCTACCAGGGGACCGGCGCCTGCGCCCCGGGTGCGTCCACCTACCCACCCTGCAACCGCGCCTACGCGGTCTCGCTGGACCGGCCCCAGGCGATCGGCCTGGGCGCCTCGGACTTCTTGACCAACGAGTTCCCCCTGGTCTCGCTGATGGAGCGCCACGGCCTCGACGCCACCTACGTCAGCGACATCACGCTCAGCGAGCACCCGGGCCTGGCCAGCCACCACCGGGCCATCCTGTCGCTCGGTCACGACGAGACCTGGACGGCGCCCGAGCTCTTCGGGGTCGAGGCCGCGCAGCGCCGCGGCGTGAACGTGGTCTTCTTCGGGGCGGCCGCCCTGGTGCGCCACGCCCGGCTGGCGCCCGGACCCATGGGGCCCAACACGCTGATCGTCGACTACCGCGACAGCGCGCTCGACCCGCTCAACGGCCACGGGAGCCCCTGGCAGGTCACCGGCAACACCTGGGCCGCGCCCCCGACCAACTGGTCGGCGACCAGCCTGGTCGGCGAGCTCTACGCCGGCTACGTCCTGCCCGGCCAGGCCCCGGCCCCGCTGGTCCTGTGGGACGCCCCCCGGTGGCTGGTGCGCGGGACGCCGCTGCACCGGGGCTCGTCGATCCCGGGCATCTACGACTCGGACATCGACCACGTCGTGGCCAGCGCGGCGACGCCGGCGACGCTCCAGGTCCTGGGCCACTCGCCGATCCCCCTCGCCGAGACCTACACCAACCAGGGCGCCTGGGCCGGGTACACCTACGGCGACTTCACGTACCACACGGACCCGGCCTCGGGCGCCGGGGTGATCGACACCGGGACGACCAACTGGATCTGCGCCCTCTCGACGTGCGCCGCCAGCCCCGCCGCCGGGGCGCTGCTGTCGCGCCTGACGACCAACATCCTGGCGCTGGTGGGTGCGGGCCCGGCCGGCCGCGTCGCGCCCCCCGTCCCCAACGCCGCCCAGGTGGTCCCTTTCGGCTCCTGAGTCCCCGAGGGTTAGGGTCACATCCGTGAGCCCCGCCGACCCCTTCGCGCCCTCCCTCGACCAACTGCGCCAGCGCACCAGTGAGAAGTGGCGGCGCTACCCCGCCGACGTCCTGCCGCTGTGGGTGGCCGAGATGGACGTCACGCTGGCCCCGCCGGTCGTGGAGGCGCTCGTCGCCGCGGCGCGCACCGGCGACCTCGGCTACCCCTCCCCCGCCCGGTACGTGGAGGCCCTGGCCTCCTTCGCCGCCCGCCGCTGGGGCTGGGAGCTCGACGTGTCGCGCGCCCAGGCCGTGGGCAACGTCATGGGCGGGGTCAGTGCGGCCGTGTCGGTGCTCACCGAGCCCGGCGACACCGTGGTCGTCAACTGCCCGGTCTACCCGCCCTTCTACTCCTACGTGGCTCGGGCCGGCCGCGTGGTCGGGGAGGCACCGCTCTCGGCGGCGGGACGCCTCGACCTGGAGGCCCTGGACGCCGCTTTCGCCAAGGCCCGCGAGCGCTCCGCGCATCCCGCCTACCTCCTGTGCAGCCCGCACAACCCGACCGGGACGCTCCACCGGCCCGACGAGCTCGCCGCCGTGGCCGACCTGGCGCGCCACCACGGCCTGCGCGTGATCAGTGACGAGATCCACGCCCCCCTCGTGCTCGAAGGGACGTTCACCCCACTGCTCAGCCTGGAGGCGGGCCGCGACGCCGTCGCGCTGCTGTCGGCCTCCAAGGCCTTCAACCTGGCCGGGGCACCCGGTGCCGTCCTGGTGGCCGGACCCGAGGCCGGGGACCTGCGCACCCGCCTGGCGACGCGCAGCGTGCCCGGAGCGAGCCACCTCGGCGTGATCGCCCAGACGGCCGCCCTGCGAGAGGGCGACGCGTGGCTCGACACGGTCCTCGCGCAGCTGCTCGCGCGGCGCGACCACCTGGTCGAGCGGCTGGCCACCTGGCTGCCCGCCGTGCACTACGTACCCGGGAGCGCCACCTACCTCGCCTGGCTCGACGCCCGCGACCTGCACCTGACCACGCCCCTCGTCGACACCCCCGCGGCCCTCGACGGGCTGACCGGGCCCGCGGCCTGGCTGCTGGCCAACGCGCGCGTCGCCCTGAGCGATGGAGCGGCCTTCGGGAGCGGCGGGGTCGGTCACGTCCGACTCAACTTCGCGACCTCGATCGAGATCCTCGACGAGGCCCTCACGCGCGTCGCCGAAGCACTGAACGCCAATCGCGAGCCTCCCGGCATCGCGGCGGTGCCCCAGCCACCCCACCGAGCGCGGTAACGCCGTCGCCGCCGGGCCGAGGTCCCTCCCACCCGCGTCCGGGTTCGCTGGCGCTTCGGTCATCCTCCCCGCGCCCCCGTGTCTCGGGGCCACGCGCCCCAGCAGCTCGACGAGACCGGTCACCAGGAGCACCGGCGCTGGTCGGATGTACCGGTGCGAGGAGGTGCTGCTGCCCCAGGCGAAACCGTGGTTAGTGCGTCTGGCGCCGTTCCAGATCAGGGTTCGTGCTGGTCCGAAGCGGTGGACGGTGCGCGACGAGATCCTGGCGGTGCTGGCGGAGTTGATGGATGAACGAGGAGAGTTCAGGTTCCGGGACCTCGTGGCCCGTCTGAATCCGGACAACGACCTTCGCCGGCAGTGGGCGATGGAGAAGGCGCTGATGCGCCTCTGTGCTGACGAGGAACCCGGTAGCACCCTCACTCGCGTGGGGTCAGGGTGCTGCTGGGTTGCGAGATCTTGACGAAGGGACCCCGAAATGACTGCGCCCGCGGTGTCGCACGGCACTCTTGGTGTTATGTACTATAATAACACTGTGACATCAGCAGCTCAGCTCGTTCACCGTATGAAGCTCAATAGTGGACTGACGCTACGTGAGATGGCTCGACGCGCCAAGACCTCGGCGCCGGCACTAGTCGACTACGAGGCGGGACGGCACGAGCCACGGCTTTCGACACTGCAGCGCCTGGCGGACGCCTCCGGGTGTGATCTCGTCATCGAGTTGCGACCGCGACTGACCGAGCCGGAGAAGCGGACCCTGCGGCTGCACGAGTTGATTGCCGCGAAGCTCTCCGCGCGTCCGCAGTCTGTTGTGTCACTCGCACGTCGAAACCTTGACGTGATGCGCGCGGCTGACGTTGGCGGGAACGCCTCTAAGTACCTCGATGCGTGGTCCCGCCTCCTCGATGGTCCACTCGACACTCTTGTGACAGTCATGACGTCCACGGATCAAGCGGCGCGGGACCTCCGTCAGAGCAGCCCTTTCGCCGGAGTGCTCAGTGACGAGGAGCGTCTCGAGGCTCTTCGCGCGGTGAGGAGTTCGGTTGAACCGATCACAGCTTGAACACATCATTCGCGCGGCCGGTGATGTACTGGGCGAGAACGAGGTAATTCTTGTGGGGTCCCAGTCCATTCTCGGTAGCGTGCCGGACGCACTACCGAGAGACGTCACGCTCTCGATGGAAGCGGACGTTATGGCAATGAGTGATCCCGACGGGGAAAAGGTGTTGCTCATCAACGGGACCATTGGTGAGTTGACACACTTCGACGGCACGCACGGTTACTACGCCGAGGGCGTAGAAGAGGCGCTCTGCCGGTTTCCCATGGGATGGCGGGAGCGTCTCGTCGGTATCTGTACTCCCGCCACGAATGGCGTGACTGGTTGGTGCGTTGAACCTCACGACGTGGCCGTGGCCAAACTCCTCGCGGGGCGCGACAAGGGCATCCAGTACGTACGAGCTCTACTTCGATCGGGCCACCTTCAGCCGGGGACCGTCCTCGAGAGAGCGGAACTGACTCCGATGACTGATGACGAGTTGACGCGCATCGTCGGAGTTGTCGGAAGTATCGCACGCCCTGGACGCAAGAACCCCGCGCGCCACGTACTTCGACGGGTGCGCGATCATGGATCTAGGGACGATACGTAAACCCAGCATGACTCCGTTGCAGCGTCATATATCCTGGTCACCTTCAATTTTACGGGGGCGCCGGGAATCGAAACACCGTCCCACCGAGGCGAACAGCTCGTCACCTCGTCTCCCCACGATGCGGGTCGCCTCTCGAGGCGATGCGCGCCCGTCGAGACGCTCCGAGCGCGCGTCACCGAGGCGGCGCCAGGGTCGAGGAGCTCGACCCTGGCGCGCTGGGCACCGGGTCGTCTGGGCCGGGCCAGCCACCCCACGCGACCAGGGGCTGTGCTAAGACCTCTCTAGGCAGACGGGATGGCACCACGCGGCCACCGACTGACGGAGTCTGCTCCGTCGGCGGGACTGCCGCGCGGGCCACAGCCCACGTGAGGAGGAAACATGAATGGTCGAGTGAGACGTTGGCTGGCCGGCCCGGCTGCCGTGGCGGCGCTAGTGGCCGCCAGCCTGTCCGGGGCCACGCCGGCCCTGGCCGCCGCCACGATGACGGTGACGCCGTCAACGGGACTGGCCGCCGGTCAGGTCGTCCAGGTGACCGGCTCCGGGCTGCCCGCGGGCGCCGAGGTGGCCATCGTCGAGTGCACGGCGACCGCGACGACGCAGGCGGGGTGCGACGTCACCAACGCCGTGCTCGTGGCGACCGACGCCAGCGGTGCGATTCCCACCACGCCGTTCACGCTGACGACCGGAACTGTCGGCAACGGCACGTGTGGCACCTCGGCCGCCGACCTGACGTGTGTGCTGGCCATTGGCTCGCTGACCGGGACGACGCTCGCCTACCAGCCGATCACCTTCGCCGCCCCGTCGACGGCAACCGGGCCCTCACTCACCGTGACGCCCGCAACCGGCCTCACCAACGGCCAGAAAGTCACCATCACCGGATCGGGCTTCACGCCAGGTGACTCGCTCTACGCCACCGAGTGTCTGACCACGGTGACCAGCCCGGCGGACTGCAACGTGTCCACGGCGACGCCGATCACGGTCAACACCGACGGCACGCTGCCCTCGACGACCTTCACGGTCGTCACGGGAACGGTCGGCGGGGCCACCTGCGGCACCTCGGCCGCCGATGCCGCCGGCTGCGTAATCATGGTCGCTAACAGCTCCGAGGGAGATCGCGCCGCGGCTCCCATCGCCTTCGTCGTGCCCACTCCGACCACCCCGAGCGTGACGGTGTCGAAGACCTCCGGCCTCAAGAACGGGCAGACGGTCACGGTGACGGGCTCCGGCTTCACGCCGGGTGACTCGGTCTACGCCGTCGAGTGCCTGAAGGGCGCGAGCGGGCAGGCGGGCTGTGACCTGACGACCGCCACGGCCGTCACCGTCAACTCCGACGGGACGCTGCCCTCGACGAGCTTCAAGGTGGTGACCGGGGCGGTGGCCACGGGGACCTGCGGCACGACCGCCGCCAACGCGCACAACTGCGTCATCGCCGTCGCCAACATCTCGGGCGGCGACGCTGGTGAGGCGCCCATTGCCTTCGCCGTCGCCGCAGCCAAGCGCTTCTTGCGCGTGGCGCCGTCCCTGAACCTGCACAACCGGCAGGTGGTGCGCGTGTCGGGCCGCGGCTTCACGCCGCGTGACCACGTCTACATCGTCGAGTGCCGTCGGGGCGCGACCTCACCGGCCGCGTGCGATCTGCGCACGATGCGCGCGGTCGTCATCACGCCGGCGGGCATCTTGCGTCCCACGCCGTTCCACGTGGTAACGGGGCGCGTCGGCCACGGCCTGTGTGGCACATCCGCCGCCAACGCCCGCAGCTGCGAGATCTCGGTCGCCAACGCCCACCGGGGTGACGCCATCACCGAATCGATCTCCTTTAGCTTCGGTACCCTCAAGTGAGGCGGGACTGCCGGGCCCCAGGACAGCAAACCTGGGGCCCGGCAGGAACCCCCGTGATCGGTCGGCTCCGCTCACGGGCGCAGTGCTCTGCTGGCGCGACGACCGCGCCGAAGTCAGTGAAGTCGGGGTAGCCCGCGTACCCGAGCGGCTCGTACGTATCCGCGCGTTCGCGCCCCGTCGCTGAAGTCGCCAATGCGTCCCGGGGTCCCCGGATAGGTCAGCGCCCGACGCGTCCGCGTTGCCCGGGCCGGCCCGGCTGCCGCCATCTCGCTGAGGTTTCTCGGCTGGCGGCGCGCGCCTCATCTCGCGGATCGCGAACGGCCGGTCCGAAGACCAGCCGAGCCCAGCGCCCGGTCCTCGGGCGAAGCGTCGGGGAGACCCGCCAAGGCCCCCCCTCGCGGGGCGCGACCACGCTCAGTCCGCGCGGCGCAGCTCCGCCTCGATCGCGTCGCGCGCCGGTGAGGTGATGGGCTCGCGCCACGGCGAGCGCTGGCCCTGGTACGCGGCCGGCCCCAGGCGGAAGTGCTGGGCCTCGGCTTCCGTCTCGATGAAGGGGAGGTCCATGGGGAACAGGCGCGCACCGCGCGGGCGCGGCCCCGCCTTGGCGACGTGGCTCCACAGCGGGTGACCAACGACGCGCTCGGCCAGCAGCGACGCCTCGATCAGCCGGTCGAGGTTGACGCCGGTGTCGATGCCGAGCTCGCTCAGCAGGTCCACCAGGTCCTCGGTGGCCATCATGCGCGTCATGCGCCCGTGGCCGCCGTAGGGGCAGCCGCCCATGCCGCCCACGGTCGAGTCCAGCACCAGCGTGTCGGTCGGGCGCAGGGTGCGCAGCGCCTCGTAGGCCGACAGCAGGGCGGTACCCCGAGCATTGTGCAGGTGCAGGTGGAAGCGGGTGATCTGGGGCCAGCGCTCGAGGATCTCGGCCAACTGGTCGGCCACGGCGTCCGGCGTGTTCCAGGCCATCGGGTCACCGATCCACACCCGATCGACGGGGATCCCCGCGCCCTGCCACAGCTCCATCTGGCGCGCCAGCATCTCGGTGCGCTGCTCCTGGCTGAAGGGGCCCAGCCAGTTGGACCCCCACGCGGCGGCGATGGCGATGCCGGCCACCGGCACCTGGTCGGCGACGGCTTGCGCGACAATGGCCGGCCAGCCGGCGATCTCCTGGGCCTGGCTGCGATTGGTGTTGCGGCGCACGAACACGTCGCACAGGTGACCCTGGGTGCGCGGCACGTCCTCGGGATCCTGGATCCACGGGTAGGCGGCCATGCGCTCACGGCCCCGCGCGTTGAGGGCCAGGGCGGTGTAGGTGACTCCGGGCACCGGGGTGAAGCGCCGCAGGAGCGCGTCGATCTCGGCCATCTGCGGCGTCCAGGTGGGGCTGACGAACGAGCCCACCACGATGGTGCGCAGGCCCGTTACCGAGAGGGCCTCCAGCAAGGCGAGCTTGTCGTCGACGCTGATGGCGGCGCTCTCGATCTGCATGCCCTCGCGCATGCCCTCCTCGATGATCTCCACCGTCGGATACCGACGGCCGTGGGACACGCGATCAGACAACGTCGGCCTCCTTCCGGGCGCTCCAGTTCAGGGGAGAGTGGTCCCGCTCGGGCCGCGACCCGGGGACATCGTGGTCCCGCCAGCCGGCGCGCCCCAGCACGCCGCCGCGCGACGCGAGCACCAGCGAGGCCTTCCCCGCCCCCGGGCGCGGGCCGCGGCGCGGCGCGGGCGGGGCGGTGGGGAGCTGCCCGCCCACCACGTGCCCCCGGGGGGTGAGGGCCATCTGGAGCATCGACACGCCCCCGACGCTACCGACTTCCTCGCGCTGGCGGACCCGGGCGGCCCGCGCCGGCGCGCACCTGCCAGAGTGGTGCATGGTCCAGGAGCGCTACTCGCACGGCCACCACGAGTCGGTGCTGCGCAGCCATCGCTGGCGCACCGCCGAGAACTCGGCGGGATTCCTCCTCGCCCACCTGCGACCGGACGCCCGCGTCCTCGACGTGGGCTGTGGACCCGGGACCATCACGGTCGACCTGGCCACCCGGGTCCCCGCGGGACGGGTGCTCGGGATCGACATCGCCCCCGAGGTCCTGGCCGCTGGCCGCGAGCTGGCGCGCGATCGCGGCGTGTCCAACGTCGACTTCGTCGTCGGCGATGTGTACGGCCTGGACCTCGAGGACGCCAGCGTCGACGTCGTCTACGTGCACCAGGTGCTCCAGCACCTGCGCGAGCCGGTGCGCGCACTGGTCGAGATGCGCCGCGTGCTGGCGCCCGGTGGTCTCCTCGCGGCCCGCGAGAGCGACTACGGCGCCTTCACGTGGGCCCCCGCGGACCCGCGCCTCGACGCGTGGCTGGCCGCCTACCACCGCCTCACCGCGCGCAACGGCGCCACGGCCGACGCGGGGCGCGCCCTGCACGTCTGGGTCCGCTCGGCGGGCTTCAGCGACCTGGAGGTGACCTCGTCGACGTGGACCTTCGCGCGCCCGGAGGAGCGCCGCTGGTGGGGAGAGCTGTGGGCCGACCGGGTCACCCAGAGCGCCTTCGCCACCCAGTGCCAAGAGTACGACATCGCCACCCCCGCCGACCTCGAGCGCTTCGCCACCGCCTTTCGGGCGTGGTCCCGCGACCAGGACGGTTGCTTCCACGTCCCGAGCGTTGAGGTCCTGGCGCGCGCCTAGGGCGCGCACCACGGTGCGCGTCGCCCTGCTCGGGATGCTCGTCGTCCTGGTGGTGGGGGGGTGGGCCACCCACCGCGGGACGCCCCCGTCCCCCAGTGGCGCCGACGCCAGCGCCCGCCTGGTCCAGGTGGCCCAGGCCTTCGACAACGGCTACGCGGCCAATCGCGACGCCGCCGTCTGGGACCGCTTCGATCGCGCGAGCCAGGCCGTGATCCCCCGCGCTGACTACATCCGCCGTCACCGGCTGTGCCCCACGGCTCCGGGGCCGGCGACCGTCGTGGGGGCCCAACCGGCCCCGCACGGCTGGTGGCGAGTCACCTACCGCATCGACCAGGTCACGCTCGTCGACCTCTGGCATCGCCAGGGGGGTCACTGGCGCTTCAGCCTCTGGCGGTCCAATCCCGGCGCCGTCCACCTCTACCGCCTGCCCCTGGCTGCCTACCTGCGCGCCGAGGGATGCACCCGCTAGGTGGCGTCCCCGTCGCGGGGCAGGTGGCGCTTGTCGACCTTGCCGACCGGCGAGCGCGGCAGCTCGGCAGTGAGCACGATGCGCCGCGGCACCTTGTAGTGGGCCAGGTGGGCCCGGCAGTGCGCCTGGAGCTCACCCACGTCGACGACGGCGCCCTGGTGGGCGACGACGTAGGCGACGCCCACCTCGCCCCAGACCGGGTCGGGCACGCCGATCACCGCCGCGTCGGCGATCGCGGGGTGCTCGCTCAGCACCCGCTCGACCTCGGCCGGGAACACGTTCTCGCCGCCCGAGACGAACATCTCCTTGGTCCGCCCGCTGATGCGGTAGATACCTCGCGCGTCGCGCTCGCCGACGTCGCCGGTGCGCAGCCAGCCCCCCACCACGACCGCCCGGGTGGCGGCGGGATCTCGCCAGTAGCCCGCGAAGACGTTGGGGCCGCGCACCAGGATCTCCCCGGTGCCCGGGCCGCTCAGGACGCGGTCGTCGGTCGGGTCGCGCAGGGCCACCTCGACGTAGGGGTAGGGACGTCCCACCGCGCCGGGCCAGGGCGGTGTCTCGCCCGGGGGGAGCACCAGGGTGTTGGGACCGGCCTCGGTCAGCCCGTAGCCCACGGCCACCGCCACGCCGCGTTCGGACCAGCGATCCCGGGCTGACGAAGGCATGGCGGCGCCGCCCACCAGGACGAAGCGGAGCGAGGACAGGTCGGCCTCGGCGAAGCGGGGATGCTCGGCCACCAGCACGTACATCGTGGGCACGCCCATCAGGGTGGTGACACGGTGCCGCTCGATCAGGTCGAGCACCCGGCCCGGATCGAAGGAGCGCTCCAAGACGACCGTCGCACCCAGCGACCACGCGAGCAGGGTCTGGATGTTCCATCCGCCCACGTGGTACTGGGGCAGCAGCGCCAGGACCACGTCGTCGGCGCTCAGGGGCACCGCGGCCTGCAGGCTGGCGTTGGTCCAGTAGCAGTTGCGGTTCGTCAGCAGCGCGCCCTTGGGAATGCCCGTCGTGCCCGAGGTGGCGATGAGGAGCAGTCCAGCGTCGTCGTCGGGGGCGGGCAGGGTCACCTCGGCCGCGGGGTAGGCATCGCTCACGTAGTCCTCGAGGGGCTCGGGTTGCCACGGGGCCACCACGCCGCCGGCCTGCTCGCTCCAGCGCGACGCGGCGACCAGCGTCAGCGCGGGTTCGAAGAGCACCAGCTGCACCGCCAGCTCGTCGGGGCTCAGGTGCCAGTTGAGCGGCGTCAGGATCAGGCCGGCGCGAGCGCACGCGAAGAGCAGCACCACCTGCTCCACGCTGTTCTCGCTGAGCGTCGCCACCCGGTCGCCGGGCTCGAGCCCGCGGCCCACCAGGACCCGGGCCAGCCGGTCGGACCAGGCATCCAGGGTCGCGTAGTCGATGGTGCGCTCGGCGGTGACGATGGCGGCGTGGTCCGGGCGATGGCGCGCGGGCTGGTGCAGCCAGTTCCCGACGGCCAGCGGGGCGGGGAAGCCGTCGGCGACCGCGCCCATTAGGTCTCCTCGATGCCCAGCATCCGCCCGATGATCCGGTTGACCTCCTCGGAGACATCAGGGGGCATCTGGCGATCGTCGTTCCAGAGGATCCAGCGCATCCCGACGGCCTCACCGACGGCGGCCAGGGCCCAGGCCAGGACCATCGGGTCGCCCCGGGTCACCTCACCTTTGTCCATCGCCTCGGTCAGCGCCGGGATGTAGTGGGCGATGATCGTCTCGTAGTGGCGGCGCATCGCCTGCGGCGAGACGAACTCGGCCTGGCGGATGATGCGGTACAGGTTGGGGTGCTCGGCGGTGAACTGGAAGAAGCCGGCGAATCCCAGCCGCTCGGCCTCGAATCGTGTGGTCGCCCCGCGCGAGGCCTCCGACATGGCCCGGCGCACCCGCTGGTTGAGATCGTCGACCACCTCATCGAAGATCTCCTGCTTGCCCCGGAAGTACAGGTAGAAGGTCCCCTGGGCGACTCCCGCCTTCTCGGTGATCTTGACGATCGAGGCGTCGTGGTAGCCCAGCGCGCCGAACACCTGCTCGGCGGCCTGCAGCAGTGCGCGCCGCGTCCGCTGCCCCTTGCGCAGCGCTGGCTCCTCGAGCCCGACGCGCGCGGGCGGGCGCGGCCCGGCCGGGACGACGCTGGCGCGACCCCGGGGGCGGGGCGCACGCGGGTCTGGGCCAGGCATCGGTCCCGACACTAGTCAGTTGGCGTGCGCGGCGACGGGGTCGCTCAGCCCTCCTCGAGCGCGAAGCGCAGCGGCGACTCGGTGGCCGCCTGCGGGCCCTCGGCGGTGATGCCCGGGGCCAGCTCGCGCACGACGAGCCCCTCGGCGCTCACGTCGATGACGGCCTGGTCGCTGACGATCCGGTGCCCGCAGGCGCGGCCCGTGAGGGGCAGGCTGCACGCGTTGACGATCTTCGGCGTGCCGTCGCGGGCCACGTGCTCCATCATGACGATGACCCGCTTGGCCCCGTGGACCAGGTCCATCGCCCCGCCCATGCCCTTGACCAACTTGCCCGGTGTCATCCAGTTGGCCAGGTCGCCGGTCGCCGACACCTGCATCGCCTCCAGGACCGCCAGGTCCACGCGGCCGCCGCGGATCATCGCGAAGGAGGCCGCCGAGTCGAAGAAGGACGAGCCCGGCCCACCGTGACCGTCTCCTTGCCCGCGTGGATGAGGTCGGCGTGGACCTCGTCGTCGGGCGGGTACGAGCCCACACCCAAGATGCCGTTCTCGGGGTGCAGGACCACGTGCAGGTCCGGAGCCACGTAGTTGGGCACCAGGGTGGGCAGGCCGATCCCCAGGTTCACGTACTGGCCGTCGCGCATCTCGCGTGCCACCCGGGCCGCCAGCTCCTCGCGCGTCCACCTCACGATCGCACCGTCCTCTTCTCGATTCGCTTCTCGACATCGGGGGTGTGCACGACCCGCTGGACGAAGATGCCCGGCGTGCGCACCTGGCGCGAGTCGAGCTCTCCGGGCTCGACGAGCTCCTCGACCTCGGTGATGGTCACGCGGCCCGCCGACGCGCGCAGGGGGTTGAAGTTGGCCGCGCTCTTCTCGTAGATGAGGTTGCCGTGCCGGTCCCCGGAGCGGGCCTGGACCAGCGCGTAGTCGGTCGAGATGGCCCGCTCGAGCACGTGGTCCCGGCCCTCGAAGGCCCGCACCTCCTTGGCCGGCGACGCCAGGGCCACCGCGCCGGAGTCCCCGTAGCGCAGGGGGAGACCACCGTCGGCGACCTGGGTCCCCCCGCCGGCCGGTGTGTAGAAGGCCGGGATCCCCGCCCCGCCGGCGCGCAGCCGCTCGGTCAGGGTGCCCTGAGGCACCAACTCGACCTCGAGCTCACCGGAGAGGAACTGGCGCTCGAACTCCTTGTTCTCGCCCACGTAGGAGCCCGTGGTGCGCCCGATGCGCTTGGCCGACAGCAAGATGCCCCGGCCCGCGTCGTCGACGCCACAGTTGTTCGAGACCGTCACCAGGTTGGTCGCGCCCTGCGCGAACGGTTCCTCGATCAGCACCGAGGGGATCCCGTACAGCCCAGACCCGCCGACGGCGATCGACGCGCCGTCGGGGATGTCGGCCACCGCCTCGGCGGCGGTGGCTATCACTTTGTCTACGTCACTCTCGTCTCGTCAGCGCTCGAGCGCTGCGTACACCAGCTGCTGGACCTGGCGGCGCACGGGGTACGTCCAGCTGGGCAGCAGCTGGGTGTAGAGCCCGACCGTCAGACCCTCGCTGGGGTCTACCCAGAAATAGGTCGACGCCGCGCCCCCCCACGCGAATGTGCCCACGGGCACGTAGCTGCGGTTGCGCACCTGGTCGATCACCACCGACACGCCCAGCCCGAATCCGACGCCGGTCTGGTTCACCTCGCTGAACGAGTCGCGCGCGAAGCCGTGCAGGTCCTGGTTGTCCGGCAGGTGGTTGCGCGTCATCAGGGCCACGGTGCGCGGCGAGAGGATGCGGGCTCCGTCGAGCTCGCCGCCAGCCAGCAGCATCGACATGAAGCGGTGATAGTCCGCCGCCGTCGAGACCAGCCCTCCGCCGCCGGCCAGCAGCAGGGGCCAGCGGGTGGCCTCACCGGCCAGCTCGTCGAGGCGGACCGAGTCGCCGTGGCTGGCCGCGTACAGCATCGCCAGGCGGTCGAGCTTCTCGGGCGGGCAGTACCAGTCGGTGTCGACCATGCCCAAGGGCTCGAGCACCCGCTGGCGCACCGCGACGTCCAGGGTCTGTCCCGTCCAGTGCTCGATCAGGCGGCCGAGCACGTCAATGGACACCGAGTAGTTCCACGCCGCCCCGGGCTGGAACAGGAGCGGCAGCCCCGACCACTCACGCACCGCGTGCGCCAAGTCGACGTCGCTCGGGTTGGTCATGTCGTAGCCCCGGGCCCGGTACATGGTGTCCACCGGGGTCAGGTGCTGGAAGCCGTAGGTCAGGCCGCTGGTGTGCGTGAACAGGTGGTGCACCCGCACCGGCTCGGTCGCGGGCTCGGTGACCGGGGCGATGTCGCTGCCCGACACGTAGACCCGCGCGTCGCGGAACTCCTCGATCCACTCGGCCACCGGATCGTTGAGGTCGTAGCGACCCTCCTCGTAGAGCTGCAGGGCCACGACCGCCGTGATCGGCTTGGTCATCGAGTAGAGGCGCCAGATCGTGTCGTCGCTCACCTCCAGGGACTGCTCGCGGTCGCGGTGGCCGCCACGGCCCACCCAGACGAGGTCGCCGTCGCGGGCCACCGTGGCCAGCCACCCGGGGAACCGCCGCGAGGCCACGTAGCCATCCAGGTGCGCGCGCACCCGCTCCAGGCCTTCGCCGCGGAATCCGGCTTCGTGGGGATCCCGTACCACTTTCAGGCTCACAGCACACCTCCCGCACCCTTACCTGTCCCCACCGTAGCAAACTCTGACAGGTGATTCACTTGACATTTTTCGCCGCGGCTGGTTAACTGCATTCGAGCGTCGGTCGGCGGGCGACCGCGTGTCGTTGGGGAGGATCTATGAGGAACGTTCGTTGGGGCGTGGTGCCGGTGGCCTTGGCCACGGCCGCGTTCTCGCTGACTCTGGGGGCATCCTCGGGGGCCTCGAAGAATGCACCGATCAAGGTGGGCATCGTCACCGAGAAGACCGGGATCTTCTCGGCCTACGCCGAGGAGTGGCTGCAGGGCGTCCACGTGGGGCTGGCCTACGCGACCCACGGCACGGGCGCGGTGAACGGACACCACATCGCCCTGTCGGTCGTCGACGACGCGGACAACCCGACCACCGCGGTCACCGACTTCAAGAGCTTCGTGGGCGCGGGCGACAAGATCATCGGCGGGACCGTCGACTCCTCCATCGCGATGGAGCTCGGGCCGCTCGCCCAGCAGAACAAGGTGCTCTACATCTCCGGGCCCGCTGCGGCCGACCAGGTGACCGGGCTCAACCGCTACACCTTCCGCTCGGGCCGCCAGACCTACCAGGACGTACAGGCCGCCAAGTCCTACGTCAAGCAGCTCGGCCCGGGCAAGACCGTGCTCGTCCTGGCCCAGGACTTCGCCTTCGGCCAGTCCTACGTCGCTGACACCACGAGCGCCTTCGGCTCGCTCGGCGACACGGTCAAGACGCTGCTCGTCCCGCTGACGACGACCGACTTCACGCCGGTCGCCCTGCAGGTCGCCGCCATGCACCCCGACATCATCTTCTTGGCGTGGGCCGGCACGACGGGCGCGCCCCTGGCCCAGGCTCTCGACCAGCAGGGGATCTTCGCCAGCTCCAAGGTGATCACGGGACTGGCCAACATCGCGACCTACCAGTTCTACGGGACCGCTGGCTTGAAGTTCTACTACCTGTCCCTGTACAACTGGCAGTCCGCCCACACCAAGGTCAACGCCTACCTCATCAAGGGGATGCGGGCCGACTACCACCAGTACCCCGACCTGTTCACCGCTGACGGCTTCGTGTGGGCCCAGATGGTGGTACGCGCGATCCAGACCGGGCAGGGCACCAACGTCTCGAAGATGATCAAGGGGCTCGAGGGCTGGAAGTTCATGGCCCCCAAGGGGCTCCAGCAGATCCGGGCCGCGGACCACGCCATGCTCCAGCCGATGTTCCAGGTCCAGCTGGTCTCGACGGTCACCGGGACCTACCGACCCGTGCTCTTGAACACCCTGAGCTCCACCCAGACGGCTCCCCCGGTCAGCGCGCACTTCGGCAGCTGAATCGACCCGTGTCCGTGACGTTGGAAGCCCAGGTCCCCGCGCTCAGCGCCCGGGACCTGGGCTTCCGCGTCGGCGGCCTCGACATCATCACGGGCATCTCCCTGTCGGTGCCCCCGGGCCACTTCCTGGGCGTCATCGGGCCCAACGGGGCGGGCAAGTCGACGCTGCTCAACCTGCTCAGCGGGGTGCTGCGGCCCACCGCCGGAGAGATCGAGCTGGCCGGCCGCGTCGTGACCCACACGCGACCCGCCGCGCGCGCGCGACGGGGACTCGGTCGAACGTTCCAGACCTCCAGCCTCTTCAACGGGCTCAGCGCGTACGAGAACGTGCGGCTGGCCGCTCAGGCCCACCTGGGCGGGTCGGCGCGCTTCTACCGCCCGCCGCGCGCCCGCGACGCGGCCAGCGTCTCGGCGACCCGGGCACTCGAACAGGTGGGCCTCGCCGACCAGGCCCTCCGCCTCACGGGACTGCTCTCCCACGGCGACAAGCGCAAGGTGGAGCTGGCGGTCCTGCTGGCCAGCCAGGCCGAAGTGCTGCTGCTCGACGAGCCGATGGCCGGCGTGACCGCCGATGACGTCGACCAGCTCAGCGCCCTCATCGGCGGGCTGCACCGCGACGGCCACACCGTGCTCATGGTCGAGCACCACATGTCCGTGGTCGTTGGGCTCGCCCAGACCATCGCCGTCTTGGATGCCGGCCAGCTGCTGGCCCTGGGCACGCCCGCCGAGGTGGTCGCCAACGAGACCGTCCAGCAGGCCTATCTGGGCCAGCCGCTATGAGCACGGCGATCGACATCACCGATCTCCACGTGACCATCGGCGGCTCGCACATCCTCCAGGGCGTCTCGCTCCAGGTGGCCTCCGGCGAGGTCGTGGCGCTCCTGGGACGAAATGGTGTGGGCAAGACCACCACCCTGCGCGCCCTCATGGGCCTGGTCCCGCGCAGCGGCGCGGTCCGCGTGGGCGACCAGGACGTCACCCGCTGGCCGCCGCATCGCATCGCACGGCTCGGGGTCGCCTACGTCCCCGAGGACCGCGACGTGTTCAGTGCCCTGACGGTCGGTGAGAACCTGCGGCTGGCCGAGCAGGTCGCCGCCCCCAACTACGACGGGGTCTACGAGCTGTTCCCCGAGCTGCGCCAGCGGACCCGCCAGCGGGCCGGCACCCTCTCGGGGGGCCAGCAGCAGATGGTGGCGGTGGCTCGCGCCCTGCTCAACGAGTGGCCCGTGCTGGTCGTCGACGAGCCCTCCAAGGGTCTGGCCCCGCGTCTGGTCAGCGAGCTGACCGACGTCCTGGCTCGCGTCAGCGCGACGACCACGATGCTGGTGGTGGAGCAGAACCTGGCCGTCGTGCGGCGGCTCGCCCAGCGCGTCGTCGTGCTCGACCACGGCGTGGTCGTCCACCTAGGACCGGTCGCCGACCTGGAGGACGCCGGCCTGATGCGCCAGCTCCTGGGGGTCAGCGCGTGACGGTGCTCGCCGACCTGACCTTCAGCGCCGTGGCCCTGAGCGCGGTGTACTTCCTCGCCGCCTCGGGCCTCTCGCTCATCTACGGGCTCATGGACGTGCTCAACTTCGCCCACGGGCTCTTCATGACCCTGGGGGCCTACGCCGCCTGGGACCTCACGACGCACCTGACCTCCACGCTCAGCGCGCCGCTGAACTTCGCCGTGGGCGTGGTGGCGGCGATTCTCGCGGGCGCGGTCGTGGCCGGGCTCACCGAGCTGTGGCTGATCCGTCCCCTCTACGGCCGGCCCATCAGCCAGATCCTGGTCACCATCGGCCTCGACCTGGCTGCTGTGGGCCTGCTGCTGGGGGGCTTCGGGAGCAACTCGCTGTCGATGCCCGTCCCCCTGTGGCTCTTCGAGGCCACCCACTGGGGCTCGCTCAACCTCCCCAACGCCGACTTCGTCGCCCTGATCGCCGGCGTGGTCGTCCTGGTGGGGCTGGAGTGGTTCCTGCGGCGCACCCGCTACGGCATCATCATCCGCGCGGGGGTCGAGAACCGCGACATGGTCCGCGCCCTCGGCGTCGACGTGGGGCGCGCCTTCACGCTGGTGTTCGTCCTGGGCGGCGCGATGGCCGGGCTGGCCGGGCTGCTCAACAGCGTCGTCTTCAGCGGGGATCTCGTCAGCCCCCTGCAGGGTGATGGTCTCTTGATCTTCGCCTTCATCGTCGTCGTCATCGGCGGCCTCGGCTCGATCCGCGGCTCGGCCGTGGCCGCGCTGCTCGTCGGGGTCGTCCAGGACTTCTCGAACTACTACCTGGGCACGCACCCCGGCATGGCCGAGATCGGCAACCTGTCGGTGGTGCTCCTGCTCGCCGTGGTGCTCGAGTGGCGCCCGCGCGGTCTCTTCGGGGGCACGCTGTGAGCGCCCGGCGCGGGTCGCTGGTGCTCGGCGGGGTCCTGGTGGCTCTGCTGGCGCTGGTCCCCCTGGCCGGCTGGCACATCCCGTGGGTGCTGCCGAGCACCGTCAACGTGCTGAACGCGACCGGGACCCTCGAGGTGCTGGCGCTGTGCTTCATCTTCGCGGGCGTGGCCCTCGGCTACGACGTCCTCTTCGGGTACACCGGCCTGCTGTCCCTGGGCCCGGTCACCTTCTTCGGCACGGGTGTCTACGTCTTCGACATCGCCCTCACGCGCTGGGGCTGGTCCCTCGCGGCCGCCCTGGCCGCCACGCTCGTCGTGACCCTGGTCCTGGCCCTGGTGCTCGGCGCCATCGCCCTGCGCGTGGGCGGCATCGCCTTCGCCATGGTCACCCTGGCCTTCGCCCAGGCCTTCTACTACCTGGTCGAGGACAACCCCCACAACCTGACCGGCGGCGACACCGGGCTGGCGCTGGCCTCGAGCCGGCTGCCGGGCCTCCTGTCGGGCGCGGTATCCAACACCCGCAGCCTCTACTGGCTGGCCCTGGTCTACCTGGTCCTGGTCGGCGCCGTCGTGCGCGTCGTCCTCAACTCGGCCACCGGGCGGGTCCTGGTCGCGGTGCGCGAGAATGAGCAGCGCGTCGAGGTCCTGGGCCTGCGCCCCTTCGGGTTCAAGCTGGTCGCCTTCACGCTGTCCTCGCTGGTTGCCGCCGGTGGTGGCATCGTCTACATCCTCCTGATCGGGACGGCCGTCCCGAGCGCCGTGGCCTCGATCACCCTCACGCTGTCGATCCTCGTCATGGTGGTCCTGGGGGGTCCCGGCAGCGCCTGGGGCCCGGTCGTGGGCGCCTTCGTCTACGTGTACCTCCAGCAGTACCTTCTGAAGGTGGCCGCCGAACCGAGCTTCGCCTCGCTGCCCGCCGTGGCGCGGGTGCCGCTGTCCCAGCCCCAGTTCCTGCTCGGGGCCCTGTTCGTCCTGTTCGTCCTGTTCGTCCCGGGCGGCTTCGCCGGGGCGGTCGCCCGGGCCCGTGCGCGGCGAGCGTCGCGCCGGCCAGCCGCCCCCGCTATCAGAGGAGACACATGAGCCTGCACGGACGCACCGCACTGGTCACCGGATCCACCAGCGGCATCGGGCTGGGCGTGGCGCGCGCCCTGGCCGCCGAGGGCGCCCAGGTGACCTTGAACGGCTTTGGCGACCCCGGCGAGATCGAGGCGCTGGTCGCCGAGATCTCGGCGGCGAGCGGGGCGCCCGCCACCTACGACGGCGCCGACCTGTCGCGCGGCGAGGACGTCGCGGCGATGGTGGCGCGCGCCCAGGAGCGGGCGGGCTCGCTCGACATCCTGGTCAACAACGCCGGCATCCAGCACGTGGCCCCCCTCGACCAGTTCCCCCCGGAGCGCTGGGACGCGATCATCGCCCTCAACCTGTCGGCGGTGTTCCACGGGATGCGCGCGGCCATCCCCGCCATGCGCCAGCGCGGCTACGGCCGGATCATCAACATCGCCTCGGCCCACGGCCTGGTGGCCAGCGCCCAGAAGGTCGCCTACGTGGCGGCCAAGCACGGCGTCGTGGGCGCGACCAAGGTGGCCGCCCTGGAGACGGCCAACGACGGCATCACGGTGAACGCCATCTGCCCGGGCTGGGTGCTCACCCCCCTGGTCGAGCGCCAGCTCGCCGACCGGGCCGCCGCCGCGGGCACCGACGTCGCCACCGAGTCCACGCTCCTGCTCTCCGAGAAGCAGCCCATGTTGGCCTTCACCACACCGGAGGCCATCGGGGCGCTGGCCCTGTACCTGTGCTCGGACGCCGCGCGCACGGTGACGGGCGCGTCGCTGTCCATCGACGGGGGCTGGACCGCGCAGTAGGGCGCCCACCCGGTCATCTCCCTACCATGGAGGGATGGCCGCGCGCACTTCCGACTCCCCGAGCACCCGGCGCGCCTGGCTGCTCGGCCTGAGCGCCCTCGCGATCGCCATCGCCGCCCTGGCCGTCGGGCGCCACTTCGACCACCGCCCCCACCACGGGATGACTCTCGTGGTGATCGCGGCGCTGGCGATCGTGCTGGTGGTCAGCGGCGTCGTCAGCGTGCGCCACGTGTCGCGCGCGGTGGCCCAGCACGTCGTGCGGCGGGGCACCTTGAGCGCGGCGGCCACCGTGCGCCTGGTCATCAACGGCTTCGGCGTGGTCCTGATGCTGCTCGGCGTCTTCGCCCTGCTCGGCGTGTCCTTCGAGCACCTCCTGATCGGTGCCGGGGTGACCGGCATCATCATCGGCATCGCGGCCCAGCAGAGCCTGGCCAACGTCTTCGCGGCCCTGGTGCTGCTCTTCGCTCGCCCCTTCGTCGTGGGGGACCGCATCCGCATCCGCTCCGGCGTGCTCGGGGTGCTCGACGTCACGGTCGAGGGGGCCGGGCTGACCTACATCACGGTGCGCACCGACGACGGGATCCTCAAGGTCCCCAACTCGGTGCTGCTGGCCGCGGGGATCGGCCAGCTGCCCGACACCCCGCCCGACCCCACCGGCGGCGCCTGAGGCGGCGTCAGGGGCCGGGGGTCCCGTGGGGCCCGCACGAGCGCGGATCCCACGGCTGGAGAGCCTGGTTGAGCAGCGTGGGCGCCGAGAACGCCGGGTCCGCGCGGAGCTGGGTCGGGTCCGTCACGGTCGTCGTCGTGGTGGTCGACGACGTCGGGTGGTGCGTCGTCGTGGTGGATCGTGACGTCGTGGTGGTCGACGCCCCCGTCGTGGTGGTGGTCGACGACGTCGGCCGCGCGGCTGGCGTCGGGGCGCTCACCGCGACGTCCGAGCCAGTCACCACGGTCACGTCGGCGCCCCGGGAGGGGCCCAGCGCCATCACGACGGGTCCGCTCAGGCGGGCGGCCACGGCCTCGGCCGCCCCGATCGCCGCGGGCGAGCTGGAGGCGTGGTAGACGATGGTCTCCGCGCGGCTGCCCACGGGTGGCACGGCTCCAGCCACATGGGCCACGAACCCGAGCCGGCGCAGGCCGGCCGCGACGACCGGGCCCGCCGAGGCCACGCCGGTGCCGCCCTCGACGGCGACGGTCACCTGGTGCGGGGCCGGCAGGGGCCGGCCGGTCAGGGTGTTGGTGCCGGGACTCAGCTCGAGGAAGTGGGTCACCACCGACGTGTCGGTGGGACCCAGGGGGAACTCGACGTCGCCGTAGTCGTAGCCCTGGTAGATGTAGGGGCCGCTCTGCAGCAGGACGACCGGCAGGGTCACCTGGGGGACGTGGGACACCGACACGTGGGCGAAGTTCGAGGCCAGCGAGAGCATGTCGGTCAGGGAGAACGCCGAGTCGACCTCGAGGTTGGGGGCGATCGCCTGGGCCAGGCGCTGGTCGGTGATCGGGTTGCCCAGCCCGCGGGCCTTCAGGGCCTCGGCGACGACCCGCAGGAACTCGTGGTCGCGCCGGATCCGCGCCAGGTCGCTCAGGCCCTCCTGGGGCCAGGTCGCGTGGTTGGGGCCATCGCCGGGGAACCGGATCTGGAGGTGGCGGGCGCGCACGACCTGGAGGGCCTGGTAGCCGTTGAGGTGCTGGCAGCCCGTGTGGGTGATGTTGAGGCCCGAGTAGGCGTCGAAGACCTCCATGGGGAAGTACATGTTGATGCCGCCCAGCACGTTGACGACGTTGGCGAAGGTGTCGAAGTTCAGTTCGATGAAGTGGTTCACCGGGATGCCGAAGTCGTTGGTCAGGGCCGAGACCAGCTGGGAGGGACCCTGGTAGAGCGCGGCGTCGATCTTGTTGGCCCCCGTGGTGCGGGCATTGGGGACGAAGACGTCGCGGGGGACCGACAGCAGCGACACCTGCTTGGTCGTGAAGTTCAGGTGCACGATCATCACCACGTCGCTGTTGACGCCGGTGACCCCCTGGCTGCACAGGCCGTAGGCCTTGTTCTGGACGGTCAGGGCGCACCGCGAGGTCGAGCCGACCAGCAAGATGTCCTCGGTGTTGTTGTAGCGCGTCGTCTCGTGGCTCACCGTGACCCGGTGCACCAGGGAGTTGAGGTAGAAGTAGTCGCCGATGACCGCGCCCGCGGCGATCACCACGACGGCCAGCACCACGATCACGATGATGCGGGTACGGCGACGGTGGGCGCGGCGACGGTGACGCGCCCGGCGTTGAGGGGCGGGCGCCGCGGCATCCTCGGAAGGCACCCTGCGACTCTAGCCAGTGCACCCCGCGGCGCACTGGTCACCCCGCGGCGCCGCGGGGTGCCCCGGCGGCACCACCTACACTCGAGATGGTGCGCCCGCGACTCTGGTGGCCCGTGCTGGCCGCGGTCCTGGCCCTCGGGGCCTCCTCCCTGGTTGGCGCGGCGAATCCCGCCGCGACGTGGGGGCGCGCCACCCGCGCGGTGCTGCCCCCCGGCGCGAGCGGCTTGCCGCAGGGATACCTGCCTACCCTGGCCTGCCCGGCCGCCGGCGCGTGCGTGGCCGCCGGCCTGTACGCCGACGCCTCGGGTGCGCCACGGGGCCTCGTGCTCACCGAGAGCGCCGGTCGCTGGCTGCCCCCGCGCACCATCGCCGCCCCGGCCGGGGCCGCGGCCAGCCCGGGCCTCACCCCGAGCGCCGTCGCCTGCGCGGCCGTTGGCTGGTGCGCCGTCGTGGGCAGCTACCAGAGCGCCAGCGGCGCCACCCAGGCCTTCACGGTGAGCGAGAGCGCGGGGCGCTGGGGCACCACCCGGGAGGCCCCGCTGCCCGCCGATGCGGCCACCACCGCGCAGCTGGCCCAGCTGCGCGCGGTCGCGTGCCCGGCCATCGGTCACTGCGTGGCCGTGGGCACCTACGTCACCTCCGGCGGCGCCACCAGCGGCCTGGCGCTGGCCCAGAGCGGCGCCAGCTGGGGCAGCCCGACGCCGCTGCGGGCGCCCGCGGACGCCAACCTCTCCTCCCTCCTGTCGGTGACCCAGGTCGCCTGCCCGGCCGTCGGCGCGTGCAACGCCATCGGGACGTACCTGGACACCGACAACGTCCAGCACGGGATCGTCGTCAGCGAGGTCGCGGGCCAGTGGGGTGCCGTCCAGACGGTGCAGCCGCCACCCGACGCCAGCCTGTACGCCCACGTCACCCTCAGCGCCGTGGCGTGCCCCGCGGCCAGCGCGTGCTGGGTCGTGGGCACCTACTACGACCACGGCGGGGCCAGCGAGCTGCTGGCCCTGCGCATCGACCAAGGCCGGGCGCGACCGGCTACGGCCCTCGCCGCGCCCGCCGGGGTCGCGACCAACCCGCGCGCCTTCTACTACGGCTACGTCGACCTGGCGTGCGCCTCGAGCACGATCTGCGCGGCCGGGGGCCAGTACGTCGACCAGGCCGGGCGCTACCAGGGATTCCTCGTCGACGAGGTCGCGGGCCAGTGGGGGCGCGCCCAGCGTCTGAGCCTGCCCGCCGGGGCCCTCCAGGTTGGCCACAACGGCGGCGTGGTCGCCCTGTCGTGCCCGCTGGCCGGCGCGTGCCGCGCCGGGGCGGCCTACGAGGACGCCGCCGGGCGCTACCAGGCCCTGGTCGCCAGCCAGGTGGGCGGCCGCTGGCGCACCGGGACGCCGGTCGTGCTGCCGGCCGGCGGGACCAGCGTCGGCATCGACGGCGGCGTCTACGCGCTGGTCTGCCCAACCCCGCGCTCGTGCACGGCGGTGGGCAGCTACCTCGAGGGCGCCACGCGCTACGAGGGCTTCCTGGTCGCCACGTCCTAGAAGGTTCATCGCCACGCCATCGGCGTGTCGCTCACCGGACACCTGCGGCACATCCGGGCTCCCTACGGTGCTCGCGTGGCCCCCCTCGACGCTGACTGCTCTCCCGCGGCGCTGGCTGGGGCCACTCCCCGCTCGGGGCCGGGACCCCGAGAGGCAGCCCGGCCCCGGATCCTGGTCGTCGAGGACGAGCCCGGCTACGTGGAGGCCCTGGCGCTCGGGCTGAGCGTGGAGGGCTTCGAGGTGCTCGGGGCCGGCACGCTGGCTGACGCTCGCGCGGCCCTGGCCCAGGTGGCCTGCGACCTGGTGCTGCTCGACGTGATGCTGCCCGACGGGTCGGGGCTCGACCTGTGCCGCGAGCTGCACGCCACCACGCGCACCCCGGTCATCGTGGTTTCGGCGCGCTCCCAGGAGGTCGACGTCGTGGTGGGCCTCGAGCTCGGCGCGGCCGACTACGTGACCAAGCCCTACCGCCTGCGCGAGTTGGTGGCCCGCATCCGCACGGTGCTGCGCCGGCCCGGGGCGAACGACACGTCACGAGTGGTCGTGGGTGGCCTGGACATCGACCTGGAGGGGCGCAGCGTGCGTCGTGACGGCCTGCCCGTCGTCCTCAGCCGCCGCGAGTTCGACCTCCTGGCCCTGCTGGTCGAGCACCGCGGGCAGGTGATCACCCGCGAGCGGTGCCTGGACGCGCTGTGGTGGGGCGTCGACCTGGCCGACACCCGCACCCTCGACACTCACGTCAAGCGCCTGCGCGCCAAGCTGGAGGACGACCCGGCCCAGCCCCAGCACCTGATCACCGTGCGCGGGGTCGGCTTCCGGCTCGACGGGTAGGCGCCGCCACTACCCTGAGCGCGTGCACCCCGGGGACCGCGCTGCCGACTTCACCCTGCGCGACCAGGACGGCGTCGAGCGCCACCTGGCCGCGCTGCTCTCCCAGGGGCCGGTCGTCGTGTTCTTCTACCCCCTGGCCGGCTCCCCCGGCTGCACCGCGGAGAGCTGCCACTTTCGCGACCTGGCCCCCGAGTTCGCGGACCTGCACGCGACGCGCCTCGGGATCTCGATGGACACCGTGAGCCGCCAGGCGGCCTTCGCCCGCGCCCAGCACCTCGACTACCCCCTCCTGTCGGACCCCCGGGGCGCGGTGGCGCGCGCCTACGGCGTGCGGCGGGCCCTCGGCCTGCTGCGCGTGCGCCGGGTGACCTTCGTCATCGATGCCGACGGGCAGATCGTGGCGCGCTTCGCCAGCGAGCGCCACATGGGCGCGCACGCCGACCACGCCCTGGCCGCCCTGCACGCGCTCGGCGAGCCGTCCGCCAGCTGACGGCGCCACCAGGTCCGGCCCGCGCCGCGTGGCGGGCACGCCGGTGCCGCGAGCAGCCCGACTGCGGGGTCGGACTCCTAGGGAGCGATGATCGCGGGAGCGGGATCCTCGAGGAACTGGCCCACGTGGGCCAGGAACGCCGAGGCCAGGGCCCCGTCGATCTGGCGGTGGTCGAAGGCCATCGACAAGTCGACGGTCTCGCGGGGCACCACCGCGTCGCCCACCACCCAGGGCCGGCGCGCGATCTGGCCGACCGCGACGATGGCCCCGGTGCCCGGCGGCAGGATCGGCACCGCGCCATCGACGTGGAAGGGGCCCACGTTGGTGATCGTCAGCGTCGTGTGCAGCATCTCGTCGGGGGTGGAGGCCGCGGTGCGGGCCCGGTCGATGGTCCCCGTCAGGGCCGCGGCCAGCTCACCGGGGCTCATCCGGTCGGCGCCCTTGACGTTGGGCACCAGCAGGCCGCGCGGCGAGGCGACCGCGATGCCCAGGTTGACCTGGCGACGCACGATCACCTCGCCGGCCGCCGCGTCGAAGGACGAGTTGATGCCCGGGAAGTGCCGGGCGCCGTCGCACAGGGCCAGGGCCACGATCAGCAGCGGCGAGATGCGCAGGGGCGCGAAGGCGGGACGCTCGCGCAGCGCGGCCACCAGCTCCATGGTCTTGGTCGCGTCCACGCGCACCCAGGCCGCGGCGTGGGGAGCGCTGAAGGCGCTGGCCGTCATGGCCTCGGCCATGGCCCGGGCGACCCCGCGCACCGCGATGCGCTCCTCTAGGGGCCCGGCGTCCCAGGCGGCCAGCTCGTGACCGGCAAAGCGCGTCGGCGCGAGCGGTGCGGCCGGGACCGGCGCCGATGCCCGAGCCGGCGCCGACAGCGCCCGCTCCACGTCCGCGCGCGTGATGATGCCCTCGCGGCCGGTGCCCGCGAGGGTGCGCAGGTCGACACCGTGCTGGCGCGCGTAGAGGCGCACCGGCGGCGTCGTGCGCGGCACGAGGAGACCACCGGCGGCGGTGGCCGACGTCGCGGCTGGCGTAGCCGGAGCCGGCGCGGTGGCGTGGTGGCGGCGCCGGCGGGCCCGGTCGGGGCTCACGCCGTAGCCGACGAGGACCGGCGTGCGCTCGGTCTCTCCGGGCTCCGCGGGCTCAGTGGCGCGCGCCGGTGCCGGCGGCGTCGCGGGCGTCTCGGCGGGGGCGGCCGCGGAGACGGCCTCGCCACCGTCGAAGTCCACCAGCGGGTGCCCGACCTCGATGACGTCGCCGACGGCGCCGTGCAGCGTGGTCACCGTGCCCGCGTAGGGGCTGGGCAACTCGACGATCGCCTTGGCGGTCTCGATCTCCACCAGGGGCTGGTTCAGCGTGACGACGTCGCCCACGGCGACCTTCCAGGACACGATCTCGGCCTCCACCAGGCCCTCACCCACGTCGGGCAGCAGGAAGACGCTCACGAGTCGTGCTCCATCAGCTGGTCCAGCGTCCACAGGACCCGGTCCACCGAGGGCCGGAACTCGTCCTCGATCTTGGAGGCCGGGTAGGGGACGTAGAAGGCGCTCACCCGGGTGGCCGGAGCACGCAGCGAGTAGAAGCAGCGCTCCTGGATCGCGGCGACGATCTCGGAGCCCACCGACGCGATCGGCGGCGCCTCCTGGATCACCAGCAGGCGCCCGGTGCGCTCCACCGACGCCGCCACGGTGTCCAGGTCCATCGGGGAGAGGCCGCGCAGGTCGATCACCTCGAGGTCCCGGCCCTCCTCGGCCGCCGCCTCGGCGGCCTGCAGGGCCACCTTGACCATCGACCCGTAGGCGACGACGGTCACGTCCCGGCCGGGCCGGCGCACGACGGCGTCGAAGAGCCCGGCGGGTGGGTGGTCGAGGTCGACCTCGCCGCGGTCCCAGTAGCGGCACTTGGGCTCGCAGAAGATCACCGGGTCGTCGTGGGCGACGGCCTGCTGGATCATCCAGTAGGCGTCGTTGGGCGTCGAGCAGGCCACCACCCGCAGGCCCGCCGTGTGGACGAAGTAGGCCTCGGGGCTCTCGGAGTGGTGCTCGACGGCGCCGATGCCGCCCTGGAAGGGCAGGCGGATCACCAGGCCCATGGTGTAGGCGCCCGCGGAGCGCTTGTGGAGCTTGGCCGCCTGCGAGACGATCTGGTCGAAGGCCGGGTAGACGAACCCGTCGAACTGGATCTCCACCACCGTGCGGTAGTCGCGCATCGCCAGGCCCACCGACGTGCCCACGATCGCCGACTCGGCCAGGGGCGCGTCGATCACGCGGTCCTCGCCGAAGTCCTTCTGGAGGCCGTCGGTCACGCGGAAGACCCCACCCAGCTTGCCGATGTCCTCGCCCAGGAGCAGGACGTGGCGATCGGACTCCAGGGCCCGGCGGAGCCCCTCGTTGAGGGCCTTGGCCATGGTCATCGTGGTCACGGCGCCACCTCCGTCAAAAAGGCCGACAGGGTCCGGCGACCCTCCTCCACCCAGGGGTGGGGCTCGGCGTACACGTCATCGAACATCGCGGTAGCCGGTGGCGCATCCATGGCCAGCACGTCCTCGCGCAACTTCAGCGCCAGCGCGTCGGCCTCCTCGGCGATCTCGGCGAAGCGAGCGGCCCGTACCTGGTGCGAGCGCGCCAGCAGGGCCTTGACCCGCTCGACGGGGTCACGGTGGCGCCAGACCTCCACGTCGGCCTCGACCCGGTAGCGGGTCGGGTCGTCTGAGGTGGTGTGGGCGCCCATGCGGTAGGTGAAGGCCTCGATCAGGGTCGGGCCCTCGCCGGCCCGGGCCCGGTCCAGGGCCCGGCGGGTCACCTCGTACATGGCCAGCACGTCGTTGCCGTCCACGCGCACGCCGGGAAAGCCGAAGCCGTCGGCGCGGTGGTAGAGGGGGATGCGGGTCTGCAGCGACGTCGGCTCGGAGATCGCCCACTGGTTGTTCTGCAGGACGAACACCACCGGCGCCTGGAAGGACGCGGCCCACACGAAGGACTCCAGCACGTCGCCCTGGCTGGAGGCCCCGTCGCCGAAGAAGACCATCACGGCCTCGTCGGCCCCGTCGCGCTGGATGCCCATGGCGTAGCCCACCGCGTGCAGGGTCTGGTCCCCCAGGACCACCGTGGGCAGGGAGTAGCGGTAGCGCCGCGGGTCCCACCCGCCGGTCACCGTCGCGCGGAAGATGCGGGCCATGTCGGCCGGCGGCACGCCGCGGGTCCAGGCGACCCCGTGCTCGCGGTAGCTGGGGAAGGCGAAGTCCTGGGGAGCCAGGGCCCGGCCCGCGCCGATCTGCGCGGCCTCCTGACCCTGCAGCGGTGCCCACAGGGCCAATTGGCCCTGGCGCTGCAGTGACGTCGCCTCGTTGCACAGTCGCCGCACGATCACCATGTCGCGGTAGAAGCCGAGGATCTCGTCGCGCGTCAGCGATGACTCGTAGTCGTCGCTCTGGCGGCGCTCACCCTCGGGCGTCAGCAGCTGGATCAGCTCCTCGCCCCCCATGACCCTCCTTCAATTAGGCCAACGGACACCCTACTCCCGTACCATACGGTGGTGCCTCGCGTGCTGGTGGACCTGGGGCCCTTGCGGCAGCATCGAGACTTTCGCCTGCTCATCTCGGGCCAGTTCGTGTCGCTGCTGGGCTCGAACCTGACCCTGGTCGCCGTCCCCTACCAGGTGTACCTGCTGACCCACTCGAGCCTGTGGGTGGGCACGGCCAGCCTCCTGCAGCTGCCCCCGCTGGTCGCGGGCTCGCTGTGGGGTGGCGTGCTGGGGGACCGCTTCGACCGCCGCGTCTTGTTCGTGGCCAGCTCGTTGGTGCTGGCCCTGCTCAGCGCGGCCCTGGCCCTCAACGTCCACGGGGGCGACCTGGCGAGCCTCCTGTCCCTGGCGGCCCTGGCCGCGGGGGCGGGCGGCTTCGCCGGTCCCGTGCGCACCGCGACCATCCCCATCCTGGTGGGCGCCGACGAGCTGGTGGCCGCCTACTCGGTCAACCAGGTCATCGTGAACATCGCCGCCGTGGTCGGCGCCGCCGTGGCCGGGGTGCTGATCGCGGCCGTCGGCCTGACCGCGTGCTACGCCCTGGACGCGGCGAGCTTCGCCGTGCTGGCGCTGGCGACGTCCCGGATGCGCCCCCTGCCCCCGTCGGGCGACCACGCCGGCGTCCCCCTGTCGCACGCGCTGGTCGACGGGTTCCGCTACATCCGCGACAACCCCATCGCCCAGGCCGTCTACCTCGTCGACCTCACCGCGATGGTCTTCGGCCTGCCCCGGGCGCTGTTCCCGGCCGTGGCCCTCACCATCTACCACGGTGGGGCGCGCACCGTGGGCCTGCTCTACGCGGCCCCCGGCGTGGGGGCCCTGGTGATGGCGCTCGGCACCGGCTGGATCGCCCACGTGCGCCGCCGGGGCCGCCTGGTCATCATCGTGGTCGTGGGCTGGGGCCTGTGCATGGCCCTCTTCGGGCTGGTGCCCGCGGCGGCGGTGGGGCTGGCCTGCCTGGCCGTGGCGGGCGCGACGGACGTGATCTCGACGGTCCTGCGCAACACGATCCTCCAGGGCGCCATCACCGACGAGTACCGCAGCCGGGTCTCGGCGATCCAGCTGGCCGTCGTGACCGGCGGGCCGCGCCTCGGGGACCTGGAGGCCGGCGCGGTGGCCACGGCCACCTCGACCGAGTTCTCGATCGTCTCAGGCGGGCTGGCCTGCGTCCTGGGAGCGATCCTGCTGGCGCGCTGGCGCCCCACCTTCTGGCACGCCAGCGCGGACCGCTAGGCGCCGGCGCCCCCGCGTCACGGTGGCCAGCTGGCCGCAGGCCGCCGCGATCGAGCGCCCCCGCGTTTCGCGCACGGTGGCGTTGACGCCCAACTGCTCGAGCTGGTCGCGCACCGCGCGCACCCGCTCGGGAGTCGAGCCCCGCACCGGGTAGCCGGGCGTGGGGTTGAGGGGGATCAGGTTGACGTGGGCCCGCAGCGGGCGCGCGAAGTCGGCCAGCTCGTCGATGGTCGCCGGGGTGTCGTTGACGCCGTCGATCAGCGCCCACTCCAGGCTCAGGCGCCGGCCCGTCGCCTCGGTCCAGTGCCGGCAGGCCGCGTGGAGCCGCTCGAGCGGGTAGCGCCGGTTGAGCGGGACCAGCTGGTCGCGCAGGGCGTCGTTGGCCGCGTGGAGGCTGACGGCCAGGGTGAGCGCCAGGCCCTCTCCGGCCAGGCGCTCCAGGGCCGGGACCACGCCGACCGTCGACACCGTCAGGTGCCGGGCGCTCAGGTGGCGCGCCTCGTGCAGCCGGTGCAGGGCTCCCACGGTCGCCGCGTAGTTGGCCAGGGGCTCGCCCATGCCCATGAACACGACGTTGCTCAGGCGCCGCGGGGCGGCCAGGCGGGCCGCGACCAGCACCTGCTCGACGATCTCGCCGGCGCTCAGATGGCGCGTGAAGCCCGCCTGGCCGGTCGCGCAGAACGAGCACCCCATGGCGCAGCCGGCCTGGCTGGACACGCACACGGTGACCCGGTCGCGGTAGGCCATCAGCACGGTCTCGATCGTGGCGCCGTCGGGGAGGGCGAACACCCACTTGCGCGTCGCCCCGCGATCGCTGTGGACCTCGGCGTGGGGGCGCAGGCCGGCCGAGAACTGGCCGGCCAGGCGCTCGCGCAGGGCCCGCGGGACGGTCGTGACCTGCTCGAGGGGCAGGGCCTCGTCGTAGAGCCCGTGCCAGAGCTGGTCGACCCGGTAGCGCGGCTCGTCGGCCAGCACCTCGGCCAGCTGCGCGCGGTCCAGGTCGTAGAGGGAGGCCACAGGCGCAGGCTACCGGGACCCCGCCTGCGCCCCGAGGGTGCGCGTCCCCCTAACGTGATTGACTACTAGTCAGTAACTCTTCAGCAAGGAGACGGACATGGAACTTCGCGGCACCTCAGCCATCGTGACGGGCGGGGCGTCTGGCCTCGGCGAGGCGACGGCGCACGCCCTGGCCGCCCGCGGCGCCCGGGTGGTGGTCGCCGACCTCAACGACACGCGCGGACCCGAGGTGGCCACCGCGGTCGGAGGCGTCTACGCGCACTGCGACGTCACCAGCACCGACCAGGTCATCGCCGCCCTCGAGCAGGCCCGGGGACTGGCTCCCCTGTGGTCGGTCGTCAACTGCGCCGGGATCGGCTGGGCCACGCGCACCATCGGCAAGGACGGCGAGTACGCCTCGGCCCATGACCTGGACCTGTACCGCAAGGTGATCGAGATCAACCTGGTGGGCACGTTCAACGTGTGCCGGCTGGGCGCCACCGCGATGAGCCACAACGACCCCGACCCCGACGGCCAGCGCGGCGCCATCGTGAACACCGCCTCGGTGGCCGCCGAGGACGGGCAGATCGGCCAGGTGGCCTACTCGTCGTCCAAGGGAGGCATCGTCGGCCTGACGCTGCCCCTGGCCCGCGACCTGGCCGTGGTGGGCGTGCGCGTCAACTGCATCCTGCCCGGGCTGATCGACACGCCGATCTACGGCAGCGGCCCCCAGTCCGAGGAGTTCAAGGCGCACCTGGGCCAAGGGGTCCTGTTCCCCAAGCGCCTGGGCCACGCCACCGAGTACGCCAGCCTGGCCGTCGAGCTGCTCACCAACAGCTACATGAACGCCGAGTCGATCCGCCTGGACGCCGGGATCCGGATGCAGCCCAAATAGCCTTCGGGCCCGGCGGGCCCGGGCTCAGAAGTTGTGCGAGTCGGCCACGTTGTCGAAGCGGGCGAACTCGCCGCGCCAGGTCAGGTGCACCGTGCGCGTGGGGCCGTTGCGGTTCTTGCCCACGATGACCTCGGCGTCCGACTTGAGGTCGTTGGGCACGTCGGCGTACTGCTCGGGCCGGAACAGGAACAAGACCACGTCGGCGTCCTGCTCCAGGGAGCCGGACTCGCGCAGGTCGGACATGATGGGCCGCTTGTCGGCTCGCTCCTCGAGCTTGCGCGACAGCTGGGACAGCGCGATCACGGGACACTCCAGCTCCCGGGCCAGGATCTTGAGGGACCGGCTCATGTCGGACACCTCGACCTGCCGGTTCTCGGCGCGCGAGCGTGACGACATCAGCTGGAGGTAGTCCACGATCACGACCCCGAGGTCGCCCTGCTGCTGCTTGAAGCGGCGGGCCCGGGCCCGCACGTCCATGACGGTGAGGGCCGGGTTGTCGTCGATGAAGATCCGGGCCGACTGCAGGAAGCCGAAGGCCTCGTGGGCCCGGTTCCAGTCGCCCTCGGTGAGGTCGCCGGTGCGCAGCTTGGACGAGTCGATGCGGGCGGTCGAGGCCAGGATGCGCTCGGCGAGCTCCTGGCGGCTCATCTCCAGGGAGAAGAACAGCGCGGGCCGGAGCACCACGGCGCCCACGTGCACCAGGATCCCCAGCGCGAAGGCGGTCTTGCCCGCCGAGGGACGCGCCCCGATGATGGTCAGGCTGTTCGACTGGAGCCCCTGGAGGACCCGGTCGAGCCCCTCGTAGCCCGTGGCCAGACCGTTGAGCTGCCCGCGCGTCTCGCCGCGGGTCTCCAGGATGTCGGCCTCGGCCAGGAGCAGCCGCTGGAGGGGCGACACCGTGTCGGCCTGGTGGTTGTCGGCGATCGCATTGATCTTGCGCTCGGCCTCGTCGATCAGCCCGATGACGTCGTCGGTGGGCCGGTAGGCCTCGTCGACGATCTCGGTGGCCACGCCGATCAGGCGGCGCTGCTGGGCCTTGTCGCGCACCAGCGCCGCGTAGTACTGCGCGTTGCTGGTCGAGGGGGTGTTGAGCTGCAGCGAGGCCAGGACGGACAGCTCGATCGCCCCGGCACCGTGCTCTTGGAGCTTGGCCTGCACGGTCACGTAGTCGACGGGCTCGCCCGCCGCCGCCAGCGCCACGATCGCCCGGAAGATCTGGCCGTGGAGGGGTCGGTAGAAGTCGACCTCCTCGACGGTCTCGGCCGCGGCGCTGACCGCATCGGGCGACAGCAGCATCGCGCCGATCAGCGACTCCTCGGCCTCCAGCGCGTGGGGGGGCACGCGGCTCCCCCCGGAAACCAGGGATGTCCCCCGCTCGGACTCAACCTGCGTCATAAGACCTCAACGGTCGCCGAACTCCCCTGTGCCCATCAAGAGCAACAACGTGTGCATTTGGCTGTGACTTACCACACCACCACTGTGGCGCGCGGGTGTGACAGCCCGTGGGCTCAGCTGGCCGCGACGACCTCGACGCCGACGGTCGCCACCACGTCGCCGAAGAGCGACACGGTCACCTCAGCGGGGCCGACCGCCTTGAGGTGCTCGGCCATGTGCACGGAGGATCGCTCGACGCTCACGCCGGTGGCCGCCCGCAGAGCGGCCGCCACGTCCGCCTCGGTCACCGAGCCAAAGAGGCGTCCGGTGGTCCCGGCGCGCGCCGTGATGGTCACCCGGGACGACTCCAGGGCCGCCTTCTGGACCAGGGCGGCGTCGCGGGTGCGCGCGTCGCGCAGATCGCGCGACCGGCGCATCGATGCGGCCTGGGAGGCCATGGTGTCCGTAGCCCGCAGGGCCACCCCGGTGGGCAACAGGAAGTTACGGGCGTACCCGGCGGCCACCTCGACCACCTCGCCGCGCCGGCCCAGGCCGGCGACGTCGTCACGCAGCAGGACCTGCATCACTCCTCCTCACCCGTCAGGGCCGCCACCGTCTCGCTGGCGTCGTCGACCACCGCGTCGTCGACCTCCACGACCTCGACCTCCCCGACCTCCTCGACCGACCCGGCACGAGCGGCATCGCGGTCGGGACGCGGCCCGCGACCGCGGTCGTCACGGCCGCGACCACCACGCCGCTCCGTGACGGTGCGCTGGGTGTAGGGCAGCAGGGCGAGCTCGCGAGCCGTCTTGATGGCCTCGCCCACGTCGCGCTGGTGCTGCTGGCAGTTGCCGGTCACGCGGCGGCCACGAATCTTGCCGCGGTCCGAGATGTACTTGCGCAGCTGGGCCAGGTCCTTGTAGTCGACCGACGACACGCCCTGCTGGCAGAACGCGCAGGGCTTCTTCTTCATCCCGCGGCGCGGGTCCAGCTTGGGAGCGCGCTTGGGGGGCTTGGGATTGTTGATGCGAGGCATTAGAAGGGCTCCTCATCGAAGGTGTAGGGCGTGGGGTCGTGGGGTCGGGCGCTCGCGGGGCGCTCTTCGCGGGCCGGGGCGTCCGGGCGCGGCGTGCGCGTCACCACCGCGGTGGCGAAGCGCAGCGACGGCGCGATCTCGTCGGCGTTGATCTCGACGACCGAGCGCTTCTCGCCGTTGTCGGTCTCCCAGCTGCGCTGCTCGAGCCGGCCGGTCACGACGACCCGCGTGCCCTTGGCCAGCGAGTTGGCGGCGTTCTCGGCCAGGGCACCGTATCCGGTCACCTCGAAGTACGAGACGCGCTCCTCCCACTCCTGGGTCGTGCGATTCTGCCAGCGGCGGTTCACGGCGATGGAGATGCGCACCGCCGCCTGGCCGCTGTTGAGGAACTTGAGTTCCGGGTCCCGCGTCATGTTGCCGACCACGGTGATGGAGTTGTCCGGCATGGGTGTCTCCTTGATCTCGCTGGGTTGCTTAGGCCGGCACCGGGCTGGTGCGGCCGGCGCGCTCGTTGCGCCGCAGGATCTTGAAGCGCAGGACCTCGTCGCTCAGGGTCAAGATGCGGTGCAGCTCGTCCACCGTGGACGCCGTTCCCGCGAACTCCACCACGACGTAGTAGCCCTCCTTGCGCTTCTTGATCTCGTACGCCAACGCGCGCTTCCCCCAACGGTCGAGGGCGCCCACGGTGCCGTCATGGGCCCGAATGGTGTCTAGGGCTCGATCCAAGGACGTCTGGATCGTCTGGGCGTCCACCGTCGTGTCGAACACGATCATGGTCTCGTAGGGCCTCATGGCCTGTTCCTTTCCCTCTGGTCCGGCTCCGCCGGGCTCCGTGAACTACGGAGCAGGGTTGCCCGTCAGCGACGGGAGGACAAGTCTACCGCGCCCGGCGAGGGGGCGGCTACTCGGACAGTCCGGCCGGCGTCGCGTAGGTCTCGGCCGGTCCGGGGAACCGACCCTCGCGCACGTCGTCGCGGTAGTGGGTCACCGCCTCGGTGATCGCCGAGCCCAGGTTGGCGTAGGCGCGCACGAACTTCGCGGTCGGCCGTCCCGAGAGCCCCAGCAGGTCGTGGAACACCAGCACCTGGCCGTCCGTGTCGGGTCCCGCGCCGATGCCGATGGTCGGGATCTCCAGCGCCTCGGTCACCGCCGTGCCGACCACCCCGGGCACGCCCTCGACCACGATGGCGTAGGCGCCGGCCTCCTGCACCGCGATCGCGTCCTCGACCAGCCGGTCGGCGGCCTCGCGGGTGCGGGCTTGCACCTTGAACCCACCGAAGGCCAGCATGCTCTGGGGTGTCAGCCCCACGTGGCCCATGACCGGGATCTCGGCGTCGATCAGCGCGTCGATGACCGCCACGCGCTCGCGGCCGCCCTCCAGCTTGACGGCCTGGGCGCCCGCGCGCACCAGGATCGCGGCGTTGCGCACTGCGTCGACCACGCCCAGGTGGTAGCTGAGCCACGGCATGTCGGCCACGAGGTGCGCCTGCGGCCGGGCCGCGGCCACGGCGCGCACGTGGTGGGCGATCTCCTCGACGGTCACGTGCAGCGTGTCGGCCTGCCCCAAGACGACGTTGGCCAGCGAGTCGCCGACCAGGATCGCGTCGACCCCCGCGGCGTCGACGTAGCGCGCTGCGGGTTCGTCGTAGGCGGTGACCATGACGATCGGCGCGGCTCCCAGGCGGCGCTTGCGAGCACGCAGTTCGGGGGCAGAGGGGCTCATGGCCCGAGCCTAGGCGCGCCCCCGCATCGGTCGCCGGGTACGCCCCCCCGCCGGCCAGCGCCGGGCCAGGTGGTGGAACGCGCACCCCCCGCAGACCTCCACCGCGTAGCACTGCACCGGCTCCTCGCGGCGCTCGAAGCGCGCCAGCTCCGCGCGCGTCGAGGGACAGGCCCCGCCGGCGGGCAGGCGCGGGCCGAAGACGTAGGTGACCTCGACCAGCTCGGGGCCGTGGCACACCGGGCAGCGCTCGCCGGTGCCGCGCCCGAAGTTGCGCGCCGCGCGCAGCAGTTCGGGGTGCGCGTCGCAGACCTCGTCACGAGACACCTGGCCGGCGGCCAGGCGGGCGAGGAGTGCGTGGCGCACCAGACCGAACTCGACCACCGCTCCAGCGGCGGAGGTCGTGCGCGGAGCCTGATGCATGTGCGCGAGACTATCCCTCGGGCGCGACCCGATCGTGTCAGTGAGTTTGCTACATCGATATATCGAGTTGATATAATCGACCGCGTGCTGGACATCGCCATCTTGGGACTGCTCATGGAGCGCGACCATCATGGCTACGAGCTGCGGGTGCAGCTGCGCGAACGGCTGGGCCTGGCGAGCAACGTCTCGTTCGGCTCCATCTACCCCGCCCTGGCCCGCCTGGAGCGCCACGGCAGCGTCGAGACCGTGACCAGTCCCGACGGCCGGCTGAACGCGCTGTCGACGGGCTCGCTGTCGGGCGAGCGCGCGAGCCTGCGATCGTTGCGCACCACGTCGGGTCTGGGACGGCGGGGCCGCAAGGTCTACCGGATCACCGAGCGGGGCCGCCAGGAGTTCGCCCGGCTGCTCGCCGACCCGACCACGATCGACTCGGGGCGCAGCTTCTCGCTGCGCGTGGCTCTGGCGCGCTACCTGACGCCGGCCCTGCGCGTGACCCTGCTGGACCGGCGCCGCGTGGCGCTGCTCGAGCGCTTGGAGGAGCTGCGCGCCAGCACCCAGGCGCCGGACCTGGACGCCTACGCGCGGGCCGTCATCGAGCACGGCGCGCGCGCCATCGAGTTCGAGCTGGCCTGGGTCGACGAGCTGCGCGCCCAGGAGCATCGCGTAGAGGACAAGGACAGCTTCGCGAGCGACGCGAGCTGACGGACGAGGAAGGGAAGCAATGGGGAAGATTCGCGTGGCGATCGCGGGCGTGGGCAACTGTGCCAGCTCGCTGGTCCAAGGAGTCAGCTACTACCACGACGCCAAGCCGGGCGAGCGCGTCCCGGGCCTGATGCACGTGGTCCTGGGTGGTTACCACGTCCACGACATCGAGTTCGTGGCGGCCTTCGACGTCGACGCGTCCAAGGTGGGCAGCGACCTCGGCAAGGCCATCGACGGGGGACAGAACAACACCATCCGCTTCGCGCCGGTCGCCTCGATCGGGGTCACCGTGCAGCGGGGTCCGACCCTCGACGGGTTGAACCGCTACTACCGCGAGGCCATCGACGAGTCGCCGGCCGAGCCCGTCGACGTGGTCCAGGTGCTGCGCGACTCGGCTGCCGACGTCCTGGTGTCGTACCTGCCCGTGGGCTCCGAGGAGGCCCAGCGCTTCTACGCCCAGGCGGCGATCGACGCTGGCGTGGCCTTCGTCAACGCCATCCCGGTCTTCATCGCCTCGGACCCGGAGTGGGCGGCCAAGTTCCGCGACGCCGGCGTGCCGATCATCGGCGACGACATCAAGAGCCAGGTCGGCGCCACCATCGTCCACCGGATCCTGACCCGGCTCTTCGAGGACCGGGGCCTGGCGCTGGACCGCACCTACCAGCTCAACGTGGGCGGCAACATGGACTTCAAGAACATGCTCGACCGCGACCGCCTCGAGTCCAAGAAGATCTCCAAGACCCAGTCGGTCACCTCGCAGATCGAGACCAGCCACATGGGGCCCGACGACATCCACATCGGTCCCAGCGATCACGTGCCGTGGCTCCAGGACCGCAAGTGGGCCTATATCCGCATGGAGGGCCGCAACTTCGGTGACGTCCCCTTGAACCTCGAGCTCAAGCTCGAGGTCTGGGACTCCCCCAACTCGGCCGGGGTCATCATCGACGCCGTGCGCTGCGCCAAGATCGCCCTCGACCGGGGGATCGGCGGCCCGGTCATCGGCCCGTCGGCCTACTTCATGAAGTCCCCGCCGGTCCAGTACCACGACGACGACGCCCTCAAGCTGGTCGAGGCCTTCGCCGACGAGGGGGCGCCGAACCCCGCGTGGCCCGAGGTGCGCGCGAACTAGCCCGCTGACTCGGGCTGCTCGCTCCACCAGGCGAGCAGGCGAGCGCGGGCGTCTTCCGCACTGACCTCGCCCTCGTCCAGACGGATCTCCATCAGGTGGGCCAGGGCACGCCCGATCACCGGCCCGGGGGGGAGACCCAGCTCGGCCATGACCTGGTTGCCGTCCAGGGCCGGACGCAGACGCCGCAGGTCCTCCTGGGCCTCCAGCTCGACGATGCGCCGCTCGAGCTCGTCCATGCGGCGGGCGAACGTCGCCACCTTGCGGGCGTTGCGGGTCGTGGCGTCACAGCGCGTGAGCTCGTTCAGCTGCTCGAGCAGCGGCCCGGCGTCGCGCACGTAGCGGCGCACCGCGCGATCGGTCCAGCCCAGCTTGTAGGTGTGGAAGCGCAGGTGCAGCTCGACCAGGGCGCTCACGTCGTCGATGATCGCCTGGGGGTACTTCAGGGCCACCAGGCGCGCCCGGGCCATCTTGGCCCCGACCACCTCGTGGAAGCGGAACGTGACGCCCTCGTCGCTGATGGCCCGGGTGCGGGGCTTGCCGATGTCGTGCAGCAGCGCGGCCAGGCGCAACGTGAGATCGGGCGACGCCTTATCGACCACCGCCATCGTGTGGCGCAGGACGTCCTTGTGCTGGTGGAGGGGATCCTGCTCGAGCTGCAGCGCGGGCAGCTCGGGCAGGAACTGGTCGGCCACCCCGGTGCGAACCAGGAAGTCCAGCCCGATCGAGGGGCGCGGCGTCGCCAGCAGCAGATCCAGCTCGCCCCGCACCCGCTCCACCGACACCTTGGCCAAGGCGGGCGCCTCGGCCCGGGCCGCCTCCTCGATCGACGGGTCGATCTCCAGGGCGAAGCGCGCCGCGAAGCGAGCCGCGCGCAGCATGCGCAGCGGGTCGTCACGGAACAGCCCGCCCGGCTCGGCCGGCGTCCGCAGCCGGTGCGCGAACAGGTCGGCAATCCCGCCGTGCTCGTCGATCAGCGCGCGCGTGTCCGAGCGCTCCTCGGCCAGGGCGATCACGTCGAGGGCGATGGCGTTGATGGTGAAGTCCCGACGGGAGAGGTCCTCGGACAACGAGTCCCCCCACTGCACCGCGGGCTTGCGCGAGTGCGCCACGTAGGACTCGGAGCGGAACGTCGTCACCTCGACCTTGAGGCCCGAGGCCCGCACGATGCCCCCAATGGTGCCGAACTCGCGCCCCTGCTCCCACAGGGTCGCGCACAGGGGCGCCAGCAGGAGCGTGATCTCCGGGGGGCGCGCATCGGTCGTGAAGTCGATCTCCTGCTCGTCGCGCGGCGCCACCCCGATCAGCGCGTCTCGGACGGCGCCACCCACCGCGAAGAGGGAGTGGCCGGCCTGGGCGAACCGCTCCGCCAGCGGTCGGGCCAGCGCCACCAGTTCGAGGAGGCGGTCGTGTGTCGAGTGGTCGGCAGGTGCGGGCACTGGGCATGAAGGGTAGTTCTCCCATTCGCTGCGGGGGGACGCCGGTAGCCTTGGACAGCATGGTCGGGCACAGGCCGCGGTGGCGGCGGTCGTGGTGGTTGCTCCCGCTCGCCCTCCTCGCTCTCCCGCTCCCCCTCCCCGCCTCGGCGGCGACCCCCGCAACGTTCCAGGTTCTGCGTCAGAGCCCGACGGCCAACCTGGTCCGCACGGGGGTGGGCCGCGTGGTGCTGGACCTGGCCCTGCCCGAGCGCACGGGGGCGAGCGTGCGGGCCACGATGTACCCCCGGCTGGTCATGCTCTCCCAGATCGGCCCGATCGTCGCGGGCACAGGCGTCGCGGGTCCGGGCCTGGCCTCGACGCCGCTGATGAACCCGCGCTGCGGTCGACGCTCGGCGGCCGTCGTGGTCGCCGTGGTCGAGCAGGGTGCCCGGCCCCCGCGGACGCGATGCGGCGAGGGCGTGGTGCGCCTGCCGTGCCGGGGCTTCACCTGCGACGGCGTCTACCCGCTGCGCCTGCGCGTCGTCCAGGGCGGCCGTCTCGTGACCACCTGGTCGCTGCTGGCCGTCCAGGCCAGCCATGTGCTCCAGCCCGTCCGCTTCGCCTGGATCGCCACCCTCGACGCGTCGGCGTGGCAGCACCGCAAGCGCACCGAGGCGTTCCTCGACGCCCTGGCCCACCAGAGCGCCCTCCCCCTCACGCTCAGCGCCGACTACGACACCCTGGCCGCCGCGCTGACCTCGCCGATTGCCGGCCCGCGCTGGCGCCGGGCCCTGGCGCACGCGGTAGCCAGCCCCCTGCACCGCGCCGTCGCCGCCCCCCCGGCCCGGGCCGACCTCACCGGCCTGGCCAACGCCGGGCTGCACACCGAGCTGGTGCGCCAGGTCAACTTGGGCGCCCAGCTCTACGCGGCGGCCAGCGGGCGCTACGTCGACGGGCCGCTGCTGCTCAGCGGGCCCACGACGCCCGGCACGCTCGATGGCCTGGCCGGGGCCGGCGTCAGCGACGTCGTGCTGCCCGAGTCCGACTTGGGCACCGCGCCCTCGTCGACCCTGACGTGGGGCGAGCCCTTCCGGGTCACGGGAGCCACCGGCGTGACGGCCGTGGCCACCGACCAGCCCCTGTCCAATCTCCTCCTCGACAGCGCGATCGAGCCGGGTCGCCGTGCCGCCCTGGTCCTGGCCACGCTGGCCTTCTTGCACTTCGAGGCCCCCAACGCCACCGCGCCGCGCACCGTCGTCGTGGACACCCCCGCAGCCTCGGTCAGCCCCGCCGTGCTGGCCGACGTCGCCAGTGGCCTGACCGCCGATCCCTTCGTCGTGCCCACGGCCCTGGGACCAGCATTCGACTCGTCGCTGGTGGGGGCCGACGGCGCGCCGACGGCGCGCGCGCTCGGCCCGTCGACGCCGAGCACCCTGTGGAGCCCCGCCAACGTGGCCGAGCTCCAGAGCGTGGCCAGTGAGGTTGACGCCTTCACCGGCGCCATAACGTCGCGGGTCGAGTCGGTGGGACTGCGCGTGGCCCTGGCCGACGCCGAGGCCGTCGGGCCCGCCGGTGCGCGCCAGAGCCGCATCGCCGCGGTCGGGGCGCTGGTGGCCCACCAACTCGCGTACTTCTCCATCGACCCGGGCGCCATCACGCTGGCTGGCGCCGGCTCGGACCTGCCGATCACCGTGCGCTCCGGCGCGCCCTACGCGCTGACCGGGGTCGTCCACCTGCTCACCTCGGATCTCACCTTCCCCAAGGGCTCGGCGGTCGCCGTGTCGGTGACCCCGCCGATCACCGCCTTGCGGGTGCCCGTCGTCAGCCGAGGCGGCAGCCTGACCCTGCAGGTCAACCTGACGACGGCGAACGGCCAGCTCCTCATCGCCCACGCGGCCATCCAGGTGCGCGCCGCCGGAGCGTCACTGGTCGGCTACCTCCTGACCGCGGCGTCGATCCTGGTGCTGGCAGTCTGGTGGCTGCGCTCCTACCGCCGGCGGGCGCGGGGACGACACGCGCGATGAGCGCCAGCCACTCCTCGCGCGTCGCCTCGATGGCCAGCGGGACCCTGGTGTCTCGCCTCACCGGGCTGGTGCGCGTCGTCGTGCTGGCGTGGGTCCTCGGGTTCACGCGACTGGCCGACGCCTTCAACCTGGCCAACACGATCCCGAACATGCTCTACGACCTGGTCCTGGGCGGGATCCTGATCGCCACGTACATCCCCGTCTTCGTCGAGCGCCTGGCCCTCGACGGGGAGCGGCGCGCCTGGCGATCCATCTCCAGCGTGCTCACCGCCTCGGTCCTGGTGCTCTTCGTCGGCTCGATCCTGGCCTGGGTGGCCGCCCCCTGGATCATCGACGCCTTCACGGCGCTGCACCAGCTGAGCTCGGCCCACGCGGCCGCCGTCATCGGCGCCGAGCGCGCCGTCGCGACCGGCCTGCTGCGGTGGTTCGTCCCCCAGATCTTCTTCTACGGCGTGATCGGGCTGGCCACGGCGCTGCTCAACGTCCGCCAGCGCTTCGGGGCCCCCGCCTGGGTGCCCCTGGCCAACAACTTCGTCGCCATCGCCGTGCTCATCTGGTTCCACCTCATCGACCCGGCCCCGCGCCTGGGCGCGCTGCCGGGCAGCCGACCACTGCTGTGGCTCGGACTAGGCACGACGCTCGGGGTCGCCGTGCAGTTCCTGCTACTCCTGCCGTCTCTGGGCCGCAGCAACCTGGGGCACCTCCGCATCCGCCTCGACTTCGCCGACCCCGCGCTGCGGGCCATCACGCGCCTCGGCAGCTGGACCTTCCTCGTGGTGGTGGCCAACCAGGCGTCGCTGTACGTGATCTTGGCCCTGGCCTTCGGGATTGGCGGCAGCGGGCCCGTCAGTGCCTACACCTACGGGTGGTCGTTCTTCCTGATGCCCTACGCCGTCGTCGTCGTCTCGGTCCTGAGCTCGCTGGGACCCCAGATGGCCGAGCTGGCCACCCAGCACGACTACGACGCCCTCGGCGCCCGCCTGCGCTTCGGGCTGCGCCAGTCTCTGGTGATCATCGTGCCCACCACGGTGGCGTTCCTGGTCCTCAACCAGCCCCTCGTCGGGATCCTGCTCAACCGCGCCCACGCCAGCCAGCCGCTGGCCGCCGGCACCGTGCTGGCGGTGCTGGCCGTGGGGATGCCCGGCTTCACCCTGTTCATGCTGAGCATCCGCGGCCTCCAGTCGATGCAGCGCGCGCGCGTGGTCTTCGCCCTCTACGCGCTCCAGAACGGGCTCAACATCGCGCTGGCCTTCCTCTGGGGCCGCCACTCGCTGGCCGGCCTGACGGCCAGCGTCTCGGTGTCCTACACCGTGGCCGCGGTGGCCGCCCTCGGGGTCCTGGCCCGGCGCCACGTCATCGTGGCCCCGGCCATCTGGTCGGTGCACGTGCGCCGCAGCGCTCTGGCCTCGGTGGTGGCCGGCGTCGCCATGGCCGTCACCTACGTCCTGGGCAGCGCGACCGACGGCGTCGGGCTGGTCGTCCGCTTCGTCGCCGCGGCGATGGTGGGCGCGGCCGTGTACGTGGCCGTCGTGGCCCTCGAGCAGCGCTCCGCTGGCCGCCGGACCCGGAACGTGTAAGGCTGCCAGCAGCCCCTGAGGGAGGACCCGTGCCCCGCATTCGCGTGATGACCGACTCGGCGTCGGATCTGCCGGTCCCGCTGACCGACAGGCTCGGCATCGACGTGGTCTCTCTCACCATCCGCTTTGGCCACGAGGAGTTCGTCGACCGCGTCGAGCTCGCACCCGCCGAGTTCTGGCGCCGGTGCCGCGAGGCGGCCGTCCTGCCCGAGACCGCGGCGCCCGCGCCCGGAGCCTTCAGCGCCGCCTACGAGCAGGCCGCTGCCGCGGGCTACGACGGCGTCATCGTCGCCACGCTCTCGGCCGCCCTGTCGGCCACCTACCAGTCGGCCATGGTGGCCGCCGAGACCGTGGCGGGACGCATCGACGTGCGGGTCGTGGACACCCGGGCGGTCACCATGGCCCAGGGTCTGGTCGTGATGGAGTTGGCCGAGCTCGCCCAGGCCGGCCAGATGACCCTGGACGAGATGGAGGCCCACGCCCGCGCGCTGGTCCCCCGCGCTGGCATCTGTGGCACCCTGGCCACCCTTGAGCACCTGGTCAAGGGGGGTCGCGTTGGCGGCGCGCGGGCCCTGCTGGGCCAGATGCTGGCCATCAAGCCCCTGCTGGAGCTACGCGACGGCGTCGTCGCCGAACGGGGCCGCCAGCGGACCCGGGCGCGGGCCCTGGCCGCGGTCGCCGACGAGGCCCGGCGCCACGCGCCGCTGTCCCGGCTGGCCATCGTCCACGGCATGGCGCCCGACGCCCCCGACCTCGAGGCGCTGCTCGCGAGCACCGAGCTGGAGCACCCCCTCGTGGTGGCCGACATCGGGCCGGTGGTCGGGACCCACTCGGGCCCGGGGATCCTCGGGGCCTGCTGGCTGGAGCGGGCCCGCGACACCGCTACATTCGTACCGTGAGCACTCCCCCGCCGGCACCCGAGCCCCGGCCGGACCTGATCGATCGGCTGTTCGAGCTCCTCGACCACGGACTCGACGTGGTCCACGACCGCGTCATCCGTCCCGTCCTCCTGATCGGCCGCACCATCGCGTTCCTCTTCGTGTTGGTCCTGGTGGCGCTGGTCCTCGTCGTGGTGACCCTCATCGGCGGCGTCCGCCTGCTCGACGTCTACGTCTTTGCCGGTCGCGTCTGGCTCACCGATGCCCTCATCGGCGTGCTGTTTCTGGCGGCGGGTCTGATCATCTGGCGCCGGCGGCGCCCCGTGACGCCGCGGGCCCCCCGTGACTGAGCACACCTCCGTCCTGATCATCGGCTCGGGCCCGGCGGGCCTCACGGCGGCCATCTACACCGCGCGCGCCCAGCTGGCACCGATCGTCATCCAGGGCGAGCCGTCCTCCACCTCGGATCAGCCCGGTGGCCAGCTCATGCTGACCACGGAGATCGAGAACTTTCCCGGCTTCCCCGACGGCATCGAGGGGCCTGAGCTGATGGCCAGCATGCAAGCCCAGGCCGAGAGATTCGGCGCCGACCTGCGCATCGACAAGGTCCGCGCGCTCGACGTCTCCTCGTCACCCTTTCGGGCCTGGCTCAGCGGGGACGAGGAGCCCAGCATCACCGCCGACGCCGTGATCCTGGCCACCGGCGCGCGATCCCTGATGCTCGACGTCCCCGGCGAGAGCCGCCTGCTCAGCCACGGGGTGTCCACCTGCGCCACCTGCGACGGCTTCTTCTTTCGGGGCCAGGACATCGCCGTCATCGGCGGGGGCGACTCCGCCCTCGAGGAGGCCCTCTTCCTGACGCGCTTTGCCAACTCGGTCACGATCGTCCACCGGCGTGACGCCCTGCGCGCCTCCAAGATCATGCAGGAGCGCGCCCTCACCAACGAGAAGATCCGCTTCGCGTGGAACACCCAGGTCCTCGAGGTCCTGGGTCAGGATCGGGTGTCCGGCCTGCGCGTGCACGACACGGTCACCGGAGCCGAAAGCGAGCTCGACGTGACCGGCGTGTTCGTGGCCATCGGCCACGTGCCCAACACCGAGGTGGTCGCCGACCAGGTGGAACTGCTCGACAACGGGTACGTGCGCACGACGTTGGGCTCGTTCACCTCCGTCGACGGCCTCTTCGCCGCCGGCGACGTGCAGGACCACCACTACCGTCAGGCCATCACCTCGGCGGGATCGGGCTGCATGGCGGCCATGGACGCCGAGAAGTGGCTGGAGGCCCGCCAGCACGGATAGGCCGCCGGCGCACCGCAGTCACTAAGGTAGTCACGCCAAACCAGCCGCCACCCGGAGGACCCATGACCAGCCCGATCACGATTCTGTCGGACGCCACCTTCGACGAGACCATTGGAGCAGCCGAGAAGCCGATGCTCGTGGACTTCTGGGCTGAGTGGTGCGGACCATGCAAGATGATCGCGCCGATCCTGGAGCAGTTCTCCGTGGAGCAGGCCGATCGCTTCACCATCGGCAAGCTGGATGTCGACAGCAATGTCGCCACGGCCACGCGCTTCTCTGTGATGAGCATCCCCACGCTTCTGCTGTTCAAGAATGGGCAGGTCGTCGCTCGCATCGTCGGGGCGCGTCCCAAGGGCGCGCTGCTCAACGAGATCACGTCGGCCCTGGCAAAGTCCTGATCACGACGGGTTGGCGAGTTGGCGCCGCGAGCCCGCAGATTCGCGAGCTCCACGAGCGCCTGGAGCGCCTGGGCTTCGGGCACCTCAGCGCGCTCGACGTCCTGAGCGATGAGTCGGTACGGCTGGTCGAGGCCTTCCAGCGCTCCCGGGGCCTGCGGATCACCGGGACCGTCGACGCCACGACGTGGGCCCGCCTGGTCGAGGCCGGCTGGCACCTCGGCGACCGCCTGCTCTACCTGGCTACGCCCCGGCTGCGGGGTGACGACGTCGCCGACCTGCAGGTCCGCCTCTCCCAGCTGGGCTTCGATCCCGGACGCATCGACGGCATCTTCGGGCCGCTGCTGCACACGGCCGTCAGCGAGTTCCAGCGCAACCGCGCCCTCGAGCCCAGCGGCGTGGTGACCTTGACCACCCTGGTGGAGCTGCGCCGCGTGGCCGCCATCAGCGCGGACCGCTACCTCGTCACCGACGCGCGCGAGGGTGCCGGATTCGACGAGGTGGACTCGGGTCTGGTGGTGATCGCCGGCAGCAGTCCCCTGGCCGAGTGTGTCGCCGCCGCGTGGGCGGACCCCAGCCCGATGCTGCGCCTGACCAGCGACGATCCCGACGTGATCGCGTCAGCCGCCAACCGGGCCGACGCCCGCCTGGTCCTGTCCTTCGCGCCCAGCCCCGACGTGCGCGGCGTGCGCCTGAACTACTGGGCCTCCTACCGATCCCACTCGCGGCGCGGTGAGCGCGTGGCCAGTGCCATCGCCTCCCGCCTGGCCAGCGAGCTGACGCTGCCCCGCGTCGAGGTCACCGGCATGGCCTTGCCGATCCTGCGAGAGACCCGCATGACGACGGTGCACGTGGAGCACGGGACCGAAGGTGACTTGACCCCGCTGGCCCAGGCCCTCTTGGAGGCCGTGGCGGCGACTCTCCACAAGTAGCACCGGCGCGCGAGGCTGAATAACTCGCATCCGACCTGGAATTACTCCCTCAACTGCCCGTCCTGGGGCGCGGAACCCACAACTTCGTCCACAAGTTGGGGATAACCTCAACGACAAGATGAGGTTGAGGGTTGAAGGTCAGCGCACGTTCGCGATGGCGATGTAGAGCCGTTCGAGGTCATCGAGATCCGCGAAATCGATAATTATCCTACCATTTCGGCCTTTTATGTCCACGTGAACCCGCGTGTTCAGGTAGTCCTCAAGCAGGTGCTCGAGCTCCGCGACGCTCGCATCGGGTACGGCCCGCAGTCGCGGCGCACCCGATACCTCCGGCTCGTCGGACACGATGAGCGGCGTCGGCTTGGGATCGAGGAACTGCCGCACCGCCTCCTCCGTGGCCCGCACGGACAGCTCGCCCGCGATGACGCGGGCCACCATGGCCGCCTGAGCGGTGGCATCGCTGATGGCCAGGAGGGATCGGGCGTGGCCCGCCGTCAGATGGCCAGCCGCCAGCGCTGCCTGCGCCGCCTCCCCCAGCTGCAGCAGTCGCAGCGTGTTCGTGACATTGGCCCGGCTCTTGCCGACGCGCTGGGCCACCTGCTCGTGGGTCAGGTCGAATTCGTCAATGAGCTGCTGGTAGGCGGCTGCCTCCTCTAGGGGATGCAGATCGACGCGGTGCAGGTTCTCGACCACCGCCTGCTCCAGGGACAGCCGGTCGTTGACGTCGTCTTGGACCAGGACCGGCACCGTCTCGAGGCCCGCCAGGCTCGCGGCCCGCAGCCGGCGCTCGCCGGCAATCAGCTCGTAGGCCTCGCCGTCCTCCCCGGCGATCGGGCGCACGATCAGCGGCTGCAGGACACCCAGCTCGGTTACGGACGCTGCGAGTGCGTGCAGGCTCTCGTCATTGAAGTCCTTGCGCGGCTGGAAGGGATTTGGCCGGATGGCGTCGACGCGCACGTTGCGCAATGGGCTGGTGCTGGGAGGCGGAGGCGGCGCAGTCTCCGCGGTCGTCCCTTCGGGAATGAGAGCGCCCAGCCCTCGCCCGAGTCCTGGTTTCCTAGCCATTCATGATCTCCTCCGCTAGCGCCCGGTAGGCCTTCGCGCCCTTGGAGTTCGGGTCGAAGTAGGTGATGGGCTGTCCAAATGACGGGGCCTCCGCCAGCCGCACCGTTCGTGGGATGACAGTTTGGCAGAGCTCGTTGGGGAAATGACGGCGCACCTCCGCGGCGACGTCACCCGACAGTGTGTTGCGCGAGTCGTACATGGTGAGGATCACCCTGGTGATCTGCAGCGTCGGGTTGAGGTTCTGCTGGACCAGCTCCACGATCCGGCGCAGTTGGGTCAGGCCCTCCAGCGCGTAGAACTCGGTCTGCACGGGCACCATGATCTCGGTGGCCGCCGCGAACGCGTTGATCGTGATCAGTCCGAGAGATGGCGGGCAGTCGATGAAGATGTAGTCGAACTCGCCGTCAACCGATGCCAGTGCCCGCTTCAGGCGCAGCTCCCGTGAGATGACCGACGTGAGCTCCTGCTCGATCCCCGCCAAGTCCAAGGTGGCCGGGGCGACGAAGAGATTGACGAAGCCGGTGGGCTCGACAACGTCGGCGATCGGGACACCGTTGAGCAGGACGTCGTAGACGGAGTTCTCAAAGCGCCGACCGTCTACCCCTAGTCCCGTCGTGGCGTTTCCCTGGGGATCGAGGTCGATGACCAGAACCCTCTTTCCCGCTTGCGCCAGGGCCGCGCCCAGCGCCGTGGTCGTCGTCGTCTTCCCGACTCCACCTTTCTGGTTGGCCACGGCGTAAATCGTCGTCCTAGCCTCTTGCGCCATACGCTTCTTCCCAACCGAGATCGGTGTCGTTCAGTACCTTGCCATTCAACACGCCACCGCGGCATCCGTCAAGTATCGACGTTTCACGTGAAACATTCCGTAGCCCTCTCTCGGCTCCGCAGCTATCCCCAGTGCGCGACCGAAAATCTGACCCGCGGGTGCGCATTGCGCGCGCCGCGTTTCACGTGAAACATTCGTGTGCGCCGGGTGTCGCTCGCCGTCGCCCGGAGTGGCCACCCCTTCCACCGTCCCCCAGCATCGGCACCCGCCGGCGGCCCACCCGTGCTGGAGGCGTCGTGGGGCCCCTGGACGGGCTCGCTAGCGCGTCCGCCGACACCGGGCATGCGCCCCGCCACGTCCCCACGACGCCGGACCGAGGGCGTGACCCTCCGGCGCAGCCAATGACCCGAGCGTCCCGAGCTGCCCGGAGCCCGCCGCCGACCCTGGGTTGGCCGTCTCGGGCCGCACCGCCGCCCCTATGTTTCACGTGAAACACATCTCGGACCGGGGGAGAGGCCTCCTCGCGGCAGCACCACCCGTACTCCCGGAAGCACACCCGTGGTCCCCCGGCCTCGTTGGGGGGACGCTCCCGGGAGGTCCAGAAAGGGGGGTGACTCTGGAGGACCCTGATGCGCCGAGGGTCGCGCCCCTTGTTGACGCCATCGGTATCGCGCCCGGCGGCTCCACCGGGCCCACCCCCACGACTCCGGAGAGCCCCTGACCAGCTCAGCCACTCAGATTGTGCAGCGAGCGGTACGGATAGCGTTCTGCTATGCCACTCATCCTCCGACCATTCGGTCCCGCTGATGAAGCCCCAGCACTCGCCGCAGCAACGGAGTTCAGTGGCACGGGTTTCGATTTCCTCGCCTTGGACTTTGACCCGCGAATGCCCTGGGAGCAGTGGACAGCCCTCATGGAGCGCTACCGACGAGGGATTGACCTACCCGAACACCGAGTTCGAGGCGCATTCCTCGCGGCCGACGTTGATGGCCAGCTCGTGGGCCGTGCTTCGATCAGATTTGAATTGAACGAGTTCCTCGCTACCCGAGGAGGACACGTCGGCTACGGAGTCATCCCCGCGTTTCGTCGAAGAGGCTATGCGACCGCCATTTTGAACGAGTCCATCAAGATTGCCCGAAGTGAGGGCGTAGGCGCTCTCCTTCTTACCTGCGACGATGACAACGTGGGGTCCGCCAGTGTCATTGAACGATGCGGTGGCGTTCTCGAATCAATTGCCCTCGCAGACGACGGGACAGCTTTTCGTCGCTATTGGATCTAGTGCCGTATCCCGATGCCTGACTGGCGAGTGGCAGTCAGATGGATACCCCTTCGAGCGAGATTGCCATGTTCCACGTGAAACATATCTTGGACCGGGGGAGAGATGACGATCCACGTCCCCCACTCTCGTTGGGGGCACGGGAGCCATGTTCCACGTGAAACATATCTTGGACCGGGGGAGAGATGACGATCCACGTCCCTCACTCTCGTTGGGGGCACGGGAGCCAGGAATCCCCCGCACCACCGCCACGTGATACTTCCTGGTGGGAGACCATCTCCAGCGATGCCGGCGCGCCGCGGGCGAGGCATCGCGCCTCAGCCACCTCGTCCGCCGCAGCGGCCGCCGTCCTGCTGGCTCCCCGCTCACGGTGAATCGAGGGTGCGCGGCGGCTTCCCGGTCTTCGTCATCGATGTCACCTCACGGGGCGACTGTCCACGAACGGCTAGAACAGGGGGCGCTTCTGAGGAACCCCGACGCGACGCGGGTAGCGCACATTGGTAGCCGCATCCTTGACCAGGACGACGACGCCGTAGGGCTCGCGCCGCAAGACGCGCAGGCTCAGACCCAGCTCCGCCAGTCCCGCGGCCGGCCACCGATTCCCTTCGTCGGGCGGCTCCGAGACGATCAGCGCACCACCCACGCGCAAGAATCGGACCGCACACTCGGCCGTCGCCGCCGGCGGGGCAAACGAGCGCGCCGTGACCAGGTCGAAGGTCTCCTCAACGCCCGGCTGGCGTGCGAGAGCCTCGGCCCGCCCGGTCCACACTTCGCCTCCGGCAGGCGCATCAGCCTCGCCAACGACGTGCTCGAGGAACTCCGTGCGCCGGCGCATCGCATCGAGCAGGACCGTCCGGACTCCCCAGTGGGCGAGGAGCACCAGCCCCGGAACACCTCCGCCGCTGCCGAGGTCGAGCACGGCTGTGGGGGCGTCAGTACTCCAGGACTCCCAGGCCTCCCAGAACGCCGCCGCGTGGTCGATATGTCCCTGGACCGGGCCCGGGCCCAGGAATCCCCACTCCTGGGCGCTGTTCAGCGCTCGCAGGAGCCAGGGAGTGGTCATCGGCTCCAGCGCGTCTACGCCGGTGAGATGACGATGAAGCGCCGTGGGTCCTCGCCCTCCGAGCGCGTCTGGACCAAGCTGTTGGAGGCCAAGGCGTCGTGGACGGCCTTGCGGTCCGCGGACGACATCGGCTCCAGCGCCCGCTCCTCGCCGCTACTCACGACTTCATCGGCCACCTGCTCGGCAAAGCGACCGAGCGCGGCGACGCGCCGCTCGCGGTAGCGGGCCACATCCACCAGGATACGATCGGTGCGACCGGTGCTCTTGATCTGGACGAAGGTCCGGGTGAGCTCCTGCAGGGCCGACAGCGTCGCCCCGCGCGATCCGACGAGCACACCCAGCTCAGATGGCGGATCGGCGTCGATGGACAGCTCGACCGTCTCGTCATCCACCTCGCGCCACGTCACCGTTGCTTGCAGGTTCATGGACTGGAGCAGACCCTCGAGGAACCCCTGGGCCACCTCGGCCTGCTCGGATAGGGAGACTCCGTTCGCCACGTCGCCTTCTTTCTTCTTCTCGGGCGAGGCCTTGCGGGATCGCTCCACTGGAGACTCGGCCTCGCGTAGCTCGTCCGCACCATCGGCGGCGGGACGCGAGGAGTTCGACGGAGACTTGCGCTTGCGGGACTTGGACGAGCGCGATCGCGCCGGCGAAGGGGCGTCTCCCGCAGCGTCGGCATCCGTCGGCTCGGCCGACGGTCCCCCTTCGCGCGGCTTGCCGCCACCGCGGTGCGACTTGGACCCACCCTTGCCCTCTCGCCGCTCGGGACCGTGGTCACGCCGCGTCCGCTTGGGTCGTGGGCTCTTGGGGCGCACGCGCGCCCGCACGCGCGCCTCGCCCTTGACGCGGCCAAACAGGCCCGTGCGTGGCTCCTCGAGGATCTCAACCTCCGCGTCCTCGAGACCAATGCCCAGGTGCGCGATGGCGCGCGACGTCGCCTCGTCTACGGACTTTCCCGTCGCTTCCACCCAATCCATGGCCTAACGTGCCTTTCTCTTCCGCTTCGTCCGCGAACGGCTCTGGGGGGCCGGCTTGGGACTTGAAGGTGAGGGTTTCGCCGCCGGACGCTCCTTCGGGGCCGGGGCCTCCGGCTCCGGCGCAGCGGGAATCTCCTTGGTGGCCCCGGGCAGCGCGCGCTCGCCGCCCTGACGTGTCGGGTTCGAGATCCCCGTGCGGAACATGATGTCCTGGGTGATGATGCGGATCAGGGTCGAAACCACCATGTAGAGGACGACGGCCGCCGGGATGATGATGTAGAAGTAGGCAAAGAAGATCGGCATGGCGCGCTGCAGCATCAGCTGCTGGCTCGGGATCTGCTGCCCCGTCACCTTGTTACGGCTATTCATCTGGGCCATCTGGAAGTACTGCAGGGCCACGGCCACCGCAACCATCACGAAGAAGGGGATGGCGGCCAGCGCCGACGAGTGGTGGCTGAAGGGCTTGAGCGCCAGGTTGAAGCCGAACGACGTGATCTGCCCGTGGGAGGCGACCAGGTTGTGGTACATCTTCGAGGTCGTCGGGATGTAGCGCGGCTGGACGACCCCGCTCGCGGTCACGTTGGTCAGGCCGCGGATAACGCTATACAGGATGAATAGAAACGGAGCCTGGAGCAGCACGGGCAGGCAGCCGCCCACCGGGTTGGCGCCGGCCTCCCGGTACAGCCGCATCAGCTCCTCGTTGAGCACCTGCCGGTTCTCCGGGCCCTTGTACTTCTGCTGGAGCTTCTTGATCTCCGGCTGCAGCTTCTGCATCGCCATCATCGACTTCGTGCTCTTGACCGTGAAGGGCGTCAGGGCCCCCATGATCACGATGGTGAGCAGCGCGATGGCGATCCCGTAGTTGGGGATCAGCCCGTAGAAGAAGGCGAGGATCCACCCGAAGAGGTGAAAGATGGGCTGGAAGATCGATCCGATCGAGTGGGTGATCGATCCCATCACGCACCCCGCCGCGTCGAGCCCCGGGTGGGCACCAGGTCAATGCCGTGCGGGCCCAGGGGCCGGCACCGGCCGATGCGCCGCAGCGCCAGCCACGAGCCCCGGGCTGCGCCGTGCACCTCCAGGGCCTCGACGGCGTACGCCGAGCACGACGGGTAGAACCGGCACGGCGAGGGACGCCCGGCCCGCAGGCGCTGGTACCCGCGAACCAACGCCACCAGAACTCGCGCGATCGGGGAGGACTCAGCGCGTGCTGGCACGACTGATGCTCTCTCGGAGATGGGTCCGGAGCTCTTCATACGTCAGATCTCTTGTTCCTATATCGCATTTGATCAGGTATAAGCCCTCAGGCATCGTGCCCTCGAGCTCCTGGAGTACTGCCCGCAGCCGTCGCCGGATGCGGTTTCGCGCGACGGCCGACCCCACACGTCGTCCCACGGCGAAGGCCACCGCGACAGCGGCGTCGTCGGACTCGCGGGAGCAGTAGACGACCCGAATCGTCGCGCTGCGCGCCCGATGAGTCGACGCCGCCAATCGTTCGAAATCTCGGCGTCGGCGGACACTCTCAATCACCGGTCACACCGTGAGCCGGTGTCGACCCTTCAGTCGCCGTGCCTTCAAGACGGCGCGTCCTGCTTTCGTGCGCATCCGCGCGCGAAACCCGTGGGTCTTCGCGCGCCTGCGCTTGTTGGGCTGAAATGTCCGCTTCACCTCGACCTCATCCTCGTCGCACCCGTTTGGAGCCACCACCCCGGGTGACCACGCATAGACCGGCCATCTTATCTGAAGAATTCCCCCTCGTCTCTCACCGCTTCCAGGGTGTAACGTGACTCCAGCCCGACGCCCCTCACCCGAGTGCGAGAGGCTTGTGGATAATGGTTTTCAGAGCTGTGGAGGAGGGGTGTGAGCGACAGCGACGACCTTTGGCTCCGATTGAGCACATCCTTGAAAACTCAGGCATCTGACGCAGTCTGGTCGGCTGGCCTGAACAAGTTACGTCTTGTGGATTTCACCGGCGACGATCTGGTGTTGGGTGTGCCAAACCAGATCCAGCTCCAGCGCGTCCAGCAGCGCTACCTGCCCTTCATCACCGAGAACGCTCGGGCCGTGATCGGCCGCGACATCCACGTGTCCTTGACCATCGCCCAGCCCGGCGAGAGCGCGCTCGCCGAGTCCGACGACGCGCCGGTCCCGTCGGCCGCCTACGCGCCCAGTGTCGACCGGCCCACCCGCTTGGACCCGCGGATGACCTTTGACTCCTTCGTCCCGGGACCCTCCAACCGGCTCGCCTTCGCGGCCGCCCAGTCCGTGGCCGAGACTCCGGGGCGGGCCTACAACCCTCTGCTCATCTACGGATCCAGCGGTCTGGGCAAGACCCATCTGCTGCACGCCATCGGCAACTACGTCCACGAGAACTACCCCGACCGCCGCGTTCTCTACGTGTCTACCGAGACGTTCCTCAACGACTTCATCCGTGCGATCCAGACTCGCACCCAGCTGGCCCTCCACGAGCGCTACCGCGAGAACGACGTGGTCCTGATCGACGACATCCAGTTCATGGAGGCGCGCGGCGAGACCTTCCACGAGGAGATCTTCCACACCTACAACGCCCTGCACGGCGAGGGCAAGCAGATCGTCCTGACTTCGGACCGCTCGCCGCGGGACCTGGCCGGCATCCAGGAGCGATTCCGCAGCCGCCTCCTCCAAGGCCTGGTCACGGAGATCGACCGGCCCGACCTCGAGACGCGCATCGCCATCCTCCACGCCAAGTCGGAGGCCGAGGGGGTCCTGTTGCCCAGCGAGGTCGCCGAGTGGGTCGCGCACCGCGTGCGCGACAACATCCGTGAGCTGGAGGGCTCGGTGACAATGCTGCGAGCCTTCGCCAACCTGCGCCAGGAACCCATCACCCTGGAGCTGGCCAAGGCGCACCTCACGAATCTCGGGCACGAGCAGACGGCTCTGCGGCCCGAGACGATCATCGAGGCCGTCTCGGACTACTTCGGCCTGTCGCCCAACGAGGTCCGGGGGTCCAAGCGGCTGCGGCCCCTGGTCCACGCCCGGCACATCGCGATGTACCTCATCCGCGAGATGCTGGACAACTACTCCTACCCGATGATCGCCAAGATCTTCGACGGCCGCAACCACACCACCGTGATCAGCGCCGTGGAGAAGATCAAGGAGCAGCTGCCCCGCGACAGCGAGCTCTTAGCCCAGATCAACCAACTGGCCAAGCGCCTCCAGGGCGACCTACCCGTCGACGTGTCAGCAAGGTGAGCAGATCGTGTCGATGTCCCGTGGAAAATGCGCGCGTCGCCCACATCCAGCGACGCTTGTACCTTCAGGGTTGAAGGACCTGCCCACACCGCTGTGGACAACGCATCCCTCAACGACCCACTCCTACCAGGTACTTTGCTCACTACCCACATCCCCACAGCCCTACTACTACCCACCTCTCTCCTCTATCACCGTGACGTACCCTGAGGAGTCGACGAAAGGCACGCCATGAAGTTCCGATCCGAGCGCGACACGCTGGTCGACGCACTGGCCACCGCCAGCCGCGTCGTGGCCTCCCGGCTGGTGGGGGCCACGTCAGGCCTCCTGCTCACCGTGCAGGGTGACCGGCTGACGGTCACCGGCACGGACCTCGACATCACGGTGCGCACGACCGCGACCGTCGTGGGCCTCGAGGACGGCGCCGCCGTGGTGCCAGCCCGCCTGGTGGTCGACGCGGTCCGGTCCCTGGAGGCCGGCGCGGTGACGATCGCATCGGACGACGAGAGCGTCACGGTGTCACTCGGGCGTGCACGCTTCGCCCTGCGGACCTTCGCGGTGGGGGACTACCCCAACCTGCCACCCATAACCGGCGAGCTGCTCAGCGTGGCGGCCCAAGACCTGGTGCACGGTCTGACCCAGGTGGTGCGAGCCGCGGCCAGCGATGACGCGCGCCCACTGCTGACGGGCGTGCTCTTCACGGCGGACAACGAGTCCCTGCGGCTGATCGCCACCGACTCCTACCGGCTCGCGGTCCGCGACGTTCCTGGCGTGCGGGCGCTCGGGCCGCACCGGGACCTGCTCGTGCCGGCGCGGGCCCTCCAGGAGCTGCAGCGCGCGGCCAGCGCGCTGAGCCCCGACGCCGAGATCGGCGTGACGGTGACCGAGTCGGAGATCTCCTTCGTCGTGGGCCAGACGAGCGTCGCGTCGCGTCTGATCGACGGGAACTACCCCTCGGTGCTCCAGCTGATCCCGCCGAGCTACCCGAACCAGCTGCGCGTGGCCAAGGACACCTTCTTGACCTCGCTGCGCCGCGCCCGCCTGGTCGCCAAGGACGCCACGTCATCAGTGCGTCTCAGCGTCCAAGATCGCGTCTTGGAGATCCGCACCCAGAGCCAGGACACCGGCGGCGTCGAGGACACCATCGACGTCGACTACCAAGGTGAGGACCTGACGGTTGCCTTCAACCCGAACTTCCTGATCGACGGGGTTGAGGCCGTTCCGGGCGACGAGGTCGTCATCGAGCTGTCCGACGCGGTGCGCCCGGCCATGGTGCACGGACTGGACGACACCCGGTTCCGGTACCTGCTGATGCCGGTGCGCGTGCAGTAGCCCGTGGGCCTGACCCACCTCACGCTGCGGGACTTCCGGACGTTCTCCGCGCTGGAGTTCAGCCCGGACCGTGAGTCGGTGACCGTGCTGGTCTCCCCCAATGGGACCGGCAAGACGTCGGTCCTCGAGGCGATCTTCGCCCTGGCGACCGCGGGCTCGTTCCGCACGACCAGTGGCGCCGACCTGATCCGGGCGGGAGCCCCGTACGCCGAGGTCCACGGCGTCGTCGAGCACCGCAGCCGGCGTGTCCAGATCGACCTGGTCGTCGAGCGCACCGCGCGGGGCAGCCGCAAACGCATGCTGGTGAACGGTCAGCGCCCCCAGTCGCGCCTGGAGCTGGGCGACTCGCTGCCGCTGACGGTGTTCACCCCCGAGGGCGTCGACGTGATCCGCCAGGGACCAGAGCACCGCCGCGAGCTCGTCGACCACCTCCTGGTCGACGAGGCACCCCCGTGCGCCCCCGCCCTCGAGCGCTACGCCCGCATCCTGTCCCAGCGCAACGCCGTGCTGCGACGGATCCAGGCGGCGGGAGCCACGCCACCGGATCGCGAGGAGCTGGCCACCTGGTCCGCGGACCTGATCGAGGCCGGAGGCGCGGTGATCGAGCTGCGCCGCGGGCTCATCGCCCGGCTGGTCCCGCATCTGCGCCACTACCACCAGGAGCTCGCGGGCACGCACGACGAGGTCGCCGTGACCTACGACGCCACCTGGTCCGCGGACGCGGCCCGGTCCCTGGAGGAGAGCCTCGACGACGACATCGCCCGCGGGCACACCACCCGGGGACCCCACCGTGACGACGTACGCATCTCCCTGGTCGGTCGCGACACACGCCGCCAGGCCTCCCAGGGCGAGCAGCGCACGCTGGCGCTGGCGCTGCGCCTCGCTGGCCACCAGGTCGTCATCGAGCACCGCGACGTGTCGCCGGTGATCCTGCTCGACGACGTGTTCAGTGAGCTGGACGCGGCCCGCAGCGAGCGGCTGCTGGCGCTGCTGCCCGGGGGCCAGACCATCGTGACGACCGCGGTGGCCCCACCACGCCAGCTCGCCACCGCGGCCATCGTCGACGTGCGCCAGGGATCGGGGGCCTCGTGAGCCAGGATCCCCGCCGCCTGGGCGACGTCTTGCGCGACGTGGCCAAGACCCTCGGCCGCGCCGATCTGGGCCAGGTCGACGAGCTGCGCCGCCGGTGGCGCGAGCACGCCGAACCCGAGCTCGCGACCTCGTGTGTCCCCCAGTCCCTCGAGGAGGGTCGCCTGATCGTGAGCGTCCCCACGGGGGCGCACGCCGAGCGGGTGCGCCGCCAGTCCACCGCGATCCTGGCCTGGTACGCCGACCTCGGCGGGCGGGCGCCGACCGCGGTGGTTCCCCGGGTGCGGCGCGGTTCGTGAGCTCGCGGGTGGGTGGGATGTCAGACCCCACCGGGTAGACTGGGGGGGCCGAATTGTGGCATCGGCCGCGTCGAGCTGAGCCCGTTGGTACACCAGACCTGAGAGGACCGCTCCGTGCCCAAGAAAGCCGCCGAGACCAGCACTTACGATGCCAGCGCCATCACCGTCTTGGAGGGGCTCGAGCCCGTCCGCCTGCGTCCTGGCATGTACATCGGGTCCACGGGACCGGCGGGTCTGCACCACCTGGTGTGGGAGGTCGTCGACAATGCGGTCGACGAGGCCATGGCGGGGTTCTGCACGCACATCGATGTCATCTTGCGGGCCGACGGCAGCTGTCGGGTGATCGACGACGGCCGGGGCATCCCGGTCGATGAGCACCCCCAGTATCCGGGGCGCTCCGCGGCCGAGATCGTCATGACGGTGCTGCACGCCGGCGGGAAGTTTGGGGGAGGCACCTACAAGGTCTCGGGCGGGCTGCACGGCGTGGGCGTCTCGGTCGTCAACGCCCTGTCGGCCACGCTGATACTGGAGATCGACCGCAACGGCCGCCACTACGTCCAGGAGTACCGCAACGGCGGCGAACCACAGGGCCCGCTGCGTGAGGTGGGGGCAGCCGCAGACGGGCGCACGGGCACGACGGTGACCTTCAGTCCCGATCCCACGATCTTCGACGAGACCGAGTTCCGGGCCCAGACGGTCTCCGAGCGGCTCCAGATCATGGCCTTCTTGAACCGGGATCTGGAGATCCGCTTCTACGACGAGCGTCCGGGCCGCGAGTCCAAGCAGTCGTTCCGCTACAGCGGGGGCGTCGTCGACTACGTCCGGCACCTGAACGCGTCCAAGGAGTCGCTGTTTCGCAAGATCGGCTTCTACACCCAGTCCGAGGAGGGCCAGGAGGTCGAGGTCGCCTTCCAGTGGAACACGGGCTACTACGAGGGCATCCACTCCTACGCCAACGGGATCGCCACCATCGAGGGGGGCATGCACGAAGAGGGGTTCCGCAAGGCGCTGACCAACGCGGTCAACCGCTACGCGCGCAAGCGCGGCCTGCTCAAGGAGAAGGAGGAGAACCTCCTGGGTGAGGACATCCGTGAGGGCCTGACCGCCATCGTCGTGGTGCGCCTCCGGGACCCGCAGTTCGAGGGCCAGACGAAGAGCAAGCTCGGCAACGTCAGCATCCGCTCGCTGGTCGAGCGCGCGACGAACGAGAAGTTGGCCGACTGGCTCGAGGAGAACCCGCGCGAGGGTGGCCAGATCGTGGCCAAGGCGGTGCAGGCCTCGCGCGCGCGCATGGCGGCACGCCAGGCCCGGGACCTGACGCGGCGCAAGAACGCGCTGGACGGGGCGGGCCTGCCGGGCAAGCTGGTGGACTGCTCATCGCGCCACCCGCGCGAGTGCGAGCTCTTCATCGTCGAGGGGAACTCGGCGGGAGGGTCCGCCAAGGACGCCCGCGACCCGCGAACCCAGGCCATCTTGCCCATCCGCGGCAAGATCCTCAACGTCGAGAAGGCACGGGCCGACAAGATCTTGAAGAACGTGGAGATCCAGGCGCTGATCGCGGCCATCGGGGCTGGCGTCGAACCCGACTTCGACGTCGAGAAGATCCGCTACCACAAGGTCATCCTCCTAGCCGACGCCGATGTCGACGGCAGCCACATCCGCACGCTGCTGCTGACGTTCTTCTTCCGCCAGATGCCCGAGCTGGTGCACAACGGGCACGTCTACGTCGCCCAGCCGCCGCTCTACTCGACGCTGCAGGGCAAGGACAAGGTGTACCTGCGTGACGACGCGGCCAAGGCCGCCTACCTGGCCGAGCACCCCGATCACCGCAACGAGTTTCAGCGGCTGAAGGGTCTGGGCGAGATGGACTACGACGAGCTGCGCGACACCACGATGGACCCCACGCGCCGCGCCCTGCTGCAGATCACCGTCGAGCAGGCGGCCCTGGCCGATGAGGTGTGCTCGATCCTCATGGGGGATGACGTCCCCCAGCGCCGGCACTTCATCCAGACGAACGCCAAAGACGTTCGCTTCCTCGACATCTAGACGCAGGACCGGAGGACCATGGTTCGCAAGAAGACATCCCCGGGCGGGTCGACGACCGCCGGAACGGACATTCCCCTGGGCTACATCGAGCCCATCGAGATCAACCTCGAGATGGAGCGCTCGTTCCTCGAGTACTCGATGTCGGTCATCGTGTCGCGCGCGCTGCCCGACGTGCGTGACGGCCTCAAGCCCGTGCACCGGCGCATCCTGTACTCGATGTTCGACCAGGGCCTGCGGCCGGACCGCCCCTACACCAAGTGCGCGAAGGTCGTCGGCGAGGTGATGGGCACGTACCATCCCCACGGCGACTCGGCGATCTACGACGCGTTGGTGCGCATGGTCCAGGACTTCTCGATGCGCCACCCGCTGATCGATGGCCACGGCAACTTTGGCGGGACCGGCCCCGACGAGGGCGCCGCGGCCATGCGCTACACCGAGTGCCGCCTGGCCCCCCTGGCCATGGAGATGCTCGACGCGATCGACGAGGAGACCGTCGACTTCGAGCCCAACTACGACAACACCAGCCAGCAGCCCTCGGTCCTGCCCTCGCGGTTCCCGAACCTGCTGGTCAACGGGTCCCAGGGCATCGCGGTGGGGATGGCCACCAAGATCCCGCCCCACAACCTGGGCGAGGTGATCGACGCGACCCTGCACCTGCTGGCCCACCCCGACGCCCCGCTGGAGTCGCTGATGGCCTTCGTCAAGGGCCCCGACTTCCCCACGGGCGCCCACATCCTGGGGCGCCAGGGGATCCTCGACGCCTTCCGCACCGGGCGCGGCTCGGTCAAGATGCGCGCGGTCGCCGAGATCGAGGAGCATCGCGGCGAGACGCGGATCGTCGTGACCGAGTTCCCCTACGAGGTCTCGGTCGAGTCGGTCGAGGAGAAGATCTACGACCTGGTCAAGTCGGGTGATCTCGAGGGCATCGCGGCCGTCCAGAACGACTCGGCGGGCCGCAAGGCGCGCCTGGTGATCCGGCTGAAGCGGGACGCCAACGCCAACGTGGTGCTGAACAAGCTCTACAAGAACACCAACCTGCAGACGACCTTCGCGGTCAACATGCTGGCTCTGGTCGACGGGGCCCCCAAGACGCTCACCCTGACCCAGATGCTCCAGCACTACATCGCCCACCAGATCGAGGTCGTGACCCGCCGCACGCGCTACCGGCTGCGGCGGGCCGAGGAGCGCGCGCACGTCGTCGAGGGACTGCTGCGAGCGATCGACATGCTCGACGAGGTCGTCCAGGCGATCCGTCAGTCCGACGATCGGGCGGGCGCCCGCGCCGCGCTGATGGCCGCGCCGTTCTCCTTCAGTGAGGAGCAGGCCAACCACATCCTCGACATGACCCTGGGCCGCCTGACGCGCCTGGGCCGCAGCGAGCTGAACGACGAGATGGAGCGGCTCGGGGCCACGATCGCGGAGCTACGAGCGATCCTGGCCGACGAGGCGACCTTGCGCGGTGTGATCGCCAGTGAGCTGGGCCAGGTGCGCGCACGCTTCGCCACCGACCGGCTGACCAGCATCGTCAACGACCCCGGCGAGTTGGGGGTCGAGGACCTCATCGAGGACGAGGAGATCGTCATCACGATGACCCGCGCCGGCTACGTCAAGTCGGTGGCCGCCGACGCCTTCCGCGTCCAGGGGCGCGGCGGACGCGGCGTCCAGGGGGCCAAGCTGCGCGACGAGGACTTCGTCGACCAGATCATCCATACCACCGCGCACGCCTACATCCTCCTGTTCTCGAACCGGGGGCGCGTCTTCCGGCTGCGCGGGTACGAGATTCCCCGCAAGGAGCGCACGGCCAAGGGCACCGCCATCGTGAACCTGCTCAACTTGCAGCCCACCGAGAGGATCCAGGCGGTGGTGGCGACGCCGGACTTCCCCGACGACCAGTACCTGATGTTCCTGACGGCTGCGGGCACGGTGAAGAAGACCGCGTTCAGCGAGTACGACAAGTCCCGGCGCGAGGGCTGGATCGCCATCCACCTGCGCGACGACGACGAGGTCGTGCGCGTCATGCCCACCACGGGCGGCGACGACCTCCTGGTCGTGACCAGCCAGGGCATGGCCATCCGCTTCGCCGAGTCCGACGTGCGCGAGATGGGGCGCGACGCCACCGGGGTACGGGGCATCCGGCTGCGGTCGGCGGACCGGGCCATCTCGCTGGACGTCGTTCGACCCGGTGCCGATCTCTTCTTGGTCACTGACTCGGGCTTCGGCAAGCGAGTCAAGACGGATCGCTTCACCACGCAGGGCCGGGGCGGCCAGGGGGTGCGGAGCATCCGGCTCACCGCCGCGCGCGGCTTTGTCGTCGCGGCGCAGATGGCCGAGCTGGACGACGAGGTGATGCTGGTCTCGACCGGCGGCGTGCTGATCCGCACCGCCGTGCGCGAGATCTCCTCCCAGGGGCGCGACGCGACCGGGGTACGGGTCATGAACCTGGACGACGGCGACGCCGTCGCCACCGCCGCCATCGTCGCCAGTGGCGACTAGCGGCGCCGAGCGGCACCCGACGTGATGCGGCCGGCGCCACGCCCTCGGGGGGTGCCGGCGTGCTGATCGCGCGCGACCTCAGCGTCGAGATCGGCTCGCGCACGCTGGTCGCCCCCTGCGCGTTCTCCATCGGCGACGGCGAGAAGGTCGGCATCGTGGGACGCAACGGCGCGGGCAAGTCGACGCTCTTGGCGGTGCTGCGGGGCACCACGCCGGGCCACGTGCGCGTAGGCGGGTCGGTGGCCACGCAGGGCCGGGTGAGCCACCTGCCCCAAGAGCCCATCGGTGGCGGCCTGGGCGTCGACCCGATCGGGCTGTCCCACGTGCTGTCGGCCCGCGGGCTCGACGCCCTGGACGCGGAGGTCCACCACGCGCGCCACGCGATGGCCGAGGATCCCACCGACGAGACGATCGAGCGCTACACCTCGCTCGAGGTGGAGTTCGCCGCGCGCGGCGGCTACGAGGCCGAGTCCGAGGTGGGGCGTCTGGCGGCGGGCCTCGGGCTGCCCGAGGCCCTGCTCCTCGAGGACCTGTCCTCCCTGTCGGGGGGGCAGCGGCGTCGCGTCGACCTCATGCGGGTCCTCTACGAGCAGCCCGACGTCCTGGTGCTCGACGAGCCCACGAACCATCTCGACGCTGCCGCCAAGCGCTGGCTCTTCGAGGAGATCGAGCGCTTCGCCGGCACGGTCCTGGTCATCAGCCACGACCTGCCCCTCCTCGACCGGGTGATCGATCGGGTCCTGGCGCTGCGCGACGGGCAGCTGCGTGACTACCGCGGGACCTACTCGGACTACCTGCGCCAGGACGAGGAGCGACGGCGCAGTGAGCAGAAGCTGGCCACGGCCGAGTCGGCCGAGATCCACCGCCTGCGCACGCTGGCCGACTCGATGCGCGGCCAGACGGCCAAGCGCGCCCGCAAGGCCAAGGTCCTGGATCGGCGCGTGGAGCGGCTGGAGGCCGACCGCACCACCGTGCGCACCCGGGAGCGGACCGTGACCTTTCGCCTGCCCGCACCCCCGCGCAGCGGGGACGTGCCCGTGACCGTCGAGCACCTCGCCGTGCGCTACGGCAGCCACCGGGTCCTGCGCGACACGTCCTTCATCACCCGGCGCGGGGACCGGATCGTGATCGTGGGACGCAACGGCGCGGGCAAGTCGTCGCTGCTGCGCTGCCTGGTCGGCGTGCAGAAGGCCCAGGGCGGGACGGTGCGCCTCGGGGCCAACGTCGCACTCGGCTACTTCGCCCAGGAGCACGAGCAGCTCGACTTCTCGCGCACGGTGTTCGAGCACCTCCAGTCGACCACCATGCCCTCGGACGTACAGCGCCGAGCGCTCCTGGGCGCCTTCGGGCTGCCGGGCACGGCGGCCGAGCAGCGACCGGGATCGCTCTCGGGTGGGGAGCGCGCCAAGCTGTCCCTGGCGCTGCTGGCCGCATCCCGGGCCAACGTGCTGGTGCTCGACGAGCCGACGAACAATCTCGACCCGGCGAGCGTGGATGCCCTGGGCACGGTGCTGCGAAACTGGCACGGGACGATCGTGGCGGTCTCCCACGAGATCGCCTTCGTGGAGCGCCTCGAGCCCACCCACGCCGTCTTGCTGCCCGACGAGCACTTCGACCTGTGGCGCGAGGAGTACGTGGACCTGATCGAGCAGCGCTGATCAGGGCAGGCGAGCTCTCGTCGATGCGATGGCCAGGACGGAGGCCGCCCAGGGACCCCCCGCACGGGTGCCGGTGACGCGGTAGGTCGGCAGGAGCCAGATCGTCGCGTCGGCCAGCACGTAGGGCATCCAGGTCAGCGCGGCGTGCTCGATGCGCACGGGGGAGCCGGCCGAGCCAGCGCGCGCCGCGCGCAGCGCGGCCAGGGCATCGGCCGGTGCGCGCAGCCCCAGGTCGCGGCTGGTCGAGACCACGAAGGCCGGGCCCGCGGCGTGGGTGAGGAGACCGTCGTGCTGGACGATGCCGACGCGCAGCGCGCTGCGCGTCGCGTCCACGCTGACGGCGAGCGACGCGTGGGCCCGGTGCGTGGGGGGGACGGCCAGATCCCACTGGCGCGCGAGGAAGGCGCGCAGCGCGCCGACGGTGGGGCCCGCGCCGGGCGGTCCGTCGTAGGACCAGCGACTAACCCCGCGGGACGTGTCGTAGGTGACGCGCGCGCCGTTGGTCGCGACCAGCAGGTAGGCGGTGCCGTTGTAGACGCTGACCATCCCGCTCACGCCGAACAGGCGGGCCAGCTGGCCGAGCACGGTGAGGGGAGTGCCCGGCGCCGATATCTGGTAGCCGGCGGCGACGAAGGCCGGCGCGGACCACCCCGGGCCCGCGACGGGCGCGGCTGCCGTGACTAGCACCGGCCGGGTCGTCGCCGCCAGCGGCACCGCCGGCGAGCCGGCGCGGCCCAGCAGCACGCTGGCGGCCCCCGTCGCCACGGCGACGAGGACACCGACGAGGGGCGCGCCGAGGCGCAGGACGGCGGGCACGCGCGGGCGCGTCGGGACGGGGCTCGCGCCGCTCATGGGCCCAGTCTGGCGCGCGCGACGCCCGGGGCGCGCTGGCTCAGCCCTTCGTCGGCGTCACGCACCCGTTCGTGCCATCCCCGCAGACTCCCGTGACGTGGAAGGTGACCGGACGGAAGGCGACGACGGGCCGACCCACGTCGACCTGGACGACCCCCCCGGGGACCAGGACCGCCGCGCCGGGAGAGCCGGCCTGGCGGTGGCCGTTGACGAAGACCACCACGGGCCCGCGCGCCGGGCCCACGCGTGTCGCTGACAGCGGTTGCCCCCAGATCGCGAACAGCTCACCCAGGGTGAAGGTGCCGTGCCGGGGTGCCTCGACGTGGACGATCCCGTCGTTGGCGTGGGTGTGCAGCCAGTAGAGGCAGTCGTGGAGGCCGACGTCGACGAAGGTGCTGGCGCCCGAGCCGGTGGTCACCGCCGGGGAGGTGATACCGATGCCCGCGGGCAGGCGCTCGGGCTGGCCGTCGACGTAGAGCGTGACCATCGTGTGGACGTGGTAGGTCACCGTCTCGCTCCCGATGCCGCGACAGGTGATGTGGTCGACCGGGGCGCCGCTGGCGGCGCCGGCGGGAGCGAGCGCCGGGACCGGCTGGACCGCAACGCCTTCGGGTCCCGGCGTCGCGGCGGCCGGGGCGCCAGCAGAGCGCCACGCGGCCAGGGCGGCGACGATCACCAGCATCGCCAGCAGGGAGGCGGGGATCAGCCGGCGTCGAGAGACGGAGGGGAGATGCACCGGCCCATGCTAGGCGGGCCCCCGTGGCATTCAGGGGGTCGGGGGCGCACTCGGGGGCGCACTCGAGGGCGCACTCGGGGGCGCGGGCGGGGTGACGAGCAGCTCGCCCGTCATCGACCCGTCGGTGATGGCCTGGAGGCGCCGCAGCGCGTTCTCCATCGTGGTGATATTGCCGTCCAGGAAGATCGTGTTGCCCTGCGAGGAGCGGGCGACGTCGAGCAGGGTCTCGGTCCACATGGTGAAGGCCAGCAGCGCCGAGCTGATGCCACTCTCCTCGAGGAGATGGGCCGACTCGCTCAGACCCTGGCTGAGAGCGGTGCGGAAGGCGGCCAGCCCCTGGCCGCGCAGGCGGGCCGCGGTGGCCTCGTTCTCGGCGGAGATGCGGATGGCGGCACCCTCGGCCTCGGCCTGCTTGGTGCGCGTGATGAGGAGCGCCTGGCCCTCGAACTCGGCGGCCCGCTGCGCGTTGGTCGCGGCCACGACCCGGCTCATGGAGTCCATCACGGCCTGATCGAAGGTGATGTCGTTGATGGCCAGGTCGAGCAGGCTGTAGCCCCAGCCGGCCAGCTGCTCGTTGAGGCTCTCCTTGGCGTGCGTGGCGATCTCCCCGCGCAGCCCGAGGATCTCGGCCTGCTTCTTGCCGGCCACGAACTCGCGCACCGACGCCTCCACCGCCGAGGTCAGCGCCGTCGTGAAGGACGCGGCGTTGATGAACTTGAAGGCGACCAGCTGGATGGTCTCGGGATCGTGGTCCGAGACCGCGAAGATGATGGTCGCGGTGAAGTGCACGGCCGCCTGGTCGTTGGTGATGGCCGCGAACTCCAGCTTGGACGTCTGGTTCTGGACCGGGATGCGCGAGTGGACGTGCTCGACGATCGGCATGATGAAGTGCAGACCAGAACCGAAGGTGCGCCGGTACTGGCCAAAGCGCGTCACCACGCCCACCGAGGCCTGCCCGACGGTGCGGGCCGAGAGCCACAACAGCGCCACCAGGACGACGGCGACCACCGCCAGAGTGACGATCAAACCCATCGGCACCTCCTCGTGGCGCACCCTAGCAGTGACGCGAAGAGCCACCGGTAGTCTGGTGGGCGATCGCGGTGGCCGAGAGGGTCACGGGACCTCGCGGGCCGAGCGCCCTCAGCAGATCGGACAGTCATGGCAGCAGCTTCCTCGGATTCCTCGTCGCGCGGGCCGCGCCGCAGCACGCGCCTGGCCATCGCGACCCAGCGTCGGGCGTGGACGCGGCGGGTCGACACCTGGGACCGGCACAACGACGCCGGCATGGCCAAGGTGGCCGCCGCGGCCATCGACACGGTCGACCTGCGTCCCGGGCTCACGTGCGTGGACCTCGGCTGCGGCGGCGGGCGCCTGGCCCTGGAGCTGGCGCGGCGGGGGGCCACGGTGGTGGGCGTCGACGTGAGCGCCGCCATGGTGGACCGGATGCTCACCCTGGCCCGCGAGGAGGGGCTCACCACGGTGACCGGGGTCGTCTCGCCGATCGAGGAGTTGCGCCTGGACCCAGAGTCGGTGGACGTCGTGGTGTCCAACTACGCCCTGCACCACCTGCTGGATCCCGACAAGGCCCGTGTCGTGCGCGCCGCCTACGGGTGGCTCCGTCCCGGCGGCCAGTTCATCAACGCGGACATGATGCTGGGCCGCGGCACCAGTGCCCAGGACCGCCAGGTCATCGCCGGCAAGGTGCGGGCCATGGCCAAGAAGGGAATCCCCGGCCTGTGGCGCATCGCCAAGAACGCCGGCCGCTACCTCCTGCGCCTGCGCGAGCGGCCCATCACACCCGAGGCGTGGTCCCGCCTGCTGCGCGAGGCCGGCTTCACGCAGGTCGCTGCGCGCAACGTGGTCGCCGAGGCCAATGTGGTCAGCGGCGTCAAGCCGACCCCCTAGCCCACGGGCGCGTCAGGACAGGTCCCGGCGACCGGAGGCAGCGCGCTCTGGCTGGTGAGGTGCGCCCGCCCGGCGACGTCGCCGGCCGCTCGCATGGCGGCCAGGGCGTCGGGGATGTGCTTGAGGTAGGCGTTGAGGAAGTCGATCGTGACCGCGGCCACCGTCGAGCGCGCCGGGCCGGCGGGGACGTAGGCGCTGAGGTGGTCCTGGCCGAGCATCGAGAGGTAGAAGCGCGGGCGCGGGGCCGCGTCGTACAGGGTGACCGAGCAGGTGACGGGGTTCATGACGTGGTCGGCGGTGCCCTGGACCACCAGGAGCGGAGCCGACCCGTCGGTGAAGTACGACCCGGGGAACCACGACAGCTCGGCGCCCGATAGCAGGATGGCCGCGCCGACACGGCGATCGCGGCAGCAGGTGTTGGCCGCCACCGCCAGGCTGACGTCGCCGCCGTCGGACTGTCCGATGACGCCGATCGGGGCGGGCGCGATCATGCCCGCGAGGGGGCCGCTGGCGTGGTCGTCGGCCAGCAGGGTCGTCACCAGGAAGCTCAGATCAGCGGGATGGTGGACGATGTCGGAGCGCACGACGCCGCCGGCCGCGCCCGGCGACGTGTGGGGATAGGCGGGATCCGCGACCACGTAGCCGGCCGCGCTCCACGCGTCGAGCAGGCCGGCGTAGGCCTCGGGGGAGATGTCGAATCCCTGCGAGAAGATCACCAGGGGGTAGGGACCGGGCCGCGGCGGGAGCCCGCTGCGCGCCTCGCCGACCGCACCGATGGCGGGGTAGCGAACCGTCACCGGGAAGCTGCGGGCACCGCTCGAGGTCGTCGCGGGCTCGGTCACGGTGAAGGTCACCGCGCCCACCGCCACGGGTCCGGTCGTCGGGGGGGGCGTGGTCGTGGTCGCGGGTGCGGTCGAGGTGGTCGACGAGGTGGTCGGGGGGGTGCTCGGGCCGCGGCCGGGGCGTACGGCGAGGACCGTGGCCACCACGAGAGCGGCCACGATCAGGGAGAAGGCGCCGAGACGCTGGCGACGCCGCCGACTCAAGCGCCGACCGTGTCGCGCGGGGCCCATCGCGCCGAGCGTAGCAGGGGCCCCCGCCAGCGGCCCCCCACCCCGTAGTGTGGGCGGCGCTGAGGGGGTGCGATGCGGGTACGAGCGATGACCGACGCCGACGTGCGAGCCGCCGTCGCACTCCACGTGGACGTCTTGCCCATGGAGTTCCTCACGCGCTTCGGCCCGCGCTTCTTGCGCACGTACTACCGGGCGTGGCGCGCGGCCCCCGGCGGGCTGGCCCTGGTGGCCGAGGAGGACGGCCGTGTGGTCGGCGCCCTGCTGGGCGCGACGGGGCCGGCCGAGCACACGCGCGCGATGGTGCGCCGCGATGGGTGGCGCCTCGGGCGCGACATCGGGCTGGCGCTCACGCGCGACCGGCCACTGGCGCGCGACCTGCTGGTGACGCGCGCGCGGCGCTACGCCGGCGGCCTGTACCGCCTGGCCCGGCGGCGCACGTCGGAGACCGGGTCGGCGGCGCCGGGTCCCGTCGTGGGCGAGGTCACCCACGTGCTGGTGGACGCGGCCCAGCAGGGTCACGGCATCGGCCGCGCGCTGGTCGTCGAGGCCATCGCGCAGGCGCGCGCGGCGGGCGTCGCGCAGCTCGTTCTGGTGACGCCACCGGACCTGGCCGCCCAGCACTTCTACGACCGCCTGGGCTGGCGGCGCGACGGCGAGATCACCTCACGCAGCGGCGAGGTCTTCCTGCGCTACCGCTACGACGTGCGCTGACGGGTGCGGCCCGCGCTCAGCGGCGGGGTCGGCGCGTGCGCGGGGGCTGGAGGCGCGGGTAGGCGTCCCGAGACGCCAGGCGCTGGTGGGCCCGGTGCCGGCGGCGCACCCGGCTGCGGGCCACCAGGGCGAGGGCGGCCGCGAGGACCAGCAGCACGATCAGCGCACCGCCCAGGAACGGGCGCGCCCGGCGAGCGAGAGACGGGCCGGCGGTCGTCGTGGTCACCGGCGTCGTCGTGGTGGTGGTCGTGGTGGGCGGGACGCTGGCCGCCAGGACCGCGGCGGCCCGGTGCGCCGCGGCACATCCGGGCGTCGGGATCGCGCTGGTCAGGGCGGGGGTGTGCGGCGCGGCGGCCGTGCCCAGCCAGGACGTCGGGATGGCGTTGGCCAGCGCGGTCTGACCGGCCACGTTGGGGTGCAGGTGGTCCTGGTTGAAGTACGCGGGGTAGGGCAGGGTCGGCTGGCAGGCGCCGTCGTAGACGTCACCCATGACGCTGGCCGCGTCGATCACGTGCGTGAAGCCCGAGTGCCCCGAGAGCAGCCAGGCGTTGACGGCATTGAGGACGGCCTGCTCGCTCGGACCCCAGTACTCGGCGATGACGTCGTCGCGCTGGTTGGCCGTCGAGGTGGCGCGGGGCAGCAGGGTCACGGCGTCGATGGGGATCCCGTGGGCCCGGGCCTGCGCGATGAGGGAGCGGTAGCCGGCTTCCAGCGAGGCGGCCGTGCCGTAGGGCGGGATGGGATGGCCGGTGAGCCCGCCCGCGCCGAACCAGATGTCGTTGATGCCCAGCAGCACCACGATGGAGCGAACGCCGGGCCAGCTCAGGGCATCGGTGGCGAAGCGGGTCACGCCGGGCCAGCCCCCCGAGTTGGCCGCGAAGGTGGTCCCGGCCGGGAACACGGTGAGCGTGTTGCCCGAGATGCCCTCGTTCACGACGGCCAGCTGGTCGCGCGCCGGGAGCGCGTCGAGCCGCTGCTGGAGCGCGGTGACCCAGCTGTAGCCCTGGTTCTCGTAGCCGTAGCCGTCAGTGATGGAGTCGCCGAAGGCGACCACCGTCCCGCGTGCGGGCGTGCCCGCAACCGTGATGCCCGACAGGAAGCGCAGGAACGGACCGGTCAGCGACACGTTGAAGGGCAGGGCGGAGGTCACCGAGGTCTGGTCGCCCACGCCGTTAGCCGTCGCCCAGGTGTCGGTATGGCCGACGCAGCAGTAGTGGACGCTCACCGTGGCCCAGCCGGCGACGGCGATCGAGACGGCCAGCGTCTCGCCGCTGTGCACGGCCAGCGAGACGGGATCGCTGGTGACGCGGCCGTGAGCCGGGATCGTCACCGAGCGACGCCCGGCGAAGGTCACGGGGTGCAGCGTGCCCGCGACCAGGCTCGGTCCCGAGAGGTCCTCGGCCACGGTCACCGCCGCGAACGTGGTGGGCGTGGAGCTCCACAGGTTGGAGAAGGTCAGGGCCAGCCGCGTTCCGGCGACGGGGACCGTGGCGATGTCGCGGATGGTGGAGTTGTAGGTGCCACCGAGGGCCAAATCGGTCGGCGAGGTCCACGCGGTCACCCAGCCCGACGCGGCACCGCCCGCCCGGCCGCCCGGGGCGAACGGTGCCAGGACCAGGGCGAGGGCGGCCGCCAGCGCGGCCAGCGCCCCGGGACGGCGGACGCGCCACGCGAGAGGGCGCCCGCTCCTCACTCGGAGGCGACGGCGTCGGAGGGCAGACACGGGCGCCAGCGCATATCGGCACCCATCCTAACGGGAGCGTCCAGTGGGACCCGGAGCCCGGGGTGCGGCGCGTCGGCCACCGGCGCGCTAGAACGTCTTGGACACCGAGGAGGACGCATGGCCACGACACGCACTGCCGACGCGCACTGGGAGGGGACGCTGCTCGAGGGGCACGGGACGGTGTCGCTGGTCTCCAGCGGCACGGGAGCCTTCGACGTGACGTGGGCCAGCCGTGCCCAGACGCCCGAGGGCCGCACCAGTCCCGAGGAGCTCATCGCCGCGGCGCACGCGGCGTGCTTCTCCATGGCGCTGTCGAGCGCCCTGGCCAAGGGGGGCACGCCGGCCACTGCCCTGGACACCTCGGTCGAGGTCGACTTCCAGCCGGGCGAGGGCATCATCGCCATCCGCATCGCGGTGGCCGGCGACGTCCCGGGGCTGTCGGGCGAGGCCTTCGCGGCGGCCGCCACTACGGCCAAGGAGAACTGCCCGGTGTCCCAGGCGCTGCGGGCTGTCCCGATCACGCTGACCGTGCGCTGATCGTCTTCGGCGGCGCGGCGCCGCGAACCTAGGGTGGGCTCATGAGACCGCGGTCGCGCGACCCGGTGGCGGTGCCTCGCGGGAGCCGCGGGCTGCTGGTCGTGGTCGCGGCACTCCTGGTCAGCGGCGGCGTCGCGACCGGCGTCGGGAGCGCCGGCGTGGGCGACGCGCTCTGGGTGGGTGCGGGCGTGCTGGGCCTGGGCCTGTCGCTGGTCACCATCGTGGCCAGCCTGCGCGCGCGTCACCTGGGGGTCGACGTCATCGCCCTGGTCGCGCTGGCCGGCGCGCTGGCGGTTCGTGAGTACCTAGCCGGGGCCGTCATCAGCGTCATGCTGGCTACGGGCCGCGCTCTCGAGGAGTGGGCCGGCGCGCGGGCGCGCCAGGATCTGGCGTCGCTGGTGCGCCGCGCGCCCACGAGCGCCCGGCGCTACCGTGACGGCGCCCTGGAGTCGGTACCGCTCGACGCCGTGCGCGTGGGCGACCGCCTCCTGGTGGCCACCGGTGCGGTCGTGCCCGTCGACGGGACGGTGCACTCGGCGCGCGCGGTACTCGACGAGGCCGCGATGACGGGAGAGCCGCTGCCGGTGACGCGGGCGGCCGGGGAGCGGGTGTCCAGCGGGGTGGTCAACGCGGGCGCGCCCTTCGACCTGATCGCGCTGGTGCCGGCCGACCAGAGCGACTACGCCCAGATCGTCCGGCTGGTCGAGGGTGCCGAGGCGACCCCGGCCCCCTTCGTGCGCCTGGCCGACCGGTTCGCCGTCGGCTTCGTCGGCGTGACGGCCGTGGCGACCGGTGCGGCGTGGTGGGCTGGCGGGGCGACCCGCGCGGTCGCGGTGCTGGTGGTGGCCACCCCGTGCCCGATGATCCTGGCGGCGCCCGCGGCCTTCGTAGCCGGTCTATCCCGCGCCGCGCGCCGCGGCATCATCGTGCGCAGCGGGGCCGTGCTCGAGCGCCTGGCCGGCGTGCGCACGGTACTCCTCGACAAGACCGGGACGGTCACCCAGGGACGGCCCGAGCTGGTGCGGGTCCTTCCGGCGCCGGGCTGGGACGCCCGCGAGGTGCTGACGCTCGCGGCGTCGGTGGACCAGATGTCGCCCCACGTCGTGGCCGAGTCGATCGTGCACGCGGCACGGGTGCGCGACAGCCCGCTGGCACTGCCCGAGGACGTCGAGGAGTCTCCGGGCAGCGGGGTGCGCGGCCGCGTCGCGGGTCGGTGGGTGGCGGTGGGCGGTGAGTCCTACGTGCTGGTGGATCTGCCCCCGCCGTGGGCCCGCGCGGCGCGCCGCCACGCGCAACGCGAGGGGGCCCTGACCGTCTGGGTGTCGGTCGACGGGGTCGTGGTCGGCGTCCTGGAGTTGGCCGACCCCCCGCGCCCCGAGGCCGCTCGCACGATCCGCGCCCTGCGCGAGGGCGGGGTCCGGCACGTCGTGCTGCTCACGGGGGACCGGGCTGACGTCGCCGAGGGGATCGGGGCGGTGATCGGCGTCGACGAGGTGCTGGCGGACCGGACGCCGGCCGAGAAGCTCGACGAGGTGGCGCGCGCGAGCGCCCACGCCGCCACCGCCATGGTGGGCGACGGCATCAACGACGCGCCCGCGCTGGCGCTGGCGCACGTCGGGGTCGCGATGGGCGCGCGGGGCGCCTCGGCGGCGTCCGAGGCGGCCGACGTGGTGGTCATGGTCGACCGGCTCGACCGGCTGGTCGAGGCGCTGGGGATCGCCCGCCGGACGCGCCGGATCGCGCTGGAGAGCGTGGCGGTGGGCACCGGCCTGTCGCTCATCGCGATGGCCGTCGCCGGGGCGGGCGGGATCCCGGCGGTCGCGGGGGCCGTGCTCCAGGAGTGCATCGACGCCGCCGTCATCGTCAACGCCCTGCGGGCACGCTCCGCGGGCGCCAGGACCGCCGCCGTACACCTGCCCGCCGAGGCCTCGCGGCTGGGCCGGCAGTTCCGCGAGCAGCACCGCGAAGTCGTCGCCGTGCTCGACGAGCTGGGAGAGGCGGCCGACGTCACCGAGACGTCCGATGCACCCGCAGCGATCGCCGCCGCGCGCCGGGTCCACCAGCACCTGGTCGCCGCAGTGCTGCCGCACGAGCTGGCCGAGGAGCAGGACCTCTACCCGGTCCTGCGCGAGTTCCTCGGGGGCCGAGACCCGCTGGGCACGATGAGTCGGGCCCACGCGGAGATCGCCCATCGCGTGCGGCGGCTGGGCCAGCTGCTCGACGACCTCGAGCGTGGCGGGACCGACGACGCCGACGTCGTCGAGCTGCGCAGCATGCTCTACGGGCTGCAGGCCATCGTGGCGCTGCACACCGCCCAAGAGGAGGAGAGCCTGCTCTCCCTGGTCGAGACCTAGGCCTGCGGACCGCTCACCCTAGAGTGGGTCGTTGATGCTGTGGCGTCTGCTGCGTCCCTACCTCAGCCCGCGGTCAGGTCCGATCGTGCTCATCGTGGTGATGCTCGTCGCCCAGTCCCTGGGCAACCTCTACCTGCCCAACCTCAATGCCGACCTGATCAACCGGGGGATCGTCGAGGGCAACCTCGGGTACATCTGGGCGACGGGCGCCGAGATGCTCGCCGTGACCCTGGCCATCAGCGCCGTCGCGATCATCGGGGTCTACTGGGCCTCGCGCGTCTCGATGTCGGTGGGCGCCGACCTGCGCCGGGACGTGTTCGGGGCCGTGCAGACCTTCTCGCTGCGGGACATGAGCGACTTCGGGACGCCGTCGCTCATCACGCGCAACACCAACGACGTCCAGCAGATCCAGATGGTCCTGCAGATCTCCCTGACGATGATGGTGGTCGCGCCGATCATGATGGTCGGCGGCATGATCTTCGCCATCCGCGAGGGGGCCCGGCTCCTGCCGCTGCTGGCGGTGGCGGTGCCGCTCATGGTCGTCTTCCTCGCGATCATGATGTCGCGGGTCGTGCCGCGATTCCGGGTGATGCAGGTCAAGATCGACCGCATCACCCAGGTGCTGCGCGAGCAGATCACCGGGGTTCGCGTGGTCCGCGCATTCGTGCGCGGACCCGATGAGGCACGCCGCTTCGACGAGGCCAACGCCGACCTCACCGCCACCACCCTCTCGGTGAACCGCCTCTTCGCGTTGATGATGCCCACGATGATGGCGATCTTGAACCTCACCAGCGTGGCGGTGATGTGGTTCGGGGGGCGTCTGGCGGCCGAGGGCTCGGTGTCCATCGGCAACCTCACCGCGGTGCTCTCCTACATCCTGCAGATCCTGATCGCGGTGATGATGGCCACGATGCTGGCCATCATGGTGCCGCGCGCCATGGCCAGTGCGGAACGCATCGCCCAGGTCCTGGCCGCCACACCGTCCATCGTCGACCCGCCCACCGCCCGCCGCCCCGCGCACGTCGACGGGGCCGTCGAGCTCGCGGGCGTCCACTTCCGCTATCCGGGCTCGGAGCGGGCCGTGCTCGAGGACGTCACCGTGCACGTCGCGCCGGGCCAGATCAGCGCGGTGATCGGCGGCACGGGATCGGGCAAGTCCACCCTCCTCAACCTGGTGGCCCGCTTCCTGGACGTCTCGGCGGGCACCGTGCGCGTCAACGGGCTCGACGTGCGCGAGCAGTCGCGCGAGCAGCTGTGGGCGACGATCGGGCTGGTGCCCCAGGCCGCCTACCTATTCGGAGGCACCGTGGCGAGCAACCTGCGCCTGGGTGCCGAGGAGGCGGGCGACGAGGACCTGTGGCGGGCGCTGGCCGTGGCCCAGGCGTCGGACTTCGTCTCCGAGATGGGCGGCCTGAGCTCCCCCATCGACCAGGGAGGCACCAACGTGTCGGGGGGCCAGCGCCAGCGCCTGGCGATCGCGCGGGCCCTGGTGCGCCGCCCGGCGCTCTACCTGTTCGACGACTGCTTCTCGGCTCTGGACGCCGAGACGGATGCCCGCCTGCGGGCGGCCCTGCCCGCCTACACGGGGTCGGCCAGCGTGCTGGTGGTGGCCCAGCGGGTCTCGACGATCATGGGGGCCGACCAGATCATCGTCCTGGACGAGGGACGGGTCGCCGGCGTGGGCGCGCACGACGACCTGATGTCGGCGTGCGACCCCTACCGGGAGATCGTCCTGTCGCAGCTGGGGCCGGTGGCGTGACGATCGGTGGCGGGCCCGGAGGCGCCTGGCGCGGGGGGATGCGGCCCGGAGCGGCGCCCGGCGGCTCGGCCACCGACGCCCGGCGGTCGCTGGCCCGGCTGGTGGGCCGACTGCGCCCGGAGCGCCGGCCCCTGCTCGCCGCGCTCGTCCTGGGCGTGGCCGCGGTGGCCGCCAACGTCAGTGGACCCTGGATCCTGGGGCGGGCGACCAACGTGCTCTTCGACGGCATCATCAGCGCCCGACTGCCGCTCGGCCTCACGCGCTCCCAGGCGGTCGCCCTGCTGCGCGCCCACGGCCGTGGGCAGATCGCCCAGATGCTCTCGACGATGCCACTGACCCCCGGGGTCGGCGTAAACCTCCCGCGGCTGGGAAGCACCCTGGCCCTGGCGGCCGTGGCCTACCTGGTGGGCTCGGCGCTCACCTACGGGCAGGGCTACCTGATGGCCGGGGTCGCCCAGCGCTCGATGTACCGGCTGCGCCGGGACGTCGAGGAGAAGCTGGCGCGCCTGCCCCTGGCGTACTTCGACACGCACCCGCACGGTGACGTGCTCAGCCGCGTCACCAACGACATCGACAACCTCACCACGACGCTGCAGCAGGGTCTCAGCCAGCTGCTGACCTCGGTGCTGACCATCGTCGGCGTGCTGGCGATGATGCTGTGGATCTCGCCCCTGCTGGCCGCGATCGCCGTCGTCACCATCCCGGTGGCCTTCGTCCTGACGATCCTGATCGCCCGGCGCAGCCAGGTGCACTTCACCACCCAGTGGCGCCGCACCGGCGAGCTCAACGCGATCGTTGAGGAGTCGCACACCGGCCACAGCCTGGTGCAGGTCTTTGGTCGGCGCTCCGCCACCTCCGCCCAGTTCGACGAGGTCAACGGACGCCTCTACCGCGCGAGCTTCAGGGCGCAGTTCCTGTCGGGCGCGATCCAGCCGACCATGCAGTTCGTCTCGAACCTGAACTTCGTGGCGATCGCGGTGATCGGCGGCTACCGCGTGGCCTCGGGTCTGCTGTCCCTAGGCGACGTGACGGCGTTCATCCAGTACACGCGCCAGTTCACGATGCCGATCACCCAGATCGCCGGGCAGATGAACACCCTGCAGTCGGGCCTGGCCTCGGCCGAACGCGTCTTCGAGTTCCTCGACGCCAGCGAGGAGGCCGCCGACCTCGCGCCCCGGCCCGCCCGGCCGGGGAGCGGCGCCCTGTCGTTGCGCGCGATCAGCTTCCGCTACGACCCCGACGTCGCGCTGATCGAGGACTTGAGCTTGGAGGTCGCGCCGGGCGAGACGGTGGCCATCGTCGGCCCCACGGGTGCGGGCAAGACCACGCTGGTCAACCTGCTGGTGCGCTTCTACGAGATCGACGGGGGCCACATCCTCCTGGACGGGCACGACTACCGGGAGCTCGGGCGCGACGAGGTGCGCCGGCACTTCGCGATGGTGCTCCAGGACCCCTGGCTGTTCGCGGGCAGTGTGCGGGAGAACATCGCCTACGGCCGACCGGGCGCGACCGAGGAGGAGATCGTGGCCGCGGCCCAGGCGGCGCACGTGGACGCCTTCGTGCGCACGATGCCCGACGGCTACGACACGGTGCTCGGCGACGACAGCGCCAACCTGTCGGCGGGACAGCGCCAGCTGCTCACGATCGCTCGCGCGTTCCTCACCGACCCCGACGTCCTGATCCTGGACGAGGCGACGAGCAGCGTCGACACCCGCACCGAGGTCCTGATCCAGCGCGCGATGGCGGCGCTGCGCGAGGGCCGCACGAGCTTCGTGATCGCTCACCGCCTCTCGACGATTCGCGACGCCCACATCATCGTGGTGATGGAGCACGGGCGCGTCGTCGAGCAGGGCGACCACAGCAGCCTGCTGGCGGCTGGGGGCGCCTACCACCGCCTGTACGCGGCGCAGTTCGCCGGATCGGCGGCGGAGCCCTCGGTGTGAGGCGGCCGAGTCCGGTGTGCTGGGTCAGCCCTAGCGGGCGCGGCGAGCGGCGGGCGAGCGCGGTGTGCGGTGCGCGGATCCGTGCGAGGAGGTCTCGCGGGTCCGCACGCTGGTGCGCACGTTGTGGGCCTCGCGGCCCTTGGGGCCGCGGACCTCGTCGAAGTGAATCCGCTCGCCCTTGGCCAGCGTGCGAAATCCCCCGCCGTCGATGCGCGTGTGGTGGATGAAGAGGTCGTCACCGCGCTCGTCGCGGGCGAATCCGTAGCCTCGCGTCTCGTTGAAGTAGGTGACGACGGCCTCGTTCTGACGGGGCCCGCGGTCCCGCGGCCGGCTTCGCGGCGCGTGGCCGTCACCGGTCGGCGAGGTCCCCGCGAAGGAGACCGGACGCTCGGCGCGCACCGGGTGGCCCGATGGCGCCGCCGCGCGTGCCGGCTGGTCGCTGGCACTGGTGTCGGTCGGGGTCAGCGGGCGCTCCTCGGGGTGAGCGGACCCGGGCTCGGTGAGGCCACGGGGTAGTCCGAGGGCGCGCTGGAGTCGGTGCGCGGCGGCGACGGTCTCGTCGGTGACCAGGGAGATCACGGTGCCGCGCGCTCCCGCACGGCCGGTGCGCCCCGAACGGTGGACGTAGTCCTCACTCTGGGTGGGCAGGTCGAAGTGGATGACGGCCGGCAGGGACTCGATGTGGAGCCCCCGGGCGGCCACGTCGGTCGCGACGAGGGCGTCGATCCGGCCGCCCGACAGGAGGGATATGGCGCGGTCGCGCTGGGCCTGGCTGCGGCCGCCGTGCAGGGCGGCGGTCGAGACGCCACGGTCGGCGAGCTGCTTGGCGAGCCGGTCGGCCCCGTGCTTGGTGCGCGTGAAGACGATCGCCCGACGGTGGGTGGCCAGGGTGCTGGCGACGACGGCGACGCGCTCGTCGCGCGGGACGCGCCAGAAGTGGTGGTCCACGTCACTGGGGGCCGACGTGTCGACGACGTCGTGGATGACGGCGTCGCGGGTGAAGCGCGTCACGAGACGCTGGATCGTCGGATCGAGCGTGGCCGAGAACAGCAGCGTCTGGTGGACCGGAGCGGTCTGGGCGATGATCCGCTGGACGGCTGGCAAGAAGCCCATGTCGCTCATGCGGTCGGCCTCGTCGACGACGACGATGGACACCTGGTCCAGGTGGAGCGTCTGGCGCTCGAGCAGGTCCTCGAGACGTCCGGGACAGGCCACGACGACATCGACGCCGGCGGCCAGGGCCCGGCGGGTCGCGCCGTAGGGCGTGCCCCCGTAGATGCTGATGACCCGGCGGGGATCCGAGTGCAGCGCGGCCAGGGTGCGCTGCACCTGGGAGGCCAGCTCGCGCGTGGGGGCCAACACCAGCGCGCGGGGGTGGAGGGGACGAGCCCGCTCCAGGCGCGCCAGGAGGGCGAGGCCGTAGGCCAGGGTCTTGCCCGAGCCGGTGGCGGCCTGGCCGATAACGTCGCGTCCGGCGAGCGCATCGGGCAGGGCAGCCTCCTGGATGGGGAAAGCGGCCGCGAGGCCGAGGTCGCCCAGGCGTTCGACCAGGTGGGTGGGCACGCCGAGCTCGGCGAAGGTGGGGGACACAATGCTCCTCGTTAGTGGTGAACCAACTCGGAAGACATCGGAATCGGCCCCCGCCCGGCAGTGCGCCAGACGGTCTTACCACTCTAGTGCGTGGCGGCGCACCCTCGATCGCTCCGACGTCGAGGCCCGACGGGCCACCGCCCGTGCGGCCTCCCGGGGACGCCTGGCGCCGTAGCGGCGATCTCGCCAAATCCACCAGTCGCCGATCGTCGCGGGCGCCGGTGCTGCGCGGGCACGCCACCGAGGCGATGGGGACCCACGATTGGGGGCAAAAAGGGACGCGGTCCGCCTCATTGTCACGGCTGTTTCGGGCGGCGCGCCCGGGCTCCCTCGTCGTGGTGGCGCCGGTGCCTGGTGGGCGAGGCGGGACTTGAACCCGCACGTCCTTTCGAACACAGGCACCTGAAGCCTGCGCGTCTGCCAATTTCGCCACTCGCCCGTGGACCCGTCAACCCTAGTCGAACTCAGGGAACGCCCGCGACGCCTACTGACGGGCGATATTCCCCGGTACGATGAGGACCTATGGTTTTGCGGGCTGTGGAGAACCGCCTGGAGCGGCTCTTCGAACGGACGTTCTCCCGTTCGTTCTCGAGTGGTCTCCAACCCGTCGAGATCGCGACCCGCATCGTGCGCGAGATCGACTTGACCCGGCAGCTCTCGGCCGAGGGGCCCCTCTCGCCCAACGACATCAAGGTCTGGCTCGGACCCCGCGACGCGGCTCGCTTCGATGGCTTTCAGGCCGCCCTGGTGCGCGAGCTCGAAGAGACCGTGCGCCAGCACGCGCTGGCCGAGGGCTACAACTTCGTTGGCCCGGTGGCGGTCCACGTCTTCGTCGACGACGACGTGCGCGTCGGGGCCGTCGCCGTCGAGACGGCGTTCGTGGGCGGCGAGCGGGAGCCGCGCCTGCTGCTCGACGACGGGCGCTCCTTCGTCATCGCCGAGAAACCGCTGATCGTGGGCCGCAGTCCCGTGGTCCCGGTGGTCATCAACGACGCGAACGTCTCGCGCCAGCACGCCGAGTTCTGGCGCACCACCGATGGCGTTGCGGTGCGCGATCTGCACTCCACCAACGGCACGTTCGTCAACGGTCACCGAGTGAGCGCGGTGTCGCTGTCGCCGCGCGACGATGTGACGATCGGACCGATCCACCTGCGGATCGAGCTCGTTTGACGCTCGCGTCCACCAACTACGCGGCGGTGATCCGACCGCTCCAGTTGCTGGTCATGGTCATCGTCCTGCTGTTCTTCTTGCGCGTGCTGCGCGTGGCGGCGGTGCAGGCTCGACCAGTCGAGGGCCGCGGCGAGCGGCGCCGCCGGCGCGGGCCGCTGGCCCTGGAGTTCGTCGAGCCCCGGGATCGTGCGGGCGAGCGCGTGGAGGTGGAAGGGGCCGTCGTCGTGGGCCGAGGTTCGGACTGCGACATCGCCATCGGCGACTCCTACCTGTCGACGCGCCACGCGCGCTTCGCCAGCGCGGAGGGCGCGCTGTCCCTCGAGGACCTCAACTCCACCAACGGCACCTTCGTGAACGATCGGCCCGTTCGCGGTCGCGTGGACCTGTCGCGGGGAGACCGGGTCCGCCTCGGCAGCGTGCTGCTCCAGGTGGTGCGGTGACGCGCTGGCGCTTTGCCGTTAGCACCGATCGGGGTCTGGTGCGCGCGACCAACGAGGACGCCCTGCACGCCGACGCGACCATCGCGGTGGTGGCCGACGGCATGGGGGGGCACGCGGCGGGCGAGGTCGCCTCGGCCCTGGCCGTCGCGACGCTGGTGCCCGCGTTCCACGCCGACGAGACCATAGAGGGACTGGTACGGGCGGTCCAGGCGGCCAACGCTGCGGTGCACGCCGATGCCGCTGCTGACCCCGACCACGCCGGGATGGGGACCACCGCGATCATCCTGGCGCTGACCGCAGAGGGCTCGGGCCGTGTCGTCCCCACCGTCTGCAACGTCGGGGACTCGCGGGCCTACCAGCTCCGTGACGGGGCCTTGCGCCTGCTCAGTCGCGACCACAGCGTGGTCGAGGAGTGGGTGCGCATGGGCCGGCTGACGGCCGAGGAGGCGGCCGTGCACCCCCGCCGCCACCAGCTGACCCGCGTCTTGGGGGTGGGTCCCGTCGTCGAGGTCGACGTGGACTCGATCGCGGTCCAGGCCGGTGACCGGGTGCTGCTGTGTAGTGACGGGCTGACCAACGAGCTCGACGCGAATCGCCTGGCCAGCCTGGCCAGCCCCCCCATGCCGTTGGAGGATGCGGCGGAGTTGCTGGTCAGCGCAGCGCGGGAGGCCGGGGGACACGACAACATCTCGGTTGTCCTCCTCGAGTTCGACGAGGTCGAGGAGGCCGTCCAGCCGGTGCACCGCACCGTGGCGACGGCCCCGGGCGTCGAGTCCCGGCCCCGCGCCCACACGCGCCGCCGGCCGCGCCGCGTCACCTGGCGCGCCGCCGCCGCCGTGGTGCTCTTCGCCGCCGTGGTCGCGGGGGCGGTCGGCGTCCTGCGGTGGTACGCGTACTCGAACTACTACCTGGCTGGCGACCAGGGCCTCATCACCGTGTACCGCGGCCAGCCCGCGGGGGTCCTGTGGTACCACCCGCGACGGATCCTGTCGACGACGTATCCGGTCGCGCACCTGCGGCCCGTTGACCGGCGCGCCCTCGCCACCACGATCGCGGAGCCCTCCCTCGAGGCCGCGCTGAACTACGCGACCTACCTGAATCACGCCTGGCACCTGGCCCGCCAGTCCCTGGCCGCGTCCACGACCACCACCACGACGACCACCACGACTACGGTGGCGCCCACGACGACGACGACCGCACGACACGGCGCGGGGGGCTGAGGCGTGGCCCGCCGACTCCAGGTCCTGGCCATCGGCCTGCTCGTCCTGTTCGCGATCCTGGCCGCCCAGGCGGTCAATGTCCAGTACGTGCGGGCCCCGGGACTCGACGCCTCGCCGATAAACCCGCGCAACACCGAGGCCGGGCTGCAGTACCCGCGCGGGGAGATCGTGGCCGCGGACGGCTCGATCCTGGCCGAGTCGGTGCCCGCGACGACGGGCTACTACCGCTGGCGCCGGGTCTACCCCGACGGAGCCCTCACCTCGGGGCTGGTCGGCTTCGCCTCGCCGTCCTACGGCACGTGGGCCCTGGAGGCCGAGTACGACCAGTACCTGATCGCCCACGCCCAGCCCGCCCGCACCCTGGCCCAAGTGCTGGCCCCGACCAAGGCGGCGGACTCGGTGACGATCACGCTGCAGCCCCAGCTCCAGCGGGTGGCCGCGCGGGCACTGGCGGGCCGCAACGGGGCCGCGGTCGTGCTCGATCCGCGCAGCGGCGCGGTCCTGGCCATGTACTCCAACCCGACGTACAACCCGAGCCCCCTGACCTCGTCCTCCTTCGTCGTGGCCGAGCGCGCGTGGAAGAAGGACGTGACCAACAACGCCGCCGGATTCCCGCCGCTCGGACTTCTGGCGACCCAGCAGACGTTCCCGCCGGGGTCGACCTTCAAGATCGTGACCACGTCGGCGGTCCTGGTCCACAAGCCCAGCCTGTTCCACGTCAGCTTCCCCGTGGTGGCGACGATCCACCTGCCCAACTCGAACAAGACGCTGTCCAACTACGCCTTCATCCCCTGCGGCGGCACGATCGTCCAGATGCTGCCCCCGTCGTGCGACCAGGGCTACGCCCGGATCGGCCTGGACCTCGGCGGTGCCGCCCTGACGTCGACGGCGGAGTCCTACGGATTCAACAGCATCCCGCCCCTGGACCTTCCTGGCGTCCAGGCCAGCTCGTTCCCCTCGGCGGCGTCGTTCACCTACAACGTGCCGGGTCTGGCCTACTCGGCCATCGGGCAGCAGAACGTCCGGGCCACCGCCTTGCAGATGGCGCTCGTCGCCGCGGCCGTGGCCAACGGGGGTCAGATGATGGCGCCGCACCTGCTCTCCTACATCAGCGCGCCCGACGGGTCGACCGTCAAGCGCTACCAGGACTGGGTGTGGCGCCACCCGCTGACGGCCACGCAGGCGGCGGTCATCGTCCCGCTGATGCAGGACGTTGCCAAGTACGGGACGGCGGGCGGGATCTTCCCGCCCTGGGCCGACGTGGCCGCCAAGACGGGGACGTCCCAGGTGGGCAACGCCGTGCAGAACACCGACGACTGGATGATCGCCTTCGCGCCCGCCACCAACCCGACGGTGGCCGTGGCGGTGACGCTGCCCTACCAGGTGACCTCGGCGACCGGGGCCTCGATCGCGGGGCCGATCGTCAAGTGCCTCATCGAGGGCGCGCTGTCGCTCCAAGCCGGTCGCCCCGCCTCAGGAACGGCGACGACGTGTCCCTCGTGACAGGTCGCTGTCGCGGCGCCACGGCGTAGGCTGGGGCCGATATGGAGGCAGTGACCGAGCAGCGCGTGTACTCCAATCGCTATCAGGTGACGCACCTGATCGCCCGCGGCGGGATGGCGCTCGTCTATCGTGCCCAGGACCTCCTGCTCAATCGGGCTGTCGCCTTGAAGATCCTCTACCCCGAGCTCTCGCTCGACGCCTCCTTCGTGGAGCGCTTCCGCCGTGAGGCCCAGGCCGCCGCCAACCTGTCGCACCCCAACATCGTCCCGGTCTTCGACTGGGGTCAAGACGGTGACACCTACTTCATCGTCATGGAGCTCGTCGAGGGCACCTCGCTGGCCGAGATGCTGCGGCGCTCGCACCAGCTGACCCCGTCGCGCGCCGCCCAGATCACCGCGCAGGTCGCCGCGGCGCTGGGCTACGCCCACCGGTCCGGCGTGGTGCACCGTGACATCAAGCCGGGCAACGTCCTCATCACGCCCGACGGGCAGGTGAAGGTGACGGACTTCGGCATCGCCCAGGCCGTGGCCAGCGAGGACCACCTGGCCGAGGCCGGCTCGGTGATGGGCACCGCGACGTACTTCTCGCCCGAGCAGGCCGAGGGGGCCGCGGTCGACGGCCGCTCCGACGTCTACTCCCTCGGCGTCGTGCTCTACGAGTTGCTGGTAGGTCGCCCACCCTTCGTCGGCGACACGCCCGTCGCCGTCTCGAGCCAGCACGTCCACAGCACGGTGCCGCCGCCCTCGGAGTTCTCCACCACGGTCCCGGGTGACCTGGAGGCCATCGTGATGGTCGCTCTGGCCAAGTCGCCGGCCGAGCGTTACCAGAGCGCCGACGAACTGCGCGCCGACCTGGTTCGCTTCACCGACGGCCAGCCCGTGCACGCCGCGGCGCGCGACGGCGCCTACTTCGGCCCCGACGTCACGCGGGCGGTGAGCGCCGTGGCGCCCGCCGAGCGCACCCAGGCCGTGCCCGTGACCCCGTCGGGTCGCCCCCCCCGCCGCCAGCGCGAGCCCCGCAGCGGCGTCGCCGGACTGGTGATCACCATCATCGTCTTGATCCTGCTGGCCGGGGGCGGGTTCGCCTACCTGCGCCTGAGTGCCGCCCCGACCACGTTCGGCGTGCCCAACGTCGTGGGCCAGGACGTCACCACGGCGTCGGCCACCCTGATCGCGGACAACCTGATCGTGGGGACGACCAAGATGATCCACGCCCCCCAGGCCAACGGCACGGTGATCTCGACGATTCCCAAGGCCGGCAAGATGGTCAAGAAGGGCGCCATCATCACGATGACGATCAGCCAGGGCCCGGCCCCCGTGGCGGTGACGCTGCCCGACGAGACGGGCAAGCAGCTCTCGGTGGCCCTGAACACCCTCCAGCAGCTCGGGCTCACCGTCAAGGTCAACCAGGTGCAGAGCGCGCCGACGGCCGGGGCCCCCAACACCGTGCTGACGCAGGTTCCCGCCGGCGGGACCCCGTCGCACAAGGGCGCCACAGTGACCCTGACGGTCCTGGCCTCGGGCGCGACGTTCCCGCTGCCCAACGTTCAGGGGCAGACGAACCTCCAGGCCGCCTCGTCGCTCGGCCAGTACGGGCTGTCGGTCAGCGCGACGACGACCTCGGCGTGCTCCAACTCCATCGCCACCGGCTCGGTGGTGCGCACGGTGCCCGCGGCGGGCCAGATGGTCAGCGCGGGCTCGTCGATCGAGCTGGTGACGTCGTCGGGAGTCTGCCAGGTCGTCGTGCCCAACGTGATCGGCAAGACGGTTCCGGAGGCCTCGAGCAACCTGGCGAGCCAGGGGCTGGTGCTCGGGCAGATCAGCGACGCGCTGCCCACCGACTGCCTCACGCCGGGAACCTCGGGCGAGATCACCAGTCAGAACCCCGGCCCGGGGATCATGGCGCCCTTCAACTCCACCGTCGACGTGACCGTCTGCCCGTAGGCGCAGCCCGGTTCGCTAACATCGACGGCCATGGCCAATCACGGGGGCAAGCGGCGCACCAGCAAGACGATGGGCCGGTACCAGTCGGCCGACCAGCGGGGTCGCTACACGCCGCCGCGGCCCGCGACGGCCAGCCACTCGGCCCACTGGTACGGCTGGATGCTGCTGGACATGCTGCTGTTCGGGCTGCTGGTCATCGTCCTGAACTACCTCCAGGTGCTGCCGGGATCGACCTCGCCGTGGTACCTGGTGGTCGGACTGGTCTCGCTGTTCGCGGCCTTCTACCTGGCCACGCGCTACCGCTGATCAGCCCAGCCGCTCGATGATGGTGGCGTTGGCCATCCCGCCGCCCTCGCACATGGTCTGGAGGCCGTAGCGGCCTCCGGTGCGCTCGAGCTCGTTGAGGAGCGTCGCCATGAGCTTGGTGCCCGAGGCGCCGAGGGGGTGTCCCAGCGCGATGGCCCCGCCATTGACGTTGACCCGGTCGAGGTCCGCGTGGACCTCGCGCTGCCAGGCCAGGACGACGGGCGCGAAGGCCTCGTTGATCTCCACCAGGTCGATGTCGTCGATCGAGAGGCCCGCGCGGGCCAGCACCTTGGCGGTGGCCGGGATGGGGCCCGTGAGCATGCTGACCGGATCCACTCCGGCCAGGGCGAAGGCGTGGAACCGGGCGCGCGGGCGCAAGCCGAGGGACGCGGCCCGCTCCTCGCTCATCACGAGGGCGGCGGACGCGCCGTCGGTGATCTGGGAGGAGTTGCCCGCCGTGATGCGTCCCCCCTCCACGAACGCGGGACGCAGCGCCGCCAGGGCCTCGAGCGAGGTGTCGGGCCGGATGCCCTCGTCGACGCGCAAGATCGTCTCGGTGTCGTGCCCCTCGTCGTCACGGATCGCGACGGGAAGGATCTCGTGGTCGAAGCGGCCCTCGGCGGTCGCGCGCGCCGCGCGCCGGTGGCTCTCGAGGCTGAAGGCGTCGAGCTCCTCACGACTCAGGCCCCACCTCTCGGCGATCATCTCGGCCCCCAGTCCCTGGTTGCGCAGACCACCCACCGGCTCGTAGCGCGCGTGCACGCGGGGTCCGAAGGGGTTACCGGCGTCGTGACCGATGGACGAGCCCATGGGGACGCGGGTCATCACCTCGACGCCGGCGGCCACGACCACGTCGTAGGCGCCGGCCAGCACGCCCTGGGCCGCGAAGTGCAGGGCCTGCTGGCTGGAGCCGCACTGGCGATCCACCGTCGTCGCGGGAACGGACTCGGGCCAGCCCGCCGCCAGCACCGCGTTGCGCCCGACGTTGAAGGCCTGCTCGCCGGTCTGGGAGACGCAGCCCATGATGACGTCGTCGACCAGGCTGGGGTCCAGGTCGTTGCGCGCGGCCAGAGCGCGCAGCGCCTCGGAGGCCAGGTCGACCGCGTGCCAATTGCGCAGGCCGCCGTTGCGTCGGCCTCCCGGCGTGCGCACTACATCAACGATGACGGCACCCATGATCCTCCCTCTCCCGGTGGACGTCCGTGAGCCTACCCGGCGGTAAAGTCAGGCGATGACCGGGCGTGACATGGACCGCTGGCTGGGCGACGGAGGCATGGCCCTCGTGGGAGCGCTGGGGGCGAGCCTGCAGCGTTACGGCGTCGATGGCGAGGACCTCGGCTGGGTCGAGGGCGAGTTCTCGCCCACGGCCCTGGCCTGCAATCCCCACGGGCTGGTGCAGGCCGGCGTCCACGCCACGGTGCTCGACGCGGCCATGAACTTCGCCATCAACGCGGCCCTCGGTGCGGGGGAGCGCGCCGAGGCCACCTTGGAGATCGGGACCGAGCTGCTGCGCGCCGCGCGCCAGGGCACGTCCTACGTGCTGCGCGGCGACGTCGTGCGCCTGACGCGCCGCATCGCCTTCGCCGAGGCTCGGGTCGTCGACGGGGACGGCCGGCCGATCAGCCGGGCCACCGCGACGTTCCTGGTGCGCCGGGCCGAGGGCGGGTCAGCCGAGGTGGGTGGCCGGGATCTGGCCTAGACGCCCGGCCTGGTAGTCGTCGAAGGCCTGGACGAGCTCGGCCCGCGTGTTCATGACGAAGGGGCCGTAGGCGGCGACCGGCTCACCGATGGGCTGGCCCCCGAGGACCAGCACCTCGAAGGCGGCGGTACGCGAGTCCTGCTGCTCGTCGGCCGCCATCACCAGGACGTCGCCGTCGCGGTGGACGGCCAGCTGGCTCGCGTGCAGGGGCCGGCGCTCGTCACCGACGGTGCCCGAGCCGGCCAGCGCGTACGTCAGGGCGTTGAAGCTCGCGTCCCAGGGCAGCACCAGATGGGCGCCGGGCAGCAAGGTGACGTGCGCCAGGGCGATCGGCGTGTGGGTCACGCCGGGCCCGACGAAGCCGCCGATCGTCCCGGCCACTACCCGCACGATCACGTCGCCGTCCGGTGAGGTCACCAGGGGCACGACCTGCGCCGCGATGTCCTGGTAGCGCGGCGGTGTCATCTTGTCACTGGCCGGCAGGTTGACCCAGAGCTGGATGCCGTGGAACCGGCCGCCGGAGGCGACCAGCGACTCGGGCGGCCGCTCGATGTGCAAGATGCCTGCGCCGGCGGTCATCCACTGCGTGGCCCCGTTCTCGATGACGCCGCCCCCGCCGATGGAGTCCTGGTGCACGAAGATGCCGTCGATCATGTAGGTCACCGTCTCGAAGCCACGGTGGGGGTGCCACGGGGTCCCCTTGGGCTCACCGGGCGCGTAGTCGACCTCCCCCATCTGGTCCATGTGCACGAAGGGATCCAGGTCGGCCAGGCTCACGCCAGCGAAGGCGCGATAGACGGGGAACCCCTCGCCCTCGAGGCCCGCAGGGGCGGTGGTGATCGTGGTGACGCGTCGCGCGCGCTGCGTGGGTCCCGGCGGGGCCAGGCGCGGCAACGTCAGCGGGTCAGCGGTGACGGCAGGCATGTCGCCAGGCTACGGGTGGTGGCTCCAGATCCGTGCTCACGAGACCACCGCCAAGCAGCGGGTGCCGCGCGGTCACGGTGGCGTGGCGTGCGGGCGTCCCCTCCACCTGGTGCGCGAGAGCGAACCCGGTGGTGAGGACGACGGCAAGGGCCGGGGGTGACAGCGCGATCGGACCGGCGTCTCGTCCCTAGCGGGGGGGACCGGCGAGGAAGGGACGCGGGTCGACGGCCACGAACAGCGCCTCGGCCTCGGCGACGAGGGTGTCTCGCGCCGCGACGCGCGCCTGGATCGTGAGCTTGCGGCCGTCGCGATGGGCCAGCCACGCGCGTGCGGTGACCGGCTGACCCAGGGGAGCCGCCGCCGTGAAGGTCACGTGGAGCCAGGCGGTCAGCGCGAAGACGCCGTGGTGGGCGAGCACCGTCCCCATGGTCTCGTCGATCACGGTGGCCACGATGCCGCCGTGGGCTCGTCCGGGCGCGCCGGCGAACGCCGGCCCGACGACGGCCTCCACGACCGCGGTGTCGCCCTCCAGCCAGAGGCGCGCCCCCAGACCCAGCGGGTTGGTCTCGCCGGCCACGACGGCGTCGCCCGCCAGGTCGGCGAAGAGGGCCAGCGCGCCGCTCCCGTCCTCGATGGCCGTCGGGGCGTCGCGAGAGGATCTCGGGCGCTGGTGGCGCGGCGGGCTGGCCGTGACGCGCGCGGCCAGTGTCTCGAGCTCGTCGGCCAGCCACGCGAGATCGCCGTCGGCGACGTCATGGGCAACGACGCCGTGTCCCAGTCGGCGTATCGCGGCGGCCACGCGGGCTCGCGGCGACGGGGCCATCCTCAGCGCACGTGCTGGTCGGCGACGGCCAGGGCTCGATCGAGGCGTGACAGGCCATCGCGGGCCTCGTCGGCACTGATCACGCACGGCGGCACGACGTGGAGGCGGTTGAAGTTGGCGAAGATCAAGAGGCCCTCGTCCCGGCAGGCCGCGATGACGGCGTCCATCGCGGGCGACGACGAGCCGTAGGGCGCGAGGGGCTCGCGGGTCCTGCGATCGACGACGAGGTCGAGCGCGAAGAAGACACCGAGGCCGCGCACCTCGCCGATGCTGGGGTGCGCGGCGGCCAGGGCCCGCAGCCCGGGACCAAGGACTTCGTCACCGATGCGCCGAGCGTGCTCGACGACCTGGTCGCGCTCCATGACCTCGATGGTGGCCACGGCGGCCGCGCAGGCCAGGGGGTGGCCCGAGTAGGTGAGGCCTCCGGGGTAGGCCCGGTCGTCGAACGCATGGGCGATGGCCTCGTTCAGCACGACGCCGCCGAGGGGCACGTAGCCCGAGTTCACACCCTTGGCGAAGGTCACGAGGTCCGGGGTCACGTCGAAGTGCTCGTAGGCGAACCAGGAGCCGGTACGCCCGAATCCGGCCATCACCTCGTCGGCGATGTAGACGATGCCGTAGCGGTCGCACAGCTCGCGTACGCCCGCGAGGTACCCGGGTGGGGGGACCAGGATGCCCGCGGTGCCCGGAACGGTCTCCAAGATGATGGCCGCGATGGTCTGGGGCCCCTCGAAGCCGATGACGTCCTCGAGGTGGGCCAGGGCGCGCGCGGACTCCTCCTCGGGTGTCGTGGCGTGGAAGGCGGAGCGGTAGAGGTGCGGCCCGAAGACGTGCACCACCCCGGAGGTCCCCTGGTCGCTGGGCCAGCGCCGCGGGTCGCCGGTGAGGTTGATCGACGTGGCCGTGGCGCCGTGGTAGCTGCGGTAGGCGGCCAGCACCTTGGGGCGCCCGGTCACCAGGCGCGCCATGCGCACGGCGTGCTCATTGGCCTCGGTCCCGCCGTTGGTGAAGAAGACCTTGGCCGCTCCGGCGAACGAGTGGTCCACGATCAGCTCGGCGGCCCGGTAGCGCGACTCGTAGCCGTGCTGGGGCGCGATGGTGCACAGGCGGGCGGCCTGGGCTGCGATGGCGGCCACGACGTCGGGATGCTGGTGCCCGAGGTTCGTGTTGACCAGCTGGGACGAGAAGTCGAGAAGGGTCTGGCCGTCCTCGGTGGTCACGTGGCACCCCGAGGCGCTACGCACCATCAGGGGGCGGATCGACGCCTGGGCGGACCAGGAGTGAAAGACCGAGGCTCGCTCGCGCTCCTGGCTGGTCATGGTCGATCGATCCGGGCTCATGGCGGCCTCCCTTCGCCAGCGACGCTAACCGACCGTTGCGCCCGGGGACGAGTCGCGCTCGCACGTGCGATGCTCGCCGGGTCGAGGGGCCCGACCCGCTGTAGGCTCGGCTGGTCAGGGGCGGGGAGGCGCAGATGAGGGGGGCACGCTCCCGAGTCTTGGTCGGGATGTTCGCCGCCGCCGCCACGGCGCTGGGACTGCCGGGGGCCGCGCGGGCGGCGACGGTCGGGACACCCCGTCCGATCTCGCTGTCCTTTCCCACCGCCCAGGTCGGCTACGTCTTGTCGCTGGCCGACTGCGCGGGCCACACCTGCGTCACCCTCGAGCACACCCGCGACGGCGGAGCGCGCTGGACGGGCGTGCCCGTGCCCGGCGGCCTGGCCCGCAGCGTGGCGCGCGCGTCGTGGGGCTTCTACGGCGGCGCCGACGGGTACGTCACGCTGAGCGTGCACTTCGCCGACGCTCGAGACGGCTGGATCTACGGGGCGGTGCCGGCTTCGACGACGTCCTCGAGCTACGTGAACCGGCTGTGGTCAACGCACACGGGGGGAGCGAGCTGGACGGGCATTCCCCTGGGACCGCTGCGCATCGGCTGGGGCGTCGTGACCATGGCGACACACGGGGCCTGGACCTACCTGTACGGCGGGTCCTCGGGCCCCCAGGCATCGATCCTGGCCACCGTGTCCTCCCAGGACCGCTGGCGCAGCCGGGCCCGGGCGCCGCTGGTGCTGGAGATGCCTGCGGGCGGGACACCGCTGCAGGGGTTCTTCACGTTCGCGGGCCGCCGGGGGTGGTTCGTGGGGGGCAACGACCGGGGCATGGGGTTCGCCCGCCTCGGCGCGCACGGGATCTGGGTGCCCTGGCCGATGGCGTCGCTCGCCTTGCGCAGCGCGGGACTCCGACCGGTGGTCGCGACGTCTCCCGACGCGCTGGTGGTCGTGGCGTCGAGCGCGGGCTTCGGCTACCCCCCAGCATCCGCCGTGCCCCGGGGGTGGAACAGCGGGTCGACCTGGCTCTTCGCCTCTCGAGACGGGGGCCGGACCTTCGTGGCGCAGCGCGAGCTGTCCGCGTCGTACCACCTGGTGTTCCCCGCGGTCCCGGGACTGCCGGCGACGCCCGCTGCGGGGGTGCTGCTGGTGGAGCGCCAGACCAGTGGCGGTGCGTCCCAGCTGGTGCGCAGCACTGACGGAGGTGCGACCTGGCACGTCGTGGTGCGCCACTACATTCGCCAAGTCGAGCTGGGCACCAGGGGTCCGGGATTCGCGATCGCCCTGATCGGTCCAGCGACGTCGGTGGACTCGGTGCTGCTGCGCACGGTCGACGCCGGTGCGCACTGGACTCCCGTCGTCCTGGGCGGGTAGGCCGGCCCGAGCACGACACGGGAAGCTGTCCCGTGGGCTCGGCGTCCCGGGGTCCCGGGGTGGGTGGTCCGGCCCGTCACGTGGACCCGCGGACGCGTCGAGACGCGCACCAGCGCAGCCACACCCCAGGCGCGAGATGATCGCCGGCGATCGTGGCCCCCGTGGGGTGTCAGGCGAGGCGAAGCCGTATCGCCGAGGCCTCAAGGACGGAGCCGTCCTTGGCCGAGCGGGAGTAGACGACCAGGTTGCCGTAGGTCCCCGTGGGCGTGGCGTAACTGAGGCTCGCCGAGAAGGGGCCCATCACCCCCATCGATCCGCCCAGGGCGGTCGCCGTGGCGATCGCGTGCGCGGATCCGTCGCGGTAGAGGGCCAGATTGATCACGGCCTCGTAGGAGGTGCTCTGGCCGCGAACGGTCATCGGCGACGTTGCGCTAGACAGCGAGGCGGGCTCGGAGATCTCGAGGTCGCTGGCCACGGCCCCGATGACCCACCAGGTGTCGTCGGCGGTGAGCTGGCGAACCAAGATGGTCGTCACCGGGCCGCTCGCATCGGGCTGGATGGGGACCTCGCCCGAACGGGTGTCACCCTGTTGGAAGGGGTCGGCGACGGGTTGGGTCATCGCGAGGACGCGCGTCGCGAAGGCCAGGGCCGCCGAGCGCGGGCTGGTGTAGCGCGTGGTGCTCGCGGCATTGGGCCACAGGGCCATCCAGGTCGTGTCGGCGACGGTGGTCGAGGGAGCAGAGGTGGGTGTGCTTGAGCTGCGATGGGTGGCGTAGCCGCCGAGGAAGGCCACGCCGATCAGGGCGATGACCAGTACCACCAGGAGAGACCGACGTTGGCCCGTCATGGGCCCGTTCTACACCCGCGAGACGTCAGGCCCACGGCGGGACTGTTCGGCTGGCCTGCGGGGGCGCGTCGTCGAAGGCGGCTCGCGGGTCGGCTGCGCTCACCGGCGGAAACTGCCAACTGCGTCCACTAGGCCGCGTCCTCGGAGTCGCCAAGGTCGATGCCCAGTACTTGACGAGAGCCGTCGATGCCGACCCCGGTGGCCACGACGACGGCGCGGCTGACGGCTCGTCCACCCACGTGGGCCTTCACGGAGGGGGTGGCGCAGAGCAGGTAGACAAGGGTCCGGTGGGAGAGGCTGCGAGCGCGAAAGGCGTTCATCTCCTCGGCGAGTGCCGAGCAGATCTCCGAGACCTCGGAGGTGGAGATCCCGGTGTCGACGCCGAGGGCCGAGACCAGGTCGTCGACCTTGCGCGGCGAGACCTCGTGGACGTAGGTGCATGACGACGGCGTAGAGGGCCTGGTCGATGCGGTGGCGCTCGAGCACGCTCGGAATCAACGAGCCCATGGGGAGCTCGGGGATCTTGCGCTCCCCGTCGCCAGCCTTGGTGGTGAGCAACCTGGCCGTGATCCATTTGGCGGGGTGGTGGGCGACAGCGTGCGTTCGTGGCGCTCGGCCTGAACCACCTCGGTCGCCTCGGCGTAGATCAGCGCCTGGTGAGAAACGCGGCCATCTGGCGAATCAGATCACCGCTCTGGTCGCTCCTGAGTTGTTCGAGCACCGCGGACAGGTCAAAATCATAGTGAAGTATCGGAGTATTCCTTTCGTGTCATGGTTGACATATCAAGAACTACTCCGGTGGTCCGTTTTCACGACGGACCGACGTATTTGTACCAGTTCAGGGGACGTCGACCTGAGAGTTGACTTACCTTTGCTGTTGAAGGTGGGTGGAAGAATGTCGGTTTCTGTTTACTGTCGCAATAGGTAGTTTGGCAACGTGCGACGTCGTGGTGGCTCGACGTATGACCTGATCAATAGGTGTATTACCACCTCTGGACACCACCCCGCGTTCCGGACAAAACTCTCAATACACGTAACCCGACTCCCGTGGGGCGACTTCGTTCGCGACGCGGGCCGTTGGGGTATTTCGGACGGTTAGTGATCTTGCTCTGCTGCCGATGGCGTGAAATAGTGTCCGTGGGCTAAGGGAATGTGCTCGCATTTGGCGAGTTAGGGGGGCGTCAATGGAAAGTCCAATGAAAAGAATGCGCCGCGCCGCTAATTCGTTCCTCGCAGTGTCGCTCATAGCGGGGGCTTCCATCATTGGTTCGCTCGTCGTCCCCGCGAGCGCCTCGGCTCAGACCCGATCTAGCTCGGCAGGTAGCGCCTCGTCTCGGGCGCGCTCTGGCTCGACCAGCCTTCGAGGGGGAAGTCCCCGGCAAGTTGCCGCGGGCGCGGAATCGCCGGCGCACCGCGTCACGGGCCAGTTCCTTCCCTCGAAGACAGGTTCGTCGCTGAAGGTCTCGGCGACGGGCCAGAAGTCCTTCACCCTCTCACTGGGGGGCAGCGGAGCGACCATTCGCGGGATTCCCACCCCGGCTGTCCAGCCGGCCCCCTCCCAGACCATCACCACGGTGCATCTCCTGGGATCTCGCGCCCAAGTCGCGGTACCGGCGAATGGGAAGGTCCCCTATGGCGAACTACTCACCGTCGTGGCCCAGGTCGACGAGACATCAGGCAACAAGCCGGTGACCTCGGGGATGGTCGACTTCACCGAGAACGGCACCTCCGTCAAGCCCGAGTTCGCCAGCGCGGCCATCTGCCAGGCGGTCCCGGTCGTGAAGGGCACGGCGTCGTGTGCGATTACGGCCCTGGCGGCCAGCTCCACCCCGTACCAATTCGGAGCCTCGTACACTGCGGCCCAAGGCTCTCTCACCTCGAGCAAGGTGACCTCGGCACAGGGCGTCGCGGTCACGGTCGTGCAGGCCTCCACCAGCACCTCTCTCACCGGAGGGCCGGATCTGTCGTCTCCCGGCAACGTACGCCTCCAGGCCGTCGTGGCGGACACTTCGGCCGGTTCCAGCCTGGCGCCCACCGGCACGGTGTCCTTTGAGCACGGAGGCGTCGCGCTCGCCTGTTTGCAGGGACAGCCGGTTCTCACCGAAGCATCGTCTTCCACGTCCAGCGTGTCCTGCGATGTGCCGACCCCGAGCGGGACCACCACCTACACAGCCCTCTACATCCCCACCGACAGCAGCGACTTCGCTGCGTCAGGTCCGGTGGCGGTGACCGTGGCGTCCAGCATCGTCAGCGCACCGGTGGGAGGGTCTGGCGCGTCTTCGCCGGGAACGGCCTCCTCGGCCGGGTCGGTTGGGCCCTCGAGCGTGGCCGTCTATCCCCACACCGCTACCTCGTGCTCCCCGATCTTTTCCACCTTGTGGAACGACGGTGCCTCCGGTCCTACCACCCTGACCTTCGCGCCTGGGTCGTCCACGTTGACGCTCTTGGCGAACCTCTCTCTCACCGAGGCCCCGACCTCGGGTTCGTGCGACCCGTCCGCAAGCATCACGTTCAGCGGGGGCTCGCTGTCGTTCCTGGGAAACACTCTGAGCGGCAGTGGCCTCGGCGGAACCATCACGGACGTAACGGCATCTACAACATCACCTCAGCTGTGCATCACGTCGGGCAGCTTGGGGGGCGAAGGTCTGACCGTCAGCGGGAGCCTGTGCTTCTCGATCTCGGCAGCGACGAGTGCGGGCGGCACCGTTGACAACGTGAGCGGCGCATCGCTGAGCCAGGTTGGTCAGGTGAGCATCGCATCCGTTCTCACCTTGTCAGGGGTGAGCATCAACATCGGCAATGGCGCCGTCAACACTCCCCAGGGCTGTTCGTTGACTAATGCGAGCGACTGGTGGCTCACCGTGAGCGGGAATCTGGCTCTGTCACTCTCGACACCGAGCGTGTCGGCAAGCGCGACCGCGACAGGCTGCGTCGACCTCTCGGCGGGCACCAAGGGCACGCTGGAGCTGACCTCTGACCTGGGTCAAGTAGCCCTTGGTTCGTCGCTCACGCTCAACAACTTCGACGTGACCCTCACCTACTCGTCCGCGAACTTCGGGGCACAGGGCACGGCGACCGCGACTATCAGTATGGGGAGCGGCGCGCAAGTGTCCGCGCAGCTGACGGTCGCTTTCGAGAGCTCGGGGACTCTGGTGGTCGGCGGTTCGGCCGACCTGTCGAATTTCCTCCCCTCCTCTTTGACCAGCGGCGGGAACGTCTCCGCGTTCGTGGCCTACGCCACTGCGGCGTATCCGAGTTTCGATACCGGGGTCACCAGCATCGGGACCATCGACCTGGTCCCGGGACTCAACTTCGCGATCTCCACGAGCCTTCCGTCTTCCATCACTCAGGCCCTCAGCGGGGCCAACATCACCTTGCCGAAGACAGTCCTGGCGATCGGGTCGTTCGACACCTCAGCGGACACCCTCAATCTCGCCATTTCCGTCGAGTTCGCCACTCCGGTCCAACTCTTCGACTATCAGGGCGTGGCCCTCGATCTGAATTCGGCCAGCGTCACGCTCTCGGTGAGCCCTTCGCAGGTGAGTATCACCTTCTCCCTGAACGGGACGTTGTATCCGGACGGCCTTACGGGACAGCAAGTGGCCGTCTCGGGAACCCTCTCCGCCGTGGTCAGCGACAGTCCCTCCGTGTCGATCGGAGTCTCGGTGAACGAACCGTCGGTGGGCACCTGCGGCCAGGGCTCGGGCTGGTCCAACGCCTTCGGCGACACCGGACTCACCGTGCAGTGCGCTGAGTTGACGGTGGGCGTGACCGCCGCCTTTCCCTTCGTGACGGGCTCCATCAACGGGGTGATCACCCAGCTGCCCACGGGCATGGCCAACGCCATTGGCTATCAGCAAGGCGCGCCCATCGTCTTCGCGTTCGGATTCAACCCGTACTACTTGGACTTGAGCATCGGTACGTATGGTTCCCGTACGCCCGCCCTGGAACCTCTCGCCTTCATCGATAGTGGGAGCTACGCCTCGGACCTGCAGGTCGCCTACGCGCAGTTGTGTTTCATGCAGCCAGGTGCAGCCCCATTCACCCTGGGCGACGGGCTGACGTGTTCCCCCGGCTACGTCCTCGGATTCTCGGCAACGATCAACGTCTCCGTCTTCAATGGGCCGGTCACGGTCAACGTCCTCTCGACGATGTCGATTGGCAACCCGACGAGCTTCGACTTCAGCGCCAACATCTCTCAGATCTGCGTATTCCGACGTAGTTGCACAGTCGTTCCGGAGTTGTTGAACACCGGTGGTGATGCTGTGCTGGTGAGCGCTGGTCCCTAACTCACCTCCTTTCGAGCGATCGTAGGCCAGATCATCCGTTGG
>JAJYEQ010000016.1 GCA_021785695.1 Actinomycetes bacterium
GCGTTGCCGGTGCCCTCTCGCTCACGCCACTGCCAGCGTCAGCCTCTCGCGGCTGTACAACTACGTCGGAATCGCTGTACAGGTCCGATCGGAACGGGTGTACAACAACCGTCGGAATACGCACTCATCTCGAAGTTGAGTTGACTGAGCGACCGGTCTCCATTGCGCGGACGTGTGACATCGTCGCGCACGGCATTGTGGCGCGACTCTCCTACCAGCGTGGGTTCCGGATCGCGCTGCGGACCACGACCGCCGTCGTGCTCGTCGTGGCAACAGTTGTCGGAGTTGTGGCGGCAACTCGCTACTGGGCACCCGTCACGTTCGCCAGTGGCCGAAGCACCGGCCAGTCCGGCGTCGGCCTCTTCGCGCGACCCTCCCAGGTTGCCGATGTCTCCTTCAACTTCTCGACCCACTCGCGCGTGGCCATTCGGATCACATCGGTCACCGTCGTGCCTTTGCGGGGCTTTCCGGTGCCGCAAGTTGTCGGCGTGGACTTCGCGGCCCACGCGAGTGAACTCATCAATGGGCGTGGTTGGCCAATCCATCTGCCGAAATCCTTGCCCGCCCAGGAGGGCAACGTTCCCCTGATCCCCGCGATCGGGACGACCGTGACCTTGGCGCCATCTGACGCATTGTGGCTGGGCCTGCGCGCGCCGTCGCTCGGTCGCGCTTACGCGGCTGAGGGTCTTCGAGTGACGTACGAACGCCGTGGTCTGAGTCACTCGATGACCCTCAGTCAGTTCACGACCCCTGACGTGATCTGTTCGACATCGTCGGGCTCTGTCCAGATGCCGCAGTGGTGCTCGCAAGAGGTCCAAGCGGCCAACACGATCGCCACGTTTTTGGAGGGCCATCGGATGCCGATCGCGTGGCCCGCCGCCGAGGCACAGATCGTCTCCCAACTCGCTCTGAACAATGTGGGCACGACGAACCCTGGTGTTCCGGGACTGCGTGTAGTTCGACACTGGGCTGCCCGGCTCTTCCCCGCGAGCAGTGCCCGCGCAATTCAAGCCGTCACCGGTGTCATCTATGCGGGTGTGCCCGAGTGGCGTTTCGTCATCCGCCAGTCGTCTCGCCGCTCGACTGTGGTGCGGTGCGTGACCCGGGGTCGAGTTACTGCCGGCGGCGGCGTCATTGGCGTGGGAGCCGCGAGCTGTCCCTTGCCAACAGCAGGTTGATCTCGGGCCTCCTTCGCGGTTCGGATGTGCAGTGGGCGATGTGACAAGACTCGCGACAGGTGCTTCGAAGACCTCAGTGACTCGAGGCGAGTCACCGGTCAGGCATTGGCTCCAGAAGATGTCTGTCGGGCTGGGCGTAGCCAATCGCCACCCCCACGGCGGCCCGCGGCCCGGGTCCCCGAAGAGCGCTGCCCTGGGACGGCTGTGGAGCTGCGTGCGTGGCTCCCCGACGACGCGGCGTGCCTGGCTTGCCCGGACTGGCCCCGCCGGTTCTAGGGCCTCCAGTGCTGTGCCCGTGGGGCTCTCCGGTGGCGCACGGGTCAGGTCTCACCTGATCACACCCGAGTTGTGGACCCCAGTCTTCGGGCACGGCCGGAACGATGCGCCCCACCCGGCACCCGTCTGCCGTTGTGACGCGCCGCCGTCTGGTCGGTGGCCGTCGCCAAGGGCGGCTTTCGTAGCGCGGAATCGCCAACGCCCTCCCCGGCTCTCCCTGTAGTGCGCGATGGGGACGACACGGAGCCTTGTCGCAGTGGGAGAAGCCCGTCGATCTCGCCACCGACCGTGCGGACACTTGGCCCCAGAACGCTGACGGCAGGTGAGCTGGCCACCGGAGCGCGACGAGGGTGCTCGACGCGGCCCCGGCGGTCAAGATCCCCTCACGGGACCCCGCGGCGCCCCTCGCTGGTCATCGAGTGCGACCCCTGAGTGTGGCCCCGTGAACCGGGCGACACTCATCGGAGCTGGTGCGTCCGAGGACCCTCGTGGCTGTTGCGGGGCGCCAGCGATCGTCGGTGCGGCAGTGACGTGGGCCTCTGGCGCGACGATCAGAAATCGGCCCGACCCCGCGGCGAGCCGACGGGAGCGTGGCGGTGTCGGAAAACGCCCACCACCCGCTCCCGGCAAGATCTCGGGGACGCCGGAGGTGTCAGTCCATGACGATGACTGCGCGTCCGCGCAAGGACCCGTTGTGCAGCTTCTGGTACGCCGCGGGCGCGTCGTCGATCCCGAAGCGCTCCACGTGTACCCGGATCTGTCCGCGCCGGGCCAGCTCGACGACCTCGATGAGTTCGCTGCGCGATCCCCAGTACGAGGTGAGCACCGCGGTCTCGTAGGGCGTGGCGAAGAATCCCACGGGGATCGTGGCTCCGCCCATGCCGATTCCCACGATGTGGATGTCGCCGCCGACGGCCACGACCTGGCGCGCCACGTCGAGGCTGGCCTGGAAGCCCGCGAAGTCGAACACCACGCTGGCGCCTCCGCCCGTCGCGGCGCGCACCGCCGCAACGACGTCGGGATCGTCGGACCGCAGCGTCTCGTGGGCCCCGGACTCTCGCGCCAGCGTGAGCTTGGCGTCGTCGACGTCGAGGGCGACGATGCGTGTCCCGGTGAGGGCGGCCAAGATCTGGATGCCCACGTGCCCGAGGCCGCCGGCGCCCAGTACCACCGCGGTCGTGCCCGCCCCGAGCTTGGGCAGAGCGGACTTGATGGCGTGGTACGGGGTCAGCCCCGCGTCCGTCAGCGGGGCGGCCTCCGCCGGGTCCAGGTCGAAGATGGGCACCAGGTGCCGGTCGGAGTCGACGACCATGTACTCGGCCATGGCGCCCGGGGACCCGAGGCCGGGCGGGAGGATGCCGAGCTCGCTGGCGCGCTCGCAGTAGTTCTCGTCACCGCGGGAGCACGGTAGGCACGTCCCGCAGCCCCACGGGCCGTAGACGGCGACGGCGTCGCCGACCGCCACCGAGCGCACCCCGGCGCCGACCTCGGCGACGATCCCCACGCCCTCGTGGCCCAGGGTCAGGGGAAGGCTGCCGAAGGCGTACTGCTCGGCGGGAACGCTCATGACAAAGACGTCCGAGTGGCACAGCCCGGCGGCTGTGACCCGCAGGAGCACCTCTCCCGGTCCCGGCGTCGGCGCTTCGACCTCGACCACCTCGGGCTGCGCGCCGATCTGTCGATACTGCACTGCCTTCATGGCAACCACCTCTCGGTTGGGGATCGCCGTTCGTCGCAACGACGCTCCGGGGCTGCCTCCATCATGGCGCGCGGGCCCGCCCCGCTCATCGGCATGGTCCTGACCCCGGGCCGCGCGACGACGCGCGGCGGTCGCTCCGGCTCAGGCAGCCGGAGACGGGGGACGCAGGTGGCGCAGTCCCGAGCCGAGCTTGGCCAGCTCGTCGAGCAGGGTGGCCGTGGCGCGCTGCACGGCGTCGGTGCCGGAGAAGGCGCCGTCGGTGACGGGCGTCGGCACCAGGGAGATCGACACGTCCCCGGCGTGGACCATGCGCAGGGCGCTGAAGACCGTCTTGAGGTGCTGGGCCGCGCGCGTGCCCATGATCGGCCCGCCGTAGCTGATGATGCCGACGGGCTTGTAGCGCCACTCGTGGTACAGGTAGTCGATCGCGTTCTTGGTCGCGGCGTTGAAGCTGTGGTTGTACTCGGGCACGACGAAGACCAGCGCGTCGGCCGCCTGGATGGTGGCCGACCAGCGCCGGGTGTGCTCGTGCTCGTAGCGCCCCTGGATCGGGTGGTTGGGCTCGTCCAGGAGGGGCAGGTTGACCTCGGCCAGGTCGATCAGCTCGACGTCGAAGCGGCCGTCGGCCACGGCGGCGTCGGCGAACCAGCGGGCGATGGCCGGTCCGACGCGACCGGGGCGCGTCGAGCCGATGATGATCTCGAGGTGGGGCGTGCTCATGAATACTCCTGGCTCACTCGGCGGCAGCGACCGCGCGCAGCGTGGCCAGGCCGCGGCGGGGGAGCAGCAGTGCCGGTCCCAGGGCCAGGATCGACACCGCGAAGGACCACCAGAACGACGCGCCGAACGCGTGCGCCAGCGCCGTCACCTGAGGTCCGCTCAATGGCAGTGTACCGGTAGCCAGGGCGTTGCGCGCCGTGGCGACGTGGTGCGCGATCTGGGTCTGGAGGACGACGGCGAACACGGCCACACCCAGTGATCCCCCGACCTGCCGCAGGATGTTGGTGGCCGAGGTCGCCTTGGGCACATCGGCGTGGGTCAAGTTGTAGTAGGAGGCGGCGACCAGAGGCATCATGGTCGCGCCCATGCCGAGGCCGCGCACGAAGAGGGCCACTGCGAGCACGCCATAGTTGGACGTCGCGCCGAGCTGGGTGTAGACGAACGTCCCGGCGGCCAGCACCAGCACCCCGAGGGGGATCACCATGCCGGGTCCCCGGCGGTCGGCGGCCAGTCCGCCCACGCGCATCGAGATGGCCGCACCCACGCCCTGGGGAGCCATCATCAGGCCGGCTACCAGCGCGGAGTTACCCCGTACCAGCTGGTAGTAGAGGGGCAGCAGGAACATCGTCCCGTAGAGCGTCGCCCCCGCGAGGAAGATTCCCGTCGACGCCGCGGCGAAGGTGCGGTCCCGGAAGAGGCGCAGATCGATCAGCGGCTCGGGGGCGTGCAGCGAGCGCCACACGAAGGCGGCGCACAAGGCGAGCCCCGCGCTGAGACTGCCCAGCACGGTCGACCCGTGCAGCCCCCCGTTCGAGCCGATCTCGGCCAGGCCGTAGACGACGAGGGCCAGCCCCGGGGACAGCAGGGCGAACCCGAGAAGGTCGAAGCGGTGGTCGCGGTCGCGCTCGGGCGCGGGCAGGACGCGACGCGCCAGCCAGAAGGCGAGGACGCCGACGGGCACGTTGACGAAGAAGATCCACCGCCACGTGGTGCTCGAGATGATGACGCCACCGATGACCGGCCCGAGGATCGGTCCGAGCAGCTGGGGCACCCCGATGATGCCCATCACCTGGCCCATCCGCTGGGGACCGGCCGTGCGCGCCATGATCGACTGGCCGACGGGCATGATCATGCCCCCACCCATGCCCTGGAGGACGCGGAAAGCGATGAGCGAGCCGGCCGACCACGCCAGGCCGCTCAAGGCCGACCCGACGACGAAGAGCCCCAGGGAGGTCAGGTAGACCGTCCGGGCGCCCAGACGGTGGATGGCCCAGCCCGAGACGGGAATGACGACGGCGAGGGCCAGCAGGTAGCCCGTCGTCACCCACTGGATGGTCGAGACGTCAACGCGAAAGTCGCGGCTGAGCGTGCGCAGGGCGACAGCGACGATCGTCGTGTCCAGGATCGACATCACCGCACCGAGGACCACCACCACGCCGGTCTTGATGATGAGGGGTTCGAGTCGAGGGGCCCGGGCCACGCCTCCTCCAGCGTTCAGTCCGCGTCGAGCCTAGTTAGCCCGTTGGCCCGGTCCGGCCAACGGGCGGCACGATCTCGCGAAATGCCTTGTACCGTCAGTAGAATGACGTTATGGCAAAGCAGCAGCGCTCGGCAGCGGTCATGCGAACCGTCACCGACGCAGTGATTGATCGACTCTGGACGAGCGACGAGACGCTGATTCGCATCCCTGAGGTGTGCGGTGCGACGGGCGTCAACTACGGGTCGGTGTACCACCACTTCGGCTCGCGCGAGGGCGTCATCGATGCCGCCTACGAGACGCTGTTCGCCGGCCTGATCGGTGAAGGCGTGGCGTCGCTGCGCCAGGCGGCGGAGTCGTCAGCGTCTCCGGCCGCCTTGGCCGCGTCGCTGCGCCAGATGGTGTCGGGTCCTCCCGCCGGCTTCGAGTCCGACCGGGCGCGCGCGATGCGCACGCGCATCGTCGCGGCGGCGCTGGTGCGCCCGCACCTGCGCGAGCGCATCGGGTCCACGATCGCCGCGGCGACCGACGAGGTGGCCCGCATCGTGGTCATTGCCCAGCAGCGCGGGCTGGTGCGACCCGATCGGCCCGCGCGGGCCCTGGCCGCCGTGCTCGAGGCACTGGTCTTCGGACGCATCCTCGAGGACGTGAGCGGTGCCCCGGTCGCCGAAGACGACTGGCGCCAGGTCATCGACGACCTCGTGGCAGGCGTCCTGGTGACCCCCGACGCCAGCTGCTGCTGAACTCATGCCAGACTGAGCGCGTGACGGCCCTGCGATGGGCGTGCGCCCTGGCGACGCTGGCAGCACTTGTCCTGGTCAGCGCGCACTCCTCCGCCGTCAGTGCACGCCCGCCGGTCGCGGCGCCCTGCAGCGCGAGCGCCGTGACGGGTCAGCTCACCCACGTGGCGCCCGACGGCGTGGTCGCCTACGGATGCGAGGGCCACTGGGCCTACGCCTGGGTCATCGCGGGGACGGGCACCGCGCGCGTCGCCGTGACCGAGTTGCTGTCCTTCGACGGCCGCGTGTGGCGTCCGGTGTCGCGCCAGCAGAGATGTCGGCCCGCGACGCTGCCGACCGAGATCTATCGCCGGGCCTGCTTCTCGAACTGAGCGCGGTCCTCCAGCGTCTCTCGTACGCTAAGGGGTCGTGCGCGGACGCAGCCTGAGGTCGCTGGCTCTCACCGCGGCGCACGATCTCTTCGATCAGTCGACGGGGATTGGGCGCCTGGCCCTGGCCCATGTGGCCATGATGGTCGGCGACACCTTCGTCACGGTGTCCCTGGCCAGCTCGCTGTTCTTCTCGGTCTCGCCGACTGAGGCCAAGGGCCGGGTGCTGGCCTACCTGCTCTTCACCATCGCCCCCTTCGCCGTGGTCTCACCGATCCTGGGTCCCCTGATCGACCGATCCTCCAACGGCCGCCGGGTCCTGATCGCGGTGTCGGCGGGACTGCGGATGGTCCTGTGCTGGGAGATGAGTCAGCACCTCAACTCGCTGTGGCTCTATCCCGACGCCTTCGCCGTCCTGGTGGCCTCCAAGCTCTACGTGGTGACGCGGGGCACCTTGGTGCCCGAGATGGCGCGCAGCGACCAGCTGCGGTCTCCGGGGTCCACCGACGTGAGTCCCGCGGGATGGTCCCCGGCCCCCGACACGCTCGAAACCGGCTTCGCCGGCTTCAACGCGCAGCTGACGCTGCTCGGCACCGTCTTCGGCCTGGTGGGCGGGTTGGTCGCGGCGGGCATCCTGAAGTCCCTAGGTGCGCCGGCGGTCCTGCTCACCGCCTCGGTGGTCTACGCGGGCGCCATGCTCCAGAGCGGGCGGCTGCCCCGACCCGCGGCGCGCGCCCGCGTGGAGGCGGCGCCCCTGAGCCAAGCCGAGCGCGACCTCCAGGCACTGCGCCCCTTCGGGGAGGCCCAGCTGGCCTGGGGACTCGTCGCCGCGTCGCTGATGCGATTCGCGGCCGGGTTCACGACCTTCCTGCTGGCCTTCGGACTGCGCCGCGAGCACGCCGGGCTGGCGTGGTTCGCCGCCGCTCTGGCGGTATCGGGTCTGGGCACGCTCGGCGGGCTCTCACTGGTGACGCGCCTGCGCGACCGGGTGCGCGAGGGGCTCATCTTGACGATCTCTCTAGTGGCCACCTCGCTCGGCGCGCTGGTCGCGGGCGTCACGGCGACCCTGGTGGCCCAGGTGCTGCTGGCCGCGTGGCTCGGGGTGTGGACTGCTGCTGCCCAGCCGAGCTTCGACGCCATCACCCAGCGCCTGGTCGCCCCGGGCGCGCAGGGCCGGACCTTCGCGCGCTTCGCCGTGCGCCAGCAGCTGGCCTGGGTCGTGGGCGCGGTGATCCCGGTGGGCGTGGCCCTGTCCTTCGCCACCGGCGACTGGCTGCTCTCGGCGGTCGTGGCCCTGGGGGCCGCGGCCTACGTGGGGGGAAGGCACTCGACGAGCCCGCGGTGAGCCGCGACCCGTCAGCGGGCGCGACCGGTCAGCCCAGCCGCTTGACCAGCTCGGCGACCTCATCGCGCAGCCGCGCCGGCAGCCGGTCGCCGAACTGGGCGTAGTGCTCCTCGATCAGGGGTACCTCGGCGCGCCAGTCCGCCTCGTCAACCGACAGCAGCGTGGCCAGGGCCTCGGGCGAGATATCCAGGCCGGTGGTGTCGAGGGCTCCCGGGGCGGGGACGTCGCCAATAGGTGTGGACACGGCCTCGCCACGTCCCGACACGCGGTCGAATACCCAGGCCAGGACGCGGCTGTTCTCGCCGTAGCCGGGCCACAGGAAGTGGCCCTCGTCGTCCTTGCGGAACCAGTTGACGTAGAAGATCTTGGGGAGCTGGGCCTCGTCGAGGCGGTCGGCGAAGCTGAGCCAGTGCGCGAAGTAGTCGGCCATGTTGTAGCCGCAGAAGGGCAGCATGGCGAAGGGGTCGCGCCGCAGGTTCCCGACCGCGCCCGTCGCGGCGGCGGTCGTCTCGGAGGCCATGATCGAGCCCAGGAAGACGCCGTGGGCCCAGTCGCGCGCCTGGAAGACCAGGGGCACGACGCGGGCCCGGCGCCCGCCGAAGAGGATCGCGTCGATGGGCACGCCCGCCGGGTCCTGCCACTCCGGGGCGATCGCCGGGTCCTGGCTCGCGGGAGCCGTGAAGCGCGAGTTCGGGTGGGCCGCCGGTCCCAGGTCGGGGCTCCAGGACCGTCCCCGCCAGTCGGTGAGGCCCGCGGGCGGCTGGCCCATGCCCTCCCACCAGATGTCGCCGTCGGCGGTCAGAGCGGTGTTGGTGAAGATGGTGTTCGCCTCGATGGAGTACATCGCGTTGGGATTGGTCTCGAAGTTGGTCCCCGGGGCCACCCCGAAGAAGCCGGCCTCGGGATTGATCGCGTAGAGGCGACCATCCTGGCCCGGCTTCATCCAGCAGATGTCGTCACCAATGGTCTCCACGGTCCAGCCCGGCAGGGTGGGCACGAGCATCGCCAGGTTGGTCTTGCCGCAAGCGCTCGGGAAGGCGCCCGCGACGTAGCGCACCTCACCGGCCGGGTTGGTGAGCTTCAAGATGAGCATGTGCTCGGCCAGCCAGCCGTCGGAGCGCGCCATCACCGAGGCGATGCGCAGCGCGTAGCACTTCTTGCCCAAGAGGGCGTTGCCGCCATATCCCGAGCCGTAGGAGATGATCTCGCGGGTCTCGGGGAAGTGCACGATGTACTTGTCCTCGCTGTTGCACGGCCAGGGCACGTCGGCTTGGCCCGCGGCCAGCGGCATGCCCACCGAGTGCAGGCACGGCACGAAGGGGCCGTCCTCGCCCAGGATGTCCAAGACGGCCGAGCCCATGCGCGTCATGATGCGCATCGAGACGGCGACGTAGGCCGAGTCGGTGATCTCGACGCCGATGTGGGAGATCGGCGAGCCCAGGGGACCCATCGAGAAGGGCACCACGTACATGGTGCGCCCACGCATCGAGCCGCGCAGCAGGCCGGTGAGGGTGGCGCGCATCTCGTCGGGGTCCTGCCAGTTGTTGGTGGGGCCGGCGTCGGCGGGCGTGCGCGAGCAGATGAAGGTGCGGTCCTCGACGCGGGCCACGTCGCTGGGGTCCGAGGCGGCCCAGAAGCTGTTGGGTCGCTTGGCGTCCGAGAGCCGACGGAAGGTGCCCTGGTCGACCAGCTGCTGGCACAGCGCGTCGTACTCGGCTTCGGAGCCGTCGCACCAGTAGATACGATCGGGGGTCGTCAGGGCGGCGACTTCGTCAACCCAGGTGAGGAGCCGCTGGTGAGTCGTGGGGTGGGTCACGTGATGTCCTTGTGTTGGCTAAGCCTGCTGGGGGGCAGGATCGAGCAGTCGTGACCCGTCCGGGCGGCTCCACCCCAACCCGAGGCGCCGACGGACGCGAGGACGACGTCCTGCAGCGTATCGCCCGCGCGATCGGGGGTCGTGCGCCCGGCCCCGGCGAGGTGTTCATCGGCGACGACGCCGCGGTCCTGCGGCCCCTGGGCGGCCAGGTCGTGATCAGCGTGGACACCGCGGTGTGGGGCGTGCACCTGGACGCCGACCTGTTCACCCTCGCCGACCTGGGGTACAAGGCGGTGGCGGCGGCCCTGTCGGACCTGGCGGCCATGGGAGCGCGCCCACGGGCCATCCTGGTGGCCGTGACCGCCCCCCTGGGCACCGATCTCGAGGCGCTCCACGCGGGGGTCGGGCAGGCCGCCGACCAGCTGGGCTGCCCGGTCGTGGGCGGCGACGTGTCGCGCGGGCGCGACGTCGCCGTCGCCGTCACGGTGCTCGGCGAGTGTCCCGGGGGCGGCGCGGTGCTGCGCAGCGGCGCGCGGCCGGGCGACGAGATCCTGCTCACGGCGCCGGTGGGCGCGTCGGCGGCCGGACTGCGCCGGCGACGGGCGGGTGCCCCCCTCGATGATCCGCTGGTCGTTCGCCACCGGCGTCCGCAGCCGCGCCTGCTCGAGGGCCTGGCGGCGCGGGCCGTGGGCGCTCACGCGATGATGGACATCAGCGACGGCCTGGCCCTCGACCTGCACCGGCTGGCCGACGCCAGCGCCTGCGGCTTCGCGCTCGACGATCTCCCGACGGCTCCGGGCGCCACGGCGGTGGAGGCCCGGGCGGGCGGGGAGGACTACGAGCTGCTCATGGTCTGCGCCGATGGATCGGCCCTGCGGTCGGCCTTCGCGGCGCGCGGGCTCGCCGAGCCCCTGACCATCGGGCGCATCGTCGCCGAGCGGGAGCTCCGGACGCTGCGCGGGCGTCCCTTGGGCCGAGAGGGATTCCAGCACGATCTGTAGGCGCGTCGGGGCCGACGCGGGCGCGGGCGCTAGTTGGCGCTGGGCCGGCGGCTGGCCGGCTTGACGACCTTGCCCGATCGCAGGCAGCCGGTGCACACGTTGAGGTGCGTGGGCGTCGAGCCGACCACGGCCCGCACGCGCTGGATGTTCGGGTTCCACCGGCGCTTGGTACGGCGGTGGGAGTGCGAGACGTTCATCCCGAAGAACGGCTTCTTGCCGCAGATCTCGCAGACGGACGCCATGGGTGCTCTCCTTCGCCGACCGCGATCTCGCGCAGTCAAAACCGGAGGGTCATTGTAGCATCGGCATCGATGCCGGTACGCACGCGACTGACGGCGAGCGACTTACGACGGGCGATGGAGACCTTCGCCGGGCTCCTGCACAGCCATCGCGAGCACCTCAACCGGCTCAACGTCTTCCCGGTGCCCGACGGGGATACCGGCACGAACATGGACCTGACAGTGGCCTCAGTGGTCGACGCCCTGGCGCCGATGTCCGAGGAGTCCACCATGGACGAGGTCTGCGCGGCGATCGCCCGGGGCTCCCTGATGGGTGCGCGGGGAAACTCCGGGGTGATCCTCTCCCAGATGCTGCGCGGCATGACCGACCGCTTCCGCTTAGTCGCCTCCATCTCGCCCTCGGTCCTGGCCGACTCGCTGGCCCAGGCCGACCGCCTGGCTCGCCAGGCCGTCGTGCGCCCGGTAGAGGGGACGATCCTCACCGTGGCCCGGGCGGCCGCCCAGGGAGCCAACGCGACCAAGTCCTCGTTGAGCACCCTGGTGCGCGGCGCGCGCGAGCGGGCGCGCGAGGCCCTGGCGCACACGCCCGAGCAGTTGCCGGTGCTCAAGGAGGCGGGCGTCGTCGACTCGGGGGGCAGCGGGCTGGTGCTCCTGTTCGACGCGTTGTGCCACGTCACCTGCGACGACCCGCTGCCCGACCCACCCGACGCCGGCGACACGGCCTCGGCGTCCGCGGCGGCCCGCGGCACGTTCGCCAGCGCGGACTCGCCGCGCTATGAGGTGATGTACCTGCTCGAGGGGGCCGACGAGGGCCTCGACGCGTTCCGCGAGGCGTGGACCACGATGGGCGAGTCCATCGTCATCGTGGGGGGCGACGGGCTCTACAACTGCCACATCCATACCGACCACATCGGACCGGCGATCGAGGCGGCCCTGGACATGGGGCGCCCGCGCTCCATTCGCGTCACCGACCTGGAAGACGAGTCCGCGATCGCCCACCACGACGTCGCGCCCCCGGGTGCGGCGCTCGACGCGGTGGCCGCCACGGCCGTCGTCGCCGTCGTGGCGGGCAGTGGGCTCGAGAAGATCTTCCGCTCCCTGGGCGTCGCGGCCCTGGTGGCGGGCGGGCAGTCCATGAACCCCTCGGCGGCCGAGCTCCTGGCGGCGATCACCCAGTGCGCGGCCCGCGAGGTCGTGGTGCTGCCCAACAATGCCAACGTCGTCCTGGTGGCGCGCCAGGCCGCGGAGCTGACCACCGTGCCGGTGCGCGTGGTCCCGACGCACGCCGTCGTCGAGGGGCTCTCGGCGCTGGTCGCCTTCAACCCGGAGTCCAGTGCCGAGGCCAATGTCGAGGCCATGGCGCACGCGGCCCAGCGCGTGCGAGCCGGCGAAGTCACGCGGGCCGTCCGTGATGCGACCACCGAGGTCGGCACGGTGCGCCAGGGAGACTGGCTGGCCGTGCGGCGCGGGCACGTCACCGCCGTGGCTGACTCGATGCAGAGCGCCTGCCTAGCGATCGTGGACCAGCTACTCGATGACGACAGCGAGCTGGTGACCGTCGTCGAGGGCGTGGGGGCGCTCGCCGGGGTCACCGAGGCCATCGAGGCCGCGGTGGCGGCCCGCGTGCCGTCCGCCGAGGTGGAGGTCCACCGCGGCGGCCAGCCGACCTACCCCTACTACATCGGGGTCGAGTGAGCGATCTGCCGGCTCGGCCCTTGGGCCGGCTGGGCGATGTCGAGATCACCCGGCTGCGTCGCGTCGGGGAGCGCCGGGGAGCCGAGTTGGCCGAGTTGGGCCTGCGCACGGTACTCGACCTGGTGCAGTACTACCCGCGCACCTACGTCGACCGCTCGCGCCGGGCCGCACTCGACGAGGTCGCTGTCGGCGACCAGGTGACGGTGACGGGCGAGGTGCAGCGCGTCTCGGCGCGGCGCACCCGCCAGGGCCGCTCACTGGTCCAGGTCGTCATCGGCGACGGGTCGGCATCCCTGACGATCTCCTACTTCAACCAGCCGTGGCGGGAGCGCCAGCTGACGGCGGGCGCGCAGGTGCTCGTCTTCGGCACGGTCGACGACTACCGGGGCACGCGCCAGATGACCAATCCGGTCACCGACGTGCTGGTCGGCTCCCAAGACGCCGAGGCCGGTACTCCCTCGCGCGTGGGGCGGCTGGTGCCGGTCTATCCCACCTCCGAGAAGCTGTCCCTGTCGAGCTGGGAGATCGGGGCGCTGGTCGAGGAGGCGCTGCGGCGCGCGGGTCCGGTGCTCGATCCGTGGCCCGCGGAGGTGGTCAGCTCGCTGGGCCTCGTGGATCGGAGCACCGCCCTGTGGGCCATTCACGTTCCCCGTGACCAGGCGGACCAGCAGGCGGCGCGGGAGCGCCTGGCCTTCGACGAGCTGCTGCGCCTGCAGCTAGCCCTGGCCCTGCGTCGCCGGCAGGTGGAGCTGTTCGGGCACGGCGTGGCCCATCGCGTCACGCCCCGGGCCCCGGGTTCTGAAGGAGACGGCGACCTGGTCTCGCGGCTGTTGGCTCGCCAGGCCTTCGTCCTGACGCAGGCCCAGCAGCGCGTCCTGCGCGAGATCCTCGACGATCTGGCCGCGCCGGTCCCGATGCACCGCCTCCTCCAAGGAGATGTGGGCAGCGGCAAGACGCTGGTGGCGACCGCCGCGCTGGCCGCGGTGGTCGACGACGGCTTCCAGGGAGCCCTCATGGTCCCCACCGAGATCCTGGCCGAGCAGCACCTGGCCTCGCTGCAGCGCGATCTGGGCGATCTCACCCGGCACGACGCGGGTGCGCTGGGGGGGCGCCGTGGCGTCGAGGTTCGCCTGCTCGCCGGCCGCCTCGGCGCCGCGGCGCGCCGGGCCACGCTCGCCGGTCTGGCCACCGGGCAGGTCGACATCGTCGTGGGCACGCACGCGCTGCTCAGCGAGTCGGTGCAGTTCCATCGCCTGGGGATGGTGGTGATCGACGAGCAGCACCGCTTCGGCGTCGACCAGCGGGCGGTGCTGCGCGACAAGGCCTGGGGATCTCAGGAGGGCACGGTGGACCCCGACCTGCTGGTCCTGACGGCCACACCCATCCCGCGCACGGCGGCGCTGGCCCTGTTCGGCGACCTGGACCGCTCGGTGATCGACGAGCTGCCGGCGGGGCGGGTGGCGATCGCGACGACGTGGGCGCCCACTCCGCAGGCTGCCGCGGCTGCCTGGCGGCGCGTGCGCTCCGAGGTCGCGGCGGGACGGCGGGCCTACGTGGTGTGCCCACTGGTCGAGGAGGGCGGCAAGGTCGAGGCGACGGGCGCGGTCGCCGAGTTCGCTCGTCTCGCCGAGTCCGAGCTGGCGGGTCTGGACATCGGGCTGGTGCACGGCCAGATGCCCGCCGCCCAGCGCGACGCGGTCATGGAGGACTTCCGCGCCGGACGTCTCGGCGTGCTGGTCGCGACCGTGGTGGTCGAGGTTGGCGTCGACGTCCCAGACGCGACGGTCATCGTGATCGAGGACGCCTGGCGCTTCGGCCTGGCCCAGCTGCACCAGCTGCGCGGGCGCGTGGGGCGCTCGACCTGGCCCAGCTGGTGCTACCTGCTCGGAGAGGCGCCCGCCGGCGACAGCCAGCGGCGCCTGGAGGCTCTCGTGGCGACCACCGACGGCTTCGCCCTGGCCGAGGTCGACCTGGAGCTGCGCGGCGAGGGAGCGGTCCTGGGCAGTCGCCAGCGTGGTCGCAGCGACCTGCGACTCGCCTCCCTGGTCCGGGACGCCGCGCTGGTGGAGCGCGCGCACCACGCGGCCCGGGACCTGGTGGCGACGGGCGGAGCCGACGCGCCGGCCGTGCGCGAGGAGCTCGAACTGCTCGGCGAGGACGTGGCCTACCTGTTCAAGTCGTGAGCACACCCTCGCTGGCGCGGCGGGATCGTGCTCCGGGGAGGCACGACGAGCACGTAGCCTGGCCCCGTGCGCGTGATCGGCGGCCAGGCGCGGGGGCGCGCGCTACGAGCCAAGCTTCCCCCCTCAGTGCGGCCGACCACGGACTTCGCGCGCGAGGCCATCTTCTCGATGCTCGAGAGCCGGGGCGGGGTCCACGGGGCGGTCGTCGCCGACCTCTACTGCGGCTCGGGGGCCCTGGGCATCGAGGCGCTCTCGCGCGGGGCGCGCCGGGTCTACTTCGTCGACGCCGACCCGGCCTGCCTGGCCGCGGCTCGAGCCAACGCGGCGCCCCTCCAACTGGCGGGCGAGGCGATCTTCGTGCGCGCCGTCCTGCCGGGCTGGGTGCCCGCGGAGCCTCTCGACCTGGTGCTGGCCGATCCGCCCTACGGTCCCGTGGACGTCGAGGCCCTGCTGGGCGCCACGCCGGCGTCGCGCGCGGTCATCGAGAACGATCGCTACGCCGAGGCACCACCCGGATGGGCTATCGCCAAGCGCAAGCGTTACGGCACTACGCTCGTTACGATGCTCGAGCAAGGTGCGTCACCCGCGTGACGATCGGACTCATCCCGGGCTCCTTCGACCCCTTCCACAACGGTCACCTCGAGGTGGTCGAGCGCGCCGCCCTGATCTTTGACGACATCGTGGTGGCCGCGATCCGCAACCCGCAGAAGTCCGAGGTCCTGTTCGACCTCGAGGAGCGGCGCGAGATGATCGCCGAGAGCTGCGCCCATCTGTCGTCGGTGACGATCGTGTCGATCGACCGGCTGCTGGTGGATGTGGCGCGCGACGTGGGGGCCACCGCCATCGTGAAGGGCCTGCGCGCGGTGTCCGACTTCGAGAGCGAGCTCCAGATGGCGCAGATGAACCGGTCGCTGTCGGGGGTCGAGACCCTGTTCATCCCCACCAGCTCGAGCCACTCGTTCATCGCGTCGCGGCTGCTGCGCGAGGTGGCTCGCTACGGGGGTGACGTGGACGCGTTCGTTCCCGCCCCGGTGGCCTCGCGGCTCCGGGCCAAGATGGGAGGCGTGCGGTGACCTCGTTCGACGGCTACGACGACGACTACCTGACCAGCGAGGCGGTCGAGCCCGCGGGTCCGGCCGGCGACATCGACGCCGACCTGTCCGACCTGATCGAGATCATTCGCACCGCCAAGCAGATGCCGCTGTCGAACTCGGCGCTGATCGCCCGCGACGAGGTCCTCGGACTGCTCACCCGGGCCCGCGAGAACCTGCCCGAAGAGATCCGGGAGGCCCGCTGGGCCCTGCGCGACCGCGAGGAGCTGATGGCCGCCGAGGTGCACAAGGCCAACCAGCTGATGGACCAGGTGCGCGCCGAGGCGGCACGCATGGTCGAGCGCACCGAGATCGTGCGCCAGTCGCGCCAGATGGCCGACCAGATCATCGCCGAGGCCGAGGCCCGCGCGCGCCAGATGATCAACCAGGCCGAGGACTTCATCGACGGCAAGCTGGGGAACTTCGAGATCGTGCTGGAGCGGCTGCTCAAGACGGCCCGGTCCGGCCGCGAGCGCCTCAACGCCCACGGCCTGCCCACCTCCTTGCTCGATGCGCGTCCCGGCGCAGAGTTCCTGGGCGAGGCATCCGCCGAGCCGCCCGCCCCGGCGCCCGCTCCCGCACCGGCGCACGAGGACACCTCCTTCTTCGACCAGGACGCCCCCTAGAGGTGGCCTCGGCCTACGTCGTCTCGGTCGCCCGCCTGCAGCGCGAGGCTCCGGCCGTCGGGGAGATCCACGTCCAGGCGCCCTTCGACGCCGCCCGCGACCGGGGGGGACTGAGCACGGCGGCGAGCGACGTTCCCGACGGCGCGGTGGTGACCCTCGCGCTGCGCCTCGAGAGCTACGAGGGGGGACTGCGCGCGCGCGGGACGGTGCGTGCTCCCTGGCGGGGCTCGTGCCGTCGCTGCCTGGCCACGGTGGAGGGCCAGGTCGAGGCCGTCGTCGACGAGCGCTTCGTCCACGAGGAGCGCGACGACGACGAGCTGGCCTACCGCTACCAGGGCGACGAGGTCGACCTGGCGCCCCTGGTCCACGACGCCGTCTTCCTGGAACTGCCCCTGGCGCCCCTGTGCCGGCCCGACTGCCAGGGCCTGTGTCCCCAGTGCGGCGCGGACCGCAATGTCGCGCCCTGCGCGTGCCGTGCACCGTCGGATCCTCGCTGGGATACACTTGACGCGCTCCGATTCGACGTCGAGACCGGCGGAACGGGCAGCGCGTGACGACGGCACGCTAGTGGCGGAAAGAGAAGATCGATGGCAGTCCCGAAGCGAAAGACCTCCAAGGCCAAGACGCGCAGTCGCCGGGCGGCCAATTGGCGCCTGAGCGCGCCGGCGCGCAGCGTGTGCCCGCAGTGCGCCACCGCCAAGCTGCCCCACGTGGTGTGTCCCAACTGCGGCTGGTACAAGGGACGCGTCGCCGTCGAGGTCAACTGAGTTGCCCCTGCCCATCGCGATCGATGCGATGGGCGGTGACCACGCGCCGGCGGCGGTGATCGCCGGCGCGCGCCGCGCCGTCGACGAGCTCGGGCTCGAGGTCGTGCTGGTGGGCATCCCCGAGCGCCTCGGCGACGTCGGTGGCCTCCCGGTGGTCGCGTGCACCGAGGAGATCGCGATGGGCGACGATCCCGCGGCCAGCGTGCGCACCAAGAAGGACTCGTCGCTGGTGCGCGCCGCCGAGCTGGTGCGCGACGGGCGGGCCGGCGCGATGGTGTCGGCGGGCAACACCGGGGCCACCATGGCCGCCGCCCTGCTGCGCATGGGCCGCCTGAGCGGCGTGGCGCGCCCCTGCATCGCCCTGCCGATCCCGCGCCCCGGGCACACGCCGGCCATCCTGGTGGACGCGGGGGCCAACGCCGAGTGCACCCCCGAGATGCTCGTCCAGTTCGCCACCATGGCGGCCAGCTTCGTGTCGGTGCACCACGGCGTGGCCGAGCCCACCGTCGGCCTGCTCTCCATCGGCGAGGAGTCCAGCAAGGGGACGCCGCTGGTCAAGGGGACCCACGAGCTGCTGGCCCGCTCGGGACTGCGCTTTGCCGGCAACGTCGAAGGTCGCGACCTCATCCCGTCGCCGGTCGACGTCGTGGTCACCGACGGGTTCACGGGCAACGTGGCCCTCAAGACACTCGAGGGGGCGCTCCGGTTCGTCTTCGGCGCCCTGATCGAGGCGGCGGGCGTCGACGAGGAGAGCCGTGCCGCCGGTGCCGTGCTGTGGCGTACCCTCGGCCCCACCGTGGCGTCGCTGACCCCCGAGAGCCAGGGCGGGGCGGTGCTGCTGGGCCTCAAGGGCATCTGCGTGATCAGCCACGGCTCCTCCAACGACACGGCGGTGCGCAACGCCATCCGCGTGGCCGCCGAGATGCGCGACGCGGACGTCGTGGGCCGCCTGCGCGCGGCCATTGCCGCCCTGGTGGCGACGGATCCCAAAGCCCCCGGCGCCGCGCGCTGACTGGCTAGTGTGGGGCCCCAAGGAAGGAGGTCCGGCGATGACCGATGAGACGGACCTCGGCCCGCTCAACCGGGACGTGGTGCTGGCGCTCGTGCGCGAGGAGTTGGCCGACATCCTCGAGAAGGACGCCGCGGACATTCCTGAGGACGCCACGTTCGCCGATGTTGGCGCCGACTCCCTGGCGCTGATCGAGTTGGTCGAGGCGCTCGAGGAGCGGCTGGCGACGCGCGTGCCGGCGTTCCACATCGACGACGCCGACCTGGAGGGCCTGACGTCGGTTCGTGACGCCGTCGACTACGTGACGGCCAAGCTCCCGGCCACCTGACGAGGGGTGCCCCGGTGCCGGTCGCTTTGGGGGACCTGGCACGACGACTCGGGCTGGACCCGCACAGCGACTACCTGACGGTCGCGCTGACCCACTCGAGCCACGCCGCCGAGCACGGCGGCACCTCCAACGAGCGCTTCGAGTTCCTGGGCGACGCCGTGGTGGACCTGGCCGTCGCCGACCAGCTGGTGCGCGACCACCCCGACCTCGACGAGGGCCAGGCGTCACTGGTGCGCTCGCGCACCGTGTCCGAGGCGGCGCTGGCCGCGGCCGCCACGCGCCTGGAGCTCGGCGCGCTGCTGCGGGTGGGTCGCGGGGAGCGCAAGACGGGTGGCCCGGCCCGCCCCTCGCTGCTGGCCGACGCCTTCGAGGCCGTGGTGGCGGCGCTCTACCTGGAGCGCGGCTACGAGGCGGCGCGCGCGTTCGTGCGCGAGGCCCTCGAGCCCGAACTGGAGCGAGCTCTGGCGACCCGGGACCGGGTGGATCCCAAGTCGCGGCTGCGCCAGTGGACCGAGACGACGGGCCGGGGCGTACCGGTCTACGAGGTCACGGCGACCGGGGTCTCCCACGACCCGACCTACCACGCGAGCGTTCGCGTCGCCGGCCACGTCCTGGGACGGGGCCGGGGGACGTCCAAGAAGGCCGCCGAGGCCGCCGCGGCCCGCTCGGCCTGGGAGCGGCGCGACGATGCCTGAGCTGCCCGAGGTCGAGACGGTGCGGGCCTCGCTGGCTCGCGACCTGGTGGGGAGGCGCATTCGCGCCGTCGCGGTCACCAACGGCCGCGCCGTGCGCCGCCACGCGTCGGCGCGCGAGTTCCGTGCGCGCCTCGAGGGCCGCGTCATCCGCAGCGTCGAGCGGCTGGGCAAGTACCTGGTGATGGCCCTGGACAACGGGGACCACCTGGTCGTGCACCTGGGCATGTCGGGCCGCCTGCTGCGGGCCAAGGGTCCCAAGGAGCCGCGCGCCAAGCACACCCACGTCGTGTTCACGCTGTCCCCGGCGGGCGAGCTGCGCTACGTGGACCCGCGAACCTTCGGGGAGCTGTTCGTGTCGAGCCCCCCCGCCGAGGGCGACGAGGTGGTGGCGCCACCGGTGGCGCGCCTGGTGATGGGGGGTGACGGCATGTCCGTGCGCCGCCGGGTGCCCGAGCTCGCGCACCTGGGGATCGACCCCCTGGCCGATCAGGTCGCCTGGGACCGCTTCGGCGCCATCGTGCGCAGCCGGCCCGGGGCGCTCAAGGCGGTCCTCACCGACCAGGACATCGTGGCCGGCCTCGGGAACATCTACGCCGACGAGATCCTCTTCACCGCGGGGCTGCGCTTCGACCGCCCGGCGGCCAGTCTGACCACCATCGAGACCCGGCGCCTGTTCCGCGCGGTGATCGAGATCCTGGCCGACGCCGTCAAGGCCGGCGGCTCGACGCTGGACGATGAGCAGTTCGTCGACCCCGACGGGCACCCGGGTACCTACCAGGAGAGCCACCAGGTCTACGGGCGCGAGGGCCAGCCCTGCCCGCAGTGCCGCCGGCCGGTCGAGCGGGCGGTCTTCCACGGCCGCGCCACGTTCTGGTGCCCGGCCTGCCAGGCCTGAGCCGGCGCGGGGCAGTTGCTAGCGTCTAGCCGTGTTTCTCAAGCGTCTGACGATGCGAGGCTTCAAGTCCTTCGCCGATAACACGGCCATCGACTTCGAGCCCGGGGTCACCGCCATTGTGGGGCCCAACGGCTCGGGCAAGTCCAACGTCGTCGACGCGGTCACCTGGGTCCTGGGGGCCCAGAGCACGCGCGCCTTGCGCAGCGCCAAGATGGACGACGTCATCTTTGCGGGGACCGGGTCGCGCCCGGCGCTGGGGCGCGCCGAGGTCTCCTTGACCCTGGACAACGCCTCGGGTCGCCTGGGGATCGAGGGCGCCGAGGTGACCATCGGGCGCACGCTGTTTCGCAACGGCGAGTCCGAGTACGCCATCAACGGCGCCGTGTGCCGGCTGATGGACATCCAAGAGCTGCTCGGCGACTCGGGCGTGGGGCGCCAGCAGCACATGATCATCGGGCAAGGCCAGCTGGACGCCGTGTTGAGCGCCAGCCCCGAGAGCCGACGCGCGATCATCGAGGAGGCCGCCGGCGTGCTGAAGCATCGGCGCCGCAAGGAGCGCGCCGAGCGGCGCCTGGGCCAGACCCAGGAGAACCTCGAGCGCCTGGGCGACCTGGTGCGCGAGCTGCGCCGCCAGATGCGTCCCCTGGAGCGCCAGGCGGCGTCGGCGCGCTCGTACGTGGAGATCGAGCGCTCGCTCGGGGACGCGCGCGGCGAGCTCTACCAGCGCCGCCGCGCCGACCTGGCCGCGCGCGAGCGCGTGCTGGAGGCCGCGGATCGCGCGGCCGCCGAGGACCAGGCGCGTCTGGCCGCGCAACTGGAGATGCTCGAGGAGGCCAGCGCCGCCGCCGCCGCCGAGATGGCCAGTGGTCGCGGCGAGTCGTTGGCGACCACGCTGGGCGAGGTGCGGCGCCTGGGGGAGCGCTGTCGGGGCGTGGCCTCGGTGATCACCGAGCGCCAGCGCGCCACGCTGGCGGCCCTCGACGCGGCCGCCGACGTGAACGTGGTGGCGACCTTGGAAGCCGACGAGGCGCGACTCGTCCGGGATCTCGCAGCGGTGGCCAGCGACGAGCAGGCCTTGGACCCCGAGAGGGCCGCGCTGATCGCGCGCCAGGGGGGCGTGGCCACTCAGCGGGCCGAGCTGGAAGCGGCGTCGTCGCCCGACACCTCCGTCGAGTCGGCCGCCGCCGCCCTGCGCGAGCGCGTGGCGGCCGCCGAGCGAGCACTGGCCGCCCTCGAGGAGCGCCGCCAGCGGGTCCAGCGGCGACGGGACGCGCTGACGGCCAGCGCCGCGGCCGACGAGCGGGCCCGCCGCGAGCTCGACGCGCAGTTGGGCGGGGCCGCCGAGCGGGTCGCGGCCGCGACCGACGCGGTCAGCCAGGCGCGCGCCGAGCTGGCTCGCGTCGAGGAGCAGGCGGGTGGGGCGCGCGGTGCGCGCGACGAGGCGCGCGCCGAGGCGGCCCGGGCCCAGGCGCGCGCCGAGGCGCTCGCGCGCGCCTACCACGAGCTGAGCGGCGCCTCGACGCGCGACGTCCTCGAGGACGTCGCGGGTGTGGTGGGCGCGCTGCTGGACGTCATCGACGTGGACCCGGCCGCCGTGCGCGCGGTCGATGCCGCCGTGGGGGCCTCGCTCGGGGCGACGGTCATGGCGGGCCCCGGGGCCGCGCGCGCCGCCCTGGAGCGCCTGCGCGACGTCGGCGACGTGGGCCTGGTGCTGACGAGTGGGGCCGAGATCGCGTCGGCGCCCACGCCCGAGGACTGCGAGCCGGTGCGCGCGCTGGTGCGGGCCCGCTCCTCGGAGCCCGCCGTCGAGCGGCTCCTGGACTCGCTGCTCACGGGGGCGGTGGTCGCGCCGACGTGGGAACGCGCCTTGGAGCTGGCGGCAACCCGACCGGATCTGGTGGTGGTGACCCGCGAGGGTGACCGACTGGCGCGCTCGGGTTGGCGCGTGGGGACGGGTCACGCGGCCGTGACCCGCGTGGCGGTCGAGCAGGCCGAGGCCGCCGCCGCGGCGACGGCCAGTGAGGCGCGGGGAGCCGACGCCGCCGCGGCGCAGGCCGAGGCGGGCGTGGAGAACCAGCGGGGCATCCTGGCGGCCGCCGAGCGGGCCGAGGTCGAGGCCCGGAGTCGGGTGGCCCAGCTCGAGGCCGAGCGGCGACGCCTGGAGGGGCGCCAGGCCGACGCCGCCGACGCTGCCGGCGCCGTGGACAGTGAGGAGCGTGAGATCGAGGTGCGCACGGCCGAGGTCGCGGCCGCGCGCGACGCGGACCGCGACGCGCTGCCGGCGATCGAGGAGCGGGCCCGCGAGGTCGCCGCCGAGCGGGCCGCGCGGGCCAGCGCGAGCGAGCGCCTGCGCGCACTCGAGGAGGTCGTGACAGCCCAGCTCCAGGATCTGGCCCGGCGCGAGGCGGCCGTGGCCGAGCGGCGCAGCCTCATCGAGCAGCGGCGCGCCGAGCTCGAGCGGCGCCTGCACGGGCACGCCGATGAGCGCGAGGTGGCCGCCCAGCGACGCCAGGGGCTCGAGGCCGACCAGCAGGCCCTGGTCCGCCTGGCTGAGGTGGTCGCTGCCCAGGCCGTCGAGGTCGAGCGACTCCAGCGCGTGCTCGACACGGACTATCGCGCCCAGCTGGAGGTGGCGCGGGCGGGAGCCGCGCACCTCGAGAGCCTGCGGACCCAGCGCCAGGAGCTGGACCAGCGCCTGGTGGTGGTGCGTGACGCGCAGCGCCACGCCCAAGTCGAGCTGGCCGAGCTGCACGCGCGCCGGGTCGCCCTCGAGGAGGCCGTCACCCGGGACCACGTGGACACCGGGGCCGTCGCCGAGCCCGATCCGGCGACCCCGACCACCGAGCTCGAAGAGCGCGTCGGCGAGCTCGAGGCCCGCCGCAGCGCGCTGGGCCCCATCAACCCCCTGGCGCTCGACGAGCTGGCCGAGCTCGAGGAGCGCCACCGCCTGCTCGACGAGCAGGTCGCCGACGTGCGCCGGGCGCGCCGCGAGCTCCTCGAGGTCGTGCGGGCCGTCGACGACGAGATCATGACGACGTTCTCGACCGCGGTCGCCGACGTCAACGAGCACTTCGCGACGCTGGTCACGATGCTCTTCCCCGGCGGGCAGGGCCGCCTCACGTTGACCGACCCCGATGACCCGCTCAACACCGGCGTCGAGATCGAGGTGCGACCCATGGGCCGTAATGTCCGGCGCATCTCGCTGCTGTCGGGGGGCGAGCGCTCCATGGCCGCCCTGGCGTTCCTGTTCGCGGTGTTCCGGTCGCGACCGTCGCCCTTCTACCTGATGGACGAGGTCGAGGCGGCCCTCGACGACGTGAACCTGCAGCGCTTCCTCGGGCTCGTCGACGAGTTCCGCACCGAGGCCCAGATGCTCGTGGTGACCCACCAGAAGCGGACCATGGAGGCCGCCGACGCGCTCTACGGGGTGACCATGGTGCCCGGGGGCTCATCGAAGGTGGTCTCCCAGCGCGTGACTCGCGAGGTCGTGGCGTGATCGGCGCCGTGGATCCGTGGCCCGTGGTCGGCGCCGTCGTGGTCATCGGGGCCGCCGCTGCGCGCACCCTGCGCCGGCGCCGCCACCGCCGCCGGCCGGTCCCGCCCGCCCCGGCCCCGGCCCCGCTGCCCGACGTCCTGGTCACCGCGGTCGAGCCGCGGCCAACCCTCCCGGAGCCCCCGGTCGACCTGGCCGAGCGGCTCGGGCGCTCGCGCGGCGTCTTCGACCGCCTGCGCGGTCTGACCAGCAGCGCCGTCGGCCCCGAGCAGCTCGCCCTGGTCGAAGAGGTGCTGCTGCGCAGCGACGTGGGGGTCGCCACCACGACCGCGGTGCTGCACCAGCTCGCCGAGGGGGCCCCCGAGGGCGTGGCGGCCGCCGTGCGCGCCGCGCTGCGGGCCGCTCTGGTGTCTGAGCGCAGCGTGCGGGTCGAGGCCGACGCGGGCCGGGTGGGGGTGTGGCTGTTCGTCGGCGTGAACGGCGTGGGCAAGACGACGACCATCGGCAAGATCGCCACGCGCGAGGTGCGCGCGGGCCGCCAGGTGATCTTGGCGGCCGGGGACACCTTCCGCGCGGCCGCGGCGGACCAGCTGGGCCAGTGGGCCGAGCGATCCGGGGCCGACCTCGTGCGCGCCCACGAGGGTGCCGATCCCGGGTCGGTCGTGCACGACGCCATCGGGCGCGCCGCGTCGCGGGGCGCCGATCTCGTCTTGGCCGACACGGCCGGGCGTCGCGCCAGCAGCACGAACCTGCTCGACGAGCTGGCCAAGGTGCGCCGCGTGGCCGACCGGGAGCCGGGCCAAGTGCTCGAGACCCTCCTGGTCGTGGACGCGACGACCGGGCAGAACGCGCTCAGCCAGGCGCGGGAGTTCCTCGCCGCGGCCGCCGTCACCGGGATCGTGCTGACCAAGCTCGACGGCACGGCCCGCGGTGGCATCGTCGTCGCGATCGAGCGCGAGCTGGGCATCCCGGTCAAGTTCGTGGGCGTGGGCGAGGGGCCCCACGACCTGATCGCCTTCGACCCCGACGCCTTCGTCGCCTCGCTGCTGGAAGCCTGACGGTAGCCTGCCACCATGTTTGACGCGCTGGCCGAACGACTCGAGCGCCTCGGCGCCTCCCTGCGCTCGCGGGGGCGGCTGAGCGAGGCAGACCTCGACGAAGCCTTCGCGGAGGTGCGCACGGCGCTCCTGGAGGCCGACGTCGAGATCACCGTGGTGCGGGCCTTCCTGGAGGCACTGCGGTCGCGCCTAAGCGGGCAGGCGCTGAGCCAGAGCCTGACGCCGGGCCAGCAGGTCGTCAAGGCGGTTCACGAGCAGCTCATCGAGGTGCTGGGCGGCCAGGCGCTCAAGGTGACCTACGCCTCGCGCCCCCCGACCGTCGTGCTGCTGGCGGGACTCCAGGGCGCGGGCAAGACCACCGCGGCGGCCAAGCTCGCCGCCTGGTTCAAGGAGCAGGGCCGCCACCCGCTGCTGGTGGGGGCGGACCTCCAGCGCCCCGCGGCCGTCGAGCAGCTGCGGGTCCTGGGCGCGAAGGTCGGGGTCGACGTGTTCAGCGAGGCGACCGACCCCGTGGCGGTGGCGCGGGCGGCGGTCGCCGAGGCGATCCGCGTGGGCCGCGACGTCGTCATCGTCGACACGGCGGGTCGCTTGAGCATCGACGAGGCGCTCATGGACGAGGTGCGGCGCATCAGCGAGGCCGTGACGCCCCACTACACGTTCCTGGTGATCGACGCGGTCACGGGCCAAGACGCCGTGCACACCGCACGCGCCTTCCACGACGCCTTGGACCTCAGCGGCCTGATCGTCACCAAGCTCGACTACGACGCGCGCGGGGGCGCGGTGCTCTCGGCGCGCGGCGTGGTGGGCCGGCCGGTGGTGTTCGCCTCCACCGGCGAGCAGGTGCGCGACTTCGACCTGTTCCACCCCGACCGGATGGCCTCGCGGATCCTGGGGATGGGGGACACCCTGACCCTGATCGAGCAGGCCGAGCGCACCATGGACCGCGACGTCGTGGAGGCCTCGGCCGGGCGGCTCTTGGAGGGAACCTTCACCCTCGACGACTTCCTGGCCCAGATGAGCCAGGTGCGCCGCATGGGATCGCTGGGCGGCCTGATGCGCCTGATGCCGGGGATGACCAAGGAGATGCGCAGCGCCGCCTCGAATCTGGACGAGCGCGAGCTGGACCGGGTCGAGGCCATCATCCGGTCGATGACCCCGGGCGAGCGCCGGACGCCGGCGATCATCGACGGCTCGCGCCGCGCGCGCATCGCCCGCGGGGCGGGGACCACGGTCAACGCGGTCAACCACCTGCTCAAGCAGTTCGGGGAGATGCGCCGGATGATGCGGCAGGTGGGCAGCGGCGGGGGCGTCCCGGGGATGCCGTCGCGGGGCCGCCTGGCGGCGATGGCCGGGCGCGGTGGCCCCGAGGCGATGCCCGCGGGCTTCGAGGCCCTGGCCGAGGGGCTGCGCGCCGGGCGGCCCGCCACGCCCAGCCCCAAGGGCAAGAAGAAGAAGGGCGGTCGCGTCACCCCTCCCAAGCAGCGATAGACTTGGTCGCTCGAGTACCCCGCCGCGTGGCCGTGGGTCGGGAAGGACAGACGTCGTGGCAGTGAAACTCCGTTTGGTGCGGATGGGCAAGAAGAAGCAGCCGACCTACCGCGTCGTGGCCATCGACAGCCGTCGGTCGCGCTCGGGGGCCTACCTCGAGATCGTCGGCACCTACCAGCCTCGCGGGATCTCCGACGCCGAGCCCGAGACCGTGGCGACCATCGACAACGAGCGGGCCGTCCACTGGCTGCGCAACGGCGCCCAGCCCAGCGACCGGGTCGCGCGCATCCTGGAGCGCTCCGGCGCCATGGCGGCGTTCCGCTCGGCGACCGCGGCGCCCGCCGAGAGCGAGCCCTCGTGAGCGACGAGCTGACTCCCGACTACGTCGAAGGGGACATCAACCAGGTGGGTGGCGCGATCGCGCCGCTGTCGACGGCCGTGCTCGAGTACCTGGCGACGTCGCTGGCCGACGATCCCGCCGCCGTGCGCATCGACGTCTCGCACCGTCACGACAAGGCCGTGCTCTCCCTCTCGGTGGGGCCCGACGACATGGGGCGCATCATCGGCCGACGCGGGCGCACCGCGCAGGCCCTCCGGACGCTGGTGGCCGCTGCCGGATCACGCGAGGGCGTGACGACCTCGGTCGACATCGTCGACTGACGTGCCCGATGGGCGCCTGCTCGAGGTCGGGCGGATCGTCCGGGCGCACGGGCTGCGCGGCCAGTTGGTGGTCGACCTGTGGTCTCCTCGTCGCGAGCGCCTGGCCGCGGGCTCACGGCTGAGCACGCCGCAGGGGAGCCTCGTGGTGCGCGACGCGCACCCGCACGGAACCCTCTTCCTGGTCTCCTTCGAGGGGATCGAGCGCCGCGAGGACGCCGAGTCCTGGCGGGGCGTGGTCCTGTCGGCTCCCGAGACCGGGAGCCACGATGAGGCGACCATCTGGATCGACGACCTGTTCGGGGCGGCCGTCTACGACCAGGACGGCCGTCACCGCGGCGCGGTCGTGAGCGTCGAGGCCAATCCGGCGAGCGACCTGCTGGTCCTCGACGACGGGACGCTGGTCCCCCTGCACTTCGTGACGCGCGTAGCGGCCCACGAGCGCGTCGACGTCGACGTGCCCGAGGGGATCTTCCCGTGAGCTTCGCCGTCGACGTCATCACCCTGTTCCCGGAGGCTGTGGCCGACTACGCCCGGACCTCCATCCTCGGGCGGGCCGCCGCCGAGGGCCACTGGCGCCTGCGGACCCTCGACCCGCGCTCCTGGACCGCCGACGTGCACCGCACGGTGGACGACACCCCCTACGGCGGCGGCGCCGGCATGGTGATGCGGCCCGAGCCCATCGTGGACCTGGTCGAGTCGGTGCCCGACCTGGCCCGACCCGTGCTGGCGCTAACGCCCGCGGGCCGGCCCTTCACCCAGGCCGACGCGCGCCGCCTGGCCGCGGGGACCGGCCTGACCCTCCTGTGCGGGCGCTACGAGGGCATCGACCAGCGTGCCGTGGACCTGGTGGCGAACGAGGAGGTGAGCGTCGGGGACTTCGTCCTGGCCGGCGGGGAGCTGGCCGCGCTGTGCGTCATGGAGGCCGTCGTGCGCCTGGTGCCGGGCGTGCTGGGCAACGAGGACTCCCTCGAGGAGGAGAGCTTCGGTGCTGGCCTGCTGGAGTATCCCCACTACACGCGGCCGGCCACCTACCGGGGTCGCGACGTCCCCGCGGTGCTGCGCTCGGGGGATCACGCGGCCATCGCCGCCTGGCGCCGGGCGCAGTCGCTGGCCCGCACGCGAGACCGCCGACCCGATCTCCTGGCCCGCCGGGGCGGGCTCAGCGCCACCGAGCGCGAGCTCCTCGATCGCCACCGGTTGGATGATCCGGCCCCGGGCGAGTAGACTCTACTGACCCGAGACCCGGAGGCTGCCATGATCCCGACCGAACTGATCGACCGTGACTCGCTGCGCACCGACGTCCCGGCATTCCGCCCCGGCGACACCCTGAAAGTGCACGTGCGGGTCGTGGAGGGCACCCGGGAGCGGGTCCAGGTTTTCCAGGGTGTGGTGCTGCGCCGTCAGGGCGCGGGCGTCCACGAGACCTTCACCGTGCGCAAGATCAGCTTCGGCGTGGGCGTCGAGCGGACCTTCCCGGTGCACGCGCCGACGATCGCCAAGATCGAGGTCGAGTCCTACGGGGACGTGCGGCGCGCGAAGCTGTACTACCTGCGCGCGCTGCGCGGACGGGCGGCCCGGATCAAGGAGCGCCGCGTCACCGAGCGCTCCTAGGGCGCCATGGGCGAAGAAGAGCTGGACGACTACGAGGCCAGCCTGGAGCTGTCGCTGGTCCAGGAGTACAAGGCCGTGGTGGGGATGTTCCACTACGCCGTGGAGACCGACCGCCGCTTCTACCTGGCCAATGACGTCGCGGTCGAGGTGCGCGAGTCCACGCCCGCGATGGTCGAGCTGACGCTCACCGACGCGTGGGTGTGGGACATGTACCGCGCGGCGCGTTTCGTGCCCTCCGTGCGGGTGCTGACGTTCCGCGACGTGAACATCGAGCGCCTGCCCAAAGACGAGCTCTAGGGGACCGTGGAGCTCGTCGGGGTCCGGGCGACCCGCCACGAGGCGGTGCGCGTGGACCTGGAGCCCGGCTGCCTGCTCGACGTGCCCGACGGTGTGGCCGCACTGGTGCTGGCCGCCCGCGGCGTCGACGGGACCGGACCCTGGCTGCGCGTGGGGCCCCACTACCCCGCCGCCCTGGCCGCCCGGGACCTGGCGGCGCTGGCCTGGATCATCGACGTCACCGACGCGGTGGTCGAGGGGCCCGATGCGCTCGACCAGGCGCACGTGGTGCGCGCGCTGCTCAGCGGGGATCCCGTCAGCCTGGAGAGCCCGGTGGCCACGCTGGTGGAGGCCTACAACCGCCCGGCGCCACCCCACGCGATCACCGTGTGGGCGTGGGTCGCAGGCGAGCTGCGCGACGGGGAGCGGACCCTGCGGCCCGGGCCGACGCGGCGCGGGCGGACGCCCTGGGGCGAGGCTCCGCGCTAGGCCCGCGCCGTGCGAGGGCGTCGAGCCGCCCGAGTAGGTTGGTGCCGATGAACATCGGGGCGCACGTTCGCGGCGGCGGCTCGCTGATCCCCTCCCTGGAGGCGGGCGCGGCCCTGGGGGCGACATCGATCCAGGTCTTCGTCCAGAGTCCCCGCATGTGGAAGCCCACGCAGTACGCGCCCGAGGTCCTGGAGGCCTACCGGGAGGCTCAGCGGGCCCACCCGACCATCACGCACACCTTCTGCCACGCCACGTACCTGATCAACCTGGCCAGCGACGACCCCGCCCTGCTGGAGCGCTCGCGCGCGGCCCTCGCCCACAACCTGCGCGTGGGCCGGCTCATGGGCGCCGCCGGCGTCGTCGTGCACCTGGGCAGCCACAAGGGAGCGGGTTTCGACACCGCCGTCGCCCAGGTGGCCCAGGCCGTCCAGGACGCCTTGGACAGCGCCGAGTCGGTGCCGGGGGCGTGCCCGCTGCTGATGGAGAACGCGGCCGGGGCGGGCGGCACCGTCGGACGGAGCCTGGACGAGCTCGAGGCGGTCCTCGAGGCCACCGGGCGCGACGAGCGCATCGGGCTGTGCCTGGACACCCAGCACCTCTTCGCCAGTGGCGTCGACTACGCGTCGGTGGCGCGGGCCCGCGCACTGATCCGTGAGGTCGAGCGCCGCTTTGGCCGCTCCCGCCTGGCCTGCCTGCACCTCAACGACTCCAAGACCCCCTTCGGGTCCAACCGCGACCGCCACGCCAACTTGGGCGAGGGCGAGATCACGGCCGCGGGCCTGGCCCCGCTGCTGGGCCACCCGGCCGTGCGCAACCTGCCCCTGCTGCTCGAGGTCCCCGGCGACGGTGAGGGGCCGCGCGCCCGCGACGTCGAGGCGGCCCGGGCCATCCACGCCGCGGGTCAGCTGCTCTACCAGCGACCCGCCCGCCGCCACCCCCCCCACCAAGGAGAGCATCATGACTGAGGTCCGTATCGAGTCTGACACCATGGGCACCATCGAGGTTCCCGCGGATCACTACTGGGGCGCCCAGACCGCGCGCAGCCTGCACCACTTCGCCATCAGCCACGAGACCATGCCGCCGGCGGTCATCCGCGCCTTCGGCATCTTGAAGAAGGCGTCCGCGCGGGTGAATCGGGACCTCGGCAAGCTCGACGCCGAGCGGGCCGAGCTGATCGAGCGCGCCGCCGACGAGGTGATCGACGGGACGCTGGCCGGCGAGTTCCCCTTGCGCATCTGGCAGACCGGATCGGGCACCCAGACCAACATGAACGTCAACGAGGTCATCTCGAACCGGGCCATCGAGCTGGCCGGTGGCCAGCGGGGGTCCAAGGACCCCGTGCACCCCAACGACCACGTCAACATGTCCCAGTCCTCCAACGACACCTTCCCCACCGCCATGCACATCGCGGCGGTCACCGAGATCGTCGAGCGGCTCTTGCCCGCCGTGCACCGCCTGCGCGACGCCCTGAACCAGAAGGCCGAGGCCTACCAGGGCGTGACCAAGATCGGCCGCACCCACCTGATGGACGCGGTCCCCCTGACCTTGGGCCAGGAGTTCTCGGGCTACGTGGCCCAACTCGACGCCGACGTCGCGCGCATCGAGGCGACGCTGCCCGGCCTCTACGAGCTGGCCGCTGGCGGGACGGCCGTGGGCACCGGGCTGAACACCCACCCCGAGTTCGGCACCCGCGTGGCGGCCGCCATCGCCGAGCTGACCGGCCAGCCCTTCGTGACGGCGCCGAACAAGTTCGCCGCCCTGGCCGCCCACGACGCACTGGTTTTCGCCCACGGGGCCCTCAAGACCCTGGCGGCCAGCCTCATCAAGGTGGCCGACGACCTGCGCTGGCTGGGGTCGGGCCCGCGGTCGGGCCTGGGCGAGCTGCGCCTGCCCGAGAACGAGCCCGGCAGCTCGATCATGCCCGGCAAGGTCAACCCCACCCAGTCCGAGGCCGTGATCATGGTCGGCATCCAGGTCTACGCCAACGACACGGCGGTCGCCATGGCCGACTCGCGCGGCAACCTCGAGCTCAACGTGGCCAAGCCGGTCATCATCCACAACTTCTGCAACTCGCTCGACCTGCTGAGCGACGCCTGTGACCGCTTCCGGGAGTTCTGCGTCGAGGGCCTGGAGCCCGACTACGAGCAGATCGACCACCACCTGCGCAACTCGTTGATGCTGGTGACCGCCCTCAACCCGATCATCGGCTACGACAAGGCGGCGCAGGTGGCCAAGAAGGCCCACAAGGAGCGCAGCACGCTGCGCGAGGCGGCGGTCTCCCTCGGGTTCTTGACCGGTGAGCAGTTCGACGCCGCGGTGGTGCCCGAGGACATGACGCACCCGTGAGGCGCCCGCCGCTGCTCGACCCGGCGGCGCTGGACGCGTGGTGCGACGCGCATCGCGAGTGGAGCCTCGCCCACGGGCATCTCGTGCGGGTGGTGCGCCTGGCCACGCACCGCGCGGCCGCGGACGTGGTGGTGGCCCAGGTGGCCATCGCCGACCGCCTCGACCACCACGCAGTGGTCACGCTGATCGACCGCGAGGTGCGCATCGAGCTGTGGACGCACGACCGCGGCGGCATCACCGAACTGGATCTGGCCTTCGCCAGTGACTTCGATCAGGTGCTGGCGGCGCTCAGCCCACCGGCAGATCCCACAACGCCATCCACTTGGTGAGGTCGGGCTCGATGGGCAGGTCACCACTCAAGAACGAGCGGGCGCGCAGCTCGAGCTCGTTGTCGCGCTGCTCGCCGGCTCGCGGGGCGAAGGGGTAGAAGGAGCCCTGCTTCTCCAGGTAGACCAGGCGTAGATCTCCCTCGCCGGGAGCGTGCTGGGGGACGAAGCCGAAGACGGCGCACAGCAGGTGGGGGCCCAGGCCGTGGTCGACCAGCGTGCTGGCCGCGCCGTGGACGCGGGTGACGAGCGACCCGATGTCGGGGTCGTCGATGACCACCCAGCGGAAGCCGAACGAGTCGGTGCTCATCGAGACCGTCGAGGGGTCGGCGCCCACCTGGAGCAGCTCGAGGATCTCGGTGTCGGACGCGCTGGCGTTCTCGCCGCTGCCCGCCTTGAAGCAGACGCCGCCGTGCCCCGAGCTGACCAGCTCGAGCTCGGTCTCCAGCGTCAGGGCGGCCGTGGGCAGGGCGAAGAGCTGCTCGAGCTTGGGCGGCACCGGCCGCGTGCGCCCGAAGAGGGTGTCGCGAAGGCCCACTAGGCGTTCATCTGGCGCTCGAGCCGGCTGAGCTGCTCGAGACGCCGCTCGAGGGAGGGGTGCGTCGAGAAGATCGCCGCCGCCGTCCCGCCCGCCAGCGCGGGGGCGAAGAAGAAGGCGTTCATGCCCTCGGCGTGGCGCAGGTCGGTGCGCGGGATGCGGCCGAGATCGCCGCTCACGTGGACCAGGGCGCTGGCCAGGACGCTGGGCTTGCCGATGAGGATGGCGCCGGAGCGGTCCGCGGCCAGCTCGCGGTAACGCGACAGGGCCATCGTGAGCAGGTAGGCGATCACGTAGATCACGAGCGACACCAGCCACGTCAGCATCTCGAGCAGCACGAGGTTCTCGCCGTCGCGGCTGCGCCCCCCGCCGCCGAGCATGGCGCCCCACATGGCCATGCGGCTCACCAGCCCGGCCAACATGCCCACGCCCGAGGCGACGGTCATGACCGCCACGTCGCGGTGGGCCACGTGGCTGAGCTCGTGGGCCAGCACCGCCTCGAGCTCCTCGTCGTCGAGCCGGCGCATGAGGCCGCGGGTGGCGCAGATCACCGCGTGGTTCGGGTTGCGCCCGGTGGCGAAGGCGTTGGGCAGATCGATCTCGGCCACGCCCACGCGGGGCTTGGACATGCCCGACAGGGCGCAGAGCCGGTCGACGATCTGGTGCAGCCGGGGCTCCTGCTCGGGGGTCACCTCGTGCGCGTGCATCGAGAACATGGCGATCTTGTCGGAGAAGTAGTACTGCGAGAACAGCAGCGCGGCTGCGATGACCAGCACCACGACCGTCGAGACGCCCAAGCGGATCAGGATGGTGACGACGATGGCGTAGAGGAGGACCAGCGCCAGGCCCGTCATGAACATGCGCAGGCTGAGCCCGCGGTCGGCCTCGATGGGGTGCGCGCTCACGCGGGCTCTCCTGACGGGGTCGAGGAGGGCAGCTGCCCATCGGGTGCGGCCATCTGGGCCTTGAGGGCGGCCAGCTGGTCGTCCACCGAGGATGAGGAGCCCGCGGCGTCGAGCTGGGCCTGGATGTCGTCGCGCGAGCTGGTCAGATCGGTCAGGGCACCCGAGGAGAGCAGCTCGTCGAGCGCGCCGCTGCGGGCCTGCATCTCGGACACCTTGTCCTGGGCGCGCTGGAGGGCCGCGCCCGCGTCGCTCATCGACGTCGAGATGCCGCTGACGGCCTCGGAGACGTGGGCCGAGGCCTCCGCGGCGGTGTAGGTGGCCTTGATGGTCTCCTTCTTGGTCCGGAAGGCCTCTACCTCGGTCTGGAGGCGCTGGGCCGTCTCGGTCAGCTTGTCCTCCTGCTCGACGATGGAGGCGTGCTGGGAGTCCAGGTCCTGGAGCTGAGCGGCGATGGCCTCGCGGCGGCTGAGCGCCTCGCGGGCCAGGGGCTCGTTGTTCTGGGCCAGGGCCTCCTTGGCCTGTTCGGCCAGCTTGTCGCCGTGGGACTTGAGCTGCTCGGCCTGCAGCTCGATGCGCTTGCGCGCCGTCGCCACGTCGGCCACCGCGCGGCGAACCTTGGTGAGGTTGTCGAGCTGTTGCTCGTAGGACAGGTCCAGGGTCTGGCGCGGGTCCTCGAGCTTGTCGAGAGCGGCGTTGGACTTGGCCTTGAAAATCGTCGTCAGTCGCTTGCCCAAGCTCATGAGACCTCCTTGATCACCCGCAACTTTAGGGGCATCCTCGCCGTCACGGGACCCCGGCCCTATCGCGGTGCGATGTCGCGGTCCTGGCTGTGTGCCTCGTCGGCCAGCGCGAGGCGGTACTGGTCGAGGGCGCGGGCCAGTTCGGGGTCCCCCAGGGCCAGCATGCGCACCGCGAGCAGGCCGGCGTTGGCCGCCCCATTGACCGCCACCGTGGCCACGGGAACGCCCCGGGGCATCTGGACGATCGACAAGAGGGAGTCCAGGCCATCCAGGCGCGCCAGCGCCACCGGGACGCCGATGACCGGCAGCGTGGTCGCGGCGGCCAGCATCCCGGGCAGGTGGGCGGCGCCCCCGGCACCGGCGATCAGGACCTGGAGCCCCCGCCCGCGCGCGCTGGTCCCGAAGGCCAGCATGTCCTCGGGCGTGCGGTGTGCTGACACCACCCGGACCTCACGCGCGACCCCGAAGTGGTCCAGGACGTCGAGGGCGCCCGACATGACCTCGTAGTCCGATGCGCTGCCCATCACGACGGCGACGAGTGCCATGGCTCCTCCTCCCGGGTGCCCCACGCCCGTGCTGCCTCCCATGCTGCCACGCGGGTCGGGGACGCGTGCGGGCCCGTGGCCGTGACGTGGCCGAGCTTGCGGCCCGGACGCCAGGCCTTGGCGTAGTCGTGCACCCCGAGGTGCGGTCCGCTGGCCGGTGCGGCGGTGGCCCGCGGGCCTCCCAGCACGTTGACCATGGTGATGTGGGGCGCCGTGGGGGTCGTGGGCCCCAGGGGGAGGCCGGCCACGGCGCGCAGGTGATTGGCGAACTGGCTGGTGCGCGCGCCCTCGATGGTCCAGTGCCCGGTGTTGTGGGGCCGCAGGGCCAGCTCGTTGACCAGCCATCCCCGGGCGGTCCAGAACAACTCGACGGCGAGCACCCCGATGGCGTCGATGCGGTCGGCGATCTCGCGGGCCAGGGCCGCGGCCTCGGCCGCGGCGCCGGCGTCCACGCCGCAGGCCGGGTAGTCGACCTCGACGCAGGTCCCTCCCGCCTGATAGGTCGAGACGAGGGGGTAGGCCACGACGGTGCCCGCTGGGTCGCGCACGACGATCTGGGCCGCCTCCCCGAGCAGGGTGAGGCGCTCCTCGATCACCGCCGTGCGTGCGAGGCCCGCGACGATGTCGCGCGCCTCGGTATCCGTGGCGGGGAAGAACACGCCGCGCCCGTCGTAGCCGCCGGTGGCCGCCTTGACCACGACTGGTGCGTCGAGGGCGGCGAGGAATGCCGCCAGCTCCGGGTCATCGCCGCTGGTGACGATCCCGAAGCGCGGCACGGGCAGCCCCCAGGCGGCCAGCGCCTGGCGCTGGTGCGCCTTGTCGGCCGCGAAGCGCACGGCATCCGGGTGCGGGCGTACCGGGGTGCCCCGCGACGCGAGGAGCGCCAGCGCCTCGAGGTTCACCAGCTCGTGGTCCAGAGTGATCACGTCAACGCGCGCGGCCAGCGCCGCGAGCGCCTCGGGATCCGTGGCCGCGCCGACCAGGAAGTCGGGAATCGTGCGGCGGGCCGGGTCCTCCTCGCTGGCGGCCAGGACGCTCAGGGTGACGGGCAGGTCGTGGGCGGCCTCGCCCATCATGAGCGCCAACTGCCCGCCACCCACGATGCCGATGCGGACGGGCGTCTGGCGGTCCCCGCGGCTCACCGTGAGCACGCTAGCGGGTGCCCGGCTCCCCGGGCGGCGGGGACCGGTCGGCTACGGTGGGTCGCGCGCGTCGCGGGAGCGGCGCCGGGAGGGAGTGGGCCGTGGCCGCCGTCGCCAGCATCATCACCATCGCGCTGTTCCTGGTCCTGCTGACCAGCGGAAGCCTGGCGATGGCGGGGGAGTCCTCGACCCAGCACCTGGCCGACCGGCTCGGCGTGGGCCACCCGCTCTTTCGCCGTGTGGGCATCGTCCAGCTGATCGTCGCGCTCGGGCTCATGGTGGGCGTGGCGGCCCGGGGAACGGCCGCCTTGTCCCTCGTCAACGACGTAGCGGCCGCCGTGGCCATCGTCCTGGCGGTCGTGGCGGTCCTCCTCGAGCGCCGCCACGGCGCCTCCTGGCGCACGGTGACGCCGGTCGCGCTCCTCGCGCTGGCCGCGGTGGCCGAGCTGGTCTTTCGCCTGTTGTCGTGAGGCGGCGCGCCTAGGGCGTCTCGGGAACCGCGACGCCCTGCTCGCGGCACACCGCCCGGTAGGCGCAGAAGCGACAGGCGCTCGACGACGGGCGCGCCGGGAAGCTGCCCGACGCGTGGAAGCCCTCGATGGCGCGCCAGGCGGCGCTGGCCGCGCTGGCCCGGGCGCGCACCACGACGCCGGTGACCGGGCGCGTCGCCGTGTAGCCGTGGCTGACGTACAGCAGCCGGATGGTCGCGGGCAGCTCGCCCAGCGCGGCCTGGCAGAGGGCGGCGTAGAGCTCGGTGTTGGCGAAGGTGAAGCGGTCCCAGTCCCGCGAGGGCACCGAGCCCGTCTTGTAGTCCACGATCGTCAGGCGCCCGGCGCTGTCGCGGTCCAGGCGGTCGAGGATCCCGAGGATCGGGGTCCCGTCCAGGTCGGCCCGCAGTCGCAGCTCCACGCCCTCGGCGACCACCCCCTGCGGATCCTCCATGGCCAGGTAGCCCTCCACGGACTGGGTGACCTCGGAGCGCAGGCGCGCCACCAGGGCCTCGTCGGCACCCAGGTCGTCGCGCGCGCCCGGGTCGAGGACCCGCTCCTCGGCCGGCGCCACGAGCTCGCGCGCCGCCGCGGCGGTGCGCTCGGCGGCCGCCAGGCGCAGCAGGCTCTCGAGCACGTGGTGGACCATGCGTCCCTTGACGCTGGCGTACGTGGCGGGCTGCGGTCGCCGCTCGACGGCGGCGTACTGGTAGCGGCGCGGGCAGGCCTGGAAGTCCTGGAGTCGCGAGGGGGACAGGGCCGAGGGCAGCGGTGGCAGCACGGGGCCAGGCTAGGTCGCGGGTGGGACAGTGGCCGCGGCGCCACGCCCGGCGTCAACGGCGTGGACCCGGCGTGAGGTGATGACCAAGATGCCCGGGACGAGAGTGACGATCGTGGCCGCCAGCGCGTAGGTGGCGACCCCGATGTGCGAACTGAGCGCTCCGGCGATCGCCACGCCCACCGGGGACAGTCCGAGCGAGACGAACCAGTCCACCGACGAGACGCGGCCCAGGAGGTCGCTGGGCACCTCGGACTGGAGCAGGGACTCCCACACGATGTTGCCGATGACGATGCCGGGCGTGGCGATGAGTGGCACGAGGAAGAGCTCCCACGTGGAGGTGGCCGCCGCCAGCAGGAAGCCGCTGACGCCGGCGACGAGGCAGGCCAGCCACATCGCGCGGACCCGCCGCCGCGGCGTCGGGAGGCTGGTCGCGGCCAGCGAGCTCAACGCGCCGGCGGCGCCCGCGAGGGCGAAGTAGTAGCCGACGACGCTCTTGGCCACGTGGAGGTCGTGGCGCAAGACGAAGGGGATGAGCACGAACATCGGCGTGAACAAGAAGGCGTTGCCGATCGTGACGGCGAGGAGCGAGCGCCACAGCCACGCGGTGCGGCGCACGTAGCGCCAGCCCACGGCGATCTCGCGGACCATGGTCTGGGGCTCGTGGCGCACCGGTCGAGGAGTGGCGTGCATCAGGGCCAGGGACGCGGCGCTCACGACGAAGGTGGCAGCGTCCAGCGTGATCGCCGCCGTCGTCGATACCGCCGCGATCAGACCCCCGACAGCCGGTCCGATCATGTTGCCCATGACCTGGGAGGTGAAGGGTCGCACCGCGTTCATCGCCGGCAGGAGCTCGGTGGGCACGATCTCGGGGGTCAGGGCCGTGAAGGAGGGCATGAAGACGGCGTCGAAGGCTCCAAAGGCCACGGCGAAGACCAGCAAGTCCGTCATGGTGAGGGCGTGGGCGACCAGCAGCACGACGACGCCACCCGTGAGGACCGCACGCCCGGCGTCGGACACCAGCATGAGGACGCGACGCGAGTGCCGATCGACGATGGCGCCGCCCACCAGCAAGAACGCCACCAGCGGGGTCATCCGTGCGGCCGCGAACCACGCCAGCCAGCTCACCGAGTGCGTGCGGTCCAGGATCAGCAGCGTGAAGGCCACACTCGCCACACCGTCGCCAAACTGGGACACCGTCTGCCCGCTGAGCAGGAGAGCGGGTTCCCGCCGACTCAGCAGGCGGACCAGGGCGGGACGCCGCGACACGGCATCAACCTAGACGACCGGGTCATCGATGCTGAGTGCCTCCACAGAGGAGCGGCCGGCGAAACGTCGCGGTCCCCACGATCCTCCTATTGATTGTCAAGTCGATTGAGACTGGCGGACAGACCAATCATGAGCCATCCAGTGGAGGCAGCCTCTTATGAAGTCACGCCGTCTCAAGGTCTGGGCCGGGTCGGGGTGGGCAG
>JAJYEQ010000017.1 GCA_021785695.1 Actinomycetes bacterium
GACTGGATGTCGGCCCGGTGGATGCGGACCGATCCGCTGCCCAGCTCCCAGCCGTTGAGCACCAGGTCGTAGGCCTGCGAGCGCACGCTCAGGGGGTCGCTCTCCAGGCGCTCGAGGTCCTCGGCGACCGGCATCGTGAAGGGATGGTGCGCCGCCACCAGGTCACCGTCCTCGTCGAAGCCTTCGAACAGGGGGAACTCGGTGACCCACAGGTAGCGGTACGGGCCGGCCCCCACGGGGGGCGCCCCCAGGGTCAGGCGCAGCGCGCCCAGCACCCGGCAGGCCCGGTCGTGCTCGTCGGCCACGACCAGCACCAGGTCGCCCGGGCCCGCATCGTCGAAAGACGCCAGGGCCGCGGCCTCGTCGGGGCCGAGGTGCCGGGCCAGGGGGGACTCCAGGCCCTCGGCGGTGACCCGGAACCAGGCCAGCCCCTTGGCCCCCAGGCCCTTGGCCTGCTCGGTCAGCGCGTCCAGGCGGCTCCGGGTCATCTCGGCCCCCCCCGGCACGCGCAGCGCCTTGACGCACGGCGCGGCCAGCGCCTGCACGGCGGTGGTGGCGAAGGCGGCCGTGAGGTCGCCGATCTCCATGCCAAAGCGCAGGTCCGGCTTGTCGGTGCCGAAGCGGTCGAGGGCCTCGGCCCAGGTCATGGTCACGATCTCGCCGGGGGCCTCCCCGGTCACCGCGGTCGCCGCGGCGGCCACGGCCTGGGACACGAAGCGCACCACGTCGGCCTGCGTGACGAAGCTGGCCTCGACGTCGAGTTGGGTGAACTCGAACTGCCGGTCGGCCCGCAGGTCCTCGTCGCGCAGGCAGCGCGCGATCTGGTAGTAGCGGTCGAACCCGCCCACCATCAACAGCTGCTTGGCGATCTGGGGGCTCTGGGGCAGGACGTAGAACTCGCCGGGGTGGAGTCGCGACGGCACGACGAACTCCCGGGCCCCCTCGGGCGTGGGTGCCCACAGCAGGGGTGTCTCGATCTCGCAGAATCCCTGCGCGTCCAGGGAGGTGCGCAGCGCCCGGTTGATCGTGGCGCGCACGCGCAAGTTGCGCTGCATCGGCTCGCGGCGCAGGTCGAGGTAGCGATAGCGCAGGCGCACCGCCTCGTCGATCTCGGCGCGCTCGTCGAGGGGGAACGGCGGCGGCTCGGCGGTGTTGAGGACCTCGACGTCGCACTCGGTCAGCTCGACCAGGCCGGTCGCCAGGCGCTCGTTGGCGGTGCCCGCGGGACGCCGCGAGACCGTCCCGGTCACCCGCACCACGAACTCGGGCCGCACGTCGACGGTCCCGGGGACCACCGCCTGGACGACGCCCGTCCAGTCGCGCACGTCGACGAAGACCAGATGCTCGCCGTGCTCGCGCCGCTTGGCGACCCATCCGCACACGCTGACCCGGCGCCCCTCGTGCTCGAGGCCCACGTGACCGCACTGCAGGTCGCGCAGGCTCGTCGCTTCGTTAGAACTCATCACCGCTCCGTCGCTCGCTCTCGGACCGTCGCGACCAGTTCGGACGCCGGGACGGTCACCTGGGCGCCCTCGGCGGCACCGCGCAGGTCCCTAATGGTAACGCTCCCCTGGGCCGCCTCCGCCGGTCCGACCAGCACCGCGACGGCCGCGCCGGAGCGGTCGGCCAGGCGCATCTGCGCCTTCATGGACCGCTGGTCGAAGGCGCGCTCGACCACCAGGCCCTCCCGGCGCAGCTGGTCGGCGAGCACGGTGGCGTGGCTGCCCCCCGTCGTGTCGACGACGAAGACGTCCACCCGGTCGGCCTCGCCGTGGTGACCCTCGGCCTCCCAGGCCAGCCGGAGGCGCTCGAGCCCGCTGCCGAAGCCCACGCCCGCGCTCGCCGGACCGCCCAGCTGCTCAGCCAGGCCGTCGTAGCGACCCCCGCCCCCCACGGCGTTCTGGGCCGCGGCCAGCGCCTCGGAGACGAACTCGAAGGTCGTGCGGGTGTAGTAGTCGAAACCGCGCACCAGCCGGGGGGCCAGTGACCACCCGATGCCGATGCTGTCGAGACCCGATCGCACGGCCGCGAAGTGCTCGCGGCACGCGGCGCAGAGGTGGTCGGGCAGCTGGGGCCCGCGCTCGGTCACGGCCACGCACGCGGGGCGCTTGCAGTCCAGGACGCGCAGGGGGCTCTCGGCGAAACGCGTCCGGTGCTCCTCGCACAGCTCGGCGGCGTGCTCGCCCAGGTACGCGCCGAGCACGCCGACGTAGGCCGCCCGGCACTCCGGGTGGCCCATCGAGTTGATCAGCAGGCGCACGCGGCGCAGCCCGAGCGCCTCGTAGAACCGGGCCGCCAGGGCGATGACCTCGACGTCCAAGGCGGGGTCCGGCGACCCGATCGCCTCCACGCCCACCTGGTGGTGCTGCCGGTAGCGCCCGGCCTGGGGACGCTCGTAGCGGAAGGCCGGCGTCGCGTACCACACCTTCCAGGGAACGACGGGGCGGTGCTGGACGAAGGCCCGCACCACCGAGGCCGTGCCCTCGGGCCGCAGGGCCAGGCGCCGCCCGCCGCGGTCCTCGAAGACGTACATCTCCTTGGTCGCCACGTCACTGGTGGCGCCGATCCCCCGGTCGAAGACGGCCACGTCCTCGAACAGGGGGGAGAGCAGCAGCCCGAAGCCGGCCCGCCGGGCCAGCTGCGCGAAGGCGCCCAGGGCCCGCTCCCACCACGCCGAGTCCGGCGGCAGGACGTCATGGGTCCCGATCGGGGCTCGGAAGATCTCCACTCAGGACCCCTTTCGCTGACCGGGCAGCTGGCGGAAGGCGTCGAACACGCCGTCGACGGACTTCAGCGCGGCGAGGAGGCTCTCCAGGTGCGCCGGGTCGGCCAGCTCGATGTCGAAGACCATGCGCACGATGCGGCTGCCCGAGCTGGTGGTCGACGAGGAGCTGATCGAGAGGTGGTACTCGGCGAAGACCTTCGAGACGTCCAGCAGCAGGCGGGAGCGGTCGAAGGCCAGCACCTCGAGCACCGCGCGGTACTGGCCGCCGCCGGCCCCATCCCACTCGACGTCGATGACGCGCTCGCCGAGACGGTGGGCCAGGGCCACGGCGTTGGAGCAGTCGTCGCGGTGCACCGAAACGCCGCGACCCTGCGTGATGAAGCCCATGATGGGGTCCCCCGGCACCGGCGAGCAGCACCGCGCCAGGTGGATCATGACGTCGTCGAGGCCCTCGACGTAGACACCCGGCCCGCGGCGGTTGGACCGCCCGACGCGCGGCATCTTGGTGACCGTCGTCGGCATCTGGGCGCCCTGGCCCCCGTGGAGCTCGCGCTCGAGGCGCTGGACGGCAGCCAGGGCCGACACGTGGTTGGAGCCGATGGCCACGAACAGCGCATCGACGGCCTCGAGGTTCAGCGACTCAACCACGGACGCCAGCGCCTGGGAGGTCAGCGACGACGAGACGGGCAGCCCGGCCCGCCGCAGCGCCTTGATGAACTCCTCGCGTCCCGACTCCAGGGCGTCCTCGCGCCGCTCGCGCTGGAACCACTGGCGGATCTTGGACTTGGCGCGCGAGGACTTGACGATCTGCAGCCAGTCGCGCGAGGGGCCCGCGGCGTCGTTCTTGGAGGTGACGATCTCGACGACGTCGGCCGAGTGCAGCGCGGTGTCCAGGGGCACCAGGCGCCCGTTGACCTTGGCCCCCACGCAGTGGTGGCCGACCTCGGTGTGCACGGCGTAGGCGAAGTCGACGGGCGTGGCCCCCTCGACCAGGGCGATCACCCGTCCCTTGGGCGTGAACACGTAGACCTCGTCGTGGCCCAGGTCCAACTTGAGCGCCTCGAGGAAGGCGACCGGGTCGTCCTCCTCCTGCTCGACGTCGGCCAGGCGCTGCATCCAGGCGATCTCCTTGGCCGACGCGCCCTCCTTGTAGCCCCAGTGCGCTGCGATGCCGAACTCGGCGCGCCAGTGCATCTCGGAGGTGCGCACCTGGACCTCCAGCGACTTGCCGCGCGGGCCGATCACGGTGGTGTGCAAGGACTGGTAGAGGTTGAACTTGGGCGAGTTGATGTAGTCCTTGAAGCGCCCCTGCACCGGGGACCACAGCGCGTGGATGGCCCCGAGCACGGCCCAGCAGTCCCGCTCCTGCTCGACGATGACGCGCAGGCCCACCAGGTCAAAGATCTCGTCGAACTCCTTGCCCCCCACGACCATCTTCTCGTAGATGCTCCACAGGTGCTTCGGGCGCCCGGTGACGTCACCGTGGATCCCGAAGCCCTCGAGCTTGGAGCTCAGCTCGTCCATGACCTGGCGCAGGTAGATCTCGCGCTCGGGCTGGCGAGCGGCCACCATCTGCTCGATCTCGGCGTAGCGCTTGGGGTGCAGGGTCGCGAAGCTGAGGTCCTCCAGCTGCCACTTGACCTGCTGGACGCCCAGCCGGTGGGCCAGCGGCGCGTAGACGTCGAGGGTCTCTTGGGCAATCGCGCGCTGGCGCGCCATCGGCATGACCGAGATCGTGCGCATGTTGTGCAGCCGGTCGGCCAGCTTGATGATCAGGACCCGCCAGTCCCGCGCCATGGCGATGAACATCTTGCGGATCGTGGCGGCCTGCTGGGCTTCCTTGGAGTCGAACTCCAGGCGGTCGAGCTTGGTCACCCCGTCGACCACGTGGGCCACGTGCTCGCCGAACTCCTCGCTCAGCCACTGAGTCGTGACCCCGGCGTCCTCGACCGCGTCGTGCAGCAGGGCCGCCGCGATGGTCACGGCGTCCAGGCCCAGGTCCGCCACGATGTCGGCCACGGCGATCGGGTGGGTCACGTAGGGGTCCCCGGTGCGCCGCAACTGCCCTTCGTGGGCGGCGATGGCGGCCAGCCCGGCACGCCGGATGATCGTGGCGTCATCGTCGTGGTGCTCGCGGTACCGCGCGACCAGGCGCTCGACCGACGCGACCAGCGCCGCGTCGACCGACGACCGCGGCGTCACGTCCACCATGGGGTCAGCCTACCGGCCCCCTAGCGGCGCTTGGGCTTGCGCCCGCGGGCCTGCAGCGAGGGCTGCCGCGTCGGCCGCGACGGGGAGGCGGGCCGTGACGACCCGTCGGTGCTGAGCAGGGCGGCCGTCGCCGGCGTGAGAACCGTGCGCTCGACGCGGCTCGCCACCCGGCTGGCCAGGTCGCGGTAGCGGCTCTCGCGCTCCTTGAGCACGGCCAGCAGCGGGCTGGCGATGAAGATCGACGAGTACGCCCCGCTGATCAGTCCCACGACGAGGGCCAGACCGTAGTCCTGCAGCGTGGTGGCCCCCAATATGTAGGCGCCCACGACCAGCACCGAGAGCACGGGCAAGATGGCCACCAGCGAGGTGTTGATCGAGCGCGCCAGCGTCTGGTTCATCGAGAGGTTGACCATGTCCGAGTACGTCAGGTTGCCGCTCTTGAGCACCGTCTGGGTGTTGTCGCGCACCCGGTCGAACACCACGACCGTGTCGTAGAGCGAGTACCCCAGGATCGTCAGCACGGCGATGACCGTGTCTGGGGTGATCTGGAAGCCGAACAGCGAGTAGACCCCCACGGTGACCAGCAGGTCGTGGATCATCGCGATGAAGGCGGCCAGGGCCATCTTGGGCTCGAAGCGCACCGAGATGTAGGCCACGACGGCCAGGAAGAAGACCAGCATGGCCTCCAGGGCGCGCTGGGTGATCTGCCCGCCCCACGTCGGGCCGACGGTGCTCGTGGACACCTGGTTTTCGGACACGCCGGCCAGGTGGGCCATCGCGGAGACCACGCGATTCTCGATCTGGGCCTGGCGATGGGTCGAGAAGCTGTTCAGGTCCGAGGAGACCTGGTACGTGTCCGAGCCGAGCTTCTCCACGACGGGTTGGGGCGCGCCCGCGGCCTGGGCCGCCGAGGCCATCGCCGAGATCGAGGAGTGCGGGGCCAGCACCTCCCAGGAGCTGCCACCCCGGAAGTCGATGCCCAGGTTGAAGCCGCGCAGTCCCAGGGAGGCCAGGCCGGCCACGATCACGATGGTCGAGGCCAGGAACCAGGTCCGGCGCCGCCCCACGAAGTCGTAGGCCGTCAGTCCCCGGTACAGGCGGCGGAAGGGGCCGATCTCAGCTGACATTGCTGCTCCCCGCCAGAGCCAGGCCCGCGGCCATGGAGATCATGCTGCCCTCGTCGGCGCTGCGCCGACCCAGCAGGATGACCAGCGGTCGTGTGAAGTACCACGTGATGACGACGTCCATCAGGGTCGACAGGCCCAGGAAGAAGGCGAAGCCGCGGACGCTGCCCACCGCGATCAGGTAGAGGAGGACGGCCGCGAGGAGACTGACCGTGTCGGCCGCCAGCACCGTGCGCCAGGCCGACTTGAAGCCGCGATCGACCGACGTGCGGATGGAGCGGCCCGAGCGGGCCTCATCCTTTAGACGTTCGAAGTACACGATGTAGCTGTCCACGTTGATGCCGATGGACACGATCAGGCCGGTGACGCCCGAGAGCTCGAAGCTCGGGGCCAGCGCCGTATGGCCCAGGGCCGAGATGATCGCCCACAGCAGCGAGCTGGCCACCGCCAGGCCCACCACGATGACCAGGCCGAGCAGCCGGTAGTAGGCGATCGTGTAGAGCAGGACCAGCAGCAGGCCGACCAGTCCCGCACCGAGCCCGGCCACCAGGGCGCTATGGCCCAAGGTGGGCGACACGGTCGTGGTCGTCAGGGGTACGAGGCGCACCGGCAGGGCACCGAACTGCATGGCCAGCGCCAGGTTCTTGGCCGAGGACTCCGTGAAGGACCCCGAGATCTCCCCTTGCCCATTGAAGGACGTGAAGGTGGCCTGGTCCGGCTGGATCAGCGGGGCCGACTGGACCACGCCGTCGAGCTCGATGGCCAGCTGCGCGTGGAAGTTGGCCTGAGCCACCCGGTCCCAGGCGGGGCTGCCCGCCGAGGTCAGCGAGTAGTTGACGACCCACGCGCCCACCTGGTTCTGCTGGGCCAGGGCTGTCTTGACCGCCGTGCCCGTGAGCTCGGCTGGCCCCAAGACGTAGCGAATCTGGCTCGTCCCCAGTGCCGGCAACACGACGGTGGCCTTCGGATTGTCGCGCTTCGAGATGGTCGTGGCGATCTTGGCGAAGGCCGGGTCGAGCCCGATGTTGTTCGTGGGCTGTCCCGTCGACGAGTTCACCGCCAAGTTCGCGGCGCTCATCAGATACTGCGAGCCGCACGCGGGCACCTGGGCGGTCACCCGGGCACCCTTGGCGGCTGGACCCGTCTCGCACAGGACGGGACGGAACAGCAGCTGGGCGGTCTGACCCACTGTCTTTAGCACCGAGCGCGCGTCGGCCACGCCGGGCACCGACACCACCACGTTGTGTCCTTGCAGGTTGACCTGGGCGCCCGAGACGCCCAGCCCGTTGACACGGTTGTTGAGGATGCTGACGACCTCGTTCATGTTGGCGGTCGACGTCGGTGTGGCTGGCTTGTAGACGACCGAGAAGCCGCCCGCCAGGTCCAGCCCCAGCTTGGGGCTCCAGCCGGCCAGCACCGTGGCCAGCAGGGCCCCAAAGGAGATCACGACCGTCAGCACCAAGCTGACCATCATGGATCGACGCGAACCAACCTTGGCCATCAGTGGCTGTCACCCGCCTCGAGGTCCGTGGAGGGCGGGTCGACGGGCGGCGGGTCGAAGCGCCGGGCGATCGCCGAGGGCACGAAGTCCAGCTCGACGCCGCTGGCGCTGCGCAACGTCACCAGGTCACCGTCCACGCGCACGACGGTGCCGACGAAGCCGCCCACCGTCTGGGCACGCTGGCCGACCTCCACCTTGCGGGCCTCGGCCCGCGCCGCCTTCTGCCTCTTGCTGCGCGGCCGCAGGTAGAAGAAGTACAGCGCGGCGAAGACGAGCAGATAGATGAGCAGGATCGACGATGAGCCGCCGTTGGACGCTGCGAGCATGATGCCTCCGGTTTGTAACCCATGAAACCCTAGTCGACCGGACCAGCGCAACTAGACCAGTCCGCCACCCAGTCCGGGCAGCCCCAGGTGGCGGTAGGCGGCTTCGGTGGCCACGCGCCCCCGCGGCGTGCGCACCAGCAGGCCGCTGCGCAAGAGATAGGGCTCGTAGGCGTCCTCGAGCGTGGCCGGCTCCTCCCCCAGGGCGTGCGCCAGCGTCAGGAGCCCGACGGGCTGCCCGCGGAACTGCTGGCACAGCAGGCCCAGAATCCGCCGGTCCAGCTTGTCCAGACCTCGTTCGTCGACCCCGAACAGCTCGAGGGCCGCGACGGCGGTCGACTCGTCGACCGCCTCGGCACCCGACACCGCAGCGAAGTCACGCACCCGGCGCAGCAGGCGGTTGGCGATGCGCGGCGTCCCCCGGCTGCGGCCCGCGACCACGACGGCAGCCGCTGGGCTCACCGGGACCCCGAGCAGCGCGGCCGAGCGCAGGATGATCCGCTCGAGCTCGTCGGGCTCGTAGAGGTCGAGCTGGCCCACGAAGCCGAACCGATCCCGCAGGGGCGCGGCCACCAGCCCCGTCCGCGTCGTCGCGCCAATCAGCGTGAAGTCGGGCAGCTCCAGGCGGATCGAGCGGGCCGAAGGCCCGCGTCCCAGCAGCACGTCCAGACGGTGGTCCTCCATCGCGGGATACAGCACCTCCTCGACGGCGCGGGGCAGGCGATGGATCTCGTCGATGAAGAGCACATCGTGCTCGTCGAGGTCGCTGACCATCGCCGCCAGGTCGCCCGGGCGTGTCAGGACCGGCCCCGAGGTCACTCGCAGCCCTACGCCAAGCTCGTTGGCCACGATGGCGGCCAGCGACGTCTTGCCCAGTCCCGGGGGGCCGGCAAAGAGCAGGTGATCGACGCTGTGCCCCCGGGCGCGCGCCGCCCCGAGCACGACCTCCAAGTGACCCACGAGCTCGCGCTGTCCCACGAAGTCGGCGAGGTGCTGGGGGCGCAGGGAGACCTCCCCGTGGCGCTCGGCGACGTTGGCGTCCGCCGAGACGGCCCGGTCGGCCCCGAGGTCGACGTCGTGCCTCACCGATGCCCCAAGGTGCGCAGGGCCAGGCGCAGGGCCTGGGACTCGTCGGCGGGCCAGGTCAGGGTCCCGAGCTCGCGGACCTCGCTGCTGGCGTAGCCCAGGTGGCGCAAGGCCTCGGCGACGGCGGGCGGGACCGACGCGACGGGACTCTCGGCCAGCTTGCCGCGCAACTCGAGCACGATGCGCGCGGCGGTCTTGGGGCCGATGCCGGGAATGGAGGCCACCAGGCGGTCATCGCCCGCCTCGATGGCCGCGCGCAGGGCCGTGGCCGTCATCGTGCGCAGCGCGGCCAAGGCCGTCGAAGGACCGACCCCGGGCGTGGCCAGCAGCTGCGTGAAGACGCCGCGCTCCTCGAAGTCGGCGAACCCGTAGAGCAGGATCTGGTCGTCGCGCACCACGGTGTAGATGGCGATATCGACCTCCTCGCCCACCTCGGGCGGTGCTGGTGCAGCCAGCTGCACCTCGTAGCCGACGCCTCCGACGTCGACCACCACGGCCCCGGTGGGCAGGTGCGCCACGACCTCGCCGCGCAGCGCCCCAATCACGCCGACACTCCCGTGGCGGCCCGGCGCTCCCGGCGCTCCACGGTCAGGTAGGTCACCGCCAGGGCCAGCGCGTCGGCCACATCGGGGGGCTCCGGAGGAGCGGCCAGTCCCAGCAGCTCAGCCACCATGGCCTGCACCTGGGCCTTGGACGCGGCGCCGTAGCCGGTGACGGCCAACTTGACCTCCTGCGCGGTGAACTGGCGCACGACCAGCCCGGCCGCGCCGGCCAGCCCCACCGCGACGCCACTGGCCTGGGCCACGGGGATGGCGGTGCGCGCATTGCGCTGGTAGAAGACCTTCTCCACGACGACCGCGTCGGGGCTCTCGTGCTCCAGCAGCGCGGCCAGCTCGCGGTGCAGCGTACCGAGACGCTCCTCGACCGGGGCCCGAGCGTCGGTGGCGATCAGACCGGCCCGCACGGCACGATCGCGCGCCCGCGGACGCGACTCGACCAGGCCGAACCCGCAACGCGTCAGGCCCGGATCGATCCCCAAGACGAACACGTGTTCGATACTACCGCCTGGTCCCCGAGGGGCGCGGATGCCTACTCGTCGAAGGCGCTCATGACGTCGTCGGCGATGTCGAAGTTGGCGTAGACGTTCTGGACGTCGTCGTGGTCGTCGATCGCGTCCACCAGGCGCAGCACGCGGCGGGCCTCACCCTCCTCGGAGACCGGGATCACGTTCTGGGGCACCAGCGTCAGCTCGCTACCCGTCACCCGCAACCCGTAGCCCTCGAGGGCCTCGCGCACGCGGGCCAGCTCTTGCGGCTCGGTCGTGACCACGATCTCCTCGCCCGACACCTCGAAGTTCTCACCGCCCGACTCCAGGACCCACTCGAGGAGCTGGTCCTCGTCGACGGGACCCGCCAGGGTGATCTGGCCCCGGCGGTCGAACTGCCAGGACACCGCTCCGGGCTCGGCGATGGATCCCCCGTTCCTGGCGAACAGGTGCTTGATCTCGGCGCTGGTGCGGTTGCGGTTGTCCGTCAGGGTCTCCACGATGACCGCCACGCCGCCCGGGGCGTACCCCTCGTAGGTCACCGGCTCGTAGCGCACGCCCTCGAGCTCGCCCGTCCCGCGCTTGATGGCCCGCTCGATGGTGTCCACCGGTACCGAGGCGTCGCGCGCCTTCTGGTACATGGTGCGCAGGCTGGCGTTGGCGGTGATGTCGCTGCCGCCCTCGCGCGCCGCGACCTCCACCTGACGGATCAGCTTGGCGAAGACCTTCGCGCGCGCCTGGTCCTTGGCGCCCTTGCGATGCTTGGTCGTCGCCCACTTCGAATGGCCGGACATGCTTCCTCCCGCCCCAGCGGGGCCCGGCCATGCTACCGGAGAACTAGACCAGCGAGAGAAACAGCTCGTGGATGCGCGTCTCGCCGGTCAGCTCGGGATGAAAGGCGCAGCCGAGCGCGTGACCCTGACGCACGAGCACCGGCGTGGGGCCCCCGCCGTGGTCGTGGGTGGCCAGAATCGTGACGCCATCGGCGACCGTGACGATCTGCGGCGCCCGGATGAAGGCCCCGGCCACCGGGCCGATCCCGGTGACCTCCACCACCGTCTCGAAGCTCGCCACCTGGCGCCCGAAGCCGTTGCGGCGGACCTCGACGTCGAGCAGCCCCAGGCTCCACTGGTCGGAGCGCCCGTCGAGGATCCGCCGGGCCAGCATGATCAGCCCCGCACAGGTGCCCAGAACCGGCAGCCCGCCGTCCAGCAGCTCCGTGAGCGGCTCGCGCAAGCCCCCCGTCACCAGGAGCCGGGCCATCGTGGTCGACTCCCCGCCCGGGATCACCAACCCGCTGATTCCCGCCAGGTCAGCCACACCGCGGACCTCGACGGCCGCGACGCCGATGCGCTGCAGCACCGCGACGTGCTCGCGCACGTCACCCTGCAGCGCCAAGACGCCGACCGACGCCACTACCAGCCGCGTTCGGCCAGTCGCTGCTCCAGCGTCGCCGTCTCCGAGCCACGCATCGCCGCGCCGAGGCCCGTGGACACCTTGGCCACGACGCTCGGGTCGCGGAAGTGCGTCGTCGCCTCCACAATGGCCTCGGCCATGCGCACCGGATCCGCGCTCTTGAAGATCCCCGAGCCCACGAACACTGCCTCGGCCCCCAGCTGCATCACGAGCGACGCGTCAGCCGGGGTGGAGATGCCACCGGCGCAGAACATCGGCACGGGCAGGTGCCCGGTCTCGGCTACCTCGCGCACGAGGGGCAGAGGCGCCTGCAGGTCCTTGGCCAGGCCGGCCAGCTCGGCCGCGTCGGCGCTGTGCACGCGGCGCATCTGCGCGTTGATCGTGCGCAGGTGGCGCACCGCCTCGACCACGTTGCCCGTGCCCGCCTCGCCCTTGGAGCGGATCAGGCACGCACCCTCGCCGATGCGCCGCAGAGCCTCGCCCAGATTGGTCGCGCCGCACACGAAGGGGACGGTGAAGGCCCACTTGTCGATGTGGTGCTCCTCGTCGGCGGGCGTCAGCACCTCGGACTCGTCGACGTAGTCCACACCGAGGGACTCCAGGACCTGCGCCTCGGCGAAATGGCCGATGCGCGCCTTGGCCATCACGGGGATCGTCACCGTGGCCTGGATCTCCTGGATCAACAGCGGGTCGCTCATGCGGGCCACGCCGCCGTCGCGGCGGATGTCGGCGGGCACGCGCTCGAGCGCCATCACGGCCACCGCGCCCGCGTCCTCGGCGATCTTGGCCTGATCGGCGTTGACCACGTCCATGATCACCCCACCGCGCAGCATGTCTGCGAGCCCGCGCTTGACCAGCGTCGAGCCCACCGTCGAACTGTCAGGGGAAGTCGTCATGGCCCCAGACTACTGGCCCCGCTTACCACTCCTCGAGGGCGCGAGCGCGCACCAAGGGGTGGTCGAGGTCGCCGTCACGGGGCTGGGCCTGCCCGCAGCGCGGATTCAACCACAGGCACCGGGTGACGTCGTAGTCAGCTGAGGAGAAGTACGAGTCGGCGGGAACCTCCTGGTCGCCGCAGCGTCGCAGCGCCTGGGCCAGCCCGGCCGGATAGCGGATCTGCGCCGCGGCGACCTCGTCGGCGCGAAACGCCGTTCCCGGTCCCGCCAGGCTCAGCCGATCGTCCCCGTCTCGCCCCACCACGACGGCGGCGCACCCGCGCGCGACCAGGCCGAGGCGCTCACGGGCCAGGCAGTGGGCCACGGCGCCCTCCAGCTCGATCAGGTCGAAGTCGCGCAGCAGCGCCGTCGTGACCAGGAGGGACTGCCCCGTCTGGTGTCGCACCAAGGCCACGTTGTAGGCCTCGTCACGCACGATCACCGGGTGCACACCGCTCACGCCGAAGGTCGCGGTCAGGCGCTCGAGGACCGTGTCGAGGCGGTCGTGGTCGTGCGCGTTTCCCTCGTGCACGAAGCCGGCCGCCATGCGCGTCCCCAAGTCGGCGCTGCGCCGCCGCAGGCGCGCCACGCCCGCCGGCGTCCAGATCCCGTAGGCCACGACCACCGCGGCGGCCGCGACGCCCCACCAGGCCGTCGCCACCACCGCCGCCACGACCAGGGCGATCACGATCAGGGCGACCAGGATGCTCCAGGCCGTCTGGCGACGCCAGTACACGCGCCGCACCGCCCCCAGGTTGTGCTCACGCTCGTGATGGGCGGGCACGTAGGGGCTCTGCCAGGACAGGTCGAGCACGGGTGCGACGAACGCCCCCGCACCCCCGCGCGGGCTGCGCCGTCGATTGCGCGAGTGGGAGGCCATTGGATCCAGGCTACTGCCGACCCGCGAAGCGTCCACGCGCGCGGTCGTAGAGATCCTCGTAGCGTCCCACCAGCCGGTCCATCGACCACTGCTCGGCGTGCTCGCGCGCAGCGGCCACCCGGCTCGGCGGTGCCGCCAACGCCTCGCCGATGGCGCGCTCGACGTCGGCGGCGTCACCGGGGCGGGCCAGCACCGCGTGCCCGCCGGCGGCGTCGCGGTATCCCGGGATGTCGCTGGCCACGACCGGGAGCTCGGCGGCCATGGCCTCCAGCAGCACCAGGCCGAAGCTCTCGCGGCCCAGCGCGGGGGCTACCAGCACCGAGGCGCGCCGCAGCCACGACAGCTTGGTCCTCTCGTCGGCCGCGCCGAGGAAGTCGATCGCCCCGTCGTCACCGAAACGCGCACGCAGCCGCTCGGCGAGGGGGCCGTCTCCGAGCACCACCACCCGCCAGGGCGGCGCCGCCCGGGCATTGTGGCGCACCACCGCCTCCAGGGCCACGGCGGCACCCTTGCGCTCCTCCAGGCGTCCGAGCAGCAGGATCGTCGCGACCGCGGGGAGCTGGCGGTCCTCGCGGCGGTAGCGCGCCGTCTCGAAGCCGTTGAACAGGACGTCGGGATGCACGCCAGCGGCCCGGCCCATGGTCTGCGCGGCGGCGGGGCTGACCGCGGCGACCACGTCGAGGCCGCGGGCCAGCCGGTGCAGCACCGGCGTGGTCCAGCGCGTCGCGGGGCCGGCACCGGCGCGGTGCAGCGTCCCCACGGCCGGCGCCCCGTGATGCAGCAAGGTGGACCATCCCAGCACCGGCGCAAAGGGCTCGTGCAGGTGGACAACGGGTCCCGGAGCGGCCTCGACGATGGCCCGCAGCTGGCGCGCGGCGCGCCACGAGACCGTGATCGGGGCGCGCGAGCCATTGGCCGGCACCGCGAGGGTCCTTCCCAGCCGGTGGACGCGCGCTGGCGTGTCGAGGGAAGCGCCCCCCGCGGGTCCCGGAGCCACCAGCTCCACGTCGTGACCCCGCGCGACCAGGACGCGGCTCATCGCCAGTGCCTGCTCTTGGACGCCGCCGAAGCTCGACAGCGAGTAGGGGCACACCAGGATGACGTGGCTCACGGCGCGAACCGGGGCTGGAGGACATGCCACTGCTCGGGGGCGCGGCGGATCAGCCCCTCGAGCTCGACGGCCACCGCCTGGGTCACCCGAACGACGTCGTCGCGCAGGCGGCCCGCACGCTCGGCAGCCACCGGAGGCATCACCACGGCGTAGTGGCCCGATCCCGGCCCGCTGTAGCACGCGGCCACCAGGAGGGTCGCTCCCGTGCGCAGGGCCAGCATCGCGGGCCCGGCCGGCAAGGTCGTGCGCTGCCCGAAGAAGGTCACCTCGACCCCGTTGCCCTGCAGGTCGCGGTCGCACAGCAGCCCGACCACGCCCCGGTTCCCCAAGTGCTCGAGCAGCGCCGTCCCCGCGTGATCGTCCAGAGGGACGACGTGGATGCCGATGGCCTCGCGCTCTTGGGCAAACCAGGTGAACATCTCGGGGGGCTCGAGCACCTCGGCCACCGCGGTCATGGCGAGGTCGATCTGGGCCAGGAACGCGCCGCCCCAATCCCAGTTGCCCATATGCGGCAAGGCCAGGATCATCCCGCGGCCGCGGGCCCGTGCCTCTTCCAGGTGGTGGCGACCCTCGACCATGACGAAGCGGTCCATGACCTCGGCGGGCGGCGTCGCCGATAGGCGCGCGCTCTCGACCCAGTACTGCGCGTACGAGGCCATCGCTCGGTCGGCCATCCGCCCCACGACGGCGTCGGGCGTCTCCTCGCCCCCACCGAGCACCTGACGCAGGTTGGCGGTCAGGGCACGGCGCACGGCTGCTCGGCGTCCGGCCGCGATCGCCACGGGGCGGGCCAGGGCCAGGGCCACTGACTCGGGCAGCCATCGCAGCACTCGCGCCATCGCGCGCCAGACGCCGACGGAGGCCGCCACGGGCGCTAGTGGCGTGCCGCGCGCGCCAGCCGACGCCGCACGCGACTCGCGTAGCGGTGCGTGCGCAAGTCGGGCCGCCGCGGGATGCGCTCGGGTCGGGCCGCCGCGCGCCACACGCGCCGGAAGCGCCCCAGCGCGGTCATCGCCGTCAGTGCCAGCATCAGCCACAGCACCGGCAGGAACACCGCCGAGGTCAGCAGAGCCACGCCCAGCAGGATCATGCGCTCGGCGCGCTCCATGAGCCCACCGCGGGCCGAGAGCCCCAGGCTCTCGGCCTTGGAGCGCTGGTAGGAGATCAGGAACGTCGTCGTCAGGATCGCGAAGGGGAGCAGCACCAGCTGCCCGTGCCCGTGGGCGGTGAGGTAGTACGCCACCCCGCCCATCAGCAGCGAGTCCGAGACCCGGTCGACCACTGAGTCGAAGAAACTTCCGCGCTGGCTGGCCCGATGCGACGCCTTGGCCACCGCTCCGTCGAGCATGTCGTGGAACCCGGTCAGCGTGAGCAGGATGATCGCGACGAAGTGGCGACCCGCCCCGATGGCGACCGCCGTGGCGGCCGCGAAGACCAATCCAGAGCCCGTGAGGACATCGGCCGAGACCCGCCGCTTGACGAGCCACCGTCCCGCCGGTGCGGTGATCTTCTCCACCCCCGTGCGAAAACGTCCGTCGAACATGTCTCCCCTGGGCCGTTCGAAACGAGTCTACTCAGGTCCCTGGCGTCGCCGGCATCTCCAGGTAGGGCTGGATCTTGCGCCAGGTCGACTCCAGGGACTCGGGCAGCACCCGCACCTCGGCGATGGCGGTCATGAAGTTGGTGTCCCCGTTCCAGCGCGGCAGGGCGTGCGCGTGCAGGTGGCCGGGAATCCCCGCCCCCGCCGCGCGCCCCAGGTTCATGCCAATGTTCAGGCCGTCGGGACGGTAGGCCAGCTCCAGGGCGTGCGCCGTGCGCCGGATCGTCTCGCTGAACGCGCCGTACTCCTCGGCGCTCAGCTCGTCGAGGCCGGAGGCGTGGCGACGGGGCAGGACGAGCACGTGGCCCGACCCGTAGGGGAACGCGTTCAGGACCACGAAGGAGAGTGGGCCGCGCCACAGCACCCCCGACTCGGCTCCCACGGGCTCCTCGCCCAGGCGGCAGAACACGCACCCGTCACCCGAGGTCTCGCCGGCCGTGCTGACGTACTGCTCGCGCCAGGCGGCGGCGAAGCGCTCGAGGGGCATCTAGAGATCCTCGGGCGCGCCCCGGCGCGCCACCTCGTCGGCGAGCCGCGCCACCAGGTCGTCCAGGCTCACGCCGCGCTCGGGATCTGCTGCACCGCGCCGGTTGACCCCTACGGTCCGGTTCCCGGCGTCCTCCGCGCCCACCACCAAGATGTAGGGAATCTTGTCGAGCTTGGCCCGCCGAACGCGCGCACCGAGCGGCTCGTCGGCTGACTCGGTCGAGGCCCGCAGCCCCCGGGCCCGGAGTTGCTGGGCCACCTCGTTGGCGTACCCCTCGAACTCGCCACGCACGCTCAGCACCCGAGCCTGCTCGGGACACAGCCACGTGGGCAGATTGCCCGCGTAGTGCTCGAGCAGGATCGCCAGGAATCGCTCGACGGACCCGAACAGCGCCCGGTGGATCATGATGACGCGCTCGCGGCGGTTGTCGGCACCCACGTAGGAGGCGTCGAAGCGCTGGGGCGTTTGGAAGTCGAGCTGGATGGTCGAGATCTGGTGGGTGCGCCCGATGGCGTCACGCGCCTGCACCGAGATCTTGGGGCCGTAGAAGGCGCCCCCGCCCTCGTCGAGCACCAGGTCGAGACCCGCGGCGCGCGCCACGCGCTCCAGGGTGGACTCGGCCTCGCTCCACTCTTGGTCGGAGCCCACGGCCTTGCCCTCGGGCCGCGTGGACAGCTCGAGGTAGAAGTCCTGGAGCCCGAAGTCGCGCAGCAGGTCGAGCACGAACGACAGCAGGTTGGCCAGCTCCTCGCCCATCTGGTCGCGCGAGCAGAAGATGTGCGCGTCGTCCTGGGTCATGCCGCGCACGCGCGTGAGGCCGTGGACGACGCCGGACTTCTCGTAGCGATACACCGAACCGAACTCGAACAGCCGCAGGGGCAGCTCGCGGTAGCTGCGCTGGCGCGACTTGAAGATGAGCACGTGGAACGGGCAGTTCATCGGCTTGAGGTAGTACCGCTGACCCTCGTCGAGCTCCATGGGCGGGTACATGCCCTCGGCGAACCACTGCAAGTGGCCCGACGTCTCGAAGAGTTCGGCCTTGGAGATGTGCGGGGTATAGACGAAGCTGTAGCCGCCGTCCTCGTGGCGCTGGCGCGAGTACTCCTCCATCACGCGCCGCACGATGCCGCCGCGTGGGTGGAACACCGCCAGCCCGGGCCCGATCTCGCTGGGAAACGAGAACAGATCGAGCTCTTGGCCCAGGCGCCGGTGGTCGCGCCGCTCGGCCTCGGCGACCTGTGCCAGGTGCTCGTCGAGCGCGGCCGCGCTCTCGAAGGCCGTCCCGTAGATGCGCTGGAGCTGGGGCCGGTGTTCGTCACCGCGCCAGTAGGCCCCGGCCACCCGCGTCAGGCGGAAGTGCCCCAGGCGACCCGTCGAGGGCACGTGCGGGCCCCGGCACAGGTCAACGAAGGCCGCCGAGTTGCGGTACGCCGACACCGTGGACGTGCCGTCCCCGCTCTCGCCAGCGACCCCGTCGATGATCTCGACCTTGAAAGGCTGCGCAGAAAAGAGCGCCCGCCCCTCGGCCACCGAGTGCTCCTCGCGAACGAACGGCTGATCCTCGGCGATGATGCGCCGCATCTCGGCGTCGATGCGCTCTAAGTCGTCGTCGCTGAAGTGCGCCCCGCCGGGCAGGGAGAAGTCGTAGTAGAAGCCGTGCTCGATGGTGGGCCCGATGGCGTACTTCGCTCCGGGCCACAGCCGCGTGACGGCCTGGGCCAGGACGTGAGCCGTCGAGTGTCGCAACACGTCGCGGCCCGCGTCGCTGGCCGGCGTGACCACGCGAACTTCAGCGCCATCAGGGAGGACCGTCGCGAGGTCCGTCAGCGAGCCGTCGACCTGCGCGGCCACCGCGTCGCGTGCCAGGCGCGCGCCGATCGCCGCGGCCAGATCCTGGGCCGTCGAGCCCTCCGGTAGCGTCCGCGACGAGCCATCGGGCAGCCGGACCACCACCTCGGACATGTCCACGACTCCTCTCGACCCCTAGAGCGTAACGCCCAGGAGCGCGGCCGCCGGGCCGACGCTGAAGCCCGCGTGGGCGGCGCGGTCCATCGCCGCGATCGCCGAGGGCGTGTCGAGGTCGTCATCGAGCGCCGCGCGCACCTCGTCGATCAGGCCGGAGGGCCGCCCAGCCACCAGCGTCGATCGCCAGGTCGCCAGGCGTGATTGGGCCAGGTGCACCAGCTCATCGCGCCACTCCCAGTCCTGGCGGTAGTGCTGGTCCAGCAGGGCCAGGCGCACCGCGGCGGGCTCGGAGCGCGCCACCAGCTCCGAGACGAACACCAGGTTGCCCAGCGACTTGGACATCTTGGTCCCGTCCAGGCCGACCAGGCCCACGTGGAGCCAGTGGCGCACGAAGCCCACACCCGTCACCGTCTCGCTCTGAGCCGCCTCGCACTCGTGGTGGGGGAACGCCAGGTCGCGACCCCCGCCGTGCACGTCGATGGTCGGACCGAGCTCGCGCATCGCCAGAGCCGAGCACTCGATGTGCCAGCCGGGCCGTCCGGCACCCCAACGGGACTCCCACGACGGCTCGTCGGGCTGGGAGGGCTGCCACAGCACGAAGTCCAGGGGGTCGCGCTTGCGCGGGTCCTCGGGCCAGGCGCCGTGCGCGGCCGACACGCTGGCCATGGCCGAAGCGGCGACGTGGCTCACCTGACCAAAGCGCGGGAACTTGGCGACCTCGAAGTAGACCCAGCCATCGCGCTCGTAGGCCAGTCCGCGCTCGAACAGGCTCCCGATCAAGGTGAGGATCTCCGGGATCGCCGACGTCGCGCGCGGCTCGCTGTAGCAGGGCACCAGGTTGAGCAACTGCATGTCGCGCTCGAAAATGGCCATCTCCTGGGCCGCCAGGTCCAGGTAGTTGACGTCGAGCTCGCGAGCCTTGCGCAAGATGTCGTCGTCGACGTCGGTCACGTTGCGCACGCAGCGCGTGTCGTGCCCGTCGTCGCGCAGGCGCCGCTGGAGCACGTCGAAGATCAGGTACACGTAGGCGTGGCCCAGGTGGGCCGCGTCGTAGGGGGTGATGCCGCAGCTGTACAGCGTCACCACGGGGCCGGCCTCCAGAGGGTGGGTGCCCTGCCGGGCGGTGTCGTAGAGCTGCATCACCCCAGGCCCGTCAGTCGCACCGCGGCGTGCGCCCGGTGCCGGATGTTGACCGTGATGCACACCGCCGTGAAGGCCTCCACCGCCCCGGCCAGCGCCAGCCCACCGACCTCGACTGGCCGCAGGCCGGGCGCCGTGTGCACGAGCTCGACAACGGCCTGCCGTGCGGCGGCATCGTCACCCACGATGAGGACGTCGGACTCCAGGCCGCTGGCCAAGTCCTCCATCTGGGCCGCTGGCAGGTGGTGGAACGCCCCCACCACCCGGCTGGCGCGCAGGGCGGCGGCCACGTGTGCCGTGACCGATCCCCGGGGCAGCGTGAGTGGCACCAGCTCGGACCCGTCCTTGGTCAGGGCGTTGACCATCGAGATCACGACCTTGTCGGCCAGGGACTCGCGCAGCGCCCGCACCGTGACCAGCGTGGACTCCCACGGCGTGGCCACGACGACCAGGTCGGCGTGGGCCGCCTCCTCGTTGCTCGCACCCCGGACCGAGTCACCGACCACCTGGGCCAGCGCTCCGGCGGCCGCCGCCGCGCGCGCGGGGTCGCGCGAGCCCAAGATGATGCGGTGCCCGCCCGCTGCCAGGCGCACCGCCACGCCGCGGCCCGCCGGACCAGTACCCCCCAAGATCCCCACTACCGTCATCGTCCTCGCCTCGCTCGACTCCGCTCGTTACGCTAACAAGATGGCCCTGCTGACCGATCACCGACTGCTCGTCACGGGCATTCTGACTGAGGACTCCCTCGCTTACGCAATTGCCCGACGCTCACTCGAGGAAGGCGCGGCGGTCATCGTCACCGGTGCCGGCCGTGGCCTGTCGCTGACGCGGCGCACCGCGCGCAAGCTGGGCGACATCGGCGAGGTGCTCGAGCTCGACGTGACCGACACCGCGCAGGTCGACGCCGCCGCGGCCGCCGTCCTCCAGCGCTTCGGGCGCCTCGACGGACTGGTGCACGCGATTGGCTACGCGCCGCCGTCGTGCCTGGGCCAGGGCATGTTGGTAGCGCCCTTCGAAGATGTCGCGACGGCCATGCACGTGTCGACCTACTCACTGGCGACCCTGGTGCGGGCGTTCCTGCCGGCCCTGCGCGCGTCGCAAGCCGTCGGCGGCGCCTCGGTCGTCGGCCTCGACTTCGACGCGACCCGGGCCTACCCCCTCTACGACTGGATGGGCGTCATGAAGGCCGGCCTCGAGTCGCTCAGCCGGTACCTCGCGCGCCAGGTGGGACCCGACCACATCCGGGTCAACCTGGTGGCCGCCGGGCCGGTGCGCACGATCGCGGCCAAGTCAATCCCGAGCTTCTCGGTCTTCGAGGACAACTGGGGCGAGCGCGCACCTCTGGGCTGGGACGTTCACGACTCCCCCGCCGTAGCCGACGCCACCATCGCCCTCCTGTCGCCCCTCCTGCGGGCGACGACCGCCGAGATCCTCCACGTCGACGGCGGCGCCCACGCCATGGGCTGAGCCGCCGCGACCTGCGCCTCCTGCGGCGTGTGAACAGCCCCCGCGAGACATCCCTCGTCGTGGGCGCCGTGCCCCGCGATGACTTGCGACGCAGCGCTCGCGCGGCCGGGACCGCCGACCGACTCGTCGCGACATCACCCCGGACGTGACCCACCTCCCCTCGGCGAGGGAGCCTCGCACCGCCCTCAGCCGAGCAGCGCTCCCCCGACGACGGACGCGCCCAGGGCGACCATCACCGTCCCGCCGCTCACCCGCAGCGCGACGAGACGACGCGGCCGGCCAGCCAGCCACGCGCGCGCGGTCCCGGCGACGACCCCCCACGACGAGTCACTGAGGAAGGCCAGCCCACTGAAGACCACACCCATGGCGAGCAGCTGCACCGTGGTGGGCGAGCCACTGGAGCGCAAGAAGCGGGGAAACACGGCCAGGAAGAAGACCAGCGCCTTGGGGTTGAGTCCACCGACGGTGAATCCCTGGCGCATCGCCCGCGAGACGCTGGGCCGTCCTCCGACGGGCTCGGCCATCGTGCGGGCGACCTCATGGCGGTGGCGCAGAGCATCGACACCGAGGAACACCAGGTACGAGCCACCCGCCAGCTGCAGAGCGATCGAGGCGCCCGGCCACCGCGTCACGACCGGTCCCAGTCCGAGGGCGACCAGCGAGGCCAGCACCAGGGTGCCGATCGAGTTCCCGAGGGCCGAGGCCACCGCGACGCGCCGACCCCAGGCGACGCCCCGCGCCAGCGTGAACAGCACGCTCGGACCCGGAACCACGATGATGACCAGCGAGGCCGCGACGAAGCCCCAGGTGATCGCGCTCATCGCGCCGCCCGGGGCCTCCGAGCCACCGCGCGCGAGACCGCCCGCGCCTGCCTGGTAGCCGGGGCCATCTCGAAACGTTAGCGCCGCGGCGCTCAGGCCTCGCTGCTGGCCTCGGCGTCCTCGGGCACCACGGCGCCGCACGTGCTCCCGGTGAGGGCGGCGACTAGCGCCGCCACGACCATGAGCGCGCCCGCGGCGGTCAGCGCGATGTGCAGCCCGTGGGTGAAGGCACCGTAGGCCGCCTTCACCACCCGATTGATGATGGCCTCGATCGCCTTGGAGCCCCCCGCGTACTGGCGGGCCCGGATCGAGATGGACCCCGTCGTCAGAGCCGTGATGATCTCCTGGCGAAAGGCCGGGGGCACGCCGATCGCGCCCAGGCGCGCCATCAGCTGGACCGTCAGCTGACCGTTGACGAGCGAGCCCAGGACCGCCACGCCCGTGACCGCCCCGAGCTCCCGGGCGGTGTTGACCGTCGAGGCCGCCATGCCCGAGTGCTCCGGCGGCAGGGCGTTCAACGCGTCGGAGGTGACCGGGACCACCACGATGCCGAAGCCCACGCCGGCCAGTCCCATCGTCCAGCCCAGGTAGCCCAGACCGGGGTCGCGGGCAACGACGGCGTTGGTCGTCAGGACGCCCGCGGCGGCCAGCAGGCTCCCCACCGTCATCGGCAGGCGCGAGCCGACCCGCGCCACCCAGCGCCCCGTGACCAGGGATGCGGCCACCATGCCCACCAGCAGGGGCAGGAAGTCGATGGCCAGCCGGTAGGCGCCGGCGTTGCGGACGACCTCCAGGTACAGCGCGACGAAGAAGAATATGGAGAAGATCGAGAAGTAGCTGGCGAAGGCCACCGCGTTGGCGCCCGCGAAGACCGGCCGGGCGAAGTAGCGCAGGTCCAGCATGGGCTCGCGCACCCGCAGCTCCACGGCCACGAACAGCCCCGCCGCAACCGCACTGACGACGAAGAGGGCCAGGACCGAATCCGCGCCGTAGCCAACGCTCTCGCCGTGAATGATGCCGAAGGTCACCGTGCTCAGCGCCAGCGCGCTCAGGGCAAAGCCCACCACATCCATGGGTCCGCGCTCTCGAGGTGGCCGGCTGGGCAGAGCCACCCACGCCGCCACAAACGCCAACGCGCCAAAGAGCACGTTGAACCAGAACAGAGCACGCCAGCTCCACAGACCGACCAGGATCCCACCGATCACCGGGCCCGCGGCCAGGGCCAGGCCCGAGACCGCCGCCCACACCCCGAGGGCCCGCGCTCGCGCCTGCTGGAGCGGATAGATGTGGCGCAGGATCGACAGCGTCCCGGGCTCGGAGCCCGCAGCCCCCACGCCCATGACGACGCGCCCCACGATCAACTCGCCCACATTGTGGGCCAGAGCGGCGAGAACCGAGCCCACCACGAAGACGCCAACGCCCGCGAGCAGCACGGGCTTGCGACCGATGAGGTCGCCCATCGAGCCGCTCATGAGCATCAGGCTCGCGAAGGCCAGCGCGTAGCCGCCCACCACCCACTGGAGCTGCGGGACGCCCGCGTGCAGGCCGGCCTGCACACCGGTGAGCACGGGGCTGACGACCGTGTTGTCGAGGAACGTCAGGAACAGGACCGACATGAGCGCGACGAAACTCACCTGCACCCGCGCGCGATGCAGGTGGAGCACCCGGGGAGCCGCCCTGCCCTCGACGTTGGTCACCAAACCTCCTCTACGTCGGGGGCGCCTCCGGCCACGCCACCGGCGTCCCCACTCTCTCGAACGAGCGACGCCCGACTACGAGCGCACCAGTCGGAACCGAATACGCGCACTGGCGGTGTCGCGGCCGCTCGCCGTGCCCACGCTGATCGCGCAGGCGGCCAGGTTGCGCGGCGTCGTGCCGCACGACCCCTTGCCGATCTTGCCGGTGTGCACCTTGAACCTGGTCACCGGCAGGACACCCCGGGCCGTGGTCTTGGCCAGTGTCGCCGTCAGGATGTCGCACTGGCTCTGTCCCTGCGCCACTGCCAGGCACTCGACGAGGTAGACGGTCTCGTGCGCCTTGAAGCCGGCGCCCTGCACTCGGACCACCTCACCGTTGCGCAACGCGATCGACGGTCGCACCGTGATGTGCCGTCGCGGATGCGTGGCCGCACCCGCAGGATACGTACCCAGAGCCAGAGCCAGCGCCGCCACCGCACCCAGCACCCGAATCCGTCGTCCCATCAGCACCTCCCCGTGAGTGTCGCCGCAAGCCAGCGACACAACCTGCCCAGTCCGCTAACTGCATGGTAGCCACACGCCTTGCCCAGCACGCCGACCGTCCCGTGGAGTACAACTGGCACGTGGGAGAGCGCGCGCACCTGGTGCTCTATGTACCCCTGCCCGCACTGGACGAGGTCGTCGACCCCTATCGCCATCCGGGTGCCCTCCCGGCCCACGTGACGGTATGGCCACCGTGGTCCGGCGACTGCGACCTGTCACAGCCCAACGGCACGGTGTTCGCCGCCACCCGGTGCTGCGCGGGCTGGGACGCGGACTTCTTCACGGTCTCCTGGTTCGGGCGCCGGGTCGTCATCCTCCAGCCGCGCCATCCGGATCCCTTCCACGAGCTGCGGACCCGCCTCGGCGATCCGCCGCACCCCGGTGGTGCCCAAGCGCGTCCCTTCGTCCCCCACGTCACGGTCGCCACAAGGTGGCCGCACGTCCACCTCCGGGAGGCGGCGCGTTGGGCGGACACCCATCTGCCGCTGCGCGTTCCCGTCACGGACGTGGCCCTCGCGCGCCGCGACAACGTCGCACACGCCTGGGTCGAGGTCTGCCGCTGGTCGCTGCGCGAGCCCTCGGCCACCACCGCGGGCCCGGGACGGGATACCCCCTCGACGCCTCAGTGAAGTCATGTGGTGCTCCCCCGAGCGCGACCATCTGATGGACACCCTCTCGTACATCCCGGGTCGCTGGCACTGCTCGTGATGCCTCGTCGATCGCCCTCCCTCCTGGCGCGGGGAGCCCTGCGTCCTGGTTCACTGGCGGTCGTGCGCCGAGGCCGGGCCACGTGGCGCCGCCATGATCCGGCACGGCGAGGACTCCGTGCACCAGGCGACGCCTCCGCTCGGCGGGTCCGCGACCCCGATGCTGTGCGGCACCGCTGACGCGGCCGCGGCGGCCGCGCGCTGCCCTCCTCGCCGAGGTGCGCACGCTGAAATCTGGCCCGTGCTTCTGGCACATCACCGGGACCGGCACCAGCGCAGCACGCCAGCGCTCGGCGGGCAGGGACCCGAACCGTCTCGCGCTCTCCCAGGGCCGCTCGGGAGGCCGCTGGCGCGAAGAGTGCGCCCCGCCTAGGTCGACGGGCCTGACTCGTCACGAGGCCCGACCTCCTCGAGACGCCCGCTCGACTCGTCGTAGAGGAAGCCGCGAATCGCGTCGCGGTGGGCGAGGAAGGCACTGGTCGCGAGGCGGTCTACGCTGCGGCGCACGTCAGTGGCGGGATCGCCAAAGGACTCCAGGGGCCACGGGGGCTCCTGGCCGGCCTCGCGGGCGAGGTCGGCGACGAACGCGCCCTCGTCCATCGTGCGCAGCCCGCAGTCTCGGTGGTGGATCACCATGATCTCTCGCGTCCCCAGACGGCGCTGCGAGATGGCCACCGAGCGGATCACGTCGTCGGTAACCGCCCCGCCAGCATTGCGCAGGATGTTCAGGTCGCCTTCGTGTAAGCCCAAGAGGGCGTACAGGTTGATGCGCGCGTCCATGCACGTGAGGACGACGACGGGCCGTCGGGGTCGCATCGGCAGGTCGCCGAATCCAAAGGTCGCGGCGTACTGGTCCGCGCGCGTCAGCAACTCATCGGTGTGGCTCATGGCTCCCCTCGCCAGCGCCCGGCCCTCCGGCGAGCCGGCGCCCCTCACCGTACCGGCGCGGATCCACCCGTCGTCCAGATTCGCGCTCGGCGACGCTGGGCCCTCCTCCACCGTGCCAACGGGCACCGCCCACGAGTGCTGTCCCTACAGTGAGGCCATGGCTTCGGATCCCGTCCTGGCGTGGCTCCTCGACGCCGACCCGGCCATTTCCTGGCAGGTCACCCGCGATCTCGTCGGCGCTGGGGAGCCCGAGTGGTCCGCCGAGCGCGCCCGCGTGGCGAGCCAAGGGTGGGGGGCGCGACTGCTCGCCCTGCGAGACCCGGACGGACAATGGGCCGGGGGCTCGTTTGTGCCGCGAGGCTTCGAGGTCGCCGACTGGGAGCGCGAGGGCCAGCCCTGGACGGCCACCACCTACGCCCTCACGCAGCTGCGCGAATTCGGGATCGATCCCGCAACCCCGCGCATGCGCGAGACGGTCGCGCTGCTGCGCGATCACTGCCGCTGGGACCACGCTGACGAGCCGTTCTGGGACGGCGAGGTTGAAGAGTGCATCAACGGGCGCACGGTGGCCGACGGTGCCTACTTCGGCGTCGACGTCGAGCCCATCGTTCGCCGCCTGCTCTCGGAGCGTCTGGCCGACGGCGGGTGGAACTGCGAGCGGGCCAATGGCTCGACCCGATCGTCCTTCGCCTCCACGATCAACGTCCTGGAGGGCCTGCTCGAGTTCGAGATGGCGAGCGGGGGCGATGACGCCGTGCGGTCCGCCCGCCGCGCCGGCGAGGAGTTCTTGCTCGAGCGTGACCTGTTCGTGCGGCGCAGCACCGGCGCCTGCGCCGACGACGCCTTCTTGCGTTTCGTGCATCCGACGTGGTGGCGCTACAGCGTGCTGCGGGCCCTCGACTACTTCCGGGCCGCCAGCCTGGCGACGAACACGGCACCGGACTCGCGCCTAGCCCGGGCGATCGCGATCGTCGAATCTCGGCGGCTCCCCGACGGTCGCTGGCCACTCGACGAGCGGCCCGCGGGCCGCACCTGGTTCGAGATCGACGATGGCGCACACGCGCCGTCCCGGTGGATCACGCTGCAGGCTCGCCGCGTCCTGCAGTGGTGGCAGGGCTCTCGCACTGGCGTCGCGGAACCGGGTTGAGCCACGAGGGACGAAGGACGTGAGCCAGCCCGACTCACTGCCCGAGTACACCAGCTGTCAGGAGTCGACGTGATATCCACTCCTGCTGAACCCGCCCACCGACACCCGCAGGGTCTGGAGTTGCGCGAGAAGGATGGCCACCTTTTGCGGGTCTCCGGAGTTTCCCGTGACGACCTCGCTGACCGACTTGCGCAAAGCCAATCTTCTCGAGCGCGGTGACGGTCGCTGGACCGCAAACAATAGGCAGCGCGGGACTCAAGCAGGAATAAACACAGTGGCGATGATCGGTGGTTCTAGCGAGTCGGGGAGGTCCTCTCCATCGAGGTACAAGCCCAACGCTTCTTCGAGATTCGCGAGAGCCTCATCAACGGACTCGCCCTGGCTGACGACGTCAACGTCAAGGCACCGGGCAACATACCACCGCGCTTCGTGGGTGACGGCGACAGTGAACTTGATAGATCAGAGGGTACCCGCGGCCTGTGTCATCACACCTCCGGTTCTTATTCTGTTCCGGCGTGGACCTTGCGGGACTCACTAAGAACCCGTGCCTCACCGTGGCGACTCTCAATCATCACCTGTTGTGACGAATGAACCGCTGGACGCCCTCTCTTGAACACGCTCTCGGTGCGACGGTGCTCGTACGTCAAGATGGACTGAAGCGCCAATAACTGTCGTAGCACTGCGTAGCACAATTGGCTACACTACTCTCATGACCAAAATCATCGCCCAGCGTGAATTACGCAACGAGAACGCCAAGGTGATCGACGAGGTCGTCGCTGGCGAAAGTTTCGTGGTGACCCGCAACGGAATCCCGGTGGCCGAACTACGCCCTCTTTTCGCGCCACGGCGAACCGTCGTTCCCAAATCCGCCATCGCAGATTTCGCCGAGACCGGGCCGCGCATCGACGCAAAGCGATTTCGATCCGACTTCGACAACTTCATTGACCAAGAGTTCTAGATGGCTACCGGCCTGCTCGACACTTCAGTGGTCATCGACTGGGATGAACCCGCGGTTCAGCGAGCCTTGCCCGAGGAGATTTCGGTGAGTGCGATCACTCTTGCGGAGCTGGCCGCAGGACCCATGCTGGCGTCGTCAGTCACCGAGCAAGCAAACCGCCAAGCTCGCCTTCAGCAAACGGAGGCGACCTTCGAACCCATCCCCTTTGACGCTGCGGCCGCGCGTAGTTTTGGGCAAGTAGTTGCCGCTGTTGCCAGCACCGGCCGAACCCACCGATCACGCATGGCCGATCTATTGATCGCGGCAATCGCCCACGCCAACGGTCTGACGCTCTACACACGCAACCCAGACGACTTCATTGGTCTCGAAGAATTGATCCACGTAATTACCGTCTGAACCCAGTGCGGTTCATTCGATTCAACTTCGTGGGCGCTACAGGACTCGAACCTGTGACCTCAGCCGTGTGAAGGCTGCGCTCTAACCAACTGAGCTAAGCGCCCGGAGCGACCACTCTACCAGTCCGCCTTCGGCCCCCACGGGGAGACGTTGTAGCCTGCACCCGTGTCCGCACCTGATCCCGCCCCTGAGCCACGTGCCCGACGCCGGCGTCGCCCTTCGGCGGTGCCCCGCGAGGTGGTCCTCGGGATGGACAACCTGGAACGCAAGGTCGGATATGTCGCGGCTCTGGTAGCTGCTGCTCTGGCGGCTGTCATCTTGCCGCACCTGCTGACCACGACGGTCGCGACCCACAACGAGTCGCTTCCGGCCACGGGCTGTGTGAGCCCGTATCACCTGGTCAAGGGGATCTGCACGTGGGACCAGGTGACGCACCCGCTCGACTGGCTGCCCCAGTTCCTCGAGATCATCCTCCTTGCGGGTGCCATCGCCCTATTCACGAAGCGCCGCCGGCGAGCCTTCGTCGCTGGCAGCGCCCTCCTGCTGGGCCTCGCCCTCGGCAATGCCGGCTTCCCCTTCATCCTCGTCGGCGGGTGGTACATCGTGAGGGCCTTCCGGCTCCAGAAGTACGGCGACGCCAGCTTTATGGGCTCGTCCAAGCGCGCACGCGAGCTCTCCGAGCAGCGCCGCGCCGAGCGCAAGGCCCAGCGAGCCGCGGGGCCCACCGTGGGACCCCAGAGACGCGCCGCGGCACCGGCGCCGTCCAAGCGCTACACCCCCAAGAAGCCGACGCGCCGTAAGTAGGTTTGTCTCGTGGCCCGACTCGGACTCGACTTTCCCACCTCGTGGAGCAGAGCCTGGATAGCCCGCGTCGTCCGCTCCGTGGTGCACGGCGCGTTCCTGGCTCCCTACATGCGCTACCTGGCCACCCTGGAGGTGCGGGGCCTGGAGAACCTGCCGGTGGGCACGCCGCTGGTGTTCGCGGCCAACCACACGAGCAACCTCGACACACCGCTCCTGCTCAGCGCCCTGCCGGCTCGGGTGCGCCGGCGCACCGTCGTGGCCGCGGCCATGGACAGCTTCTTCATGACGCGCCTCAAGGCGGCGCGGACCGTCCTGGTGTTCAACGCCATCCCCATCGATCGCCACCGCGTGAATCGACGCAGCGCCCAGATCGCCCAGGGCCTCCTGGAGGAGGGCTGGAACCTGCTCATCTACCCCGAGGGCGGGCGGAGCCCCACCGGCGAATTACACGAGTTCAAGGGTGGTGCCGCGTACCTGGCCGAGCGCACCGGGGCCATCATCATCCCGACCTACATCCACGACGCGGCCTGGCTGCGCGGGCCCAAGTACGCCAAGGCGCCACGCTTCACCTCGGCGCCCAGTCGCCGGCGCAACCACGTGATCGTCGCCTTCGGCGCGCCCGTGCGCGCCGGCGAGGGCGAGAACGTCCGCCGCCTCGGCGCGCGCATCGAGAGCGCCGTCGCCGAGTTGGGCCGTGCCGTGAGCGGCGACCCGAACTACGGTCTCAGGCCCCCGTCCCCGTGACTTGGGCGCAGCGCGCCGCGTAGAGATCGTCGGCCACGCTCGCCAGAGGCTCGAGCTCGCGGCCGAGCATCGACGCCAACAAGGCGTCGGCCAGCCACGGGTTCTGAGCGAGCACGGGGCCGTGCAGGTAGGTCGCCCAGACGCGCCCCGCCCGGAACCCGTCGCTCTGTGTGTCGTTGCCGTGACCGACCACCACCTCGCCGAAGGCGTCGAGTCCCGGGGCCAGGTGCGTGACGCCACCGTGATTCTCGAAGCCCACGACCAGGCGGCCCTCGACGCGCACCGCGGCGTCGCCCACCGAGCGAGCGATCCCCCGGACCGTCAATGCGGGCACTAGGTCGAGGCCGGGGTAGATCGCCTCGCCCTCGACCGCGAACGAGGTGCCCAGCAGCTGCAGGCCCGCGCACACCGCGAACACGCCGGCCCCATCGGCGACGCGCTCGGCCAGCGTGGAGGCGATCAGCAGGTCGGCGGCCAGGCGCTGGGGACCATCCTCGCCACCGCCGAGCAGGTACACGTCGGCATCGGGAAACGCCTCACCGGGTCGGACGTTCATCAACTCGGCGGGAAGCCCCCGGCGCTCGAGACGCTGGGCCAGGACGACGGCGTTGCCCCCGTCCCCGTAGGTGCCGAGCAGCTCGGGGAAGACCAATGCGATCCTCATCGGGCTCCTGCTCCTCGGCGCAGCTCCTGGAAGGCCGTGTAGTTGGCGATCAGGTCCACGGTTCCGTCGTGGTGGGGAGCCACGTCCTCAACCACCGTCGCCTCGACCCCCGCGTACCACAGTCGCGTGGCCAGATCGAGGCGGCGCGTCCCCCAGCACCACACCGACCGACCGCGCAGCTGCTCGAAGTCGACGTCGTAGAGCCACGAGGGGTCGCGCCCGTCGGCGAGCCCGTCGTTGATCGCGATCCACAGCGGGGCGTTGCTCGCGGCCTGGTCGGCGAGCTGGGTCGCGAAGCCCGCAGGGTTCTTGGCCAGCAGGAGGCGCACCGCCTGGCCCGCCACGACCGCCTGCGCGTAGCGCCCCTCGACCTCGCGCAGGGTGTCGAGGCGGCGCGCCGCCAGGGTGGGGTCCACACCGAGCTCGTGCAGGGCCGCCAGTGCCAAGAGGGCATTTCCTCGGTTCACCGAGCCGGGGATCGCCAGGTCCAGCCTCACGAATTGCCCCTCGATCCGCGCACCGCCGTCGACCAGCACACTGTGGGGCTCGGGTTCGGCGAACCCGCAGGTGCACGACCAGGCGTCCGCGCCCAGGTCGAGCGTCCGGGTGCACACGGGACACGAGCGCGCGTCCAGCGTCCACGACGTGGGGGCCGCGCACCAGTGCACGCGCGGCGATGCGGACGCGGCGTAGACGACCAGGGGATCTCGAGCATTGGCCACGACCACGAAGTCGCCACCCGTCAGGCAGTCGCGCCAGCGCTGGGCCAGCTGGCGGACCTCGGCGGCGCGGTCCAGCTGGTCTCGGGAGAGGTTGAGCAGGACGACCACGGCGGGCACCGTCTCGGCGATGACGTCAGGCAGCCAGCGCTCGTCGCACTCCAGGACGGCGACGGGCGACCGTGAGGCGACCAGGGCGGCCACGTGACCGGCGGGCATGTTGGCTCCGGTGGCGTTGGTCGCCACGTCGCGCCCCCACCCCCGGGCCACCATCGCCGTCGTCGTGGTCTTGCCATTCGTCCCGCTCACCAGGGCCACCGTGCGTCCTCGCGCCAGGTGCGCCAGCAGGTGGGGATCGATGCCCAGGCCCGCATTCCCGCCCGCTACGGTGCCCGCGCCGCGGCCCGAGCGTCGCGATACCCAGTTCACGCCGCGCACCGCCGTCGTGGCCAGCGCCACTCGCCACCGGGACGGGTTCACCTCTTCACGCTAACAACACGGGCCCACGCGAACTCACCGGTAAAAGCACGAAAGGGCCAGCCGGGGGGTGGCTGACCCTTTCGCAAAACCTGTTCTCACTTTGAGGGGGGGATTCGCGGTGAGGAGGCTTCATCCAGTATGCCCGGTGGGCTCGTATGCCACAGCACAATAGGACAGATACTTCGCATCTATAGGATTGATACGTGGACATCCGCCAGCTCGAGGCCCTCGTGGGAATCGCCGACCACGGCACGTTCTCAGGCGCCGCCGACGCGCTGGGCACCGTGCAGTCCAACATCTCCACCCGCATCGCCCGCCTGGAGGCCGAACTGGCCACCGAGCTGGTCGATCGCTCCGCCGGGCAGCTCACCGAGTCCGGCCAAGTCGTGGTGACACGCGCGCGGCGGATCTTTGGCGAGTTGCGCGCCATCGCCGCCGACGTCTCCGAGCTGCGCGCGGACGTCCGGGGCGAGGTGAACCTGGGCATGATCGGCACCGCCGGACGCTGGATCGTCCCGCTGCTCATCGACGTCCAGCGCGAGAGCTTCCCCAACGTGGCCCTGCGCATCAGCGAGGGCACGAACTCGGCGCTCGAGCCGCGCGTCGTGAACGGCCAGCTGGACCTGGCGGTCCTGGCCTGGCCAGCGTCAGCGCCCGAGCTCATCGAGACCGATCTGTTCAGCGAGGACTTGGTGCTCATCGTGGACCGGTCCAGCCCGCTCGCCCTGCGGTCCTCGCTGACCTTCGACGATTTGGCCGCCATCGACCTCCTGCTCCCCCTGCCGGGCACGCCCCTGCGGCGCGAGATCGACGACGCCGCCGCCGCCCACCACGTCAGCCTGCATCCCATCGTCGAGCTCGACGGGCTGCGCACCATCGCTTCACTCACCTTCGACGGGTACGGCCCGGCGATCCTGCCGGCCACGATGCTGTCGACCCACCTGCGCGCAAACTTCGCCGGCGTCCACATCGACGGCATCGCCCGCCGACGCGTCAGCCTGGTCGCCCGGCGCTTCGGATTCCCTCCCGCCCCCGTGCGCGCCGTGCGCCAGATGCTGGTCGAGGTCGTGCGCACCGCCACCGCCCCCAACGGCGTCTACATCCCCTCGTGAGCTCGCCCTCCGCGCCCACCAGCGCCGCCGAGCGCCTGGTGGTGACCGACCCGGCCTTTCGCGACGTCGTCGCGGCGACCGCCGCGCCGCCGCGCCGCCGTCCCACCCGTGTCGACCGGCGCTTCGCCGCCCTGGTCGAGTCGATCACCTACCAGATGCTGGCCGGCAGCGCCGCCGCCGCGATCCACGGCCGTCTCGTCGGCCTGCTCGACGGCGAGGTCACCCCGGCGTGCGTCGCCGCCGCCGGGGTCGAGCGCCTGCGGGGCGCGGGGCTCACTCGCACCAAGGCCATCGCCATGACCGAGCTGGCGCGCGCCACGCTCGAGGGACGGATCCGGCCCGAGCGCCACGGACGGCTCTCGGACCACGAGGTCCTCGCCGAGGTCACGCAGGTCCACGGCATCGGGCCCTGGACGGGTCACATGTACCTCCTCTTCGACTTGGCCCGGCCCGACGTGTGGCCGACGGGCGACTACGGCGTGCGCGCCGGTTGGAGTCGGATCCACGGCCTGGACGAGCCGGTGCCCCCGCGGGAGCTGGCCGGGGCCGGCGCCGCCTTCGGGGGGTATCGCTCCACTGTCGCCTGGTACTGCTGGCGCGCGCTCGAGAGCCCCGGGCGCGCCGGATAACCTCGACCTCGTGCCCGTCACCCTCGCCGACTTCGAGCGCGCTGCGCTCCCCGCCCTCACCGAGTACGCCACGATCCCGTGCCTGTCGCCCGGCTTCGACCCTCACTGGGAGGAGAGCGGCCACCTGCGCCGCGCCGCCGAGCTGCTGGCCCAGTGGAGCCGGGCCACCCTGCCCCGCGCCGAGGTCGAGATCCGCCAACTCCCCGGTCTGACGCCCGTGCTGACGGTCACGCTGCCGGCCCGAGGCGCCGCAGTGACGACGGCCGTGCTCTACGGCCATCTGGACAAGCAGCCGCCCCTCGGTGACTGGTCCGCGGGCCTGAGCCCCTACGACCCGGTGCGCCGCGGCGACCGCCTCTACGCCCGCGGCGTGGCCGACGACGGCTACGCCGCGTTCGCCGCCGTCCTGGCTCTGGCCGAGCTCGAGGCCGCTGGCGCCGACCATCCCCGCTGCGTCGTTCTCATCGAGGCCAGCGAGGAGACCGGCAGCAGCGACCTGCCCGAGTACCTCGACGCGCTGGCGCCCGAACTGGGTTCCGTCGGCCTCCTGTTGTGCCTGGATTCCGGCGGTCTCAGCTACGACCGGCTGTGGCTGACCAGCAGCCTGCGGGGCCTCGTGAACGTCGAGGTCACCGCGCAAGTGCTGGACCAGGGACTCCACAGCGGGCTCGCCAGTGGTGTGGTCCCGTCCTCGGCCCGTATCGTGCGCCAGCTCCTTGACCGGCTCGAGGATTCCGCCACGGGGCACGTGCTGCCCGAGCAGCTGCACGTGGCGATCCCCCAGGATCACCGCGACGCCGCGGCCTCCCTGGCCGCCCTGTTCGGTGACGGCCTCTTCGACGAGTTCCCCGTCGTGCCGGGTCTCCGCCTCATGGGAGACACCACCACGGCGCGCATCCTGGCCCAGACCTGGGAGCCCGCGCTCTCGATCATCGGGCTCGGCGGCGCCCCCGCCCCCGACATCGCAGGCAACGTGCTGCGACCCTCGACCACGGCGGTGCTCTCGCTCCGCCTGGCGCCCCCGACGGATCCCGAGGCCGCCGCGGCGCTGCTCGTGCACCTGCTCGAGTCGGACCCCCCTTCGGGAGCCGCGGTGCGGGCCCGGGTCACCAGCACGGGGGCTGGTTGGGTGGCCCCGCCCCTCGCGCCCTGGCTCGACCAGGCGCTGGGCGCGGCGGCGCAGGCCACCTACGGCGCGCCGCCCGCCTGGGTCGGCGAGGGCGGGTCCATCCCCTTCCTCAACGCCCTCAGCGTGCGCTACCCCGGCGTGCAGATCGTCTCGACTGGGGTGCTGGGACCCGGTGCCAACGCCCACGGTATCGACGAGATGCTGGACCTGCCCACCGTCGTGCGCGTGATCAACGTCGTGACCGCACTCCTGGAAGCCGCGGGCGCGGCCGACGCGGCCTGACACCCGGCGCCAGCGCCGCCGGGCTAGAACAGACGGTGACTCCCAGGAAAGGACCGCACGCACCATGATCATCCGTCACGTCCTCGAGGGCGGCCTTCCCGTCCAGAGCGCCGGGGACGCCGGCAGTGCCCGGGCTGTCATCGTCATCCAGGAGGCCTTCGGGGTCAACGATCACATCCGGGCAGTGGCCGAGCGCTTCGCCGATCGGGGCTACTACGCAGTCGCGCCCGAGCTGTTCCATCGCGCCGGCTCGCCCGAGGTCCCCTACGACCAGTTGCCCCAGGCCATGGAGGCCATCGCGACCCTCTCGAGCGGCGGGCTCACCGACGACCTGCTGGCCGCGCGCTCCTTCCTCGACGACGCTGGCTACGACGTGGCCTCCACGGGCATCGTCGGCTACTGCATGGGGGGCTCGGTGACCTTCTACGGCGCCACCTTGGGCATCGTGGGCGCCGCCGCGACCTTCTACGGTGGCGGCGTGGCCACGGGGCGCTTCGGGCTCCCCTCCCTGCTCGAGCAGGCCCCCAGCCTCCAGGCGCCCTGGCTGGGCCTCTACGGTGACCTCGATCAAGGCATCCCCGTCGAGCAGGTCGAGCAGCTGCGCACGGCGGTCGCCGCTACCGGACTGCCCACCGAGATCGTGCGCTACGCCGATGCCCAGCACGGGTTCAACTGCGACGCCCGCCCCGCCAACTACAACGCGGCCGCGTCCCGTGACGCCATGGACCGGACGTTCGCCTGGTTCGCCCAGCACCTGCACGACCGGTCCTAGCTCCTCCCCGCCCGGACGGCGGCGGGCGGGACTAGTTTCGCGGGACCTCGCGCCAGGCGACGTCCTTGTCGACGCGCGGCTCGCCGGGCAGGCCGAGCACGCGCTCGCCGATGATGTTGCGCATCACCTCGCTGGTCCCGCCCTCGATGGAGTTCGCCCGCATGCGCAAGAACGCCTTGCGGGGATCGGCGGCGTTGAAGGCGGACGCCGTGGGGCGCACCAACGGGAAACTTGACCCGTAGAGCATGCCGCTGGCCCCCAGAAGGTCGACGCAGAGCTCGCTAGTGCGCTGGTTCTCCTCGGCGAAGATCAGCTTGGCCGCCGAGCCCTCGGGCCCGGGCGTGCCGGCGCGGCGCAGATCGGCCGCGCGCCAGTTGGTCAGTCGGGCGACCTCGTTGCGCACCCAGGCTCCCATCACGCGATCGTGCGTGGCCCGAGCGTGCGCGTCCTCCCGGGACTTCCAGTGCTCCTCCCATAGGCGGAGCGCCTCACCGATCAGCCCCGAGTTGCGCTCGGGCACCGCACCACCGATGGAGACGCGCTCGTTCATCAAGGTGGTGATGGAGACCGCCCAGCCCTCGCCCACGCCGCCCAGGCGCTGGTCGTCGGGCACGAGGACGTTGTCGAAGAAGCACTCGTTGAACTCGGCCTCGCCGGTGATCTGGTACAGCGGGCGCACGTCGACGCCCGGCGCGCGCATGTCGACGAGGAACGCCGTGATGCCGCGGTGCTTGGGCTGGTCGGGATCCGTACGCGCGATGAGCAGGCCCAAGGCCGCCACGTGGGCCAAGGTGGTCCAGACCTTCTGTCCGCTGATGCGCCACTCGTCGCCGTCACGCTCGGCGCGCGTGGCCAGGGCGGCCACGTCCGAGCCGGCCCCGGGCTCCGAGAACAGCTGACACCAGATCTCCTCGCCCGTGAACAGCGGCCGCAGGTACCGGGCCTGCTGCGCGGGCGTCCCGTGGGCGACCAGGGTGGGCGCGACCATCCCGTACCCGATGACGTTGCGCATCATCGCCGAGGGCGCGCCCGCTTGCGCCAGGCGGGTCAACACGCGTACCTGGTCTCCGGGAGAGCCCCCCAGCCCGCCCGCGCCGACGGGGAAGTGGACCCAGGCCAGACCCTGGTCGAACTGGGCTCCCAGGAACGTCACGGGATCCGTCGTCGCCGGGGGATGCTCTCCGAGCAGCCCTTCAATCCGCTGGTCCAGGTCCGTGATGTCCACTGTCTCCACCTCCGCCTCCCTCGATAGTACGCACCGGTAACCCGGGCGTGGGCTAGAACGAGTCCCTGCTGCGGCCGGTCTTGGACGGGCTGGGCCTGGTGCCCTTCGGCAACGGCGTGCGCTACGACAGCGAGCCCCCGCGCCGCCCCCTGCTGCACCGCCTCGTCGACGAGGGGATCCTGCCGGCGATCTCCTACGCCACCGACGACCACATCGGGATCTGGTATGAGGGAGTCGAGGCGACCGAGGTCGTCAGCGACGGCGGCTTCGACGCCACGCACCCGGCGAGCCCCGCCGCCTACCTCGTCGAGCGCTCCGGGACCGCCGTCAGCGAGACACGACTGCCCGTGGGGCCCGTGCGCTGAGCCACCGGGTCGGGCAGGCGCGCCCGCACCTGGTCGAAGGACTCCTGGAGCGTCGCGGCGCGCTCGCGCACGTCGAGCCCGCAGATCGCCAGCCAGTTCGCGAGCAGCAGGTACCCGCCCTGGGTGAGGACCGACTCGGGGTGGAACTGAACCCCCTCGATGGGCAACTCGCGGTGCCGCAGGCCCATCAGGACCCCGTCGGCCCAGGCCGTCGCCTCGAGCTCGTCGGGCAGCTGGTCGACGACCAGTGAGTGGTACCGTCCCGCGGCGAAGGGCGAGGGCAGCCCGGCGAAGACCCCGACCCCGCGGTGGGTCACCGCAGACGCCCGGCCGTGGACCAGGCTCGGCGCCGGGGCGATCGCGGCACCGAAGTGGTGCCCGATCGCCTGGTGGCCCAGGCACACGCCCAGGAGTGGGCGACGCGTGGCCGCGCAGTGGGCGATGACCTGGGCGCAGCGGCCAGCGTCGCGAGGATGGCCCGGCCCCGGCGAGATGACGACGCCGAGATCCTCGGGGCCAACGTCGTGGGCACCCACCTTGTCGTTGCGCACCACGCGGACGGCCACCCCGAGCTCGCCGAGATCCTGGGCCAGGTTGTAGACGAACGAGTCGTAGTTGTCGATCAGCAGGACGGAGAGTCCGCGACGCATGGGGCTATCCTACGGGCCGTGGCGCCGACCTCCGAGCCCCTGGACGTCGGCGCCTT
>JAJYEQ010000018.1 GCA_021785695.1 Actinomycetes bacterium
GAAGCGTTGCCGGTGCCCTCTCGCTCACGCCACTGCCAGCGTCAGCCTCTCGCGGCTGTACAACTACGTCGGAATCGCTGTACAGGTCCGATCGGAACGGGTGTACAACAACCGTCGGAATACGCACGCTTCTCGCTCGTAAGGGCGCCCCGCTGCGCTCCCAGAAGTCGCAGGAGGGTCCCGCGCTGGGTCTTGAGGGTGTGCGGCGAGCGGCCACTCTGGGCGCACTTGCTCACCCAAAGGGAGACCGCCGCGTCGGTGAGGATCTCGTGAAGACGCTGTACCGTTGGTGGCGCTGCGTCGCGAATGAAAATCGCTGGGACTGACATCCAGTTGCGAGCTTCGTCGTAGGTACGGGGTTCGGCAGCGAGGACCACGGCACGCATGGCAGGCAGCAGACTCTCGACCTGAGTGTCGTTCAAGCTCTTCGGACGGTACCGGCCGAGACGCGTGGCGATGTCAGTTGGGTTGGCTTTGTTGTTCTCTGTGTTGGCTGTGCTAGGCATGGCGCAACTGGTGAGCACACCAATTCGTCAGGCAATCGCGCCAATTTAGAGAGTGGCGATGGTGGTAATGCCAGTTGATCAGGATATATGATGACAAGTAAGGGATACTGAACTGGCTCTAACTGGCGAGACGTCGTCTGACGCTCATGGCCCATCGGCCGCGGACGGTCACGATGTCGCGGGGCCAGGACGACTGTGTTCTGTGGGACGCTCGTGTGGAGCCCGATGCTTGACGGTGCGGCGACAACGTGCCGAGACTGTGGAATAGGTGTCGCGGGGGCTTTCCAGCTGCGCGAGTCGCCGAGATACGGAGTTGAACATGAGTCAGACCAGCGCGGTGCAACGCGATGAACTTCACCGAACGATCTGGCGAATCGCCAATGACCTGCGGGGCTCGGTCGATGGTTGGGACTTTAAGAGCTACGTGCTTGAGACCCTCTTCTACCGCTTCATTTCGGAGAACCTGACGGCCTACATCAACGAGGCCGAGCGCCGGGCTGGGGCCGCCGATTTCGACTACGCGGCCCTGAGTGACGAGAAGGCCGAGTTCGGCCGGCGCGAGACGGTGGCAGAGAAGGGCTTCTACATCCTGCCGAGCGAGCTCTTCGCGAACGTGCGCCGTCGCGCCTCTTGGGACGTCAACCTCAACGAGACGCTCCAGCGCATCTTCAGGAACATTGAGGGATCGGCCGTGGGAACCGAGTCCGAGAGCGATATCAAGGGCCTCTTCGCCGACCTTGACGTGAACAGCCAGAAGCTCGGCTCCACGGTGGAGGCGCGCAACAAGAAGATGGTCAAACTTCTCGACGCGATCGGTGACCTGGAACTCGGCAGCTTCGCGGATCACACTATCGACGCCTTCGGCGACGCCTACGAGTACCTGATGCAGATGTACGCGGCGAACGCCGGCAAGTCCGGCGGGGAGTTCTTCACCCCCCAGGAAGTCTCTGAGTTACTCGCCAGGATCACGGTCATCGGCAAGACCTCGGTCAATAAGGTCTACGACCCGGCCTGCGGCTCGGGATCGCTGCTGCTCAAGTTCGCGAAGGTCTTGGGAAAGGAGAACGTCCGCCAGGGCTTCTTCGGTCAGGAGATCAACCTCACGACCTACAACCTGGCGCGCATCAACATGTTCCTCCACGACATTAACTACGAGAAGTTCGACCTCGCCCACGGCGATACCCTGATCGATCCCGCCCACTGGGACAACGAGCCCTTCGAGGCAATCGTCTCCAACCCGCCCTACTCGACCAAGTGGGAGGGCGACGCCAACCCGCTCCTCATCAACGACCCTCGCTATGCACCGGCCGGCGTGCTCGCGCCCAAATCGAAGGCCGACCTCGCCTTTACCATGCACATGCTCAGCTGGCTCGCCGTCAATGGTACGGCGGCCATCGTTGAGTTCCCCGGCGTCCTCTACCGCGGCGGCGCCGAGCGCAAGATCCGCCAATACCTGATCGACAACAACTACGTCGACGCCGTCATTCAACTTCCGCCTGACCTCTTCTTTGGCACGACTATCGCGACGTGTGTCATCGTGCTGAAGAAGTCCAAGCAGGACAACGCGATTCTCTTCATCGATGCGTCGGCCGAGTTCACGCGCGTCGGCAACAAGAACAAGCTCATGCCCGAGAACCAGCAGCGGATCCTCGACGCTGTCATCGCTCGTCAGCACGGCGACTACTTCGCCAAGCTCGTCGCGTTTGAGGACGTCAAGGCGAACCACTACAACCTCTCAGTGTCGTCCTACGTGGAGAAAGAGGACGCCCGCGAAGTAGTCGACATCACGGCCCTCAACGCCGAGATCGCCCGCATCGTGGCTCGCCAGAGCGAGTTGCGCAGCCAAATTGACGCCATCGTGGCCGACTTGGAGGGAACTGCGTGAGCCGGATCGATGAGCTGGTTGAAAACCTGTGCCCGGATGGTGTGCCGTATCGACGTCTAGACCAAGTGGCGACTTTCAGACGCGGCTCGTCCATCACCCAGAAGGAAACCACGGAGGGCAAAATTCCCGTGGTGGCTGGTGGGCGCACTGTTGCCTATCACCATGGAGAGGCAAACCGTACCGGGGTGACCATCACCGTTGCAGGATCAGGAGCGTACGCGGGTTTCGTCGGGTATTGGGGGGAGCCGATCTTCGTGTCGGACGCGTTTTCTGTGCATCCTGACGAGAAGGCGCTGGTTCCAAAGTACGTCTACTACTTCCTAGCAGCTCACCAGGGTGTCATCCACAGCACGAAGACGGGCGGGGGCGTTCCGCATGTCAAAGGAAAGGACATCGGTCACCTTGTGCTCGCGGTACCGCCACTCGAGGTACAGCGCGAGGTCGTCCGAATCCTCGATACCTTTTCGGAGCTGGGGGCGGAGCTGGAGGCGGAGCTGGAGGCGGAGCTGGAGGCGCGGCAGGTTCAGTACACGCACTACCGAGACTCGCTCATGGACTACGAGGCGTCAGAAGACGTAAGGCGAGTTCCGTTGGGTGAACTTGCAACCATCGCCCGGGGCGCTTCTCCGCGTCCAATCCAGAAGTTCCTGACCGATGAAGAGGACGGTGTGCCGTGGATCAAGATCGGCGATGTAGCCGCGGGTAGTAAGTACATCACTGGTACGACCGAGCGGGTAACCGTCGCAGGTGCGGCTAAGTCTCGTCGCGTTCATCCAGGAGACTTCGTGTTGTCGAACTCGATGAGTTTCGGCCGCCCGTACATCTCGAAGATTGAAGGTTGCATCCACGACGGCTGGCTCTCGATTAGTGATTTCGGCGGAGACTTTCTTTCTGACTACCTCTACCATCTCTTAGGTTCTAATCTGGTGCAGGTTGAGTTCGCGCGGCGTGCGGGCGCCGGAACTGTTCAGAACCTCAACGCCGACATCGTGAAATCAGTTGTTGTTCCGGTGCCACCACTCACCGAGCAAGAGAAGATCGTTGCCCTCCTGGACAAGTTCGAAGTTCTTGTGAATGACATCACCGTCGGCCTCCCGGCTGAGCTCAACGCTCGCCGCCAACAGTACGAGTACTACCGCGACCGCCTGCTGACTTTCAAGGAGCTGCCCAATGAATGAGGCGCGCTCGACTCGGATCGAGCCGATCGTCGTCAGTGGTGAGAGCACCGTCGTGGCCGAGTTCGTCCCCGAGCCGGGCGGTTCGGCCGACTACCAGTCCGAAGCCCAACTCGAGCACGAGTTCATCGAACTCCTTCGGTCCCAGGCTTACGAATACCTGCGCATCTCCAGCGAGGAGCAGCTCGTCGCCAACCTGCGCACCCAACTCGAAGCGCTGAACGTAATCACTTTCACCGATGGGGAGTGGGAGCGCTTCTTCCACGAGAAGGTCGCGAGCGAGAACGAAGGGGTCGTCGAAAAGTCGGTGCGGATCCAGGAGGACCACGTCCAAGTCCTCGAGCGCGACGATGGCTCGGTGAAGAACATCGCCCTCATCGACAAGGCGAACATCCACAACAACCGTCTGCAGGTCATCAATCAGTACGAAGTGGAGGGGGCTTCGGCCGGCGCCACGCGAGCCAACCGCTACGACGTGACCATCCTCGTGAACGGCCTGCCGCTGGTGCATGTCGAACTCAAACGCCGCGGCGTCGACATCCGCGATGCCTTCAACCAGATCCGCCGTTACCAGCGCGAGAGCTTCTGGGCGGGCTCGGGGCTCTTTGACTACGTCCAAGTTTTCGTGATCAGCAATGGCACGCTCACGAAGTACTACTCCAACACCACCCGTCGCGAGCACGTGCGCCAGGCGCTAGGAACCCGGAGTCCCCGAGCGACCTCGAACTCCTTCGAGTTCACCTCTTGGTGGGCCGACGCGACCAACCGGCCGATCCAGGATTTGGTTGGTTTCACCAAGACGTTCTTCGCGAAGCACAGCCTCCTCAACCTCCTCACGCGCTATTGCGTTCTCACCGCCGACCGGACGCTCCTCGTGATGCGGCCCTACCAAATCGTCGCGACCGAGCGGATCCTCCAGCGGATCCAAACCTCGACCAACTACAACCAACTCGGCACGCCCGCGGCCGGTGGGTACATCTGGCACACGACGGGATCGGGCAAGACGCTCACCAGCTTCAAGACGGCGCAGTTGGCGGCCCGCCTCGGTCACGTCGACAAGGTGCTGTTCGTCGTCGACCGCAAGGATCTCGATTACCAGACGATGCGCGAGTACGACCGCTTTGAGAGGGGTGCGGCCAACTCCAACACCTCGACAGCTGTCTTGAAGAAGCAACTCGAGGACCCGAGCGCCACCATCATCATCACGACGATCCAGAAACTCTCAACCTTTATCTCCTCCAACCAGGGCCACGAGATCTACGACGGCCAGGTGGTGATCATCTTCGACGAGTGCCACCGATCCCAGTTCGGTGACATGCACCGGCGCATCACCCGCGCCTTCAAGCGCTACCACCTCTTCGGCTTCACCGGAACGCCGATCTTCGCGGTCAACGCCGGCCGGGGTGGTAGCGCCAATCTGCGCACCACCGAGCAGGCCTTCGGTGAGCGCCTCCACGCCTACACGATCGTCGACGCCATCACCGACCGCAACGTCCTGCCCTTTCGGATCGACTACGTGAACACAATCAAGGCGCCCGAGGCGTTGGCCGACAAGTCGGTCTCGGCGATCGACACCGAGCACGCCCTGCTCGCGCCCGAACGCCTGCGCCAGGTCGTCGCCTACGCCCTCGAGCACTTCGACCAGAAGACAAAGCGATACGAGCACTACCCCCTTGAGGGTCGCCGCGTCAGCGGGTTCAACGCGCTCTTCGCTACCGCGTCCATCGAGGCAGCGAAGCACTACTACGCCGAGTTCCAGTCCCAGCAGGCCGAACGAGACCTCCGAGACCGGCTCAAGATCGGCATCATCTTCTCCTACGCCCCCAACGAGGACCTCGGAGACGAGTTCCTGGACGAGGAGGGCTTCGAGACGAGCGCCCTCGATCAGTCCTCGCGCGACTTCCTCGAAGAGGCGATCCGCGACTACAACGCGCTGTTCGCCACCAACTTTGACACCTCGTCCGACCGGTTCCAGAACTACTACAAGGACCTCTCGCTACGCCTGAAGAGCCGCGAGATCGACCTCGTCATCGTGGTGAACATGTTCCTCACGGGCTTTGACGCGACGACCCTTAACACCCTCTTCGTCGACAAGCGCTTGGTCAATCACGGACTGCTCCAGGCCTATTCGCGAACCAACCGGATCCTCAACTCGGTAAAGACCTACGGCAACATCGTCTCCTTTAGGGACTTAGAACAAGAGACCAACGACGCCATCGCCCTGTTCGGCAACAAGGACGCCCACTCGGTCGTCCTGCTCAAGCCCTACGGCGCCTACTACGCCGAATACGCCGAGCGGGTGGGTGACCTGCGTCAGCGCTTCCCCCTGGGTGAGCCGATCGTGGGCGAGACGGCTCAGAAGGAATACATCACGCTCTTTGGCTCCATCCTGCGCCTCGAGAACATCCTGACCGCCTTTGACGAGTTCGCCGGTCAGGCGATCCTCACCGAACGCGAGAGCCAGGACTACCGCAGCCTCTACCTCGACCTCTACGCCGACTTCCGGCGCGCCAAGGACGCCGATCGTGAGCCCATCGAAGACGACCTGGTCTTTGAGATCGAACTGATCAAGCAGGTCGAGATCAACGTCGACTACATCTTGATGCTGGTTGAGAAGTGGCGGGCCGAGCACGGCGACCAACTATTCCCGTCACCGGACCTGGACGGCCAGATCCAGCGCGCGGTCGACGCCAGTCCGTCGCTGCGCAGCAAGCGGGACCTGATTATGGCCTTCGTGGCCTCCGTCTCGGCCACCGGCGAGATCGACCGGGAATGGCGCGAGTTCGTCGAGGCTCAGCGCGTTCAGGAACTCGACGCCATCATCGGCGAGGAGCGGCTCGAGGACCAGGGGACGAGAGACCTGATTGAAGCGGCCCTGCGCGACGGATCCCTCCCGGTTGCTGGCTCGGCCCTGTCCCGCGTCCTGCCGCCCGTCTCGCGTTTCGGTCCCGACGACGCCTATGGTGAGACCAAATCCAGGGTTCTCGCGAGACTCGCGACCTTCTTGGAGCGGTTCTCCGGCCTCGGATTCGCCTCCCGTGGCGACGAGTCGCTCAAAGGATAGTTAACCCCGGACGCTGGCCGAAGAGCCCTAAAGCCCTATGTCAGACGTCAGCGGGAGTCTGGCGGAGGTGTGAGCCCACGAGCCTCGGATCCGCGGTTCCCGGATCCACCACAGACCGCGTCGCAACCAGCGAGGCGCTTTCGGGAACTCGGAAACCGGTGAAACGGCATTCGCCCGTAGCCGTTGCGTCGAAAGAAGCGCCGCCGGAGTGCTCGCTAATGGAATCCGGGTGCAGGCCGTGATTGCTGGTCTTATGGCCGGCAGTGCACACTCGGCAGCCCTGGTTCTGACCGTTTACCAGGATTTTCTTTTCCGTAATGTTTTCCGTAATGGTTAGGGGATCTTTTCCGAAATCCCCCCTGGTGGGGCTAGTAAGAATCGAACTTACGACCTCGTCATTATCAGTGACGCGCTCTAACCGACTGAGCTATAGCCCCAGGGCATCACAATCTACACCAGGCGGCTGGCCCTGCGACCGGCCGTGCACCGGGGGTCGAGCCCGAGCGACAGTCGCTCGAGCAGCCGTCGGCGCCGCCGGACAGCTGCCCGGCGAGCCAGCCGGTGTGCGCGATCGAGCATTCGGAGTCGCACTGAGGGCACCACTCGGTACCGACTGTCCGGATGTGCTAGGACTGACTGACGATTCACATCTCAGTATTGAGACGCCGGTCGTACTAACTAGGGAGGGAGCATGAAAGTGGTTGGAAACAAGAGGCGTGTGAGGTCGTACCTCACCGCTCTGACGGTTGCCGCGTTGGCCGCCACCGCGGGGACCGCCGCGACGGTGTCGGCGGGCGCGAGCTCCGGCGGCACGGTGACCGTCGGGGAGTCGACGACGCTTAGCGGCTCGATCGCTGAGCTCGGCCAGACGGGCCTGCAGGGCGTGCAGTTCGCAATCAACTCCATCAATGCACACGGGGGGCTGCTCGGCAAGCACATCAACGTCGTCAGTGCTGACGACGCCGCCACGCCAGCGACGGGAGCCTCGAACGCGCGCAACTTCATCTTGAACGATCACGCCGTGGCGATGTTCGGCCCGATCGTGAGCTCGGTGGCAGCCGCCGAGGAGCCGGTCGTCACCCAGTACAAGGTGCCGATCTTCTTCTACATCTCGAACGATGTCGCCCTGCTCACCCAGGACTACACGCCCTACGCGTTCCAGGTCGTGCCCAACACGGTCATGGAGCCACGCGCAGCCGCGGACTACCTGGCGCACATGGTCGGCAAGAAGAAGATCACCATCGGGACCTTCGCGCCCAACTACAGCTTCGGCACGAGCACGGTGGCCGGCTTCATCCAGGCCCTCAAGGACCTGCACGTGAACTACAAGCTGGTGAACCAGCAGTTCCCGCCGCTCGAGGCGACCAACATCGCCCCGTACCTGTCAGCCCTGGTCGCCGCGCATCCCGAGTACGTGTTCAACGCGCAGTTCGGTGGTGACCTGGTGACGTTCTCGAAGCAGGCCGCCCAGTACGGCTTCTTCAAGCACACCAAGGTCATCGCGATGTACTCGCGCTACCCGCTGCAGTCCCTGGGCGCGGGCGCACCGGCCGGCGCGATCGGCTTCGACCGCGCGCCGTTCTGGGCTCTCGGCAAGACGGGCATGAACGGCACCGGCATGGCCGCGTTCATCAACTCGTTCAAGGCCAAGTACAAGCAGTATCCGTCGGCGTGGGCCATCATGGGCTACAGCGCGGTCCAGACCTGGGCCTACGGCGTCAAGAAGGCGGGCACCTTCGCGGGTGCCAAGGTCTCCGCGGCGCTGTCGGGCGCCAACGTTCCCACCATTCGCGGAACGCTGAACCTGCGGGCCTGCGATCACCAGGCCAACGTCCCCGAGTACGTGGGCACGGTGTCGGCCAAGGCCAGCGCCAAGTTCCATCTGCGCCTCTGGGACAACGTGTTCGTGGCTCAGGCCAAGGACATCATGCTGACCTGCGCTCAGAGCAAGGCGCTGCGCGGCTAGCTGCGTGGCGGCACTCGGGGGCGACCCCGAGAACGGCCCCCCGGCGTCACGGGATGTCCCGTGGCGCCGGGGCGGCTGATCGTGCAGGCTGGGCGATGGAGAAGATGAGTGGCCCGTTTTCTGACTGAGACCATTGGCACGCTGAGTGACGCGGGCTCCCTGTTCGTCGTCGCGGCCGGGCTCACCCTGGTGTTCGGGGCCATGCGCGTCATCAACCTGGCGCACGGCACCTTCTACATGTACGGCGCCTTCGCCGTCACCACGTTCGCCGGGACCGCCAGCGGGCTGCGCTTCTGGGTGGCCGTCGTCGTCGCGGCTCTGGTGGTGGCCGCCCTCGGTGCCGTCGTCCAGCTCGGCGTGGTGCGCTTCGTCGTGGGCAAGGAGCCCTTGACCCAACTGGTGGCCACCTTCGCCGTCTTGTACATCCTGGCCGACGTGGCCCTGCACCTGTGGGGCAGCGGGGCGCGCAGCGTGTCGGCACCGCTCGGCGTCTCGGGCACCTTCACCCTCGCGGGCGCGTACCTGCCGGTCTACGACCTGGTCATCATCGGGACGGCGGTCCTGGTGGGACTGGTCCTGTGGCTGCTGCTCAGCCACACCTCGCTGGGCTGGATGATCCGGGCCGCGGTCGACGACCCCGAGCTGCTCCAGTCTGGTGGCGTCAACCTGCGGCGCCTGCACCTGGCGGTGTTCGCCACCGGCGCCCTCCTGGCCGCGCTGGCCGGTGCCATCGTGACGCCCCAGATCTCCGTGGCGCCCGGGATGGACCAGTCCATCATCGTGTCCTCGCTGCTGGTGGTCGTCATCGGCGGACTCGGCTCGGTCGTGGGCACCGCGTTCGCGGCGCTGATCATCGGGATCGCCGACACCGTCGGCACCCTGGTCGACCCGACGTGGGCGTCCACGTTCATGTACTTCGCCGTCATCCTCGTCCTCGTCGTTCGGCCCTGGGGGCTGTTCGGCGCGCCGGAGCGCTGAGCCGTGGCCCGCACCACCTCCAGCGACGCCGCGGTGGTCGCGGCCCTCGGGGTCCCGGCGCCCGCGGCCCCCGGATCGTTCGCGTCCCGGCTCGGTCGCGCCGCGGTGCTGGTGGCCTTCGTCGCCCTCGTCGTGATGCTCGGCCTGACGCTGGCCCCGGCCAACGCACTCGAGCTCCAGTACGCCGTCAGCCTGACCCTGTTCGCGGTGGCCACCAACCTGATCTTGGGCTTCGGGGGCCTGGTCTCGTTCGGGCAGGGCGTCTTCTACGGTGTGGGGGCCTACACCGTGGCCCTGGGCTGGATGCACCACAGCCTCAGCTTCACCGAGGCGATGGTGCTGGCGCCCTTCTTCGGAGCGGCCGCGGCGATCCCGCTGGGCATGCTGGCCCTGCGCACGCGCCGTCTCTACTTCTCGCTGCTGACGCTGACGCTGTCGCAGCTGGCCTACGTGATCGCGGAGAACCAGACCAACCTGACCGGGGGGACCAATGGCGTCTTTGGCGCGATGGTGCCCTCGTGGCTGCTCGATCCCCACACCAGTTTCCTGTTCACCGTCGCCATCGTGGCCGTCGCGATCGCGATCCTCTGGAAGATCGTGCACTCGCCCTTCGGCCTGGTGCTGCGCGCCATCCGCGACAACCGCGAGCGCGTGGAGGCTCTCGGGGTCAACGTCTACGCCCACGAGCTGGTGGCCTTCGTCATCTCGGCGTTCTTCTGCTCGCTGGCCGGCTCCCTGTTCGTCGTCTACAGCCAGTCGTCGTATCCCGAGATCCTCAACTGGACGGCCTCGGGCGTGCCGGTCTTCATGGCCGTCATCGGTGGGATGTACAGCTTCTTCGGACCGGTGGTGGGGGCCTTCGTCTACGAGTTCGCCAGCCACTACCTGATCGAGTACACGCAGGACTGGCAGCTGGTGATCGGCGTCGTCCTGCTGGCCATCGTGCTGCTGCGCCCCGACGGCCTGGCGGGCAGCCTGGGCTCGCTGCGCGCGTGGCTGCGTCGCCGCCGCCCGCCCGTCGACGGCGCGCCGGCCGCGGCCGCGGCGGCGCCCGAGAGCGGGGGCGGGCCGTCATGAGCGACACCGTCCTGTTCGTGCAGGGCCTGGTGCGCGACTTCGGCGGGTTCCGGGCGGTGAACCACGTCGACCTGGCGGTTGAGCGGGGCACCATCCACGCCGTCATCGGCCCCAACGGCGCTGGCAAGAGCACGCTGTTCAAGCTGATCACCGGCTCCTTGCGCCCCACGGCGGGGCGCATCGTGCTCGACGGGCACGCCGTGGGTGGTCGGCGTCCCCACGTGATCGCGACGCGGGGCCTGGTGCAGGTCTTCCAGCTGTCGAGCGTGTGCGCCCGCCTGAGCGTCGCCGAGTCGGTGGCCCTCGGGATCATCGCCCACCGCCACCGGACCCTCGACGTGGTCACCAGCTACCAGCGGCGCGCTCGCGCCCAGGCGGAGGCTGTCTTAGAGCAGGTGGGGCTGGGCGGCCAGGGCGCGACCATCGCGGGCACTCTCTCCCACGGTGACCAACGGGCCCTGGAGATCGCCATGGCGCTGGCCATCTCGCCCCGGGTCCTCCTGCTCGACGAGCCCACCGCCGGGATGTCGCCGGCCGAGACCACGGTCATCGCCCAGCTGATCGTGGCCGAGGCGCGCACCCGCGGCATCACGGTCCTGCTCTCCGAGCACGACATGGACGTCGTGTTCGGGATCTCGGATCGCGTGACCGTGCTGCACCAGGGCCAGGTCATCACCGAGGGGACGCCCGAGGCGGTGCGCACGCACCCCGAGGTCATGGCCATCTACCTCGGCCACGGGGCCCAACGCTCCGAGGGCATGACATGAGACTCGAGGTCCGCGACGTCCACAGCTACTACGGGGCGAGCCACATCCTCCAGGGGGTGTCCCTCACCGTCGAGCCCGGCGAGGTGGTGGCGCTCCTGGGCCGCAACGGCGCGGGCAAGACGACGCTGATGCGCAGCATCGTCGGGCTGGTGCGGCCCCGCGCGGGGTCGGTGCAGATCGACGGGGTCGAGCTGACGGGCGCACCGACGTTCCGGGCGGCGCGGGCGGGCCTGGCCTTCCTGCCCAGCGGGCGACGGGTCTTTTCCAGCCTGAGCGTGGCCGAGAACCTCGAGGTGGCCCGGCGCTCGTGCCCGCGCCGCACCGGCTCGTGGAATGCCGAGCGCATCTACGGGCTCTTCCCCAAGCTCGAGCAGCTGAGTCGGCGCACTGCGGGCTACCTGTCGGGGGGCGAGCAGCAGATGCTCAAGATCGGCCGCGCCCTGATCACCAACCCGGAGATGCTGCTGCTCGACGAGCCGACCGAGGGCCTGGCGCCCGCGGTGGTCGACGAGCTGGGCGAGTGGATCGAGATGCTGAAACGCGAGAGCCTGAGCATCCTGCTGGCCGAGCAGAGCGCCACCTTCGCCCGGGCCCACTCGTCGCGCGGCTACCTGCTCGAGAAGGGCCGCATCCGCTTCGAGGGCTCGATGGAGCGCATCTGGGACTCGCCCGAGCTGCGCAGCGCGCTCGGCATCGCGGCGCGCCCGGCACCCGACGCGGGACCCGCCGACCTCTGAGGCTCAGCCGGCGGCGCCCGGCGGACTCGGGATCTCGCCCAGGCGGGCGGCGATGGTCTGGCTGGCGGTCCCCAGGAGCACGCCGCCCTCGGACCACAGGAACGCCGTGCCCTGCCCGAACCCACCCACCAGGGCGTGCATGCGGATGTCGCAGAGGACCCACTCGGAGGGCACCAGACGCGCCACGCGGATCGTGTTGTCCAGGCTCCGGCCGCGCGTGCGCCGGCCCATCGGCTCGGACGCGCCGCCCGAGACGAAGTCGCCGAGGATCGCGAGCGTCGCCGCCGAGGGCTCGAGGTGTCCCGGGATGCGGGCCCACAGGGCGGTGTCGGGCTCGCCCGGCGTTCCGTCGAGCTCGGCGAGGGGGCGCCCGCGCGCCAGGCGCGTCTCGACGTGCGAGAAGATCGACCGGTCGTAGAGCGGCGGGAAGACGCGCGCGGGACAGTTGGCCGGTGCCGCGACCGCGGGGGGCGCAGCCCACGCCGGCGCCGTGAGCTGGCCGGTCCCCAGCGCGGCGCAAACGCCCAGGATCTCGCGGTCCTGGACCCAGGCGCTGGCTCGCGCCTGGGTCACGTGGCCGCCCGCGACCAGCACGTCGGTGGTTACCACGACCTCGCTGTCGCGGGGAGCGTAGGCCAGGTACTGAGCCGTCGCCCACACGGCCGGCCGCCCGGTGACCGCCTCCAGGGCGGCGACGCCCGCCGCGAGGCCGCAACCGCCGAAGAGGAATCGACCCGGCGTGGCCAGCGCCTCGGTGACCTCGAGCGCGAAGCGCCGCTCGTCGAGCCGGCGCAGGCCCAGGAAAGTTGCGGCATCCACGGCCGCTGAGGCTATCGCGACCCGCGGCGGAGCGGCAGACTGGAGGAGTGATCGACCCGCGGTTCCTCGTACTGGCCGGACTGCTGTCGGTGGCGGGGATCGCCGGGTACATCCGCGACATCGTGCACGGGTCGACGGCGCCCAACCGTGTGACCTGGGCGCTGTGGGGAGTCGAGGGCCTGCTGATCTTCGTGGTCGAGGTCCAGCAGCACGTCGGCCCCGCGGCCTTCATGACGCTGGTGTTCGGGCTGATCCCCGTGGTGGTGGTGGTCGCGTCGCTGCCCCACCGGCACGGACGCTGGCAGCTGGGGCCCTTCGACCTGGTGTGCGGGGCCGCCTCGGTGGTGGGGCTGGCCACGTGGGCGCTCATTCACGACGCGACCGCCGCGCTGGTCGCCTTCGTGGTGGCCGACCAGCTGGCGAGCCTGCCCACCGTGCGCAAGGCGTGGCTGGCTCCCAAGTCCGAGACCGCCTGGACCTACCTGACCGGCGTGGTCAACACCGCCGTGACGATCATGGTGCTGCACCGCTGGACGACGGCCGGCGTCGCGTTCCCCGGGGCCATCTTCGTCACCGACCTGGTGATCTGGGCCCTGGTGGCCCTGGAGGTCGGACCGCGGGTGCGCGGCACGGCGGCGGTGGCCGCGTGAGCGTCGCGCGCATCGCGCACGAGGCGGGCCGGGCCCGGCGCCAGGAGGTCCCGCGCTCCGTGCTGGGTGCGCTGGCCCCGCGGCCCGAGGGCGTCGACCCGGTCGTGCGCCTGCGCGAGGACACGACGGAGCGCATCCCCGAGCTGGCGGCCCTGCGCTTCGCGCGCATGCGCCAGTCGCCCCTGGCCTTCTTGCGCGGGGCGGCCCTCCTGATGGCTGACGACCTGGCGAGCGCCCCGTCGTCGGGCCTGCGGGTGCAGGCGGCCGGTGACGCGCACGTCAAGAACTTCGGGATCTTCGCCTCGCCCGAGCGCCGCCTGGTGTTCGACGTGACCGACTTCGACGAGACGGCGCCGGCACCCTTCGAGTTCGACGTGAAGCGACTGGTCACGTCGCTGGCCGTGGTGGCCCACGACAACGGCGCGAGTGCGGATGCCAGCGAGGCCATGGTGCGGCGCACCGTGCGCGAGTACGTGCGGGCGATGGAGCGCTTCGCCGGGTGGGGCCGCCTGGAGGTGTGGTACGCCACGCTCGACGTCGCCGACGCCTTCGCCGAGCTCGGGGGGTTCTTCACCGACGCCGCGCGCCGCGACATCGCCGACCTGATCGGCGGGGTCAGCGTCAAGAGCACCCGCCGGCGCTACGCCGACCTGGTCGACGAGTCGGCCAGTGGGCCGCTACTGGGCAGCGACCCGCCACGCGTGACGCGACTGGACGACCTGGCGCCCTCGGCGCCGTGGCGGCGCGAGACCGCCGAGGCCGTCCTGCGGGGCTACCGCAGCACCCTGGTCAGCGACCGCTGTGCCCTCCTCGACCAGTTCGAGCTCCTCGACGTGGCCGCGCTGGTCGTCGGGGTCGGCTCGGTGGGCACCGAGGGCTACGCCGTGCTGCTCGCGGGCCGCGACGAGAGCGACCTGTTCGCCCTCCAGATCAAGGAGGCGCGCCGCTCCGTGCTGGCCCCCGCCGACGACTCGGATCCCGGGGCTCGCGTGGTGGCCGGCCAGCGCCTGATGCAGGCGACCCCCGACGCGTTCCTGGGCTGGCAGCGCGCCAGCACCCCGCGGGGACCGCGCAGCTTCTACGTGCGCCAGCTCTACGACCGCAAGGCCAGCGTGGACGTGGAGCGACTGAGTCCCGACCAGCTGTCCACCTACGGCCGGGCCTGCGCGTGGGTGCTGGCGCGGGCCCACGCACGTTCGGGCAACGCGGCGGCGATCACCGGGTACCTGGGGCACGGCGGGTCGTTCGTCGACGCGCTCACCGCCTTCGCGGCGGCCTACCGGGACCGCACCGTGGCCGACCACGCGGCGCTGGTGGCCGCGGCGGCCGCGGGGCGCGTGCCGGTGCTGGGGGGGCCTGGCTCGTGACCGGTTGGTACGCTGGAGCAGCCGGGGACGTAGCTCAGCTGGGAGAGCGCGGGCTTTGCAAGCCTGAGGTCGTGGGTTCGAGCCCCATCGTCTCCACTGGACGTGCGGGTCAGCGCGGCGCGGGCCGGCGTCGGCTGAGGACCCGGTCGAGCACGACGAACAGCGCGCTCACCGCGTAGGCGCCCACCAGGATCACGGCCATCGTGATCAGCACCGAGGCGTAGCCGTAGCGCACCACGTCGAAGAAGTCGTAGGGGTAGGTGTGCGTGAGGGCGCCGCGCGCCAGCGTGTAGACGAGGTAGGCCACCGGCACCACGTACACCCGCAGGGACTCGCGCCACGTGTACCACCCCCGCGGCCCCACGACCAGCCACACCACGAGGGCCAGCGCCGGCGTGACGTAGTGCACCAGGGTGTTGATCAGCACGTTGACGGGGCCCGTGACCACGTCAGTGGGCGCGATGAGGGTCACGTAGAGCACGCCGGTGAGCACGATCATCAGCGTGGCCGTGTTGCGCGCGCTGCGCCGCCACGCCGAGCGGACGCCCGGGTGCCAGGCCAGCGAGGTCACCACCAGGGCGAGGGCGATGTTGCTCCAGTAGGTGAAGTAGCTCAGGTTGTCGGCGAGCAGCTCCAGCGAGCCGACGACGCCGGCGCGGTAGGGGCCGAAGAGCCCGTGCTCGATGGCGCCGGGGGCGGGGTGGATGAACCAGTCGTGCCCGATCCGCAGCACCACGCCGGCCCACGCCAGGACCGCCGACACGGCGAGCAGGCCGCGCTGGGCTGGAGAGATGTGCTCGCCGTCGCCCGGCGTCGGGCGCGGCGGCGCCCAGGCCGCCGGGTCCGGAGATGTCACTGGGTCAGGCCCGACAGGGCCCGGATCGCCCGGGCCAGGGCGGCGTTGTCCTCGTCCCCGTAGCCCTGGGCGATCAGGCCATCCTCGAGGGTGGCGGCCAGGGCGGCCACCGGCAAGCTGGCGCCGGCGCCCGCGGCCAGCTCCAGGGCGATGCGCAGGTCCTTGCGGTGCAGCGCGAGCCGGAAGCCCAGCGGGTAGTCGTCGTCGATCATCCTCTGGGCCCGGTGCGCCAGCACCCACGAGCCGGCCGCACCCGTGCCCAGCGCATCGACCACGGCGGAGGGATCGAGCCCGGTGCGCAGCGCCAGGACGACGCCCTCGGCGACGGCCAGGTACGTCCCGGCCAGGATGACCTGGTTCACCGCCTTGGCGCGCTGCCCCGCGCCCGCGGGGCCCAGATGCACGATGCGCGAGCCCATCGTGGCCAGCACCGGCTCGGCGGCCCGCACGGCCGCGGCCGCGCCACCGACCAGGACGGTCAGCGTGCCGCGCTCGGCACCCTCGGTGCCACCGGTCACCGGCGCGTCGACGAAGTCGACCCCCCGCGCCCCCAGGCGCGCCGCGGCGTCCTGGGCGACGGCGGGGGAGGTTGTGGAGCAGTCGATGACCAGGGAGCCGGGGGCCAGGGCGTCGGCCAGGGCCCGGGGACCGAAGAGCACGTCGAGCACGTCGGGCCCGTCGCTGACGCAGAGCACGACGACGGCGCAGGCGGCGGCCAGCTCGGCCAGCGAGGCCGCCTCGGCGACGCCGGGGGCGTCCAGGGCCAGGGGGGGCGAGGGGTCGCGGCGCCACACGGTGAGCTCGTAGCCCCCGCGGGCGACGTTGGCGGCCATGGGTCGGCCCATGGCGCCCAGGCCAATGAAGCCGACGCGCGGGCGGCTGCGGGAGGGGGTCACGGTGCACTCCTTGCCGGGGTCCCCGCAGCGTACCGCGCGGGCCGGCGGGATCCCTAGGTGCGCAGGACCACGTTGAGCGGCTCGCGGCCGCTGTCGAGCCGCTCCAGCTGGTCGGCGAAGAGCCGCAGGAGGCGCGGCCGCATGGCCGTGGTGTATCCCCCGATGTGCGGGGTCAGCACCGTGACCTGGTGGTAGAGGGGGTGCCCCGCCGGCAGCGGCTCGGGATCCACCACGTCGAGGGCCAGGCGCACGCGTCCCGCGGCGCTGAACTCGACCAGCGCGTCGGTGTCGGCCACCGCGCCGCGGGCCACGTTGACCAGCAGGGCGCCCGCGGGCAGGAGCGCCAGGAACGCGCGGTCGACCATCCGGGTGGTCTGGGGCGTGAGGGGGACGGCGACCACCACGATCTCCGAGTCGGGAAGCACCGCCGGGAGGTCCGCGGTGCCGTAGACGAGGCCCTCGGCGTCCTCGCGACGCGTGCGCCCCACGCGGCGCAGCTCGACCTCGAAGGGGGCCAGGCGCGCGATGATCGCCCGGCCGACCCCGCCGACCCCGATGATCGTGACCCGCCGGTCGGCCAGGCTGGGGGTGAAGGGCCGGTTCCAGCGCTCGGCGTCGGCGTCGCGCACCAGGGCGGGCAGCTGGCGCTGGGCCGCCAGGATCAGGGCGACCGCCAGCTCGGCCGTGGAGGCCTCGTGCACGCCGGCGGCGTTGGCGTAGACGTGTCCGGCCGGCAGGAAGTCGGCCACGTGGTCGTAGCCGATCGACTGGCTCTGGATGAGGCGCACGTCGAGGCCCGCCAGGACGCCGAGGGGCCGGGGCGATCCCATGTAGGGCGGCACGACCATGTCGATGTGGTCGGCCGGCGGTGGCCCGGTCAGGTCCCAGACGCGCACGTCGGCCGCGGTGCGCGCAGCCAGCTCGGCGCTGAGGCTCGGGTCCGGGGTCGTGACGAGGAGTCGGCTCACTTCGCCAGGCTAGGCCCGGTCACCGGCGTGCTTGGCCGCACGCTGCTGGCGCAGGAGCCAGCGCGACAGGCTGGCCACCACCGAGGGCGCCATGGCGTGGTCGCCGGGGTGGCGGTGCGTGACGGCCGTGGCCCCCGCGTCAGCGCTCAGGTACCGCCACGTCCGCTCCAGGAGGTCGTGGGGGATGACGGAGTCCTCGGTCGCCTGGGCGTGGAAGACCTCGAGTCCCGCCAGGCGGTCCACGCCGGTGTCGAGTCCCGCGTCAAAGGGCATCGTCCCGTAGAGCACGGCCAGCGCGCTGACGCGCTCGGGCCGGTCGAGGGCCAGCGCCCCGGCCATGGCGGCACCGCCCGAGAAGCCCACCACGATCACCGGGCGACTCGCCCCGATCTCGGCGTCGGCCCACTCCCAGAACCAGTCCAGGGTGGCGCGCAGCGATGCCGCCACCGGGCGGCCGGTCCCCCGGTTCTCGAACCAGGCGTAGCCGCCGGTGGGCAGGGCCACGGGGCCGCGGGGTGCGACGTAGGTGCAGCCGTTGGGCAGCACGTCGGCCAGGCCGACGATCTCCTGCTCGTTCGCGCCGCGCCCGTGGAGGAGCACCACCACGGGGGCGTCGGGGTCGGCCGATCCGCGCCACAGGGCGACCGGGCTCACGCGGCCTCGCCCTCGACGACGTAGGCGGTCATGGAGAGCGAGCCCATCGTGCAGCCCTCGACCAGGACGGAGGGGGCGATCCCGCGCGCGTCGGCCACGCCGGCCAGGTAGGCCAGGGGCACGAAGTGGTCCGGCGTGGGGGCGCACAGCGCGTAGTCGGCGTCGCCCTGCAGGCGCCCGAGGGTCGTCGGGTCGTCGGCCAGCACCTCGCGGGTGCGCTCGTCGAAGCGCTGGGCCCAGTCGTAGCCCTGGTTGTCGGCGTGCCACGAGATGGCCCGCAGGTTGTGCACGATGTTGCCGCTGGCCACGATCATGATGTCGTCGTCGAGCAGGGGGGCCAGGCGCCGCCCGAGCTCGACGTGGTAGTCGAGCGACTCGGTGGCGTCGATGGACAACTAGACGACCGGAACGTCCGCCTCGGGGAAGACGTGCGCGAGGACCGACCAGGTCCCGTGGTCGATGCCCCAGGACCGGTCGTCGAGGGTGACCGAGGTGGGCCGGACGACGTCGGCCACCTTCGCGGCCACCTCGGGCGAGCCGGGAGCCGGGTAGTCGAAGTCGAACAGCTGCTGGGGAAACCCGTAGAAGTCGTGGATGACCGGCGGGTGCTCCATGGAGGTCACCGCGGAGGTCCCCACGTACCAGTGGGCCGAGATCGCCACCACCGCCCGCGGCCGCGGTACCAGCAGGCCGAAGGTCCGCCAGGCGTCGGTGAACCGGTTCTGCTCCAGGGTGTTCATCGGCGAGCCGTGCCCGATGAACACGGCGGGCTGGACAGCCACGATGCCTCCTTATGGGCGCTCTCGCCCCGCAGCGTACCGGTCTGGCCCCCACGACGGCGCGCGCAGGAGCGAGCTCACAGCGAGCGGTAGTGCTCCCGCCAGATCACCCGGTAGACGCGCACCTTGCGCGGGATCGACCGCAGCCCGGGGATGAAGGGCACCAGGAGCAGCAGCAGCGACGCCAGCATCATGATCGCCCAGACCTGCACGTCGGCGTTGGGGCTCGAGGAGAAGGGCGGCACCTGGTACCAGAACGTGTAGAGCCACAGCCAGGCCTGGCCCGGGTAGCTGTCGGTCTCGTTCATCATGCCCCACTGGGCGCCCAGCAGGTGCTGGTGCTTGGCCAGGTTGGCGAAGTACGTGCCGTCGGCCACGAAGAGCAGGGGCTTGGTGTAGTCGGTCGTGTAGAAGCCGTGCCCGGTGACGAGCGCCTGGTCCAGGGCACCCGACCGCGCCATCTGGGTCAGCGAGTTGATCATGACCCCGAGGGGCCCGGTCCGGGTGGCCGGCACCACGATGTGCCCGTTGCTCCACGTCATGTGGGCGGCGGCGCGGGTGTAGCGGGCCACCCAGGTGGCCCGCTCGGCCCGCGGCGCGGCGTGCCACTGGGCCAGGGCCACCCGCAGCGGATGGTCGTTGGGCACGCTGGACAGGGGCGCGATGATGAAGTCCTGGATCGGGTTGACCGGGATGGTCACGCCCACGAGGTTGGCCAGGTGGAGCGGGCCCAGCTCCTGGCCCAGCGACCCGTGGTTGTAGGGGGCGCCGTAGTGGGCGGTGATGGTCGTGCCGTTCAGCTCGCCCAGGGCCGTGGTGGCGAAGTCGATGGGGTCGGCGTTGGACCACGTGCGGATGGTCACGGCCTGCTCGTCGGGCGAGCCGAAGAGCGTGGCCAGGGCCACCACGAGGATCGCCACCACCAAGAAGGCGATGGTCCCCTCCTTGATGATGTCGTAGGGGGCGTAGGGGCCGTGGTACTCCGGGGCGTCGACGTCGGGGCGGAACCGCTTCATGGCTTCTCCGGGGGTGCGTCTTCGAAGGGGGGCACCACACCGCGCACGCGCACCAGCACCACGTGCACGGCGGTCAGGATCACGGCGACGAGCGGCAGCAGGACGATGTGCCACATCAGCATCTGGCCCAGGTTCAGCACGTTGAAGATGGAGCCCGCACCGGTGGCGTTGATGCCGTCCTTGGCCTGGGTGGAGATCCACTGGGAGTCGAAGTTGGTCTGGGACACGTACCCGGTGAACGCGGCGGCGATCGAGGTGAGGAACGTGACCACGCCGGTCACCCAGGTCAGCGCCCGCCGACCGCGCCAGGCGGCCATGAAGAACTTGCCCCACAGGTGGATCACCATGGCGAAGAAGAAGACCTCCACGCTCCACAGGTGCAGGGAGTTGACGTAGTGGCCTACGCCCGACGTGTGCCACCACAGCGGGCCGCGGATGGCCAGCACGAACCCGGTCAGGATGACCATGGAGAGCGCCACCATGGTGGTCACGCCGAACACGTAGATCCACGAGGCCACGTAGGCCGGCTGGGTGTCGGGCAGCACCTTCTCGGGTGGGAGGTGGCCGGTGACGCGGTGGCGCAGCCGGGTCGTCCACTGACGCTCGATGTCGGGCGAGCTCATCGGCTCTCCTTGCGCCGGCCGTGCCCGGGGAACGGCGCCAGGAGCGCCGCGACGAAGACGATGACCATCAAGGCGACCACGATGGCGTTGGCATAACTGATGTCCACCCAGCCCCAGTGGATGTAGCCACCCAGGTGGTCCAGCGGGAATAGCGCCGCCAGCAGGGCGAGTCCAGCCACGTTTGCCCCTTCCGTGTGTCCCGAGCCCCAGTGTGCCACGCCGGGGTGCGCGTGGCTAGTCCCAACCTGGATGTCGCTCTCAGGTGGCGGGCCTCAGGCCAGCGGGGCTGGGGCCAGCGCGCCCGCCGGGCGGTCGGTGCGCCGGGTGCCCGGCACCCGGTCGTGGGCCGTCTGCTTGACGTGGAACTGGGTGACGCCGATGGCCAGCGACACGGCACCGGCGATGTGGAGCTCGACCAGCGCGGCCGGGACGTGCGTGGCGTACTGGGCGAAGCCCAAGACGGCCTGGGCCAGGGCGGTCAGGACCAGGCGCCGCACCCCGTGGCGCAGCGCCAGGGGCACCTCGGCGCGCCACACCGACGCGGCCAGCCCGGTCACCATCCCGAGGAACAGGACGGCCAGCACCGAGTGGGTCCAGGTGGCGTCGGCGAAGGAGAAGGGCAGGCGCCGGGCCACAAGCTGGCCCTGGGAGGCGCCGGCGTGGGGCCCCGAGCCGGTGGCGGCGGTCCCGGCCAGGACGACCAGGGCGAAGGGGATCCACAGGAGCCGGGCGATCAGGCGGAAGTGCGGGTCGCGGACGTCGGCGCGCGCCCCGGGCCCGTAGACGTACTTGGCGCGGTGGTAGAGGAGGGCGCCCACGACCACCATGCCGAGCGACAGGACCATGTGCAGCGAGACCAGCCAGGGGTTGAGGCGCGAGTACACGACGAAGGCACCGAGCACCGCGTCAGCGACGACGCCACCCACCAGCAGCCCAGCCAGGCCCACCAGGTCGGAGCGCCGCTCCTCGCGCCGCCAGGCGGCGACCAGCGTGAGAGCGGTCACCAGCACCAGGACGATGGTCACCACGCGGTTCGAGTACTCGATGAGCGGGTGGATCGACCACGATCCGGTGAGCCGGTGGCCGTAGCACGTGGGCCAGTCGGGGCAGCCCAGGCCCGACCCGGTCAGCCGCACCGCCCCGCCGGTGAGGACGATGACGACCATCGAGACGAAGGCGGCCAGAGCGAACCACCGGAACTGAGGCGCGGTGACGGTCAGCCGGCGTCGAGGGGCCACCTCCGTAGCCTAGATACGCGCCGACTCCTAGACTGCCCATCATGTCCGTGGCCGTGGTGGGCGCTGCCAGCTGGCGCGAGGTGCTCAAGGGCTACGTGGCTCTCACCAAGCCGCGCATCATCGAGCTGCTGTTGGTGACGACGCTGCCGACCATGGTCGTCGCGGCCCGAGGCATCCCGGGCGCCTGGCTGACGATCGACACCCTGATCGGGGGCACGCTGGCCGCCGCGGGGGCCAATGCGCTCAACATGGTGATCGACCGGGACATCGACGCGGTGATGGAGCGCACCAAGGGCCGGCCCCTGGTGCGCGGGGTGATGACGCCGCGGGCGGCCACGGTGTTCGCGTTCGGCCTCGAGGCGCTGGCCTTCGCGGTGCTGGCCATCTGGGTCAACTTCCTGTCCGCGTGGCTGGCCGTGGCCGCCATGCTCTTCTACGTCGTCGTCTACACGATCTGGCTCAAGCGGCGCAGCCGGCAGAACATCGTGATCGGCGGCGCCGCCGGCGCGGTGCCCGTGCTGATCGGCTGGGCCGCGGTCACCAACTCGCTGGCGTGGACGCCCGTGCTCTTGTTCCTCGTCGTGTTCATCTGGACCCCGCCGCACTTCTGGTCGCTCGCGGTGCGCTACCGCGACGACTACGACGCGGCGCACGTGCCGATGATGCCGGTCGTGGCGTCGCTGCGGCGCACGACGCTGGAGATCCTCGTCTACACCGTGGTGATGTGGGCGGTCACCGTCCTGCTGGGCCCGGTGGCCCACCTGGGGTGGATCTACGCGGTGACGGCCACGGTGCTCGGCGGTGCCTTCACCTTCTACGCCGCCCGCCTGTACCGCCACGCGGTCCACGATCGGGCCGACATCGCCGAGGCGATGCGGCTGTTCCAGTTCTCGATCACGTACCTGACGGCACTCTTCGTGCTGATGGCGGTGGACGTCGTTGTCCGATACCACTGAGCGGCCGCGGCGGGGGCATCCCTCCCCCATGATGCTGATCCCCCTGGCGATCGGCACCCTGGTGGCGGTGGCGCTGATCGTCGCGCTCTCGATCGTCAGCTCGCGCTCGCCGAGCCCGTCGAGCAACGCGCTCGTGGGGACGCGGGCGGCGTCCTTCGACCTGCCCGCCCTGCAAGGCCGGGCGCTGCGCGCCCCCTACCGCCACGGGCAGCCCACGGTGCTCTTGTTCATGGCCAGCTGGTGCGGGCCGTGCCAAGTGGAGATCCCCCACGTGGTCGACTACCTGGCGCACCACGACGTCGGCAACGTCCACGTCGTCGGGGTCGACACGGCCGACCAGCGCACCGGGGCTCTGGCCTTCGTGGCCCGGGACCACGTGGGCTTCCCGGTGGTCTTCGACCCCAACAGCTCGGTGGCCAGCTCCTTCGGGCTGGCCGCCCTGCCCGACACCGTCTTCGTCCGGGCCTCCGGGACGGTGGCTGGCGTCGTCGTGGGCCCGGTCTCGGACGCCAGCCTCGCCGCGGGGATCCGCGCGATCCGCTAGTCGAGGCGGAACGAGCGCGCCGCCAGGACCGGCGCGCCGACGGCCCACAGCGCCAGGACCAGCCAGTCCGCGCCGGTGGGCGCACCACCCTGGCCGACGATGCGGTGGAGGGCCTCGGCCAGCGCCCCCGCGGGCAGGGCGGTGGCCACCCGGCTGGCCGCCGCGGGCAGGGAGCTGAGAGGAACGACGATCCCCGACCCGAGCAGCAGCACCAGGTAGAGGCCGTTGGCCGCGGCCAGGTTGACCTCGGCGCGCAGCCACCCGGCCAGGGCCAAGCCGATGCCGGCCAGGCCGGCCGAGGCGAGCAGCATCGTCGCAGCGGCCGCGAGCGCCCCGCCGGGGCCGCCGTGGGGTCGCCAGCCCAGCCCCACCGCCACGGCGGCGACGACGGCGACCTGGAGGGCCTCGGTCACCAGCAGGGCCGCGATCTTGGCGCCGATCAGCCGGGCGCGGCCGAGCGGCGTCACGTGGAGGCGCCGCAGGATGCCGTAGGTGCGCTCGAAGCCGGTCGAGATCGACAGGGCGACCAGCGAGGTCGACAGGACGGTTAGGGCCAGGATGCTGGGCGCGAAGAAGTCGATGCGTCGGTGGGCCGGGTGGGCCGTGACGTGCACCAGGGTCAAGAACACCAGGAGCAGGACCGGGATGATGAGGGTTAGCAGGAGCGTCTCGCCGCGCCGCAGGGTCATCGCGACCTCGGCCCGCGTCTGGGCCCACCAGGCCCTCACGGCCGGCTCCGCTCGCTGGCGATGATCGCGAGGTAGCGGTCCTCGAGCGAGGCCCGGGTGCGCAGGGCCACCAGGGTCGCCCCCTCCTCGGCCAGGGCCGCCGCGATGGCTGCCGTGCGCTGCGGGTCGGCGGGCCCCCGCACGCGCAGGTGGGTCGGGTCCTGGGCCTCGACGGGCGTGCCGAGCCGGGCGGCCAGCCGGCTCACGTCGACGGGACCGCGCACCTCGACCACGGTGGCCGCGTCGGGGCCGGCCAACTCGTCGAGGGTGCCGCGGGCCACCACGCGGCCCTGGTGCAGGATCGCCACCTCGTCGGCCAGGCGCTCGGCCTCGTCGAGCTCGTGGGTCGTGATCACCACGGCGCAGCCCCGCTGGCGCTCGGCGTCGATGGTCTCGCGGATGACGCGGCGGCCCTCGGGGTCCACCGAGCTGGTGGGCTCGTCGAGCAGGAGGGCGCGGGGCCGGCCGAGCAGCGCCAGGGCCAGCAGGGTGCGCTGCTGCTCGCCGCCTGAGAGCCGCCGCCAGGGCGTGCGCGCGCACGAGCGCAGGTCCAGGCGCTCGAGGAGCTCGTCGGGGTCGCGCGGGGCCTCGTAGTACGCGGCGGTGAGGCGCAGCACGGTGGCCGGCGCCATCGGCAGCCACACGCCGCCGCGCTGGAGCAGCGCACCGGTGCGCGCGACGACCTCGGCGTGGTCCCGGTAGGGGTCGCGGCCGTGTAGGCGCACCGTGCCCGCGTGCGGGGCCCGGAAGCCGAGCATCGTCTCGACCAGGGTCGTCTTGCCCGCGCCGTTGGGTCCCAGCAGCGTCACGATCTGGCCGTAGTCGACGTGCAGGCTCACGCCGTCGAGCGCGCGCAGCGGGCCGTAGTCGACCCGCAGCTGGTCGACGTCGATGGCGTGGCTCACGGATAGGCAACCTAGACGCTCGCGGCGCGCGACGGACCCGGGGCTCGCGGACCCCGACGGTAGGCTCGAGACGTGATCGACCTGACCCAGTTGCGCCGGGAGCCCGAGGTGGTCACGGCCGCCCTGGTGCGCCGGGGCGTGACCGCCGTCGAGGTCGCCGAGGTCCGCGACCTCGACGCCGAGCACCGCCGCCTGCTCCAGGAGGCCGAGGCCGGCCGCGCCGAGGTGAAGGACCTCTCGCGCCAGGTGGCCGAGGCCCGCCGGGCGGGCGACGACGGGCGGGCCGACGACCTGGCCACCCGCAGCCGGGTGCGCGGCGAGGAGGAGCGCCAGATCCGTGCCGCGGCCACCGAGGTGGCCGCGCGGCTGCGCGCCCAGTGGCTGGCCCTGCCCAACCTGCCGGACCCCGCGGTGCCCGACGGGCGTGACGAGCACGACAACGTCGAGGTGCGCCGCTGGTGGCCGGGCCAGGACGCCGGCGAGCCGCCGCCGACCTACGGTGAGCACCAGCGGGTGCCCCACTGGGAGACCGGTGCGGCGCTCGGGATCCTGGACCTGGAGGCCGGGGTCAAGCTGGCCGGGTCGATGTTCCCGCTCTTTCGCGGGCGCGGGGCCCAGCTGCTGCGGGCCCTCAGCTCGTTCGCCCTGGCGCGCCACCAGGACGCCTTCGAGGAGATCCGCCCGCCGACCCTGGCCCTGACCGAGACGATGGAGTCGACCGGGCACCTGCCCAAGTCGGCCGACGACATGTACGCCATCGAGCGCGACGGGCTCTGGGCCATCCCCACCGCCGAGGTGCCGCTCACCTCGATGCACCGCGGGGAGATCCTCGACGAGGCCCGTCTGCCCGTGCGCTTGACCGCGCTGACGGCGTGCTTCCGGCGCGAGGCCGGCGCCGCCGGGCGCGACACGCGCGGCCTGCTGCGGGTCCACGAGTTCGACAAGGTCGAGCTGTTCGCCTACTGCACGCCCGCCCAGGCCCCCGAGGTGCACGCCGACGTGCTGGCGCGCGCCGAGGACCTGCTGCGCGCCCTCGGCCTGGCCTACCGCGTCCTCGACCTGTGCGCCGGCGACCTGGGCACCTCGTCGGCGCGCACGTTCGACCTCGAGGTCTACAGTCCCGGGGTCGACAAGTGGCTGGAGGTCTCCTCGGTCAGCTGGTTCCGCGACTACCAGGCCCGCCGGGCCAACGTCCGCTACCGCCAGGCCGACGGGACGACGGCCCTGGTGCACACGGTCAACGGCTCGGCCCTGGCCTGGGCACGCATCTGGGCGGCCCTGGTGGAGGTGGGCCGCCAGCCTGACGGCTCGGTGCGCCTGCCCGAGGTGCTCGCGCCCTACCTCGGCTCGACGCTGATCACGCCACGCTGACCTCGAAGCGGTAGCCCACGCCGCGCACCGTGGTGATGTAGCGCGGCTCCTTGGGGTTCTCCTCCAGCAGGGCGCGCAGCCGCTTGATGTGGACGTCGAGGGTCTTGGTGTCGCCCACGTAGTCGCTGCCCCACACGCGATCGATCAGCACGTCGCGGGTCAGGACACGACCGGGATTCTCCAGGAGGAGCTGGAGGAGCGCGAACTCCTTCTTGCGCAACTTGATCTCGCGGTCCCCGACGTAGCAGCGGTGCGCGTCGATGTCGAGGCGGAACGGCCCGCGCTGGATGGGCTCGTCCTCGACCCACGGCACGGTGTGCTCGCGCCGCCGCAGCACGGCGCGCATGCGGGCCACCAACTCGCGCAGGCGGTAGGGCTTGGTGACGTAGTCGTCGGCGCCCAGCTCCAAGAGCAGGACCGTGTCGACCTCCTCGCCCTTGGCGCTGACCACGATGATCGGGACGTCGCTGGTCTCCCGGATGCTCCGGCAGACGTCCAGGCCGTTCACCTTGGGCAGCATCAGGTCGAGGAGGATCAGGTCGGGGGGGCGGGCCGCGAAGCGGGCCAGGCCTTCGGCCCCGTCGCGGGCCACGTCGACCTCGAAGCCCTCGTGCGCCAGGCCCACGGTCAGCGCGTCGATGAAGGACTCCTCGTCCTCGACCAGCAGGACGCGCACGCGCGGCGTGGTATCCGGGCTCACGACTCCACCGGGAGCTCGAGGCTGAACGTGGAGCCCTCACCCTCGCGCGACTCGACGCGAACCGTGCCCCCATGGTTCTGGGCGACGTGGCGCACGATCGAGAGTCCGAGCCCCGTGCCACCGGTCTCGCGCGCGCGGCCCGGGTCGACGCGGTAGAAGCGCTCGAAGATGCGCTCGAGGTCCTTGGTGGGGATGCCGACGCCGTGGTCGACGACCTGGACGCGCACGAGGGGGGCCCCGCCGTCGGGTGCCGTGTCGCGCACCAGCTCCACACGGACCGTGCCTCCGGGAGGCGAGTACACGACGGCGTTCTCCAGCAGAGCGTGCATCGCTGACACCAGCTGGCGGCGGTCGCCGACCACCACCGGCGCCCAGTCGGGCTCGGTGAAGTCGATGGTGATCTCGTGCTGCTCGGCCGCTACGCGGATGCGCTCGATGGCCTCGGCCACGAAGAGGGCGGCGGCGACGGGCTCGCGCTGGGGCGAGCCCTCGCTCTCGATGCGCGACAGGTCCAGGAGGTCCTCGATGATCCGGTTGACGCGGAAGGCCTCGGCGTTGATGCGCTCGGCCAGCCGGTGCGCCACGGTGGCGTCCTGCTCGAACTGGAGCGTCTCGGCCAGCAGCCCGAGGGCGCCCATCGGGGTCTTCAGCTCGTGGCTCACGTTGGCGATGAAGTCGCGGCGCATCTCCTCGAGCCGCCGCCGCTCGCTGGTGTCCTCGATGACGGCCAGCACGCCGAGGGGCCGTCGCCCGTCGTCGATGAGCGAGGCGCGCACCTGGAGGGTGCGTCGCGGCGGCCCGTAGAGGTCGATGGAGCGCTCGGCCACGCCGTCGGACCACCCGGCGGTCAGGCAGTCGGTGACCGCCTGAGCCGCGATGGCCTCGCCGTAGCGGCTGTTCATCAGGGTCTCGGCCTCACTGTTGCGGTAGACCACGTCGCCGGCCTCGTTGCACAGCACCAGGCCCAGGGGCAGCGTGTCGAGCGAGCGGCGCAGCCGCACCGACTCGGCGCTCGACTCACCGACGGCGGTCGTGGCCGCCGCCGTGACCTCCTCCAGGTAGGCCATGGCCGACTCGACGCGCCCGGTGTCGCTGCGGGGCTCCGCGCCCAGGCGGGTGCCGAGTGCACTCAGGCGCTGAGCCAGGGAGCGGTGGTCGCGCCAGTGGCTGAGGAGGTAGCCGAGTCCGACGCCCACGAGCACCACGCCGGCCAGCGCCGCGTAGATCGCCCCGTCGGGCCACGAGGCCAAGAGATGGTGGGCACTGGCGAGCACGGCCCCATTCTTCCAGACGGCCAGCGCCGCGCCGCGACCGTTGCGAATCCCGCGACCCCGGAGGCCCCATGTTCAACGCCGTGAACCTCACCCCTTCCACCTCAGCCCTGCCCGGCAGCGCCGAGCTCCAGCAGCTGGCCAACGGGCTGGCCGCCTGGGGGCTGATCGGAGCCATGATCGCCCTGGTGCTGGGCGCGGCCCTGTGGGCCATCGGGAGCCACACCCAGAACATGCACCAGTCCCTGGCCGGCCGCCGCGCCGTGCTGACGTCGATGGTGGCCGCGCTGCTGATCGGGGCGGCGCCCCACCTGATCGACTTCTTCTTCAAGACCGGCGTCGCGGTTCACTGATGGGCGTGCGCTGCGTCACCGACCCGCTGGGCTGCGCCGCCGCCACGGTGACCCACGTCGCGGTCGGCGGCATCTTCTCATCGCTGACCTCGTGGGTCGTGGCCAGCGTCTCGTGGCTGCTCGACGCGCTCGGCCACGTCCTGGCGGCGACGGGCCGGCCCGCCGACGTGGTGGCCGCCGCGACCCCGGAATACCACGTCCTGTCGTCGCTGGCCCCCCCGATCCTGCTCCTCGGTCTCGGCGTGGCCACCCTCCAGGGCATCGCGCACGCCGACGTCACCGGGCTGTGGCGCGTCTACCTCGGCGTGGCCCCCGCCGCGATCGCGGCGGTGCTGCTGGGCCCGCAGCTGGCCTCGATGATCCTGGTGGCATCCGACCAGTTGGCGGGAGCCGCGGCGGGATCGGCCGCCCACCAGGTGCCCGCGCTGGCCGCCATCGTGCAGGTGGCCGCCGTCGCCGTGCCGGGCTTTGGCGCCTTCACCCTGGCCATCGTCCTCACGGTGGGGGCCTGGCTCCTGTGGTGCGAGCTGGTGGTGCGCAGCATCGTCCTGACGCTGCTGATCGTCGTGGTCCCCCTGATCGTCCCGCTGGTCACCATCCCGGCACTGCGTCGCCTGGGCTGGCGGTTGCTCGAGACCTTCGTGGCGCTGGCCCTGTCCAAGGTGGTGATCGTGATCGCCCTGGTGGTCGGGCTCGACGAGCTGCACGGCTCGTCGGCGCTCACCGTGGTCGGCGGGGCGGTCACTCTCCTGCTGGCGACGGCCAGCCCCTTCGTGGTGCTCCGGCTGATCCCGTGGATGGAGCAGTCGGCCCTGCACGCCGCCGACGGCCTGCGCCAGCGGGCCACGCGCGCCGCCGCAGCCCTCCCGTCCTCGCCGGTGGTGGCCGCCGCGCGGGCGCTGGCCCCCGAGGAGCCCTTCGGCCCCCCGCCCTCTCTGGGACCCGACTTCGGGATCCCGGAGTGGCCCTCGGAGGGCGACGTGCCCCTGCCCGAGCAGCCCGAGACGCGCACCCCCTTCCCGCTGGGCCCCTCCCAGCCGCGCCACGGGCACCGGGTGGTGCTCCACGACGACATGGGCCCGGTGATCGGGTGGCACTGGGATGACTGAGCGGGTCCCGCTGGGCGCGAGCGACGTCGCGGTGCGCTGGCTCGGCCTGACCCGTCTCCAGGCGCTGGGCGCGGTCGCCGGCGTGGTGCTGGTGGCCGACGCGCTGGTGCGCACGCGCCTGGCCGGGGAGGGCGGGCTCGGGCTCGGAGCTCTTGCGACGGCCCTCCCGGTCGAGGGCGCGACCCTCGGCCAGCGCGCGGCGGTGGCGCTGGCCTACCTCGGCCGGCGCCACTGGGTGCGCGTCAGCGCGGCCAGCGTCGGCGGGGTGACCGTGATCGAGTCCCCGCGGGCCCGCACCGTGCGCGGATCCCGCCTGGCCCATCGGGGACGCCTCGACCTGAGTGGCGCGGACCGTGAGGTGGCCGCCGGGGTGGCGCGCCTGCTCGACGCTGCGGCCCTCGGCGGGCGCGCCGCGGTGAGCCTGCACGTCCACCGCGAGGGCGCCGGGCCCGCCCAGACGGTGCTGGCCAGCGACGCCGACGTGGCGTGGCCGCCGGGCTGGCACGACGACGGGCCGGCGCTGGCCGATCTGGCCACCGCGGGCGGGCTGCAGGTCGACTGGCTGGAGCGCTGGGGCTACCTGCGCGGTCCGGACCACGTGGCGACCGTGCTGCGGCTGCGCGACGTGGCGGCGTCGCCGGGGCGCGGGCTCCTGGCGTCTCTGGAGGGATGGCCCGGCTCGACGCTCTCGGTGCACTGGGACGTGCTCTCGGCGACCGAGGGTCGGCGTCGGGCCGAGCGCGCCGTCCACCACGACGCCAGTGAGCGGGCCGCGGCGCGGGGGGTGGGGTTTCGCGACACCGCCCGGGCGCACGTGCTGGCGTCCCGGGCGCGCCAGCGCGAGCAGGAGGTCGCGACGGGCCGGGCCCTGGCGCGCCTGAGCGTCTTCCTGGTCGTGCGCGCCGACCGGCGGGCGACGCTGCTGGCGGCGCGCGCGGCGGCCCTCGCGCGGGCTCGCTCAGCCGGGCTGCGCCTCGACCGCGGTGGTGGTCTCCAGGCCCCGTGGCTGCGAGCCCAACTACCGGGGGCGGCCGGGCGGGCCAGCGCCACCCACTGGGCGACCGCGGCCGACCTCGACGACCTGCGCCTGCCGGGTCACGACGCGGGCACCCGGTCGAGGGGGACCCCGCTCGGCCGGGTGGCCGGCGGTGACGACTTCCGCTTCGACCCCTTCGACCTGTACCGCGAGGGGGTGGTCGCGAACCCCAACATCGTGGTCGCCGGGTCGATCGGGACCGGCAAGAGCACGGTGGTCAAGATGCTGCTGCGGCGCGCCCTGGCGCGGGGTCGCCGCGTGGTGGTGGTCGACCCCAAGGGCGAGTACGCGGCGCTGGCCGCGCACGCCGGCGTGGCGCCGCTGCGCCTGGGTGTGGATGGGTGGTGCGATCCTTTCGACGGTGCGAGCGACCCGCGCGCCCTGGCCCGCGCCGTGGTGGCCGCCGCTCTCGGGCAGAGGCTCAGCGCCGAGCAGCACTTCGACCTCGACGAGGCGTGGCGCCTGGCGTCCCCCGCGGGGGCGGAGCGCCCGCTGCGGGACCTGGCGCGCCACTTCCGGGGCGACTTGGCCCCCGGGGCCGATCCGGGCCGGCGGGCCCTGGCCCTGACCCTGCGCCGCCTGACCGAGGGCGACCTGGCGGGCCTCTTCGACGGGGACGGCCCGGCGCTGCGCCTGGCCGGCGAGGCGACCATCCTCGACCTGTCGGCCCTGTGGGCGACGCCGGCGCTGCCCGTCGCGGCCCTCAGCGCCGTCGCCGCGGCGCAGCGGGTGGCCGACGGCACCGCACCGGGCTACGTGGCCCTCGACGAGGCCTGGGCCCTGCTGGGCGACGACGCGGCGCTGGCGTGGTTGCGCGGATCCTGGAAGCTGGCCCGCGCCCGGGGGCTGAGCCACATCCTGGTCCTGCACCGGTGGGGTGACGTGGCCGCGGTGGGCGACGCGGGCAGCCGGCAGCGCGAGCAGGCCCGCGGGCTGCTGCGCGAGTGCGAGTCGGCCTGGCTGCTGCGCCAGCCCGCCGACGAGGCCGCCGACATGGCCCGCGCCCTCGGCCTGCGCGCCCCCGAGGTGGCGGCGCTGACGGGGCTGGCGCGCGGCGAGGCCCTCGTGCGCTACGGGCGCCACCGGTCGCTGGTGCGCCTCGCCCCCGACGACGCGGACCGGGGACTCATCGACACCGACGCGGCGATGCGCGCGTGAGGGGTGGCACCCTCGGTCGGCGCCTGGTGCTGGGGCTGGGCGTGGGTCCCGCGGTGCGCTGGCGGTCCGGTGAGTCGGTGCTGGTCGTGGGCCCCACCCGCTCGGGCAAGACGGCGGGCGTGGTGATCCCCGCGATCCTCGGCTGGTCGGGACCCGTCGTCGTGACCAGCGTGAAGCGCGATGTCCTGGCGGCCACGGCGCCGTGGCGGCGGGCCCTCGGCGAGGTGCAGGTCCTCGACCCGGGCCGCGACGACGGGCTGACCTGGGACCCCCTGGAGGGCGTGACGGGCCCCCGTGAGGCCTACCGGGTCGCCCGGGCCCTGACGGCGCGCGTCGGCGGGCGCGCCGACGCGGAGTTCTGGAACGAGCTGGCCGCCAAGCTCGTCGCCCTGCTGCTGGTGCGGGCCCGCGAGGAGGGCGCCGACATCACGGAGGTCACCGAGGCCGTCGAGCGCCGCGACCTGGATGCCTGGGCGGCGGCGCCGGGCCCGGCAGCCGCGTCGTTGGCTGACTTCCTCGGCCACGACGCCCGCACCCTCGACTCGGTGCTCACGACGGCCGAGACGATGCTGTGGCCCTGGCGGACCCGACAGCCCCACGCGACGCTGCATCCCACCCTGGCCGGTCCCCACAGCCTGTACCTGTGCAGCCCCCGCGGTGAGCAGGAGCACTACCAGTCCCTCTTCGTGGGGGCGCTGCGCGCGGTCCTCGAGGAGCAGCAGCGGCGTCACGACGCCGGGTGCGCGCGGCCCCTGCTGCTGGTGCTCGACGAGGCGGCCGTGGTGGCGCCCTTAGAGGAGCTCGACGAGCTGGCCGCGACGGTTGCCGGCTTCGACGTGACGCTGGTCACGGTGGTCCAGGACTTCGCCCAGATGGTCGCGCGCTGGGGCGCGCGGGCCGCCACCATCGTCAACAACCACCGCACCCGCATGGTGTTCGCGGGCCTGGCCGACCCGACGGCCGCCACCTACGTCCCCGAGCTCGCGCCGCGGGCCACCCCGCCGGGCCGGCCGGCGCCGTCGTGGCGCGAGCGCGCGCCGGGAACGGCGCTGGTGGTGGCCGGCCACCGGCGCGCGGTGGCCGTGCGGTCGCGACCCTGGTGGCGCGGGCCCCTGGCCCGCCGCGGCGCGACCTGACGCGCTAGGTACGATGCGCGGGTGCCCGCGCACCTCGACGCCGTCTTCGCCGTGGACATCGGGGCCACGTCCATCAAGTTCGCCGTGGTCGACGCCCACGGCGAGATCGTGGGCGCCCTCCAGCGCCGCCCGACGCCCTATCCGTGCCCGCCCGACCGGCTGGTCCACGTCGTGGCCGACCGCGCCCGCGACAGCGGCTGCGCCCGCATCGGCGTGGGGTTTCCCGGCGACTACCGCGACGGGCGCGCGGTCGGGTCGGGCAACCTGGCCCGGGTCGGCGGGATCGGCACGCCCATCGATCCCGCGGTGGAGCGCGCCTGGCTGGGCTTCGCGCTCGAAGAGGCGCTGGTGGCGGCCACCGGACTCGAGGTGCGGGTGGTCAACGACGCCACGCTGGCCGCCCTGGGCTGCCGGCGCGGCGTGGGGCGCGAGGTGGTGCTGACCCTCGGGACGGGCCTCGGCCTGGCCCTCATCGTGGAGGGGGAGCTGCGCCCGGTGCGCGACGTGGGCGCCGAGGTCCGCGCCGACGGCCGCACGTACGACCAGACGCTCGGCGAGCAGGGCCGGGCGCGCAGCGAGGAGCAGTGGCGGGCCGATCTACTCGCCATCATCACCTCCTTTGCCGCGGAGTTCGACGCGACCGAGGTGCACCTGGCGGGTGGCAACGCGCGCCGGGTGTCGCCGCTGTGGTTCGAGGGCCTGCCCGTCCCCGTGGCGATTCACGGCAACGACGCCGCGCTGCGGGGCGCCGCGCGGCTCTTCTAGGCCGGGGGCTCGGCCAGCGCCAGCGCGGCGGCGGCCAGCACGTGCGCCTGGATCGCCACGGCGGCGTCCTCGATGGCGAAGTCGTCGCTGTGGTGCATGCCGCTGGTGCCGTCGCCCAGCGCGCCGCCCACGAACAGGTAGCAGCCCGGAACCCGCTCGAGGAACTCGCCGATGTCGTCGCTGGCCGACGTCGGAGCCATCTCGACGACGTGGTTGTCGCCGACCACGCTGCGGGCCGCGGCCGCGGCCAAGCTGGTGAGGTGGGGGTCGTTGACCACCGCGGGTGAGGAGCCGGTGATCTCCAGGCGTGTGCGGACGCCGTTGGTCGCGGCGATCTCGGCCAGCAGCGCGTTCAGACCGGTGTGCGCCGCGGCCGTCTGCTCGGGAGTGAAGGTGCGCAGCGTCCCGGCCACCTCGGCGCGGCGGGGCACGACGTTGGGGGACGTGCCCGCGCGCACGACACCGGCCGAGCAGACGAGTGGGGTCGTCTCGTAGGACAGGCCGGCGACCACCTCGCGCAGGCGAGTCAGGACGTGGCCGGCGGCGATGAGCACGTTGCCCGCATCGCCGGCCAGCGCGCCGTGGCCGCCCTCGCCCTCGAGGACGATGCGGAAGGCTTCCCCCCGGCTCATGGCGATGCCCGGTCGCACCGCGACGACGCCGAGGGGCACGAGGGAGGTGACGTGGGCCCCGAGGACCGCATCGCAGGGGTGGCGCTCGAGCAGCCCGTCCTCGATCAGCGCGCGGGCGCCACCCAGGGCCTCCTCGGCGGGCTGGAAGACGAAGGTGAAGGAGCCGGGCCGATCCTCCAGGCGGCTGAGCACCTCGGCCACGCCGAGGAGGGCGGCGGTGTGGACGTCGTGGCCACAGGCGTGCATCACCCCGGGCTGGGTCGAGCGGAAGGGCAGGTCGCGTGTCTCGGTGACGGGAAGGGCGTCGATGTCGGCGCGCACCAGGACGCGCCGACCCGGTCGCGTGCCCGCGAGGCTGGCGACCGCGCCGGTGGCCATCGTCGTGGGAGCCGCCACCAGGCCGAGCGCGCTCAGCTGCTCGCGGATGACCTCGGTGGTGCGGTGCTCCGCGAAGCCGACCTCGGGGTGGGCATGCAGGTCGTGGCGCAGCTCCGTGAGGGTGGGGGCCGCGTGCGCGATCAGGTCTCTCAGCTCGCGTGCGCTCATGACCGTATGGTAGGGGCCGACGTGCACCGGGTAGGATAGATACCCAGCGCGGCTGTAGCTCAGCGGATCAGAGCATCGGTCTACGGAACCGAGGGTCGGGGGTTCGAATCCCTCCAGCCGCACGATTGTGATGTGTCGGGTCATCGTGGACACGTGAACCCCTGAATCTAGTCACTTCGCCCTGCGCACGGGCTGGTAACTCTGGGCGGGGTCGAGCGTGGCCTCGCCGACCAGGTTGTAGGCGCCCGTCAG
>JAJYEQ010000004.1 GCA_021785695.1 Actinomycetes bacterium
GCCAGCGCCTGGGCGGCCGAGACGTGCAGGTCGAAGGCCAGCCACGTGACGCCGAAGGCGAAGATCGTCAGCTCGCCGGCCACCATCGACGCGATCGCGCGCCCGACGGTGCGATCGGCGCCCGAGGCCGCCAGGCGTCCCAGCACCGCACCGGCGACGATGAAGCCGAGCAGGTAGCCGAACGTCGCGGCCGGGAAGCCCGAGGCGTGACCGGCGAACCACGGGACGCCGAGGACGCCGGCGACGACGTAGAGGGACATGGCGACGGTCGCGCGGCGCCAGCCGAGCGCCGCGCCCGCCAGCATCACCCCGAGGGTCTGCCCCGTCAGGGGCACCGGCGTGAAGCCGAGGGGGATGGAGACCTGGGCCAGCAGGCCGGTCAGGGTCGCTCCGGCGACCACCAGGCCCGCGTCGGCGAGGCGGGAGGGGGACACGACGTCGGCCAGGACGCGACGGGTGGGCACGGCGAGGGTGGACATGAGGCCTCCTTGGTTGGCCCAACTCTAGGGCACCGAAGCTTCAGCACCAACCCTGGTCGTGCGCGATCTGGAAGACGTCGCCGATGCGCAGGCCGGTGCGCTGCTGCAGGGTGCGGATGAGGCCGCTGGCCTCGTAGAGCGACTCGTGGGTCCCGGTGTCGAGCCAGGTCGTGGCCCGAGACAGGACCTCCACGCGCAGCGCGCCGCGCTCGAGGTAGCTCGAGTTGAGAGCGGTGATCTCGAGCTCGCCTCGGGGACTGGGGGTCAGCTCCCGCGCCATCTGCGAGGCGTGCTCGTCGTAGAAGTAGATGCCGGGCACCACGTAGGAGCTCTTGGGATGCGCGGGCTTCTCCTCGATGGACAGCACCCGGCCCGCGTCGTCGAACTCGACCACGCCGTAGCGCGAGGGGTCCGAGACCTGGTAGGCGAAGATCAAGGCGCCCTCGATGTCGCGGTTGGCCGCCAGGTCCGATCCCAGGCCCGGCCCGTAGAAGAGGTTGTCGCCCAGGATCAGCGTGCACTTGTCCCCGGCCAGGAACTCCTCACCCAAGATGAGCGCCTCGGCCAGCCCGTTGGGCTGGGGCTGGACGACGTAGTGCAGGTCCAGGCCCAGCTGGGCGCCGTCGCCGAGCAGGCGGCGGAACGCGTCCTGGTCGTGCGGCGTGGTGATCAGGAGGATCTCGCGCAGCCCGCTCAGCATCAGCGTGCTGAGCGGGTAGTAGATCATCGGCTTGTCGTAGATCGGCAGCAGCTGCTTGGACACCGCTCGGGTGATCGGGTACAGGCGCGTGCCACTCCCGCCCGCCAGGATGATTCCCTTCACCTCAGTAGTATAGGAAGCCGTCGCGTCGAGCCCAGATGAGGGAGATCATGCGCGTTGTCATCACCGGGGCGGCCGGATTCATTGGCTCGCGCTTCGCCGAGCTGCTGCTGGCCGACGCCGAGCGGCTGGGCTACGACGAGGTCGTGGTGCTCGACGCCCTGACCTACTCGGGCCGGCTCGAGAACCTCGAGGCGGTGCTGGCCGATCCGCGCGCGCGCCTGGTCCACGGCTCGATCACCGACCCCGCGGCCGTCGACCAGGCACTCGGGGGCGCCCACGCCGTCGTCCACCTGGCCGCCGAGAGCCACGTGGACCGCTCGATCGCCTCGGCGACGCCCTTCTTCGAGACCAACGTCCTGGGGACCCAGCAGCTGCTCGAGGGGGCGCGCCGCGCCGGCGTGGCCCGCTTCGTCCACGTCTCGACCGACGAGGTCTACGGGTCGATCCCGCAGGGCTCGTGGCGCGAGGACCACATCTTGGAGCCCTCCTCGCCCTACTCGTCCTCCAAGGCCGCCTCGGACCTGGCGGCCCTGGCGTATCACCAGACCTACGGGCTGGCCGTCATGGTGACGCGCTGCTCGAACAACTACGGGCCCCGCCAGTTCCCCGAGAAGGTCATCCCGCTGTTCGTGACCAACCTGGCCGACGCCCAGCCCGTGCCGCTGTACGGCGACGGGGGGAACGTGCGCGACTGGCTGCACGTCGACGACCACTGCCGCGGCCTGCTGGCCGTGCTCGAGCGGGGCCGGGCCGGCGAGATCTACAACATCGGCGGGGGCACCGAGTTGACCAACCGCGAGCTCACCACCCGCCTCCTGGCGCTGTGCGGCGCGGACGAGTCGATGGTGGTCCCGGTCACCGACCGCCTGGGCCACGACCGGCGCTACTCGGTGGACTGGTCCAAGATCCGCGACGAGCTGGGCTACGCGCCCCAGGTCCCCTTCGCCGAGGGCCTGGCGGCGACCGTCGCGTGGTACCACGACCACGAGGCGTGGTGGCGCCCCCTCAAGGTCGCCCGATGAGGGCCGACGGGGGCAGCGTCGCCGACCTGGTCGTGCTGGAGTCCCCGGTCTTCTCCGACGAGCGCGGACTCTTCCGGGAGTGGTTTCGCGCCGACGCCCTGCCCGGCGCGGCGGCCTTCCGGGTCGCCCAGGCCAACCTCTCGGTGTCCGAGCACAACGTCGTGCGCGGCCTGCACTACTCGCTGGCCGAGGAGGGCCAGGCCAAGCTGGTGACCTGCGCGGCCGGCGTCGTCGACGACGTGATCGTCGACATCCGCGAGGGGTCGCCCACCTTCGGGGCCCTCGACGTGGTCCGCCTCGAGGCCGGCGCGGGACGCGCGGTCTACCTGCCGCCCGGGGTGGCCCACGGATTCGTCGTCCGCTCGGCGAGCGCGACGCTGGTCTACCTGCTCTCGTCGCCCTACAACGCCCCCGTCGAGCTGGAGATCAGCCCCTTCGACCCGGCGCTCGGGGTTCCCTGGGACCTCGACGGCGAGGCGGTGCTCAGCCCCAAGGACGCCGCGGCCCCCACCCTGGCCGAGCGGCGGGCCGCCGGCCAGCTGCCCCGCTACCCCTGACGGCGCGGCGGGCCCCTTGCTAGCGTGACAAGGTGATCGCGGCGTCGGGACCAGAGGCGGCGGTGGTGGAGATCCCCAGCCGGTCGCGGGTGCCCCAGGTGGGCTCGGAGGCCCAGCTGCGCACGGTGCTGGCCGCGCTCTCGGGCGTCGACGCCGTGGGCGTGACGGCGCGCGCGGCCAAGCTCGCCACGCGCTCCCCGAAGCGCGAGACCAAGGCGCGCGCGCTCGACCTAGCCATCGCCATGGTCGACCTGACGACGCTGGAGGGGGCCGACACGCCGGGGCACGTGGCAGCGCTGTGCGCCAAGGCCCGCCGCCCCGACGCCGAGGACGCCACGTGCCCACCGGTCGCGGCGATCTGCGTGTACCCGGACCTCGTGGCGACCGCGCGGGCGCACCTGGCGGGGAGCCCGGTGCGGGTCGCCTCGGTGGCGACCGCCTTCCCGGCGGGACGCGCGTCGCTCCCCGTCAAGCTGGCCGACGTCGCCGAGGCGCGCGCCGCCGGGGCCGACGAGATCGACATGGTGATCGACCGGGGGGCCTTCCTGTCGGGCCGGCTCGGCCAGGTGTTCGAGGAGATCGTGGCCGTCAAGGAGGCCTGCGGCTCCGCGCACCTCAAGGTCATCTTGGAGACCGGCGAGCTGGTGACCTACGACAACGTGCGGCGGGCCAGCTGGCTGGCGATGCTGGCCGGCGCCGACTTCATCAAGACCTCGACGGGCAAGGTGGCGGTCTCGGCGACCCCGCCGGTGGCCCTGGTGATGCTCGAGGCGGTGCGCGACTTCGCCGAGTCGACCGGCCAGGTGGTCGGGGTCAAGCTCGCCGGGGGGATCCGCAGCGCCAAGGAGGCGCTGCGCTACCTGGTGCTGGCCAGCGAGACGGCGGGGTCGGCGTGGCTGGAGCCCCGGACCTTGCGCTTCGGAGCCTCCTCGCTGCTCACCGACCTCCTCCTCCAGCGCCGGAGCCAGCGCACCGGCGTCTACGCCCGGCGGGAGCACGTCAGTGTCGAGTGAGCCGAACGGCCAGGAGCTGGCCCGCGCCGGGCGGGTCTCGCGTCTGGGGGCGCTCGAGTACGCGCCGGCTCCCGAGTCCGCCGCCATCGTCTCGCTCGCCGACGCCTACGGGCTCTACATTGACGGGCACTTCACGGATCCCGAGCGCCACGAGTCGTTCTCGACCCTCAACCCGGCCACCGCCGCACCCCTGACCCGGGTGGCCCGGGCCAGCGCCGCCGACGTCGACGCCGCCGTCGAGGCGGCGCGCCGCGCCGCGCCCGCCTGGGCGGCGCTGCCGGGGGCCGAGCGGGCCAAGTACCTGTTTCGCATCTCGCGGATCATCCAGGAGCGCCAGCGCGAGTTGGCGGTGCTCGAGACCCTGGACAACGGCAAGCCGATCCGCGAGACGCGCGACATCGACGTCCCGCTGGCGGCGGGCCACTTCTTCTACTACGCCGGCTGGGCCGACAAGCTGGCCTTCGCCGGCTTCGGGTCCGACCCGCGGCCGCGCGGGGTGGTCGGCCAGATCATCCCGTGGAACTTCCCGCTGCTGATGGCGGCCTGGAAGCTCGCCCCGGCGCTGGCCACGGGCAACACCTGCGTGCTCAAGCCCGCCGAGACCACACCGCTGAGCGCGCTGGCCCTGGCCGACATCCTCGAGCAGGCCGAGCTGCCCCCGGGGGTGGTCAACATCGTCACGGGCGACGGGGCCACCGGCGCCGACCTGGTGGGCCACCCGGGCATCGACAAGGTGGCCTTCACCGGCTCGACCGAGGTCGGCCGCCAGATCCAGCGCCGCCTGGCCGCCCGCGGCCTCCCGCTGACCCTGGAGCTCGGCGGCAAGGGCGCGAACATCGTCTTCGACGACGCACCCCTCGACGAGGCCATCGAGGGGATTATCGACGGGATCTTCTTCAACCAGGGCCACGTGTGCTGCGCGGGCTCGCGCCTGCTGGTTCACGAGGGCATCGCCGACGAGGTGCTGCGCCGCCTGCGCCGGCGCGTCGACCAGCTGCGCGTGGGCGACCCCCTGGACAAGAACACCGACGTGGGGGCCATCAACTCGGCGGCCCAGCTGGCCCGCATCGAGGAGTTGGTCGCCGCCGGCGAGGCCGAGGGCGCGACCCGCTACACCAGCGCGTGCCCGCTGCCCGCGGCGGGCTACTGGTTCGCGCCCACCGTCTTCACCGACGTGGCCCCGGCCCACCGGATCGCGCGCGAGGAGATCTTCGGCCCGGTGCTGTCGGTGATGACGTTCCGCACGCCCGAGGAGGCCGTCGCCAAGGCCAACGACACCACCTACGGGCTGGCCTGCGGGGTGTGGAGCGAGAAGGGCAGCCGCACCCTGTGGGTGGCCCAGCGCCTGCGCGCCGGCGTGGTGTGGGCCAACGCCTACAACCGCTTCGACCCGGCCAGCCCCTTCGGCGGCGTGCGCGAGTCCGGATTCGGCCGCGAGGGCGGCCGCCACGGGCTGGAGGCCTACCTCGGTGTCTGAGCGACTCGACGTGCGCAAGACCTACAAGCTGGTCATCGGCGGGGCCTTCGTGCGCTCCGAGTCCGGTCGCGCCTACGCGGTCGCCGGCGCCGACGGGGCCTTCCTGGCCAACGCGGCGCGCGCCTCGCGCAAGGACGTGCGCGACGCGGTGCGCGCCGCCCAGGCGGCCCAGCCGGCCTGGGCGGCCCACAGCGCCCTGCTGCGGGGCCAGGTGCTCTACCGTCTGGCCGAGATGGCCGAGGCGCGCGCGGTCGAGCTCGGGGACCAGGTGGCCCGGGCCGAGGGCGTCGACGCCGGAGCGGCGCGAGCCAGCGTCGCGCGCGGGATCGACCGCCTGGTCTGGTACGCGGGCTGGGCCGACAAGGTGGGCCAGGTCCTGGGCGGCGCCAATGACGTGGCCGGCCCCTTCTTCAACTTCTCGATCCCGGTGCCCGTGGGCGTGGTCGGCGTGGTCGCGCCGGCCGACTCCTCCTTCGAGGGCCTGGTCGACGCCCTGGTCGCCCCGCTGGTCACCGGCAACGCCGTGGTGGTGCTGGCCAGCGAGCACCGCCCGGTGCCGGCCGTGCTGCTCGGCGAGATGTCGGCGACCGCCGACCTGGAGGCCGGGCTGGTCAACGTCCTGACGGGCCGGCTCGACGAGCTCGGCCCGGTGCTGGCGGCCCACGAGGCCGTCGACGGCCTGGACCTCACCGGGGCGACCGACCCCGCCGCCCTGGCGGCGCTGGCCGCGCACTCCCTCACCCGGGTGCTCCACGCCGGGCCCCCCGCGACCCCCGAGGGCGGCCTGCGCCGCCTGCGGGCCTTCGTGGACACGACCACCGTCTGGCACACGGTGGGCGCGTGAGCGCCTTCGCGCGCGCGCGCCAGGCCGCCGACGCCCTGCGCGCGCGCGCCGGCGTGGACGCCTACGACGTGGCCATCGTGCTCGGCTCGGGCTGGCGGGAGGGGGCCGCGGCCCTGGGGGAGGCGACCAGCGTCGTCCCCACGACGGACCTGCCCGGCTTCGTCGCCCCGACCGTGCCGGGCCACGAGGGGCAGGTGGCCACGCTGGTGGTGGCCGGCCGGGTCGTCGGCCTGCTGTGGGGCCGGGTCCACCTCTACGAGGGCCACGACCCGGACACCGTCGTCCACCCGGTGCGCACGCTGGTCGCGGCCGGGGCCACGCGGGTCATCCTGACCAACGCGTGCGGGTCCCTGGACCCGCGCCTGGGCCCCGGGACCGTCGCGATGATCAGCGACCACCTGAACCTCACGGGGGCCTCGCCGCTGACCGGGCCCGAGCCGCCCGCCCCGCTGGGGTCGCGCTTCGTCGACCTGAGCGATCTCTACAGCGCCCGGGTGCGCGCGGCGGTCGCGACCGCCGTGCCGGGGATGGCCAGCGGCGTCTACGCGGGCCTGCGCGGCCCGAACTACGAGACGCCCGCCGAGATCGCGATGCTGGCGCGGGCCGGCGCGCAGCTGGTCGGCATGTCGACGGTGCTCGAGGCGATCGCCGCGCGGCACCTGGGGGCCGAGGTGCTCGGGCTGTCCCTGGTCACCAACCTCGCCGCCGGGGTGGCCGGCGCCGTCTTGGACCACGCCGAGGTGCTGGCGCGCGGGCGCGCCGCAGCCGGCGCGCTGGGCGACCTGCTGGCCACCGTGGTCCCCGTGGTGTGAGCGGCGAGGACGGCGAGGTGCCCGAGGCCGACTCCCTGGACGCGCGCCTGGCGGCCTGGCTGGCCCAGGGCGCCGACGCGAGCGAGCGCGCCGAGCTCGAAGATCTCGCCGTGAGCGACCGGGCCGAGCTGGCGCGCCGCTTCGCGAGCCCGCTGCGCTTCGGGACGGCCGGCCTGCGCGGGCCCGAGCAGGCCGGGCCCGCCGGCATGAACCGCCTCACCGTGCGCCGGGTCACTCAGGCGGTGGCCGGATGGCTGCACCAGAGCGCGGGCGCCGCCGCGCGCGGGGTGGTCGTGGGCCGCGACGCCCGCCACGGCTCGGCGGCCTTCGCCGACGAGACCGTGGCCACGCTGCTCGCCTCGGGGGTCACGGTGCACGAGTGGCCGACCGCCGGCCCCACCCCGCTGGTGCCCTTCGCCGTGGGGGCCCTCGGGGCGGCGGCCGGCATCATGATCACCGCCAGCCACAATCCGGCCGCCGACAACGGCTACAAGCTCTACGACGCGAGCGGCACCCAGATCATCGCGCCCGACGACGAGCGCGTCGAGGCGCTGGTGGGCCGGCCGGCCGTTGCCGCCGGCGCACCCGGCGCCCACCAGGTCCTGGGCCCCGAGGTGCTGGCCCGCTACCGCGCGGGGATCCTCGCCCGCTTCGCGCTGGAGCGCCCCAGCCGCCTGCGCATCGTCTACACGCCGCTGCACGGCGTGGGTGGCGCGCTGGCCACCGCACTGCTGGCCGAGGCCGGCTACCCCGACGTGACCAGCGTCCCCGAGCAGTTTGCGCCGGACCCGGCCTTTCCCACGGTGCCCTTCCCCAACCCCGAGGAGCCCGGCGTGCTGGACCGCGCGCTGGCGCTGGCCGAGGCCCGCGGGGCCGACCTGGTCTTGGCCAACGATCCCGACGCCGACCGCCTGGCCGTCGCCGTGGCGACGCCCGCGGGCTGGCGGACGCTGCGCGGCGACGAGGTCGGCTGGCTCCTGGGCTGGTCGCTGCTCCACGACCCGGCCGCCCCGGGCCAGGTGGTCGCCACCTCCCTCGTCTCCTCGACGATGCTCGGCGCCCTGGCCGCCGACGCCGGGCTGCGCTGCGTGACCACCCTGACCGGCTTCAAATGGATCGCGCGGGCCGCCGACCCGGGGACCCTGCGCTTTGGCTACGAGGAGGCGATCGGCTACGCCGTCGACCCGGCGGTGCGCGACAAGGACGGCCTGTCGGCGGCCCTGGCCCTGACCCGGCTGGCCGACGAGCTGGCGCGCGCCGGGCGCACGCTGCTCGACCTGCTCGACGACCTGGAGGACCGCTTCGGGGTCCACGCCGGGACCCAGGTGTCCCGGCGCGACGACGCGCCCGGCGGCGCCGAGCGCGTGGCCGCCCTCGTCGCCGCGCTGCGCGCCCGCCCCCCGGCGGTGCTCGGGGGCCAGCCCGTCGACGAGGTCGAGGACCTGGCCGCGGGCGCCCCGGACCGTCCGGCGACCCCGGGCGTCCAGTGGCGCACGGCGGAGGGCCGCGTGGTGGTGCGCCCCTCGGGCACCGAGCCCAAGGTGAAGGCCTACCTGGAGGTGGTCGGGGAGCCCGGCCCCCGCGCCAGCCTGGCCGCCCGGCGCGCCCGCGCCCAGGAGCGCCTGGCCGCGCTGGCCGCGTCGGTCAGCGCGCTGCTCGCACCCGCGGACCCGCGCTGAGCGGCTCGGGGCCGGCGGCCCGCAGGGCGGCGTAGCCGGGCTTGATCACGTCGTCGATCAGCGCCAGGCGCTGATCGAAGGGGTAGAAGGCGCTCTTGGCGGCGTTGAGCGTCATCCACTCGATGTCGTCGAGGGTCCAGCCGAAGGCCGCGACCCCCGCGGCCAGCTCGGCCGACAGCGACGTCCCGCTCATGAGCCGGTTGTCGGTGTTCACCGTGACGCGGAAGCGCAGCCGGCGCAGCAGGTCGATGGGGTGCGCGGCCACCGAGGCGGCGACGCCGGTGTGGACGTTGGAGGTCGGGCAGACCTCCAACGGGATGCGCCGGTCGCGCACGTAGTTGGCCAGGCGGCCCAGGCGGAACTCCCCGTCGACGTTGGTGATGTCGTCGACGATGCGCACGCCGTGCCCGAGGCGCTCGGCGTCGCAGAACTGCAGGGCCTCCCAGATCGAGGGCAGGCCGAAGGCCTCACCCGCGTGGATGGTCATGTGGAAGTTGTCGCGCTTGACCAGCTGGAAGGCGCGCAGGTGGCGCGTGGGCGGGAAGCCGTCCTCGGGCCCAGCGATGTCGAAGCCGCACACGCCCTCGTCGCGGCGGGCCGCCGCCAGGGCGGCCACGGTCTCGGAGAGGGCGGCCTGGCGCATGGCCGACAGGATCACCCGCACCACGATGCCCCGGCCCTCGCGGCGCGCGTCGGCGGTGCCGCGCGCTACGCCGGCCAGCACCGCGGTCACCGCCTGGTCCAAGGTGAGGCCCTCGTGGCCGTGCAGCTCGGGGGCGAAGCGCACCTCGGCGTAGACGATGCCGTCGCGGGCCAGGTCCAGCGCGCACTCGGCGGCCACCCGCTCGATGTGCTCGGCCCGCTGCATCACCGCGGTGGTGTGGGCGAAGCCCTCGAGGTAGCGCACCAGGTCCCCGCCGGGCGTGTCGGCGACGAACCAGGCGGCCAGGGCGTCGGGGTCGCGCGTGGGCAGCCCGTCGTAGCCGGTCTCGGCGGCCAGCTCGAGCACCGTGGCGGGCCGCAGCCCGCCGTCGAGGTGGTCGTGGAGCAGCACCTTGGGCGCCCGCACCAGCAGGTCACGGGTGATCACCGGGCCAGACATGGCGACAGGCTAGTGCGCGGCGCCCTCGACGCGGTCCAGCAATAAGGGCAGCTCGGGCGCCACGACCTCGTCGATGGCCACCGCGCCGGTTGCGGCCGCGGTGGCCCGCTCCAGGTGCGCGACGTCGTCGGCCCGTACCTCGAGCAGGGCGTCGCCGATGGCGACGGGCTGGCCCCGCTCGACCAGGATGCGCAGGCCGGCCCCCGGGCTCACCGGGTCCTCCTTGCGCGCGCGGCCGGCGCCGGCGCGCCACGCCGCCACGCCGATGGCCCGGGCGTCGATCGCGGCGACCACGCCGGGGCGGGTCGCGCGCACCAGGGCGTGGTGGGCGGCCACCGGGAGCGCGGCGTCGGGATCGCCCCCCTGGGCGCGTACCAGGGCGACGAAGCTCGCGTAGGCCGAGCCGTCGGCCAGGCGGGTGGCGGGGTCGACGTCGATCCCCACCGCCTCGAGCATCAGGCGGGCCAGCGCCAGGGTCAGCTCGCGCACGTCGGCCGGGCCGCCGCCGCGCAGCACGTCGAGCGACTCGGCGACCTCGAGCGCGTTGCCGACCGCGCGCCCCAGCGGGCGGTCCATCGCCGACAGCTGGGCTCGGGTGCGCACGCCGTGGCTCTCCCCGAGCGCCACCATGGTCGCGGCCAGCTCGCGGGCGCGCTCGGGCGTCTCCATGAAGGCGCCCCGGCCGACCTTCACGTCCAGCACCAGCGCCTGGGTGCCCTCGGCGATCTTCTTGGACATGATCGACGAGGCGATCAGGGGGATCGACTCCACGGTGCCGGTCACGTCGCGCAGCGCGTACAGGGCCCGGTCCACCGGGGCCAGGCTGCCGCCGGCGGCGCACACCACCGCGCCCACCTCCTCGAGCTGGCGGCGGATCTCGTCGTCGTTGAGCGTCGAGCGCCAGCCGGGGATCGCCTCGAGCTTGTCGAGCGTGCCCCCCGTGTAGCCGAGCCCGCGTCCCGACAGTTGGGGCACGGCGGCCCCGCACGCCGCGACCAGGGGAGCCAGGATCAGCGAGATCTTGTCGCCCACGCCGCCCGTGGAGTGCTTGTCGACCGTCGGCCGGCTCAGCCCGCGCAGGTCGAGGCGCGTGCCCGAGGCGATCATCGCGTCGGTCCACGTGCGCAGCTCGCGCGGGTCCAGGCCGCGAAAGACGATTGCCATGAGCAGCGCCGACATCTGCTCGTCGGCCACGGCGCCACCGGGATAATTGCGCAGCAGCCAGGTGATCGCGTCGTCGTCGAGGGCCGCCCCGTCGCGCTTGGCGACGATCAGCTCGACGATGTCGAAGCTCACGAGCGTCGCGTCACCAGGTCGGTGGGACCGAAGGCCTCGGGCAGCAGGTCGGCCAGGCGGCGGGCGGGCGCGGGCGTGCCGTCGTCGACCAGCAGCTCGGCGCCCCCGTGCTCGAACAGCAGTTGGCGACAGCGCCCGCACGGAGCCACCGGGTCGCCGTCACCGGCCACGATGCTCACCGCGACCAGGCGCCCGCCGCCGTGGCGCGCCAGGTCGCTGACCAGGCCGCACTCGGCGCACAGGGTCAGGCCGTAACTGGCGTTCTCGACGTTGGAGCCCTCGACGAGGTCGCCCGCCGCGCTCAGGCCCGCCGCGCCGACGTGGACGTGCGAGTAGGGGGCGTAGGCGCGCGCCGCGGCGGCCGTGGCGGCCGCCCGCAGCGTCGCCCAGTCGATCGGGGGGCCCGCGGGGCTCGCGGGAGGCTTCGTCCCGGGGTCGATCACCGGCCTACAGTACACTTCGCCTCCGTGAGCTCGGTCCCCGTGGTTCTCGGCCCGGCGGTCGCCGAGGCGCTGTCGGCCCACCGCGCCGTCGTGGCCCTGGAGACCACGATCGTCGCCCACGGGCTGCCCGCACCGCTCAACCTCCAGGTGGCGGCCGAGTGCGAGGAGGCCGTGCGCGAGAGCGGGGCGGTGCCCGCCACGATCGGCGTGCGCGCCGGCCGCGTGGTGGCCGGCCTGAGCCCCGCCGAGCTGGCCGAGCTGGCCGACCCGCGCCGCGAGGTGGCCAAGCTCTCGGCCCGCGACCTCGGGTTGGCCGCCGCCGCGGGCATCGACGGCGCGACGACCGTGGCGGGGACGATCGCCGTGGCCCACCAGGTGGGCATCGCCGTCATGGCGACCGGCGGGCTCGGCGGCGTCCACCGGGACGCCGCGACCACCTTCGACGAGTCGGCCGACCTGACGACGCTGGCGCGCACCCCGGTGCTGGTTGTGGCCTCGGGCGTCAAGTCGATCCTCGACATCGGGGCCACGCTGGAGCGCCTCGACTCGCTGGGCGTTCCCGTCGTGGGCTACCAGACGGACCGCTTTCCCGGGTTCTACCGCCGCGACGCCGGCTTCGCGCTGGAGTGGACGATGGACTCGCCCGCCCAGGCCGCCCGCGCCTTCGCCACCCACCGATCCTTCAGCCCGAGCGGCTGGCTGCTGGCGAATCCGGTGCCCGCGGCCAGCGAGCTGGACGCCGAGCTCCACGACGCGGCGGTCGCCGCGGCCCTGGCGGAGGCCCGGATCGCCGGCGTGTCGGGCAAGGCGGTGACGCCGGCGCTGCTGGCCAGCTTCGCCGAGCGCACCGGGGGGGCCTCGGTGGCCACGAACCGTGACCTGGTGGTGGCCAACGCCCGCCTGGCGGGCCACGTCGCCGTCGCCCTGGCCGCGCTCTCGTGAGCCGCGTCGCCCTGATCGGCGACGTGGTGCTCGACGTGGCCGTCGTGGCCCGGGGTCCGGTGGCCCCGACCAGCGACACCCCCGCCGACATCCGCCTCGGCCGCGGCGGGTCGTCGGCCAACATCGCGACCCACCTGGCCGCCCGGGGTCACGACGTGATCTTCATCGGCGCGGTCGGGGACGACGCGGCGGGCCGGCTGGTGCGCGACGAGCTCGGGGCCGCGGGCGTGGACGCCCGCCTGGTCGAGGTCGCCGCGCCCACCGGCGTCGTGGTGGCCCTGGTCGACGCGGACGGGCAGCGAGCCATGCGGACCCGCCGGGGGGCCGCCAGCGCCCTGGGCGCCGCGCACGTCGCGGCGGTGCTGGCCGATCCCGTCGACCACCTGCACGTGTCGGGCTACACCCTCGTGGACCCGGCGACCCGCGCGGTCGGGGCGGCCGCGCTGCGCGCGCAGGCCGAGCGGGGTGCGTCGACCTCGGTCGACGTGTGCTCGATCGCGCCCTGGCGCGCCGCGGGCGCCGACGCGTTCCTGGCCTCCAGCGCCGGGGCTGGGCTCCTCTTCGCCAACCAGGAGGAGGCCGAGCTCATCGGGGGCGGGCCGCTCGCGGCGGCCCTGGCGACCCTGGCCGCGCGCTACCCCGAGGTCGTCGTCACCCGGGGCCCCGCCGGGGCGGTCGCCCGGCGCGGGGCCCAGGAGGTGGTCGCCCCGGCTCGCGCGACGCGGGTGGTGGACACCACCGGGGCCGGCGACGCGGCCACCGCGGGCTACCTGGACGCTCGCCTGCGCGGTCGGTCACTCGCGGCGTGCCTGGACGCGGCCGTGAGGCAGGCCGCGGCGGTGGTGGGCGTCGTGGGCCCGGGGGCTCAGTCGCGCCGGTAGGGCACGCCGTCGGCGGCCGGGGGCCGCACCCGCCCGATGAGCCCGGAGACCACCGCGATGGTGATCAGGTAGGGGACCATGCCCAAGATCTCGGTCGAGACGGGGACCTGGAAGGTCTGCAGGTTGTAGGACAGGTAGAGCGACAGGCCAAAGACGATCGACGCCACGACCGCGCCCGAGGGGCGCCAGCGGCCAAAGATCAGGGCGGCCAGGGCGATGTAGCCCAGTCCCGAGGTGTAGCCGGGCTGGAACTGGCCCTGGGAGGCCATGAAGGCGACGCCGCCCAGGCCCGCCACCGCGCCCCCCAGGATCACGTTGGTGTAGCGCACGCCGATGACCTTGATGCCGACGGTGGCGGCGGCCTGGGGGTGCTCGCCGACCGCGCGTACGCGCAGTCCCCAGCGGGTCTGGAACAGCCCGTAGCTCACCGCCGTGACCAGGATGATCATCAGGTAGAAGAAGCCGTTCTGGTCGAAGAGCACCGGGCCGAGCACCGGGATCTTGGTCAGCAGCGGGATGGGCAGGTTGGGCGCCAGGTTGCCCGTGTTGTACTGCGGGAAGGGGGTGAGCACCTGCAAGTTGAGGTAGGACGACAGCCCCGACAACATGGTGACCAAGACGACGCCCACGATGATCTGGTCCGAGAGGTAGCGCAGCGACAGGAACGCCAGCACCAGGCCCAGCAGCCCACCGACGGCCGCGCCAGCCACGGCCGCGAAGAAGAAGTCGTGCGTGATCGAGGCGACCATCGACCCGATGAAGGCGCCCCCGATGAACTGGCCCTCGATGGCGATGTTGACCACGCCCGCCCGCTCGCACAGCACGCCCGAGAGCGAGCCGAAGATGAGGACCATCGTCAGGGCCGACGCCCCCACCAGCACCGCGGTCAGGTTGACGAAGTTGATCGGGGCCGGGCCCGTCGTGCGCACGGCCCACAGCAGCAGCGCGAGGAGGAACAGCAGCGCGACCGCGCCGAAGCGGGCCATCACGCCCCGGCGCGGCACGCGCACCACCAGCTCGACGCCGATGGCCGCCATCGCCAGGCCCAGCACCAGGTTGGCGAGCGCGGTGGGCAGCGTCAGCGTCCCCAGGTGGAGGGGGGCCGACGCGCTCAGGTCGACGGGGTTGAAGGTCAAGGAGGAGCGGGCCGCGCTCCCGCTGGCCAGGCCGAAGCCGAGGGCCGTCACCAGCCCCAGGAGAGCGCCAAAGACCCCGATCCCGCGGGTGCGCCGGCGCGAGACGGTGCTCACGAGCCCCACCCGCTGGTCGCCAGGCGCACCTCACCGGCCGCGGCGTGGCGGAGGCGGAAGATCTCCTGGACCAGCACCGGCGTGGCGACGAAGAGCACGACGGCCGACTGGATCACCGTGGCCAGGTCGAGCGGGATCCCCGTAGCGACCTGCATCGCTCGCCCGCCCACGCCGAGCCCCGCGAACAAGAGAGAGGACCACACGATCCCGACCGGCCGGTTGCGCCCGAGCAGGGAGACGGTGATCGCCGTGAAGCCGATGCCGGCGTTGCCGATGAGGAACCCGCCATCGAGGTAGTGGGTGGTGCCGGCCAGCTGGACGATCCCGGCCAGGCCGGCCAGGCCCCCCGAGATGACGAAGACCAGCACGATCACGGCGCGCGCGTTGATGCCCGAGGCGCGCGCGGCCTGCGGGTTGGCCCCCGTCACGCGGAAGTCGAAGCCGAGCGACGAGCGCTCCAGGAACCACCAGGCGAAGATCACGACCAGCGCGGCCACCGCCAGGCCCCAGTTGACGCGCAGGCCCGACGCGGCCCCGAAGAGCGGTGCCAGTTGGGCCGAGGGGGTCAGGGTGCGCGAGATGTCGTTCTGCTGGCCGGGCTGCTGCAGGACGGTCGACAGGAGCGTGAAGATGAGGAGGGCGGCCACCACGTAGTTGAGCATCAGGGTCACGATGACCTCGTGGGCGCCGGTGTAGGCCTTGAGCAGGCCCGGGACCAGCCCCACGACCACGCCGCCCACGATGCCCGCCGCCAGGGTCAAGGGCAGGTGCACGACCGTGGGCAGGTGGACGAGCGAGCCCATGTAGGCGCCCGCCACGCCGCCCAGGATCGCCTGGCCGTTGGCGCCGATGTTGAAGATGCCGGTCTGGAAGGCGATGCCCACGCCGATGCTGGCGATGATCAGCGGCGCGGCGTAGGTCAGGGTCTCCGACAGGGGCGTCAGGGCCAGCGTCCATCCGTGGCCGGTGGTCAGGGCGTGCCAGAAGATCCGCGGGTCCACGACGGCGCCGGTGAACATGGCGCGGTAGGCCGCACCGACCACGTCGGCGGTGAGCTTGCAGGCGTGGCCGAAGGCCGCCCAGCTGGAGAACATCGCACGCCAGGCGTCCAGGACTGAGGCGGTCGTCGTGATGATCACCAGGGCGCCCACGACGAAGCCGAGGATCAGCGCGTCGAGGGTCACCAGCAGCGGGCTGCGGGTCGTCAGGCGGTGCCACCAGCGCCGGCGCGACTCACTCATGGCGGTCTCCCGTCGCCCCGGCCATCAGGAGCCCGATGCGCTCGCGGCTGGTCGAGGGGTCGACCACGCCGGTGATCTGTCCGGCGTGCATGACGGCGATCCGGTCGCCGAGGGCCATCACCTCGTCGAGCTCCGAGGACACGATGAGGACGGCCAGGCCCTCGTTGCGCTGCTCGACGATCTGGCGGTGCACGTACTCGATGGACCCCACGTCGAGCCCGCGCGTGGGCTGGGACGCCACCAGGACCTGGAGGGGGCGCGAGAGCTCGCGGGCCACGATCACCTTCTGCTGGTTGCCCCCCGACAGCGACGACAGGGGTGCCTGGACCGACGTGGTGCGGATGTCGAAGCGGGCCACCAGGGACTCGGCGTTGTCGCGCACCGCGGCCAGGTTGCGCGTGCCGCGCGCCGCGAAGGGTGCGCGCCGCGGGGCGTTGAGCACCAGGTTGTCGGCCACCGACAGCGACAGCACGATGCCGTAGCGGTGGCGGTCCTCGGGGATGTGCCCGAGACCGCTGTCGAGCACGGCCCGCGGTGTGGCGCCCGTGATGTCTCGGCCACCCAGCGTGATGCGCCCCGACTCGACGGGGCGCATGCCGGCGATGGCCTCGACCAGCTCGGTCTGACCGTTGCCCTGCACGCCGGCCAGGGCCAGGATCTCGCCGGCGTGCACTCGGAGGCTGACGTGGTCGACGGCGGCCAGGCCGCGGTCGTCTCGCACGACGACGTCGTCGAGCTCGAGCACCGGTGCGCCGGGCGCCGCGGCGTCCTTGGCCACGGTCAGCGTGACGTCGCGACCCACCATGAGCGAGGCCAGCGTCGACTCGTCGGTCGTGGGCGGGACCTGGTCGACGACCCGACCCTGACGGATCACCGTGACCACGTCGGAGACCGCCCGGACCTCCTTGAGCTTGTGGCTGATGAAGAGGATCGACTTGCCCGACGCGGCCAGGGACCGCATGATGGCCATCAGCGCGTCGATCTCCTGGGGGGTCAAGACGGCCGTGGGCTCATCCAGGATCAGCAGCTCGGCGTCGTGGTTCAGGGCCTTCAAGATCTCGACGCGCTGCTGGAGGCCGACCGGCAGGTTCTCGACGATGGCGTCGGGGTCGACGTCGAGGCTGAACTGCTGGGAGGTGTGCCGGATCTCCTCGCGGGCCCGGGCGCGGTCCAGCCGGCCGAGCCGGCGGGTGGGCTCGAAGCCGAGCACGACGTTCTCGGCCACCGAGAAGACGGGGACGAGCATGAAGTGCTGGTGGACCATGCCGATGCCGCGACGTACCGCGTCGCCCGAGTTGGCGAAGCGCTGGGGGACTCCGTCGATGAGGATCTCGCCCTCGTCGGGGTGCAGCAGGCCGAAGACGACGTTCATGAGCGTCGACTTGCCCGCGCCGTTCTCGCCCAGCACGCAGTGGATCTGCCCGGGCTCGACGGTCAGGTCGATGTGGTCGTTCGCGGTGAGCGTCCCGAATCGCTTCGTGATCCCCCGCAACTCGAGGCGCATGGGTCCGTATCGTAGCGAGAGGCCCGGCGCTCGGTCAGGCGACCGCGCGCCGGGCCTCTCGGTGGATCTACTTGGCGGGGTAGCTGTTCGGGTTGATCGAGATCCGGCCGGACTCGATGCCCTTGGTGATCGCGGCGATCGCCTTCTTGACGGCCGCCGGGACCGGGATTCCGCCGTAGTCCAGGGCCGTCCCCTGGTTCTTCAGCGTGCCCAGGTAGGTGCCGCCGCGGAACTTGCCCGACGCCGCCTTGAGGACCGCGTCACGCACCGAGGCCTCGACGCCCTTGGCGACGGTGCCGATGAACCACGAGCAGTCCGCCGCGTCCGAGACGCAGCCGTTGGAGTCCACCCACATGATCGAGTGGCCCCGACCGGCCTGCTGGGCCGCGACGACCGACCCCAGGCCCACCGAGCCGGCGACCGGGAAGACGATGTCGGCACCAGCGGCGAAGTCGTTGGCGGCGATGGTCTTGCCGGCCGTCTGGTCGGTGAAGTTGCCCACGAAGGTGCCCGTGCCGTTACACGTGGCCAGGGTGCAGTTGCCCTTGGCGGGCGTCCAGCCCAGCACCTTGACCGCAGCGCCCTTGACCTTGTCGAAGTAGCGCACGCCGGCCACGAAGCCGTTCATGTACATGGTGACCGACGGGAACTGCATGCCGCCGTAGGTCCCCACCACGCCCGTGTGGGTCATGGCCGCGGCCAGGTAGCCCCCCAGGAACGCGGCCTGGTTGGTCTCGTACTGCAGCGCCAGGACGTTGTGGTACTTCAGGTGTTGGGGCGCGTCATCGACGATGGCGAACTTCTGCTTCGGGTGGGCGTTGGCCGCCTGCTGGGTGGCCTGGTCCATGAGGAAGCCCACAGTGACGATGATCCCGCAGCCTTCGTGGACGAACGAGTTGATGTTGGGCACGTAGTCCGTCGACGAACTCGACGACAGATACGACGGCACGATGTTCTTGTTGCGGGCGTGGGCGTCTTGCATGCCCTTCCAGGCCGACGCGTTGAAGGACTTGTCGTTGATGCCGCCGGTATCGGTCACCACGCACGCCTTGAACGGCTTGGCCGCCGCCTGCGCGCTCACCGAGCCGACGCCCAGCGTCAGTGAGCCCGCCAGCAGTGACGCGGTCCCGAGCCATGTGCCCAGGCGGACGCGCCGACTGTCTCCCCTGCTCATGAATTTCCCTCCCAGCCAGGCGCGAACGCCCCAGTCCCCGTTGGCCTGCGCGTGCGCCGTGCACCGAGGACACTAGCCCGCCCGTCGGTGCGTTGCCCGGGTAGATGCTGGGCCACACTGGAGGGGTGCCGGCCCAGTTCATTTACACCTTGCGCGACCTGCGACGTCTCTTTCCGCCCGACCGCGAGGTCCTGCGCGGCATCAGCCTGTCGTTCTATCCGGGAGCCAAGATCGGGGTCATCGGGTCCAACGGCTCGGGCAAGTCGACGCTGCTGCGCATCATGGCCGGGCTCGACGACGGCTACCGGGGCGAGGCGCGCCTGACCCCCGGCTTCACGGTGGGCTACCTGCCCCAGGAGCCGGTGCTCGACGCGGGCAAGGACGTGGTGGGCAACGTGGCCGACGGGGTGGGCGAGCAGCGCGACCTGCTGGCGCGCTACGAGGAGGTCTGCGCCGCCTTCGGGGCGCCCGACGCCGACATCGAGGCACTGCTGGGCGAGCAGGCCGAACTGGCGCACCGCATCGACGCCCTCGGCGCCTGGGACCTGGAGCGCACCTTGGCGATCGCCATGGACGCGCTGCGCCTGCCGGCGCCCGACGCCGACGTGACGACGCTGTCGGGCGGGGAGCGCCGCCGCGTGGCCCTGTGCCGCCTGCTGCTGGCCCGGCCCGACCTGCTCTTGCTCGACGAGCCCACCAACCACCTGGACGCCGAGTCGGTGGCGTGGCTCGAGCGGGCGCTCCAGGAGTACCCGGGGACGGTCGTGGCCGTCACCCACGATCGCTACTTCCTCGACCACGTGGCGGGGTGGATCCTGGAGCTGGACCGGGGAGCCGGGTACCCCTTCGAGGGCAACTACTCGGCGTGGCTCGAGCAGAAGGCCGCCCGCCTGGCGGCCGAGGAGCGGCGCTCCGAGGCGCGCCAGGCCGCGCTGGCGCGCGAGCTGGCCTGGATCCGCATGTCGCCTCGGGCGCGCCAGGCCAAGGGCCAGGCCCGCCTGACTTCCTACGCCGCCTTGGCCGCCCAGGCCGAGGCGGCCGAGCGCCTTCCCGAGCGCCTGGAGATCGCCATCCCCCCGGGCCCGCGCCTCGGCGACCTGGTCGTGGAGGCGCAGGGGGTCACCAAGGGGTTTGGCGACCGCCTGCTCATCGAGGACCTGTCCTTCCTCCTGCCCCCGGGCGGCATCGTCGGCGTGATCGGCGCCAACGGCGCGGGCAAGTCGACGCTCTTCCGGCTCATCCTCGGGGACGAGCCCCTCGACGCGGGCACGATCCGCGTGGGGCCGACCGTTCGCTTCGCCTACGTCGACCAGTCGCGCGAGGGCCTCGTCGGTGACGCCACCGTCTTCGAGACGATCAGCGACGGCCAGGACCGGATCGTGGTGGGGGGGCGCGAGCTGGCCGCGCGCGCCTACGTCGCGAGCTTCGGCTTCACCGGCAGCGACCAGCAAAAGCGCGTCGGCCAGCTCTCGGGCGGGGAGCGCAACCGGGTCCAGCTGGCCCAGGTGCTGCGGGCCGGGGGCAACGTGCTGCTGCTCGACGAGCCGACCAACGACCTGGACGTGGACACCTTGCGGGCGCTCGAGGAGGGCCTGGAGGCGTTCCCCGGGTGCGCCGTCGTGATCAGCCACGACCGGTGGTTCCTCGACCGCGTCGCGACCCACGTGCTGGCCTTCGAGGACGACGCCGAGGTGCGCTGGTTCGAGGGCAACTTCACCGACTACGAGGCCGACCGGCACCGCCGGCTGGGGGTGGCGGCCGACCAACCCCACCGCCTGCGCTACAAGCCCCTGCACCGTGGGTGACGCGTTAGCGTGCGCCATGACCCGTTACTCGCGCGCTGACGCCCTGGCCGCCGACGCCGCCGACCCGCTGGCCGGTCGGCGCGATGCCTTCGACCTGCCCGCCGGGCTGATCTACCTCGACGGCAACTCGCTGGGCCCCCTGGTGCGGGCCAGTGCGGCGCGGGTGGACGCGGTGGTGGCGGACCAGTGGGCCAGGGGCCTGGTCACCAGCTGGAACACGGCGGGCTGGATGGACCTCCCGCTGGCGGTCGGTGACCGGATCGCCCCCCTGATCGGGGCGGGACCCGGCGAGGTTGCGGCGATGGACACCTTGACCATCGTGCTGGCCAAGGCGATCGGCGCGGCCCTCGAGCTGCGCCCGGAGCGCTCGACCGTGCTGACCGATGCCGCCAACTTCCACACCGACCTCTACATCCTCGAGGCGATGGCCCGGCGGGCGCGACGCCCCCTGCGGGTGCGGGCCCTCGATCGCGAGGACCTGCTCGGTGCGCTCGACGAATCCGTCGCCCTGGTCATGCTGACCCACGTCGACTTTCGCACCGGCGAGATGCTCGACCTGCCCGGGCTGACCGCACGGGCCCACCAGGCCGGTGCCCTGATGCTGTGGGACCTGGCCCACTCGACCGGCGCGGTGCCCGTCGACCTCGCTGGCGCCGACGCCGACTTCGCGGCCGGGTGCACCTACAAGTACCTGAACGGGGGGCCCGGGTCGCCCGCATTTCTGTGGGTCGCTCCCCGCCTGGTGGCTGATGTCGCCAACCCGCTGCCCGGCTGGCTGGGCCACGCCCGACCCTTCGACTTCGAGTCGGCGTTCACGCCGGCGCCCGGCATCCGGGGACTGGTCACCTCGACGCCGTCGATCCTGGCGCTGGCCGCTCTCGACGGGGCCCTGGACGTCTTCGACGGGGTCGATCTGGCGGCCGTGCGCGCCAAGAGCCTGGCCCTCACGGACCTGTTCATCACGCTGGTCGAGGAGCGCCTGCCCGGCGCGCTGTCTCTGGTCACGCCCCGCGACCACGCGCGCCGGGGCAGCCAGGTCGCCTGGCGGCACCCCGCGGCCTTCGGGATCGTCCAAGCGCTGATCGCCCGCGGCGTGGTGGGCGACTTCCGCGCCCCCGACATCGCGCGCTTCGGATTCGCCCCGCTCTACGTGCGCTTCGTCGACGTCCTCGACGCCGTCGAGCACCTCGCGGCGGTCCTGGAGGGCGGCGAGCACCTCGACGCGCGCTACGCGACGCGCCCGGCGGTGACCTGACCTACTGGCGAAAGACGACCGTACGCCGGCCCACGATCATCACGCGGTCCTCGGCCACCAGCCGTACGGCGCGGGCCAGCACGGTGCGCTCGATGTCGCGGCCCAGGGCCACCAGGTCCTCGACCCGGCGCGCGTGGGTCACGCGCTCGACGTCCTGCTCGATGATGGGGCCCTCGTCGAGCTCGGCGGTCACGAAGTGGGCGGTCGCGCCGATGAGCTTGACGCCCCGGTCGTAGGCCCGATGGTAGGGGCGCGCGCCGGTGAAGCCCGGCAGGAACGAGTGGTGGATGTTGATGATGCGGCCGGCGAACTGCGTGCACATCTCGGGGCTGAGGATCTGCATGTAGCGCGCCAGGATGACCAGGTCCGCCCCGTGGGTGGCCCCCAGCTCGCGCACCTGGTCCTCGGCAACGGCCTTGGTCGCCGCGCTGAGGGGCACGTAGTGGAACGGCACGCCGTAGTGCGCGGCCACGCCGGCGCAGACCTCGTGGTTGGAGACCACCGCCACGATGTCCAAGGGCAGGTCGCCGCGCTCGCGCCGGTAGAGCAGGTCGACCAGGCAGTGGTCGAACTGGGAGACCATGACCACGGCGCGCCGGTGCTGGGCGTCGGGGCGCAGGGTCAGCGTGGGGCCGAACTCGGCCAGGTCGCTCGCCAGGTGCTGCTCGATCGCGGCGACCGTGGCGTCGGCCTCGAAGCGCGTGCGCATGCAGAACAGCTCGGTGGTGGGATCGGTGAACTGGTCGTTCTCCAGGATGTTGCCGCCGATGGCGAAGATCGATGCGCTGAGCGCCCGCACGATGCCCGGCCGGTCGGGGCACTGCAGTGTGACGACGAGGTCGGTCATCTAGGCGCGATACGCGAAGAAGCCCTGTCCTGACTTGCGCCCGAGCAGCCCGGCCTGGACCATGCGCGACAGCAGCGGCGGCGGGGCCAGGTGCGACTCCTTGAACTCCGCGTACAGGGAGTCGGCGACGGCCAGCGTGGTGTCCAGGCCGATCAGGTCGGTGAGGGCCAGCGGCCCCATCGGGTGGGCGCAGCCCACCACCATGCCCGTGTCGATGTCCTCGGCGCTGGCGAAGCCCGACTCCAGCATGCGGATCGCCGACAGCAGGTAGGGGATCAGCAGGGCGTTGACGACGAAGCCCGCGCGATCCGGCGAGCTGATCACCTTCTTGGCCAGCGTCGTGGTGGCGTACTCGCGCACGCGGGCCGTCGTCTCGGGGCTGGTGAGCAGCGAGGAGATCACCTCGACCAGCTTGAGCACCGGCACCGGGTTGAAGAAGTGCATGCCGATGACCTGCTCGGGCCGCTTGGTGGCCATCGCCAGCTTGATGATCGGGATCGACGACGTGTTGGTCGCCAGGATCGCCCCGGGGTCGGTCACCACGGCGTCGAGGCGCTGGAACACCTGCAGCTTGGTGGCCTCGTCCTCGGCGACGGCCTCGACGACCAGCTCGCGGTCGTGGAGGCGCGTGAAGTCCTCCGAGAAGCTCAGGTGGCCCCGAGCGCGGTTGGCGTCGTCCTCGGGGAGCTTGCCCGCAGCCACGGCGCGCGTCAGCGATCGCTCGATGCGCGCGACCCCGGCGGCCAGCGCCTCGGCGTTGCGCTCGATGACCACGACGTCGGCGCCCGCTCGCGCGGCCACCTCCGCGATTCCCGAGCCCATCAGCCCGCACCCAACGACTCCGACGCGATCCATCGGGACCTCCCTGTCACCTCGCCACGTGGCCCCTCGAGTCTAGGAGCCCGGCCCGGGGTGCTCGGGCCGGGCTCCCCTGGCTACGATGGCCCCATTGCCGGAAGGAGCGACATGGACAGCGTGACGGTCGTCGTCGAGATCCCCAAGGGGAGCCAGAACAAATACGAGTACAACCACGAGACCCACGCGATCAGCCTGGATCGCCACCTCATCGTGTCCATGGGCTACCCAGCCGAGTACGGCTTCGTCCCCGACACCTTGGGCGGCGACGGGGATCCGCTGGACGTGCTGGTGCTCACCGAGTACCCCACTTTCCCGGGCTGCCAGATCGAGGCCAAGATCCTGGCCATGTGCATCATGACCGACGAGCACGGCCCCGACGAGAAGCTCCTGGCGGTCCCGACCTACGACCCGCGCTGGAAGGCCGCCACGGACCTGGGTGACGTGCCCCGCGACGTGCTGGACCGCATCAGCCACTTCTTCACCGTCTACAAGGACCTCGACGAGGGCAAGTGGATGAAGGTGGAGCAGTGGGTCGGCCGCGACGAGGCCCTGGCCGAGCTCGCCAACGCGCGCCAGCGCTTCGCGGGGGCGTGACCGGACCCGCACCTCGACGGGTCGCCCTGGCGCCCACGCGTGAGGCGCGCCGCTGGATGGTTGCGACCCAGGGGGTGTTCTTCGCCGCGCTGGTCGTCTGCGTCCTGATCAACGCCTCGTACACCGCCCAAAACGACGGCATCTCCTTCTACGGGGTGTACGGACCCACCATCGCCCTGGTCGTCGTGGGCTACGGCACCGCGGCGGTGGGCCTGTGGCGCGTCGGCCAGTGGTTCGCTCGCCACGGCGGCCCCGCGGTCCTCTTCCTCGGGGCCCGGGTGGTGGCCGTGGGCCTGATGCTCCTGCTGATCACGCCCTACGACGAGGGCGCGTTCCTCAACTGGTCCCACATGACCGTGGGCGTCGTGGTGGCCCTGGTCCAGCTGGCCAGCTCCATCGCCCTGCTGCGCCGCGGGGCGACTTGGCGGCGCGTGCTGCTCTTCTCGTTCCAGCTGGCGGGCGGGATCGTCGCGGCGGCGTCGCTGCCCGACTGGCACTTCCCGATGCTGCTCGTGGGTGAGTCGGTCTACGCCCTCGGCTACGCCCTCAGCCTCTACGCGTGGGTTGACGTCGTCATCCCCCTAGGCCCGCGACAGCTCCGGTTGCGCGACGACGTCGACCAGGGCGCGTAGGGAGCGACTCCAGGCCCCCGTGGTCTGGGCCAGGGGATGGCCCTCACCGGCCAGGGACACCTGCCCGAAGAACAGGGCGTACCACAGGCGGGCGAAGCCGATGGCGTCGATCCCCGGAGAGGTCAGCCCGTGGTCGACCAGCGGCTGGACCGCGCCCACCACGATCGCGCCGGCCTCGCGCTTGGCCGCCTCGATGCCGGCGGCGGCCCGCGTGTTGTGCTGGGCGAAGGCCAGGCACTCGAGTCGCACGCCGTGGGTGCGGGCAAGCTCGGGCCGCTGGGACTGGTCGATCAGCTCGAACAGTGCCCGGCGCAGCTCGTCGCGGGTGGCGACCGCGCGCAGCGGGCGCGCGAAGCGCTCGGCCGCGCCCACCACGGAGCTCCGGTAGCGGGCCACCACGCTCTCGGCGACCAGGGCCTCACGGTCCTCGAAGTACGCGTAGAGCAAGGAGACCGAGACGCGGGCGCGCTCGGCGACGCGCTTGATGCGGTAGGAGGTCACGCCGTGCTCGTCGAGCTCGCGCACCGAGGCCTCGAGGATGCGGTCCTGGGTCACCGCAGCAGGCTAGCCAGCCGGTCGCGGGGCGCTGGGGCGGTCGCCCGGGACCTTGGTCAGTCCTGGCGCACCATCGCGTCGGCCAGGACCTCGAGGGCACGCAGCCAGTCCTCGGCGGACACCGCCAGGTTCTTCTCGCCCTCTAAGGCGATCTGGCCGAAGAACAGCGCGTACCAGATCCGGGCGAAGGCGAAGCCCGTCACCCCGTCGGCCAGGAGGCCGCGCTGGACGAGGGGCTCGACCCAGCGCTCGATGAGCTCGCCGATCTCCTCTTTGGCATCGGCGATCCCGCTGGAGGCGGTGAGGTTGTGGGTGGCGAACGACATGCCCTCCATGCGCCGGATGCGGGCCTCGGTGCGCTCGGGCAGCTGGGCGTCGCGGATCATGCGTCGCATGGCGGCGCGCAGCTCCTCGCGGGTGGTGACCTCGCGCAGCGGCGTGGTGAACACCTCGGCGTTGCCCATCAGCACCTGGCGGTAGCCGTGCACGATGGCGGCCGCGATCAGCCCCTCGCGGTCGTCGAAGTAGCTGTAGAGCAGGGCGACTGAGATGCCCGCGTCCATGGCGACGCGCTTGACGCGGAACTGGGTCAGGCCGTTGGCCTCGATCTCGCGCGCCGCCGCTTCGAGGATCCGATCTCGCGTCTCCACCGAGGGCAGGCTACCGGGTGGGGCCGCTCGCCGGGAGGTCGCCCAGCTCGGCTCGCCAGTCGCGCGTGGCCAGGATCTCCTCCAGGCGTCGCAGGAACCGCGCGGCGTAGGCGCCGTCGATGACGCGGTGGTCGAAGGTCAAGGCGGCCAGGCCCACCGAGTGGATGGCCAGGGCCTCGCCCGCGGGCGTGTCCACGACCACCGGAGCGCGCCGCACGCCGTCGGTGGACAAGATGGCCACCTGGGGCTGGTTGATGATCGCGCCGGTCATCAGCGTGCCGAAGGGTCCCGGATTGGTGATGGTGAACGTGCCGCCGGCCGCGTCGTCGACCGTGAGGCGCTTGGACCGCGCCGCCTCGGCCAGCTGGCGGATGCGCCGCGCCAGGTCGACCAGGCTCAGGCGGTCGGCGTGGTGCACCACCGGGACCACGAGACCCGTGTCCTCGAGATCGACCGCGATGCCCAGGTGCAGGTCATGGTGCACGACGAGCGCCTGGTCGCCGACCGACGCGTTCAGCTGGGGGAACTCCCGCAGCGCCGCCAGCGTCGCGGCCGCGTTGAAGGGGAGGTAGGTGAGCGAGAAGCCGTAGGCGGCGCGGAACGCGTCGCCGACCTGGCGCCGGACGCGCTCGACGGGCTCGTAGTCGATCTGGCGGGCCATCAGCGTGTGGGCCGACGTCGCCTTGGACCGCGTCATGTGCTCGGCCGTGCGGGCGCGCAGGCGCGAGAAGGCGATCACCTCGTCGCCGCCCGGTGGGGCCGACGTGCGCGCCGCCTCGACGTCGCGACGCGTGATCCGCCCACCGGGCCCGGTCCCGCGAACCTGGTCGGCGCGCAGACCCGCCTCGGCCAGCAGGCGGCGCACCACCGGGGAGAGCGACGCGGCGGCCGCCGGGTGGTGACCCCGCGCTGCGGCCACCACGTCGTCACGGGTGATGCGCCCGCGCGGTCCGGTGCCCACGACCTCCTCGGCGCGCAAGCCGCTCTCGGCCAGCAGGCGGCGCACCACCGGAGAGAGGCGCTCGTCGGCACCCCCCGGCGCGGCGGGAGTCGCGGGCGCCGGCGGCGGGGCCGGGGCGGCGTCGAGGGTCGTGGCCGAGTCGGGTGAGGCAGGGGGCACCACCACCTCGTGGGCGCCCACGATCACCGCGAGCACCGTGCCCACGTCGACGGTCATGCCCGCGGCGACGTAGATGGCCGCCAGCGTCCCGCTGGCCGGCGCCGGGATCTCGGTGTCGACCTTGTCGCTGGCCACCTCGAAGAGGGTGTCACCGCGCGCGACGGCGTCACCGACCGCCTTGAACCACCGGGTCACGGTGCCCTCGGCCACGGTCTCGCCCAGCTGGGGCATGACGATGTCGGTCACTGGTCGCCTCCGGCGTTCGCGGGCCGCCCGAGGCGGTCGGCCAGCCAGTCGGCGGCCGGCCCGCGGTGGCGGGTCACCACGTTGGCGCAGCCGTGGTTGCCCTCGGGGAAGGCCCACAGCGTGGCCTCGCCGCGGGCTTCGGCCACCAGGCGCTCGCCCTCGTGCCACGAGAAGAGACGGTCCTGCTGGCCCTGGATCACCAGGAGGGGGACGGTGATGCGCTCGGCGTGCCCGGCCATGGTCAGGTCGCTGGCCCGCTGGCGCGCCGCCGCGCTGGAGGCGGCGCGCGCGCGCACCGCGAAGGCCCGCTGGGTCAGCGGGTTCAGGTCGTCGTAGGACGCCGCGAAGTCGTAGGGGCCCGACAGGGCGACGACGGCCCGCAGCCCCAGGTCGGCCGCGGCTAGGCGCGCCGCGTAGTAGCCGCCCAGGCTGACGCCCCACACGCCCACGCGCGAGACGTCCAGGTCAGGCTGGGTCGCCAGGTGGGCGAGGACCGCCTCGCCCACCGGCGCCCAGTCCGGGCGGATGGGCCACTCCCCCTCCGCCTCGCCTTGACCGGGCCCGTCGAGGGAGGCCGTCGCCAGGCCCCGGTCCAGGAATGCGCGCTCCACCTCGCCGAACTCCTCCTTGGTCGAGTCGAGCCCGGGGATCAGGATCACCACCGGATGGGGGCCCGGCCCCGCCGGCGTGCGCACCAGCGCGACCAGGTGGCCGCCCTCGAAGGCGACGAGCTCGCGCCGGCCCGGGGGCGCCAGCTCGGGCAGCGCGCGCGTCAGGGCGGCGACGGCCCGCTGGTGGGCGGCGCGCTCCTGGTCGCGGTCGTGGACGAAGAGGAACCGCCCGAAGTGGTAGTGGTGGGCGGCGCGCGCGTCGAACTCGCCGGCGCTGCGCGCGTGGCCGGCGGCCCGGCTGGAGGTGGCCAGCTCGGCGTACGCGTCGGCGGCCGCGCCCCAGGCGCCGCACCAGTCGTCCCAGCGCGCGATGGCCGCCGTGATGCGGGCGAAGTCGGCCCCGTCCACCCCGTTGGCCACGAAACGCGGCTCCCAGTTGGCGATGGCCGTCTCGACCAGCGGATCGGCCACGTCCCCCCCTTGGTGTCGACGTCGTTGGCCGTTGATGGTAGCGACCGAGGGTCGGTGCCGGTTCTCCGACACCGTGAATTGTTTTAACCCGCCGTCGAAGAAATTTCAAGAGAAGTGACGTTGCCTTCCCTCGCGCCGCTCGTTAGAGTGCCCAGGTCGCTCGACGAGCGAGCGGGGCGTCGGCGCGCATCTAGTGGGAAGTCGTGGTGACCGCGGACGGGCCATCGATCCTGACCCACTTCCCGGCCCACGACCTGCTGATCGCCCACGAGTACTAGGAGGCTCATGACGTCAACCCAGACCGCCGGCTCCACCGACCTGGCCCGCCAGGTCGCGATGTACCGCACGCAGGTGGCGCTGCGCGCCTTCGAGACGCGCGCCTACGACCTGTTCTTGGAGAACCTGGTCAAGGGGACGAGCCACCTGTCGTTGGGCCAGGAGGCGATCGCCGCGGGCGTGGCGGCCGCCATGGCGCCCGACGACTGGACCTTCGCCACCTACCGGGGCCACGCGCACACGCTGGCCCGCGGCGTGCCCATGACCCCGGTGCTGGCCGAGCTGCTCGGGCGCCGCAACGGCCTGATGCGGGGCAAGGGCGGCTCCATGCACCTGACCAGCGTCACCCACGGCGTGATGGGCTCCTACGCCGTCATCGGCTCGCACCTGCCGATCGCCTGCGGGGCCGCCTGGTCGGCCCAGTACCGCGGGACCGACCAGGTGGCGGTGTGCTTCTTCGGCGACGGCACGACCAACATCGGCGCCTTCCACGAGGCCCTGAACTTCGCGGCCATCTGGCACCTGCCGGTGGTCTTTGTCTGCGAGAACAACCTGTGGATGGAGTACACCCGCACCAGCGAGGTGACGGCCGTGGCCCACCCGGCCGCCGACCGCGCCAGCGCCTACGGGCTCGAGCCGATCCTGGTGGACGGCAACGACGCCGACGCGGTCTACGAGGTGGCCCGCACGGCCCTCGCCCGGGCGCGCGCCGGCCAGGGCCCCAGCCTCATCGAGGCCGAGACCTACCGCCACGGAGGCCACAGCCGCGCCGACCCGGGGACCTACCGCCCCGACGACGAGGTCGAGGCGTGGCTGGCCCGCGACCCGCTCCCGATGTACCGGGCCCGGCTCGCGGCCAGCGGGGTGGGCGAGGACGAGCTGGCGGCCCTCGAGGCGCAGGTCGCCGACGAGGTCGAGGAGGCGACGCGGGAGGCGCGTGCCGGCGAGCAGCCGGGCGAGGACCTGCTGTTCGCCGATGTGTGGGCTGACGGAGGATCCGCATGGCGCAACTGACGTTTCGCGAGGCCATCGCGCGGGGCATCGCCCAAGAGATGCGCCGTGACCCGACGGTCGTGATGCTGGGCGAGGACGTGGCCGCGGCCGGCGGCGTCTTCAAGGGGACCGTCGGCCTGCTCGACGAGTTCGGCCCGCGCCGCGTGCGCGACACGCCCATCAGCGAGCAGGCCATCCTCGGGGCCGCGATGGGCGCGGCCATGACGGGCCTGCGGCCCATCGCCGAGATCATGTTCTCGGACTTCTTCGCGGTGTGCTGGGACATCGTGGTCAACGAGATCGCCAAGAGCCGCTACATGACCGACGGCCAGGTGTCCTTCCCGCTGGTCATCCGCTCGGGCAACGGCGGGGGCCTGCGCTTTGGGGCCCAGCACTCCCAGAGCGTGGAGAACTGGGCCATGATGATCCCCGGCCTCAAGGTCGTCGTGCCGGCCAGCGCCCGCGACGTCATCGGCCTGATGGCCGCGGCGGTGCGCGACCCGGACCCCGTGGTGTTCCTCGAGGCCAAGGCGCTCTACCCGACCAAGATGGACGTGCCCGACGGCGAGATTGTCGACGCGCTGGGCGTGGCCCGCGTGCTGCGCAACGGCGACGACGCGACGGTGCTGGCCCTGGGCTCGATGGTCCCGCGCACGCTGGCGGCCGCCGAGCGCCTGGCCGGCGAGGGGATCTCGGTGACCGTGATCGACGTGCGCTCGCTCATCCCCCTCGACACCGCCACCATTTTGCGCGAGGTCGCTCGCACCGGGCGCCTGTTCACGGTGGAGGAGAACCCGCGGGTGCTGGGCTGGGGCGCCGAGATCGCCGCCGTGGTCAGCGAGGAGATCTTCTACGACCTCGACGGTCCCATCGTGCGCATCACCACGCCGCACATCCCCCTGCCGGCGGCCGACGCCCTCGAGGACCTGGCGATCCCCTCGGTCGAGCGGATCGCGACCACCATCGCCAAGGCGCTCAGCGACTGAGACTGGCCGGGGGCGCCTCGGCCCAGGGGAACCCCCGGGTGGCCCGCCAGTGGCCGTCGGCGTCCACGACCAGGCCCTCGTAGTGCGCGAGGGCCTCGAGGCGCGCGAGCACCACGTCGCCGCCCACGGCCAGGGCGGTGGCCAGGGCGTCGCAGAGGCCCGGATCGGGTCCGGCGACGCTGGCCGAGGCCGCCCGGGCGGCCGCCGCACCGGCGAAGGGGTCGATCAGGTGCCCGGCCTGTTGGGCCGTCCCCGAGGTGGCCAAGGCCCCGGTGAGGCGCACCACGCCGGTGAGGGCCCCCGGGTCCCCGGGGGCGGCGATGCCGATGCGGAAGGGCTGCCCGCCCAGGTCGCCGAAGGACGCCAGGTCACCCGCGGCGTTGACCAGCGCCCCGGCGACCTGGGGGTGGCGCAGGTCCTCCAGGGCCTGCCCGGCGGCCCACCCCTTCACGTAGCCGGTCGGGTCGACGCCCCCGGGCAGGTGCCAGGGATCGAACCAGCCGCCCGAGAGGCGGTGGGCCTCGCGGCACGCGTCGAGCACCCGGGGCACCTCGGGCGGCATCTCGGCCAGCGTCGCCTCGCCCCGGCGCAGGCGGCTGAGCGGGCTCTGGTCGCGGTAGGTGGAGAAGACCCGGTCGATCTGGCGCAGCGTCGCGGCCGCGCGCGTCGCGAGGTCGTCGACGACGACGTCGAGGCCCTCGCCGAACAGGTCGAGGGTCACGATGGTCCCCATCGCCTCGACGCGGCGGTGCCAGGCGCCGCTCACGACAGCTTGAGCGAGCTGAGCGCCCCCTGGAGGGACTGGGCGAATCCGGCGCTGGTGTAGCTGGCTCCCGAGACGCCCTGGATCTTGGCGCTCTGGGCGGCCATGGCCTGCTTGATGAGCATGGGCAGCGAGACGCTGTCGACGTAGTGCGAGTAGGCGTAGGCGCCGTCACTGAGCGAGGCGATGGCGATCTTGGTGATGTGGCCACTGGCCGCCGTCACGCGCACCGAGAGCACGCCGTAGAAGTAGTTGACCTGCGGACCGGTCGCGCTGAGGACGCCACCGCTGGCGGCGGTGGTGGCGGGCGCGGCCGGGGCGGCGGGCCCCACGGTGCCGCTACCGGAGCCGCCACTGGCCGTGGTGCTGGCCGCGGCGGGGGTGGAGGTGGTCGGCAGCGTCGAGAGGGTGATCTTCTGGGGACTCGAGCGAAACGAGAGGATGCCGAACAGCCCGGCGACGGTGCCGGCCAGAACCAAAGGAGCGCGTCGCATGCTCAACCTCCTAGAACGCGAATGCCTCGAGGTGGACGCGCTCGGGAGCGACCCCGGCGCGCCGGGCCGCGTCGAGCACCACGTCGGCGAACCCGGCGGGCCCGCACACGAACAGGTCCCGCTGGGCGATGTCGGGCACCAGGCGCCGCAGCGTGCGCGCGTCGAAGCGCACCTTGGTGCGCGGGCCCACCAGCTCGTGGTACTGGCCGCCGCGGGCGGCCACCAGCACGGCGATCTCCTCGCCGTGGACCAGATCCTCGGGGCGCGAGGCGCGCTGGATGACGGTGACGGCCACGTCGCGGGGCAGGTCCTCGAGCAGGGCCCGCACCGGGGTGACCCCGACGCCGGCGCCCACCAGGACGGCGCGCCGGGTGACCAGGTGGTGGTGTGTGAAGGCCCCGTAGGGGCCCTCGGCCAGCACCCGGGTCCCGGGGCGCAGATGGGCCAGGGCCCGGGACTGGGCGCCTTGGGCCTTGACGGTCACGCGCAGGAAGGGCGGCTGGGGCAGGGCCGACAGCGAGTAGGGGTGGCTGTGCCACCACAGCCCCGGGGTCACGAAGCGCCACTGGAAGAACTGGCCGCCCGCGACGGCCAGGTCCTCGAGGTGGCGCCCGCGCAGCGTGAGGCTCGTCACCCCGGGGGCGACCTCGGCGACCTCGGCCACGCGCAGCCGGTGGCGCGCGTTGCGCCACGCCGGCAGGACCACGCGTCCGGCGACCACCGTCACGGCGAGGAGGGCCCACAGCCCGATCCAGGCGTCGCGGGCCAGCGCGTGGGTGATCAGGGGGATGCCGACGCGGATCTGGTGGAAGAAGGCCAGGCTCAAGGCCAGGTACACGTAGACGTGGACGGTCCACCAGGTCTCGTAGCGCAGGCGCTGGCGGGCCAGGTGGTGGGAGCTCACGGCCGCCATCACCAGCAGGGCGAAGCCGACCATGGAGGCCAGGATGTCGGGGTAGTGCAGGACGAAGACCAGCACCTGGTGCAGGGGGTTGGTGTGGTCCATGGCCGCGTAGCCCAAGATGACGGACACCACGTGGATCGAGATCAGCGACACCGGCCAGGGGCCCAGGCGGCGGTGCCAGCGCGACAGCCGGTCCTGGCCCACGGCGCGCTCCAGGGCCGGGACGCGGGCCATGAGGACCACCTGGGCCACCAGGAGGTAGCTGCCGATCAGCCCGCACAGGCGCGCCACGGCGAGGAACCAGCCTCCTGGTGCGGCCAGGGCGGCGGGCGTCTCGCCCCACAGGGCGAGGACGGTGACCGCCGCCAGGCCGACCAGCGCGACGGCGACCAGGCCGCGCACCACGGCCGGTCGCGGCTGGGGGGAGCGCCGCGGGCGTGACGAGGCCGGCCGCGCCCACACCGGACGGGTCTCGTGAGTCGTCACGGGACGGGTCTCGTGGGTCGTCGGGGCCGCAGTCACGCTGGAACGGTACTGGGGCTGCCTAAGAGTCAGGGAAGAACTGCGGCAAGGTTTCCTCGCCGCTGAGGAACTCTCAGCGGTTCGCGCGAATGGCGCGCCGCGCCGGCGGGGACGATACTGCCCCCATGACCTACGACACGGCTCGCCAGGCCCTGCGCGCCTGGCGCGACGAGCTGCCCGCGGACCCCTACAGCGACGACCGGCTGCTGCGCGACCTGCTGGCCCACTACCTCGACGCGGACCGGCGCGCCGCCCTGGACATCGCGGCCGCCAGCTTCGCGCGGGCCCTCACCGGGGTGATCGCCCCGCGCGCCGCCCGCTACGACCGCCGCCACGACCCCGAGCACGTGGCCTACGACGGGCTGGGCGAGCGCATCGACGCCGTCGAGTTCGACCCCGGCTACCACGAGGCCGGCGCGGCCGTGTGGGCCAGCCGCGTGGTGGCCCACAGTGGCGAGCCGGGTCGGGCCTTCGAGCAGGCGACGCTGCTGCTGCTGTTGTCGCTGGAGGGGGAGGCGGGCCACGCCTGCCCGGCGACGTGCACCATCGGCCTGGCCCGCGCGCTGCGCCGCCGGGCCAGCGACGACGTACGGGCCCGCTTCCTGCCCGCCCTGCTCGATCCCGACTACGCCCGCGCCGCCCGCGGCGCCCAGTTCCTGACCGAGGTCCAGGGGGGATCCGACGTGGGGGCCAACGCGTGCGTGGCCACGCCCGACGGGGAGCTCTTCCGCATCAGCGGGGAGAAGTGGTTCTGCTCGGTCGCCGACGCCGACCAGTTCTTCGTGACCGCGCGCGTCGCGGGGGGGCCCGCCGGGACGGCGGGGATCGGCAGCTTCGTGGTGCCCCGCGAGATCGACGGGCGACCCAACGGCTTTCGCCTGCGGCGCCTGAAGGACAAGCTGGGCACGCGCGGCCTGGCCTCGGGCGAGATCGACTTCACCGAGGCGGTGGCCTGGCCCATCGGGGAGCTGGCCGACGGGATCCGCACGGCGGTGGGCATCGTGCTCAACACCTCCCGCTGGATGACGGCGGTCGGCTCGGCCGGCCTGGCCCGGCGGGCCCGGCGCGAGGCCCTGGCCTACGCCCACCACCGCGAGGCCTTCGGCCGGCGCATCGAGGAGTTCGGATCGCTGCGCCGCCTGCTGGCGTCGATCTGCGCCCAGGCCGACGGGTCCTTGGCCCTGGTGATGGCGCTCACCGACCTCGAGGACCGCCTCGACGGAGGCGCCAGCGACCCGGCGACCGTCGCGGCGCACCGCTTCTGGGTCAACGTCGCCAAGTACCTGGCCTCGCGCCAGGCGACGGCCGCGGTGCGCGACGCCATCGAGGTCCTCGGGGGCAACGGGACCATCGAGGAGTTCAGCGTCCTGCCCCGCCTCTACCGCGACGCCATCGTCTACGAGTCCTGGGAGGGCACCCACAACGTGCTGGCCGCCCAGGTGATGAACGACCTGCGCCGCTTGGAGCTGCTCGAGCCCGCCGCCGACCTGGTGCGGCAGGCCGCGGCCGGCACGCCGCTGGCCGCGGCGATCGACGAGCAGATGGCCCCGGCGCTGGCCGGGCTGGCGCGATGCCGCCGGGACGCCGAGCACGCCGCCTGGCACGGGCGTGACCACCTCGACCGGCTCGGCCTGTGCGCCGAGGCCGCGCTGCTGGCGCGCGCTGGGCGCGTGGCCAGCGCCCAGTGGCTGCTCGCCCCGCTGGCCGCCGGCTACGACGCGGGCGCCGACGCCGGCTTGGCCGACCGCGTCGACGCGGTGCTGGCCGAGGCCGGACGCCCGGGCAGCTAGGTGGCGGCCTCGTCGGCGATGCGGGTGGCCGCGTTGACCGCGTCGACCAGCTCGTCGAGGTGGCTCGTCAGGCCCGCGGACCCGCCGCGGGCCGTGAGGTTGGCGGCCGCCTCGTCGTAGAGCGCGCGCAGCGCGGGGGCAGGTGGCGGGGACTGGCCCGCGACGCGCGCGGCCAGGCGCGCGAGAGCCGCGTCGAGACCACCGGCCAGCGCCTCGAGCCCGGGGCACGCCGGCGCGGTCTCGCCGCGCTCGGCCCCCAGGCGCAGCTCGTGGGTGGCGCGCAAGATGCGCAGGGTGACCGCCAGCAGGGCTCGCCCACTGGCGGGGGCGAAGCGGGTCGAGGAGGGCTCCTCGACCGAACGCCCGACCGCCGCCTCGGCACGGCCCCAGGCGACGCGCGCGGCGCGCGAGGCGCTGGCCAGGCTCTCGGGGGTCCCCCCGGTGCCGGCCACCAGGCGCAGGCTTCCCGCCAGGTAGGTCTCCAGGGCCGTGAAGAGCCCGCTCAGGCTGGCGCGCACCCCCGCCTCGGCCGAGGTCGGCCACACCAGGTAGCTGGCGACGGCGATCGCCCCCCCGAGGGCCACGTCGACCAGGCGGTCGAGCGCGGTGCGCGAGGGATCGGGCAGCGACGTCGACAGGAGCACCAGCACCAGCGCGGTGATGAACGTGACCCCGAGGGGGAAGCTCGCGGTCCAGGTGGTGAAGGCCGCCCAGGCCAGCAGGGAGACGAGGAGGACGTCGGTGCCCAGGTCGGGTCGCAGGGCCCCGATCAGCAGCGCCGCCCCGGCCGCGCCCAGCGCCGTGCCGGCCACGCGGCCGGTGCCGCGGCGCCACAAGGTCGCGTAGTCGGCGCGCAGGACGACGGCCACCGCAAAGGGCACCCAGTAGCCGCGGGTCAGGTGGAAGCCGAGGGCGATGGCGGTCGCCAGCGGCACGGCCACCGCCAGGCGCAGCGCGTGGCGCCCGGCGCTGGTGTGGAGGGACAGCCCGTCGCGCAGCACGGCGGCCGCGGTGCGAGCGTCGCTCGGCTCGGCCCGGCGCCACGTCGGCGAGACGTGCCAGGCCCGCCGCTCGCCGCTCACCGCCTCGGTCACGCCGAGGCGCAGGGCCCGCAGCTGGCCGGCCAGCGAGTGCAGGTGCGCGACGTACTGGCCCATCACCACGTCCCCGAGGAGCTCCTCGGGGCGGCCCAGGGGCGCCAGCGCCACCGCGACCGGGTCGTGGGCCGGGGGCGGCGGGGCACTCCCGGAGCGCAGGGTGGCCGCGATGACGTCGAGCTCGTCGGCCACGGCCCGGCGCGCCGCGGCCAGCTCGGGGCGCGCGGCCTGGGGTGCCTCCAGGCGCAGGCGCAGCCCGGCCAGCGCGGTCAGCTCCAGGCGCACGCGCTTGAGCTGCTCGAGGGTGGCGCGCAGGTCGCGCACGTCGCTGCGCCCGAACAGGGCGGGCGAGCTGAGCGCGTCCTCGGCCTCGTCGAGGACGCGCAGTGCGGGGATGGCCGAGCCGCCGGCCGGTCCCCGGGCCAGCTCGGCCACCGCCGTGACGGCGTTGACCAGGCGGTGGCGCTGGTAGCGCAGCGAGGGCGGCAGGCGCAGGACCAGCAGGGCCAGCACCTGGCCGACGGCGCCCACCACCACGGCCAGGCCCACCTGGGCGGCCGCCACCCAGGACCCGGCGAACTGGCCGAGCAGCAGGTAGGCGATGATCGACTGGGTCCCGATGGCGGCCGGCGTCTGGCCGAGCGCCACCAGCAGTCCGGCCCCGTAGCACAGGGGCACCAGCAAGGCGACGTGGACCCACGGGGTGCCCACGCTCAGGGTGCCGACGAAGGCGCTCAGCGCCAGCGCGGCCGCATCGGCCAGGGCCAGGGGCACCGAGAGCCGGGGGGACGCCGTCAGCGAGACGATGCCGATCAGCTCGGCGCCCACGGCGGCCGCGATGGCCAGACCGACCGGGGAGGTCGCCAGGCCCAGGGCCAGGATCCCCGCGACCGGCAGGGCGGTGATGGCGCCGGTCACCGGGGAGAACTGGTGGCGCTCGACGCGCAGCACCTCGCGCGCGGCCGCGCGCCAGGACCGCCGCGGGGGGGCGAGGGCGGGGCTGGTCACGCCGTCACGCTACCCGCGGCCCTCCTGAAAACTTTCCAGATTCGAGCGCGTCGACGCCACGGATCGGCCGTGCCAGGATGACCGGATGGGGGGCTTTCGACTGGGGACGTTCACGCCGTCGGTGCTGCTCGAGGTGGCGCGCCGAGACGGGCGCCTGGCCCGCGCGGGACTCGAGGTCACCGAGGTCGCCGTCACGTCGTCGCCCCAGCAGTTCGCCTCGCTGGCCGCCGGCGAGTACGAGGCCGTCTTCACCAGTCCCGACAACGTCCTGGCCTACCACTTCTTGTCGCACAACCCCCTGGGGCAGCGCCGGGCCCTGGAGGTCGTGGCGGCCCTCGACGGCGGGCTCGGGCTGGCCCTGGCCCTGGCGCCGGGGGCCAGCGACGTGACCGCCCTGGCGCACGGACCTCTCGGCGTCGACGTGGCCACCTCCGGGTTCGCCTTCGTCGCCTACGCGCTGCTCGAGCGCCGGGGCCAGGCGCCGGGCGACTACGAGGTCGTGGCCCTGGGCTCGACGCCGGCCCGGGCCGCGGCCCTGCTCGCTGGTGGCTGCGCGGCCACCATCGTGAATGCGGGCAACGACCAGCGCGTGGCGAGCGCCGGGGCCACCCTGGTGGCGACGGTCGCCGAGCTGGGGCCCTACCTCGGCGGGGTGCTGGCCGCCGAGGCCGGGGGCCGCCGGGACGCCCGGGCCGCGCGCGAGCGCCTGGCTGACGCGCTGGTCGCCACCGCGGCCGAGGTCCGCGCCGGCGCGCGCGAGCGCGACGTCGTCGAGGTGGCCGAGGACCTGCTCGGGCTGAGCGCCGCCGAGGCCCGCGCCCACTACCGCGTGCTGTGCGACCCGCGGCACGGCTACGTGCCCGACGGCCGCGTCGACCCGGCCGCCCTGGGCACCCTGATCGACCTGCGCCGGCGCTACCTGCCCGACCCCGAGCTGGCCGGGCTCGAGGAGCGGGTGGGCGAGGTGCTGCTGGCGCGGGCCCAGTGAGAGTGGAGGAGCCATGACCCCGACGAGCGACCCGACTGCCTCGGCCACCACCGACGCGCTACTGGCCCGCCGGCCGCTGTGGGGCGCCTTTATCGGCGGCGCCTTCTGCGAGGTCGGGTCCGCGGAGACCTTCGCGGTCACCGAGGCGGCCACGGGCCGGGTGCTGGCCCACGTGGAGGCCGCGTCGGCCGACCGGGTCGACGAGGCCGTCACCGACGCGCGTCGTGCCTACGAGGAGGTCTGGCGCCCGATGTCCCCGCGCGAGCGCGGCCGGCTGATGCGCGAGGTGGCCGTGCACATCCGGCGCCACGCCGACGAGCTGGGCGAGCTGGTGGCCCGCGAGATGGGCAAGCCTCGCCGCGACGCCCTGCGCGTCGACGTGGTGTCGGCCCACACCTCCTTCGACTACTACGGCGGGATCGCCGAGAGCGTGACGGGCCAGATCCTCGACCAGGGGCCCATCGAGGCCCGCGTGGCCTACGAGCCCTACGGCGTGGTCGCCGCGATCCTGCCCTTCAACTGGCCCCCGATCCACTTCTCCAAGAAGGCGGCCCCCGCCGTGGCCGTCGGCAACACCGTCGTGATGAAGCCCGGCGACCAGGCGCCCCTGACCGTGTTGCGCCTGGTGGAGATCGCCAACGAGGTCCTGCCCCCCGGGGTCCTCAACGCCGTGAGCGGGCTGGCGGCCGGTGCCCACCTGGTCGCCCACCCGCGCGTCGAGCGGGTCACCTTCACCGGCTCGACGGCCACCGGGCGCCGCGTGCTGGCTGCCGCCGCGCAGAACCTGACCTACGTGACCCTGGAGCTGGGCGGCAAGAACGCCCTCATCGTGCGCGCCGACGCCGACCTGGCCTCCGCCGTCGACATCGCCATCGAGGGCATGTTCTACAACCAGGGCGAGGCCTGCACCTCGACGTCGCGCATCCTGGTGCACGCCGAGCGCTACGAGGAGTTCGCCGCGGCCTTCGTCGCGGCCACCGGCCGCCTGGTCATCGGGGACCCGCTAGCCCCCGGCACCGACATCGGCCCGATGGTCGACGCGCGCCAGCGCGAGCGCGTCGAGGGCTACATCGCGACCGCGCGCGCCGAGGGCGCGACGGTCCTGTTCGAGGCCACGGTGCCCGCGGCCGCCCGGGCCGCCGGCGGGTACTACGTGGCCCCGATCGTCTTCGGTGACGTGAGCCCCCAGATGACGATCTTTCGCGAGGAGGTCTTCGGGCCGGTGGCCGCGCTGACGCGCTTTGGCGACGACGACGAGGCCGTCGCCTTGGCCAACGACTCCCTCTACGGGCTGACGGCGGCCATCTGCACTCGCGACGAAGGGGCCGCGGCCGCCCTGGCCGCCCGCCTGGAGGTCGGGATGGTGTTCGTCAACAACTACACCCGGCGCACCTTCATCGGCTCACCCTTCGGGGGCGTGAAGGCCTCGGGCTACGGGCGCGAGTACGCGCCCGAGACGATGCACGAGTTCGTGCGGGCCAAGAACGTCCGCTTCCCCTCGGGCCGCGGCGAGATCCCGGGCTGGCCGCCCCGCTAGCCCTCGACGGCCACGACGGCCTCGGGGGAGGCCACCGCCCGCGCCGGCCGCAGCAGCACCAGGGCCCCCAGGAACGCGCCGAAGGCCCCCAGGGCCGCGCCGCGCACGGCCATCTGGTAGCCGTGGACGGCGGCCGCCTGCTGGAGGGCCGCCGTCACGGCACCGCTGGCCAGGACGTGGTGGGCCGCGGTGGCGGCCACCGTGACCAAGACGGCCAGGCCGAGCGAGCCGCCGACCTGCTGGCTGGTGTTGAGGAGCGACGAGGCCAGGCCCTGCTCGTGGGGTGCGACGCCGGCGAGCGCGTTCACCGTGAGGGGCACGAAGGTCAGCCCCATCCCGAGGCCGGCCAGCGCCAGGGGCACGAAGACGTGCCAGTACGAGTCGGTGGGCTGCAGGAGCGAGGCGCCGAAGATCCCGACGCTGGCCAGCAGCGGGCCGGCCATCAGGAAGGGGCGCACCCCGACGTGGCGGATCCAGCGCTGGACGAGCAGGCTGGAGCTGGCGACCATGACCGGGATGGGCAGGTAGGCGACGCCGGCGACCAGGGAGGAGTAGTGGAGCTGCTCCTGGAGGAACTGGGTGAGGAAGTAGAGCATCGACAGCAGCGCGCCACCGAGCAGCAAGATCACCGCGAACCCGCCGGCGCGGTTGCGATGGCGCAGGAACCCGAGAGGCACCAGGGAGGCCCGCCCGCGCGCCTCGATGAGGACGAAGGCGCCCAGCACGACCACGCCCAGGGCGAAGGCGCCCAGCGTCGTGGCGTTGGTCCAGCCCGCGTCGGGGGCGTGGATGAGCCCGTAGACCAGGCTGGCGATGCCGACCGAGGCGGTCAGTGCCCCGGGGACGTCGAGGCGCCCACCGTGGCCGTCGACGGTGGGCAAGACGGTCGGAGCGGCCAGCACCACGGCGAGCCCAATGGGGACGTTGACGAACAGGACCCAGCGCCACGAGGCGACGTCGACCAGCAGTCCGCCCAGGACCAGGCCGAGTGCTCCGCCGGCCCCGGTCATCGCCGCGTAGACGGCCATGGCGCGGTGGCGCTCGGGGCCCTCCTCGAAGGTCGTGGCCACCAGGGCCAGCGCGGTCGGCGAGGCGATGGCCGCGCCGATGCCCTGCAGGGCGCGCGCGGCGATCAGCCAGGCCTGGCTGGTCGCCAGGCCGCCGAGCAGCGAGGCGGCCGCGAACAGCGCGACGCCGACGATGAACATGCGCCGGCGCCCGAAGATGTCCCCGACGCGCCCGCCCAGCAGCAGCAGGCCGCCGAAGACCAGCACGTAGGCGTCGATCACCCAGCTGAGGTTGGTCGTCGAGAACCCGAGCTCGTGCTGGATGGCCGGCAGTGCCACGTTGACGATCGTCAGGTCCAGCATGACCATCAGCTGGGCGGCCGCGATGACCACCAGGGCTAGGCGGTGGTGGGGCCGCAGGCTCACGGAGCCACCGGGCGCGAGGCCCACAGCAGCACGTCGACGACGGGGCGGTCGCTGCCGTCCTCCAGGGCGCGCTCGATGCGCTCGAGGCGCTCGACGTGGAGGTCGGCGAAGGCGGCGGCCAGCTCGTCTGGCTCGTAGAGGCGCTCAACCATCGGCGGGCCGGCCAGGCCCAGCGCGTCGCGGTGGTGCCCGACGAGGTAGAGATGCCCTCCCGGGGCCAGGGCCTGCTGGGCCGTGGCGAACAGGTGGGGCCGCTCGGCGGGGGCCAGGTGGATGTTGGCCACGACGACCAGGTCGTAGGTCGCGGCCGGCTCGTAGTCGGTCAGGTCCGCCCGGATCAGCGTCAGGGAGCCGGGCAGGCCGACCGCGGCGGCGCGTGCCTGGTCGAGGCCGACGGCCGAGGAGTCGACGCCCGTCACCGCCCAGCCGACCGACGCCAGGTGGACGGCGTTGCGCCCGGTCCCACAACCCAGGTCGAGCGCGGTTCCCCCCTCGAGGGTGGCCGCGAGCGCGACCAGCTCGGCGTCGGGCACGCTCGACCAGCCGGTCGTCGCGTAGCGCTGGTCCCACGTGGCCGGCCCGTCGCCGCCCGCGGCGTTGTGGTGGTGGTGATGATGATGATCCATGGTCAGCCTTTCGTCGGGGGGACCAGACTCGCCTCGAGCTGGTCGAGGGCGGCGCGCAGCTGGGCAGTCGCCGCGGGGCCCAGGGCGGCCACCACGGAGCCCTCGCGATCCGCGGCGCGGCGCTCGATCTCGCCCACCAGGACCGCGCCGGCCGCGGTGACGCGGAGCGCCCGGGGCCGGCCCTCGCCCTGCCGGGTGCTCGCGACCAGGCCGCGGGCCTCGAGCGCGTCGACGCAGCGCTTGGTCGACATCGGGTCCGAGGCGAGGATCCGGGCCAGCTGGCGCAGCGCGGCGCCGGGCTGGGCGGCCACCACGCGCAGTGCGGCCGCCTCGGGGGGCTCGACGCCGAGGTCGGCCAGCTGGTCGCGCCACTGGGCGCGCAGCGCGCGGGCCAGGCGGCTCAGGCGGAAGCCGACGCTCTCGGTGACCCGGGGGGCGCGCGTCGGGGACGGGGACATGGGCGTTAGCGTAACGGGCGTGACAGTTGGCGTGACCGGGCCGGGCGCCCCGTGAGGGGCCCGCGCGACCGGTCGGGCTCGGGCCTGCCCCCCGCGCTCGTCGGGGACCTGCTCAGTGGGCTGGTCCTGGTGGGAGCGGGGGCCAACGTGGTGTGGCAGCTGAGCCACCCGGCCGTCGGCCACGCGGTGGCCGCCGAGCCCGTGCCCGAGGGTTCGCTGCGCCGCCACCCCGGGCGCCGCACGCGCACGACGCTGGCGTACCTCGCGGTCTGCCTGGTGGGCACCGACGCCGAGTGCCGCGCCCTGGGGCGCGCGATCACCGCCGAGCACCGCCGCGTGCGCTCGGCGCGCGAGGCCCCGGTGCCCTACGACGCCCTCGATCCCGGCCTCCAGCTGTGGGTCGCCGCCTGCCTGTTCCAGGGGGCCATCGAGGTGCTCTCAGCCCTTACCCCGGACCCGGTGCCTGAGGCCGACCTCGACGCGCTCTATCGCCACGCCGCGCGCCTCGCCACCACCTTGCAGGTGCCCGCCGCGGCCTGGCCCGCCGATCGGGCCGCCCTGGCGCGCTACGTCGCGGCGGGGCTGGCGTCGGCGCGCCTCGACCCGGTGACGCGGGTCTACCTGCGCGAGGTGCTCGACCTGACGGCGTTCCCGTGGCCCCTGCGTGCGCTCGCCCCGCTGTCGCGGGCCCTGGCCGCGACGTTCCTGCCCCCGCACCTGCGCGAGGACCTCGGCCTGGATCTCAGCGCGGACGCCGAGCGGCGCCTGCGCCGGGGCCTGCGCCAGGTGGCGCGCGTGCATCGTCACCTCCCGCCGGTCCTGCGCGCCCTGCCGTTCTCCTGGGTGCTCGCCGACCTGCGCCGCCGCCTACGCGCCGGCCGGCCCCTCCTGTAGGGGGACGATGACGACGGGCACCGTCGCGTGCTCGGCGAGCTCCAGGCTCGTCGACCCGAGCAGGCGCCCGCCGTGGGTGGTGTGTCCCCGGGTGCCGACCACGATCAGGTCAGCCGCCGGCTCGAGCTCGGCCGCGCGCAGCAGCGTCGTGCACGGGTCGCCGTCGTCGAAGGCGAAGTGGACCCGCGCGGCCGGCAGGCGCGACGCGGCGACCCGGGCGGCGACCTGGTCGGGCAGGTGGGTCACGTCGCGGTGCTCGTAGCGCTCTAGCAGCCCCGTCGCGTGGAGCACCAGCACTTCGGCGCGGCACGAGCCGGCCATCATCAAGGCGAAGTCGAGGGCCCCGTCGGCGTGCGCTGACCCGTCGTAGCCCACCACGATCCGCGACGGTCTCTTCATGGTGCCTCCCCGAGCGCCTGGGCCCGCACCAGCTGGAGCGTCTGGTGGCGCTCGGTGCGGATGCGGGCCACCTGGTCCACGCCGGGGCCGCCCTGGCTGCGATCCTCCAGCGGCGTGGGGGCGTCGAGCAGCGCGGCCAGCGTCCCGGCGACCGAGTGGCGCAGCGCGTCCAGGTCGTAGCCGCCCTCCAGGTAGATCGCCAGGCGGCCGGGGCGCGCGAAGCCGCGCACCCAGGCCGCGAGGCGCGCGTAGTCCCCGCTGGTCATCTCGAAGTCGGCCATCGGGTCGTCGCGGTGCCCGTCGAATCCAGCCGAGATCAGCGTCCAGGTGGGGTCGAAGTCGTCGATGACGGGCCCGGCGACCTCCTCGAGTGCCTGGAGGACCACGTCGCCGGTGGCCCCGGCGGGCAGGGGCAGGTTCACCGTGCGGTCCACGGCCGCCAGGCCGCCGACCTCGGCGGCCACGCCGCTGCCCGGGAAGAGCGGCCACTCGTGGGCCGACACGTAGAGCACGTCGGGGTCGTTCCAGAAGATGGCCTGGGTCCCGTTGCCGTGGTGCACGTCCCAGTCGATCACCGCCACGCGCTCGCCGGCGCTGCGCAGGGCCGCGGCGGCCACCGCCACGTTGTTGATCAGGCAGAAGCCCATGGCGCGGTCGCGCAGGGCGTGGTGGCCCGGCGGGCGCACGGCCACGAAGCCGACGCCCTCGCCGCGCCGGTGGAGCTCCTCGAGCACGGCCAGCCCCGTCCCGGCGGCCTGCTGGGCGAGCGGCCACGAGTCGTAGGTGGCGTAGGTGTCGGGGTCCAACTCGCCGCCGCCCTCGAAGCAGAAGGCGCCCAGGTGGTCGAGGTACACCGGCTCGTGCACGCGCGCCAGCTCGGCGCGGCCGGCGCTGCGCACGGGCACGCGCACCACGTCGCTGTCCAGGTGGAGGTCGGCGACGCCCGCCCATACGGCGTCGAGGCGCGCGGGCCGCTCGGGATGCCCGGGATCCTCGTGTCCCGTCGAGTCGAGGATCTCGTGGGTGATCAGCATGTCAGCGCAGGGCGGTGGCCCGCGCCGCAGCCCAGCGCTGCCGGCGCGCCTCGCGGGCCGCCTCGCTCTCGGGCGTGGGGGCGATGGGGAAGCGCACGTAGATGATCTCGTCCTCCAGTCGCGCCGTCACGGGGAACCCCGAGGCGCGAAAGACCGCCATCATCGCACGGTTGTCAGCCTGCGTCTCGGCGACCAGGGTGGTGATGCCGCAGTCCCAGGCGGCTTGGGCCAGATGGTCGAGCAGGAGCAGGCCCAGCCCCTGGTGCTGGTAGTTGTCCGACACCAGGAACGCCACCTCGGCACGATCCGAGGTGTCGATGCGGTCGTAGCGGCCCACCGCCACCAGGTCTTGGTGCTCGATGATGATGAAGGCCATGCGGTCCACGTAGTCCACGGTCGTCAGGTGGGTCAGCTCGGCCGCCGACAGCTCGGGATGCAGCGAGAAGTAGCGGCGAAAGACCGAGTCGGGGGAGAGCGCGCCGTGGAACCGCTGGAGGATCTCCGCGTCGTCGGGGCGGATGGGGCGCAGCACGTAGGTCACGCCGTGCTCGGTCGTCACGCGGCGGGTGAGGTGCGCCGGGTAGATCCCGGGCCGCGGCGACGGAGCCACCTCGGCGGGCCGGTCTTGCAACTCGATCATGGGGCGCCTTTCTCTACCCCCCGGGTTGACGTTCCCCCGTGGCCCCGTCATACCACCGCCGGGCGGTGCGCGCGACCCCAAAGTCGTGATGCTCGGCATCACTTTTGGTGATGAGCCATAGGGACCATCCGCACGAGCCAGATCAGGCGCCAGTAAACTGAGTGAAATCTCAGTAAGATTCTTGCGAGCGGAAGCGAGGTTCCCGTGGTGTCCGAGGCGATCATCCCCACCGATGACTGGTCGATCTACGACCGCGTCGCCGATGCCGCCGCCTCGGGGGCGATGGTGTCGCTGATGGTTGGCGACGAGGTCATCGAGCTGCCCACCGATCTGGTCGACGCCCTGCGCCAGAGCGCCGAGTTCCTGGCGCGCGACAAGGCCGTCGTGATCACGTCGCGTTCGCGACTGCGCTTCGCCTAAACGCCGCGCGGCGCGAACATACTTCACATTTCGCGACACGCTCACTACGCTGGGTCCGAGCAGAGGCGTGGCGTCGTTGCGTGGCGGGGTTGCGCTGGTGCTCGCCGTGTGAGAGATTCACTACCTACCGCGCAGAACGGAGTGTCGGTGGCGTTTAAGCGGCGAGACAAAGACGCTCCTCGAAAGGACCACAAGAAGGACGGGTCCCACAAGGGGCATGAGGCGCCGGCCCGCGCGTCGGGCGCGACCGCCGTGGGCCTCGTCGATCGGCAAGAAGACGAGTTCGCCGAGTTCGAGCTGGGGGGCATCAGCGCAGAGAACGCGCCCACCCCGGGCCGTCTGGGCGACACGCTGGTCAAGTCGGGAGCCATCACCACCGAGCAGCTGGCTCGGGCCCTCCACGAGCAGAAGCGCAGCGGCCAGCGCCTGGGCGAGATCCTGGTCGCTTCGGGCGCCATCGACGAGCGCTCCTTGACGACCGCCCTGTCGATCCTGCTGTCTTTGCCCGTCGTCAATCTCCACCAAGTGGATGTCGACGTGACGGTCCTCAAGATGCTCGAGGAGGAGTTCGCGCGCGAGTTCTTCGTCGTGCCAGTGCGGGACGACGCCGGAACCATCGTGGTGGCCTGCTCCGAGCCACGACCCGAGCTGACCGACGAGGTGGCGCGTCGCATTGGACGTCCCGTGCGCCTGGAAATCGCCTCGCTGTCGGACGTGCGGTGGGCCCTCGACTCCAACTACCGGGCCATCAGCGATGTGGGGTCCCTGGTCGAAGCCTTCAAGGCCGTCGAGGAGTCGCGGCGGCGCGGGCCCGACGTCGCGGTGCCCGAGATCGTGGCCGACGACGCGCCCATTGTCCAGGTGGTCGATCGGCTCATCACTCAGGCCATGCGCGACCGCGCCTCGGACGTCCACATCGAGCCCTCCAACGACGTGGTGCGCGTGCGCTTCCGCATCGACGGCGCACTCAGCCAGGTCCTCGAGCTGCCGGCCTCCATGGGGCCGGGACTGGTCAGCCGCATCAAGATCATGGCCGACATGAACATCGTCGAGCGCCGCCGTCCCCAGGACGGCCAACTCACCATGACGATCGACGGCAAGGAGGTCGACGTCCGGGTCTCGACCGTGGCCACGATCATGGGCGAGAAGTGCGTGATGCGCATCTTGGACAAGACGCGCTCCCTGCTGCGCCTGGCCGACCTCGGGATGCCGACCGACACCCACCACGCCTACTCCAAGTTGGTGCGCGCCCCCTTCGGCATGGTGCTGTGCGCCGGGCCGACGGGGAGCGGCAAGACGACCACGCTGTACGCCACGGTGTCCGAGATCGGCAACGAGGCCATCAACGTCATGACCATCGAGGACCCCGTCGAGTACGTGTTCCCCATGATCAACCAGATCCAGACCAACGACACCGCGGGCCTGACCTTTGCCACCGGCCTCAAGTCGATCCTGCGCCAGGACCCCGACGTGATCCTGGTCGGCGAGGTGCGTGACGTCGAGACGACGCGCGTGGCCGTCCAGTCCGCCCTGACCGGGCACTTCGTCATCTCGTCGATGCACGCGACCGACGCCGTGGCCGCCCTGCACCGCCTGCTCGACATGGGCATCGAGTCGTTCCTGGTGGCCTCGTCGGTGCTGGCCGTGGTCGGCCAGCGCCTGCTGCGCCGGATCTGCACCTCGTGCAAGACGCAGTACCGGCCGACCGACGAGGAGCTGCTCTTCTACGAGGAGAGCGGGGGCGAGCCCAAGGAGACCTTCTACCACGGCGCGGGGTGCAACTACTGCAGCCACACCGGCTACCAGGACCGCATCGGCATTTACGAGCTGCTCACCATGACACCCGAGATCCGGCGCCTGATCGTCGGCTGGGCGACCCAGGAGGAACTGCGGACCCTCGCCGTCAAGCAGGGCATGCGCACGCTGCGCCAGGAGGCCCTCAACCTGGTGGCCCGGGACGTCACCACGATCAACGAGGTCATCCGGAGCGTGTACACGCTATGAGTGCGGCCGAGGGCGACAAGTCGACGCGGGCCGACGCGAAGCGCGCGGCCAAGAAGGAGCACGAGGACGCCCGGGCTCGCCGGCGCGAGAACGCGGTGGCCAAGAGCACCAGCAAGGATCGGCGGCGCACTCGCGGCAAGAAGCCCAAGAAGCAAAAGGATCTGCCGATAAAGCAGTTCAACTTCGTGGCCTTGGACGAGCAAGGGCAGTCGGTCAAGGGGGTCGAGAAGGCGATCTCGGCGGGGGCGGCCCACATGGCTCTCCTGCGCCGCGGCCTGCAGCCAGTCGAGGTGTCCGAGAAGCGCAGCATCCTCAAGTTCGAGATAACCAAGAAGATGGTCCCGCGCAAGGAGGTGATGAACTTCTCGCGTCAGCTCTCCGTCTTCATCCGTGCGGGAGTCCCCATCATGGAGTCGCTCGAGGTGATCCTCGAGGAGACGACGGGCAAGATAATGCGGATCGTGATCGCCGACATGATCGACTCGCTGCGCAATGGCGACACCTTCGCTGCTGCCGCGGCCGCTCATCCCGAGGCGTTTCCCAACTACTTCGTCGGGATCCTGGAGTCCGCCGAGTTGACGGGCAACCTGGACGTGGTCTTGAACCAGCTGGCCGACTACATGGACCGTGACCTGAAGGCGCGGGCCAAGATCACGTCGGCTCTGATCTATCCGGTGGTGGTCGCCGTGATGTCGGTTGTGGTCGTGATCGTGTTGACCGTCTTCGTCCTCCCGCGCTTCGTGGTTTTCTTCAAGTCACTCGACGCCAAGCTCCCGCTGGTCACGCGGATGCTGCTCAACTTCTCGGGCTATCTGACGCGGTGGTGGTTCCTCGTCGTGGGGGCGCTCGTTCTGCTCGTCGTCGGCTTCCTGACGATGCGCCGGACCCAGAACGGTCGAGCCATCCTGGACTCCTGGATTCTGCGCATCCCCGTCATCGGCGACATCACCCAGACGTCGATTCTCGAGCGCACCATGCGCATCCTCGCCTCGATGCTTCGAGCGGGTGTGGACATGCCTCGCTCGATGGCGGTGATGGCCGAGTCCGCTAACAACAGTGTGTATCGAACAGCCATCGAGCACATCCGCGACGAGATGATGGAGGGCCAGGGTCTGGCGACACCGCTCGCGCGTACGGGGCTCTTCCCCGGAGCCGCGCGCCAGATGCTGCGGGTTGGCGAGGAGACCGGAACGCTCGACACACAATTGGAAGTGGCCGCTGCCTACTATGGACGCGAACTCGAGACGAAGGTCGACCACGCGACGTCGCTCTTTGAGCCGGCCATCATTCTCGCAATGGGCGTCGTCGTAGGATTTGTTGCGATTGCGTTGATATCCGCAATGTATGGTATCTACAACCAGGTCCAGGTGCACTGAAGGCTGTCGGCCGGGGCGGGGAGGTGTGCGTGAACGTTCGTCATCAACTCCCCCCGCGGGGGAGCATCGCAAAACCGGCGAAGCGGGAGTTAACCCGTCTCGTTCGTCTGCGGAGTGCCGGAGAGTCGGGATTCACCCTGATCGAGATGCTGGTGACCTTCCTCATCATCCCCGTCCTCATTGGTGCGGCGACGTTCTCGCTCATTGGGCTGATGAAGGGCCACGCCACGGTGGCGAATCGCCTGACGTCGTCCGCGGACGCCCAAGTGGTCTCCTCGTCGTACTTCAACGATCTCCAGAGTGCGTCGCTGATCACCCTGGACCCGTCCGCCGTCTCGCCCGCGGTGTGCCTCCCGAGCCTGCCGGGCGCCGACGAGTGGCTGCTAGGTCTCCAAATTCCAGCGTCACCGGGACCGGCGACGCTGGACGTCTCCTACGGCCTGGTTCCCAGCTCCACCTTTGGCAACTTGTCCACGTGGGCGCTCGTGCGTTGGCAGTGCTCCATTGGCGACCAGGGCCAGGTCAACTACGACTCCATGGCTACCTTGGCCAGCCACGTGCCCAGTTCGAGCTTGAACGTCAGCATTTCAGGGGCCTCGTGCTCGCCTACGGCATCGGGCTCGGAGTGCCTCACGAACCTCACGACGCCGACCCTGACTCAAGCGGCGAAGGGCGTGTGGATCTCGACGTACGGCATCCAGGCTGTAACGATCGACGTCGTCGACACTGGGCTATCGGGGACCGGTGGCGGCTGGAGCTACAGCATTGGGGCGAGTCCTCGCAACTGGGTCCACGTGGTATGCGACCAGGGGAACTGCAGCACCAGTGGCCAGCCGATTCAGAGCCCGGGCCTGGTCCTGGGTCTTGGTGGAGGATCGGGGAACACCACATTCAACGGCAACCCCTGCAATGTTTCTGCCGTTGCAGTGGGGCTCAATCGGTTGAAAATCTCCCAGCAAGGCAACTCGAATCCCTTCTCTGGTGTGACCAACGTCTACGGGACCGGCTACGGCACCTCGACGACGGTCTACTTTGGTCCCCACAACAGCCTTCCACTGTCCATCAACTATGCGACGACATCCGATCCGCTGGCCAAGGACACTCTTTCCACGGCGGAGAGCCTGCTTGGATTCACCTCGATCAAGTACCTGGAGTCCTCCTGGCCCGCGACCTTCACTGCGGGCACGATGTACGTCATCGCATCAACGGCGCCGGCGCTGCAGACGATCCCCACGATCGACATGTCGAGCTCGGGTGGCTCCATCCTTCTGTGGGATGCCTTGCCATATAACACCTCACCGTCGCAGCTCGAAATCAAAGGGAACACAACAGTCAATCTCGGACAGTACGGCATCCTGTATGCGCCAGCCACCACTCTGAGCGTGGCTGGAACAGCCAAGCTCACCGCGGAGAGTGTGATCGTGCAGAACCTGACCTGCAGTGGTGGAGGAACCGGCTCTAACTTGTCTCTCACCTCTCAGTACCCGAACTCCTAAGTCGTATGTCCTCCTTGACACCAAGCACCGTGGGGCTTCGAGCAGACGACGGCGCGCCTCGGAGGGGACGATCGGGTCGGCGTGTTGGTGAGCCCAGAAGATCGGACCGCGGTGACACCCTGCTCGAGGTGCTGCTCGCCCTGCTGGTCATCTCCCTGACGTCAGTCGCGCTGATGTCGGGCTACGCCACGACGATCGCGGGATCGGCCACCCACCAGAGCCTCGCCGGACTCGACGTCGCTCTCCGCGACGCCGCCGAGCAGGTGACCTACCAGATCCAGTCGCAGCCGAGCCCGGACTACACCCCTTGCGCCACAGTTAGCGGTGCAGTCACCTCGGGCCAATCGGGCCAGACCAGCACGCTCAAGTATGGTCCGCACCTGTTGGATATGTCGGGTGTCGTACTGACAGGGGGGGAGTCGCTGTCGCTGAGTGCCCCCGAGTACTGGAATCTCCCGGCGAGCAACCCCACGTCCGGGACCTCCGGGACCTGGGTCAAGAACTGTCCGACCGACAACCGACGCGGCGCGCAACTTCTGACCTTGAATGCCTTCGGACGTCACGGGGTGGCCGAAGCTGTGCAGATCGTCGTGATCGACCTTGCTGGTTCGGGTACCTAGGGGTGTCGTGATGAGTGCCCTCTCGACGCGGCGTGCACCCGACGGCAACGTGGTGATAGGTGAGCGCACGGTGCGGATCGGCGTCGAGCGACGCGGCGCGGGGACGCGAGGCGATGCTGGCAGTTCGCTCATCTTCGCCCTGGCGTTCCTTTTGCTCGGCTCGTTGATTGTCACGACGCTGGCGGGATGGGCGAGCAGCGATCTGGGCAGCAGCGCCCACTTCCAGGTGGGGCGCAGCCTGACCTACAGCGCCGACGGGGCGGTCAGCGTAGCGATCAACGAGACGCGCTACTGGTACCCCTCGAATGTAGGGACCAACGGCGCGTGGTCGGGCCCGTGTCCCAATGTTTCGGCTGTCGACTTTGGACAGACGACGATGCCCCCGGATGCACCGGCCTACGAGCCGCCCATCTCCATCGACACCTGGTGCACGTTGCAGGTCGGTGGTGTGTTCAGCCGCCTGGTGACCGTTCAGGCCTACGACGTCAGCTCCGGTGGATCGATACTGCCCAATGGGCCGACAAGCTCCTCGGTACCACTGGCCTCGGCGACGGTCGGGTATATCGACAGCCTGTCAAACCCTCCCGGAAGTTGCAGCACTTCCACGTGTGATTTTTCGATGACGATCTTGACGTGGAGTGTGAAGTAGGGAGATACGACGTCTCGTACCCGCACCCGCCGGCACTACGCCACGGGCCCGCGACCGGGGATTGGGGCGCCCGCGGTGCAGCGTTGGGGATTCTCAGGGCTCTTCTAAATTGTGCTGCGATTGTGTTGTGATTCTTGCCAAACGCTCGGGCGCGTGATAGACAGGACCACGGAATTCGTGCGTGGCGAATATCCGTTTTGTTGGCTCCGGCTACTGAAAGGCAGGACGTAATGATTTCTACCCTCCGGCGATTGCAGGAGCGCCGATCAAGCGGCGAGGGTGAGGGTGGATTCACCCTTATCGAGTTGCTGATCGTCATCGTGATCCTGGGTATTCTGGCCGCCATTGTGGTGTTTGCATTGGGCGGTGTGACCGGGAAGAGCTCGGTCGCGGCATGCCAGACCGACGCAAGCACCGTGAACACCGCGGTCGCCGCTCTCGAGGCCTCCAACCCACAATTGGGTGCTACTGGGGTAGATTCCCTAGCCGCCTGGAGCTCGGACATCATGGGGTCGAACAACGTGGACGCGGGCTTCACGATTAACGGTGGTCCCTTCCTACAGACCTGGCCGACCGGGAACGCAGCGACGTATTTGGTCGGGATTGCCTCCGATTCCACGGGGGCGGTGCTGGCACCGGGGGGTGCGACAATCACAACGATCTCCGGCGGCAGCGCCCAGACGCCCCAAGCGGGCGACGTTGTGGTCGCCAAGACTACCTCCAGTCCGACGTGGTACGACGCGACGCTGAATCCCTCCGGAACCTATGGGGCGTGCTTTACGGCACTTGGGTAGCTGGGGACAAGACTCGTCGGATCTCGCTCAGAACGTGTGAGGGATGCGACGCGCAAGGACCGTTTCGACTGTCCTTCGGGGAAGAGGTGGGCGTGCTGCTCGACGAGCGGCGCTCACCTCTTCCCCGTTGGCAGAGCGTGACGACGAGAGGTCACATGATGGCACCTGACGTAGATGTGAGTGGAGTTGACCAGTGGATCCAGATCCTCTGGGAGAACCAGGGCTCGGACCTGCTGCTCGCCGGGGGATCGGCGCCGCGGATCCGCGTCAACGGGCGCCTGATACCCGTGGAGGGTGCTCCGGTTCTCGCTGCCGGCGACGTCAGCAAACTGGCCTTCCCCCTCCTCACCAAGGGGCAGCAGAAGACATTTGACGAGATGATGGACGTGGACTTCGCGTTCTCGTGGCGCGACCTAGCGCGCGTGCGCGGCAGCATCTTCACCCAGCGCGGGCAGACCGCCATATCCCTGCGCATCATCCCGACGAAGATTCCGAGCTTCGAGCAGTTGGGGCTCCCCTGGGTGGCCGAGTGGGTCTCCACCCAGCCCCGTGGATTCGTTCTGGTGACCGGGCCGACGGGCTCGGGCAAGTCGACCACGTTGGCCTCGATCATCGATCGAATTAACGACACGCGCGCGACCCACATCCTCACCATCGAGGACCCGGTCGAGTACGTGCACCACCACAAGGTCTCCGCGGTGAGCCAGCGCGAGATCGGACTGGACAGCCCGTCCTTCGAGCGGGCTCTGCGCTCCGCCCTGCGCGAGGACCCCGACATCTTGCTGCTCGGCGAGATGCGCGACATCGACTCGATCCAGATGGCCCTCACCATGGCAGAGACCGGCCACCTGGTCTTCGCGACGCTGCACACCAACGACGCACCCCAGGCGATCGATCGCATCATCGACGTGTTCCCCGCTTGGCGCCAGGAGCAGACGCGCGTGCAGCTGGCCGCCTCGCTGACCGCGATCATCGCCCAGCGCCTGGTGCCCAAGAACGACGGCGGCATGGTGGCCGCCTTCGAGGTGCTGGTGGCCACCAGTCCGGTGCGCAACCTCATCCGGGAGGGACGCTCCAACCAGCTCATCAATGTGATGTTCACCAACGCCAAGGAAGGCATGCAGGTGATGGAGGCCGACCTGGCCAAGCTGGTGGTGGACGGGACGATATCGTACGAGAGTGCGGTCGCCACCAGCGCTCACCAGAAGGAGCTCACCCGCTCCCTGGAGTTCTTGGGGTTCAAGATCCCCAAGGAGTGAGGCGCCGTGACCCTGCATCGGGGTCCCGACCTGCCCTACGTCCTGGTGGCCGGCGTGGTGCCGGTGGCGCGTGGCTGGCTCGTGGCGTCGGCCAAGATGCACGCGGCCACCTTCTCCCCGGAGTCCCCGAAGGTCTACGAGTCCATCGTCGAGGTGCTGAACGAGCGGCCCTCCTTCGCCACCATCGTGATCTACGCCCCGATCGGGTACCGCGATGACCTGTCATCGCCGCGACGTACGTGCGACGTCGAGGCCCGGACGCTGCTCGGGAACCGGGCACTGACCCTGACGGCAGCGCCCACGCGTTGGCACTTGCAGCCGTCCCAGTGGCACGCCGACGGGCTCGACGCGGTCACCATCGTGCGCCTCAATCACTATCGCGAGCTGTTCGTCGAGCTGCTGCCGTTTCGCCAGCGCACTGTGTACTCGGGGCATCCCGAGCTGAGCTTCTACCAACTGAACGGTGACGTCCCCCTGCGCTGGTCCAAGCGCCGTGAGGAGGGACGCGAGGAGCGCCGGGCGTTGCTGACGCGCCGCGTACCGGGCATCACCGCGGTGATCGACGCCGCGACCGCAGTGCCGGAAAAGCACCTCTACGACGCAGCAGCGCTGCTGTGGACGGCCCGCCGCGTCAACGGGCGCGCGGCGACCCGGCTGCCGGCCGAGGGCGAGTGGGATAGCGACGGGCTGCGCACCGAGTTCGTGTACTGAGCTATCCCAGCAGGGTGCGCAAGGCCGGCCAGGGGCTGAGGATCTGGGGGGTGAACAGGATCGCGACACCGGCCCCGATCGCCAGGAACACGCCGTAGGGGATGGGCTGGCGTCGCTGGAGACGGTGCGCGGCGAGCAGCGAGACGCCCACGATCGACCCCACCAGGTTGGCCACGAAGAAGCCGACCACCACCGCGCTGACACTCAGCCAGCCGAGGGCGAATCCGAGCAGCGGTGCCAGCCGTACGTCTCCTGCACCCAGGGCCCGCGGGCTCACGACGTGGATGGTGCCAAAGAGCGTGAGCCACGCGAGCGCGCAGAGAGCTCCGACCACGCTGTGGTGCCACTGATCGAGCAGGGCGGAGGATCCGAGCAGCAGGGCAATCACGAGCACGCTGGCTGGATACACGATGCGCGAGGGCAGCCGCAAGTGCTCGACGTCGATGATGGCGAGTGCCAGGAGACTGGCCGCGCACACCAGGAACGCCGCCAGCTGCGGGTGCGGGCCGATGCGCCACGCGACCAGCCCGAAGCTCAGCGCCGTTCCTGACTCGACGAGCGGGTAGCGCACCGAGATGGGGGCTCGGCACGAGCGGCACCGTCCACGCAGCACCAACCACGAGATGACGGGGACGTTGTCGCGGACCGCGATCGGCGTGTGACACGCGGGGCACGCCGATCGCGGCGCGACCACGGAGAGCCCTTGGGGGACCCGGTAGATGACGACGTTGAGGAACGATCCAACGATGAGGCCGGCGATCGCGCTCCAGATCACCAGCGCCGCGGTCACGCCTGCACACTACTGAGTGCGTCTCGTGGTGGTGCGATGGCGTCACGTGACGGGCCCCGACCATGCACCGCTCCCTCCAGCACGATCGGTAGCCTGAATGTGGCGCCAAGCCGTGCGCCCGGTCCGTCACGAGCGAGGTGTTCGGAAAGGAGATCAGTGGCGCTTCGCTATCGATACGGAGCGAGTTTCATCGACGAGGCCTCGGGGGTGCGCTTCGAGGGACATCACCCGCTCGAACGACCGGACCTGTGGCGCCGCTACCTCGACGATGCCGAGGGCAAGTACCGCAGCTACGGTTTCGAGAGCACCTTGCGGCGCCGCGATCTCGAAGAGGGTCGTGGCGTCCCTCTGTTCTTTGTGGGCTTCGCTCCCGACGGTGAGCCGGTCGCGGGCCTGCGATTTCACGGGCCACTCGAGAACCGCTGGGGTGCCGCGCTCATGGAGGAGTTGGCCTCTCTCCCCGAGATCGACGAGATCGGTGACTTGATCGACCGTGAGGCCCGCCTGGGCGTCATCGAGGCCAAGGGCGGATGGGCCAGGGGCGCCTCAGTCCTCGGCGTGCGGATGGTCGCGACGATCTCGCGGATGATGACGCACGCGGCGACGTGGCTCGGCGCGGAGCGCACCATCGCCGCCGTCTCCGACCAGCTGATTCCCGTCGGCAAGGTGGCCGGGGGCGAGGTCCTGAGCCGCAACTGGGTGCCCTTCCCCGACGAGCGCTATCGCACCTACGCCGTCACCTGGCAGCGCGGACGCACCTACGACCTGGCCGACGACGAGAACCGTCGGGCTCTGCGGCGCGAGGCCGAGCAGCTAGCTCGAGGTCCGCGCCAGACCGGTCCCGCATCACTGGACGCGGAGTCTCCGCGCACCCAGTCATTTCGCCCCCTGGTGCTCGACGTCGCCACGCGCAGCGACCGCGAGGTCCTGCGCATCTTGCGCGAGGATCCGGCCCTGCAGGCGATTGACCGTCTGGCCGAGCAGCAGGCCCAGGTGGCCGAGCTCAAGCCCACCCCCTCAGACAAGGAGCTCGACGAGCCGGCGCGCTGGGTCTACTACCCGTGGCGGCGCGCGGTCGTGCGCCTGCTCGGTCCTCGCGCGTTCAGCCGGGTGCGCCTGGACCGGAATCGGCCCAAGCTCACCGCCGAGGAGCAGCATCACCTGCGGGGCCTGCGCGTCGGCATCGTCGGCGCGAGCGCCGGGCACTCGGTCGCCCACGTCATCGCCCTGGAGGGACTGGCCGGCGAGCTGCGTCTCGCCGACCTCGACACGGTGGCCCTGACCAACCTCAACCGCTTGCCGGTCAGCGTGCTGGACCTCGGGATCAACAAGGCGATCGTCGCGGCTCGCCGGATCGGCGAGATCGACCCCTACGTGTCCCTAATGGTGCTGAGCGAGGGCCTGACGCACGAGAACCTCGACCAGTTCCTCGACGGTCTCGACGTGGTCATCGAGGAGTGCGACTCGCTGGACATGAAGTACCTGGTGCGCGAGGCGGCCCGGGCCCGCCGGATCCCGGTCCTCATGGAGACCAGCGACCGCGGGGTGCTCGATGTGGAGCGCTTCGACCTCGAGCCCGACCGGCCGCTCTTCCACGGGCTCCTCGGCGACATGACCGCCGAGCGCCTGGCCAGCCTGACGCTGTTCGAGAAGGGGCCCTACCTGCTGCGTCTCCTGGGCACGGCCGAGGTGTCGGCGCGCGGCGCCGTGACCTTCTTCGAGCTGGGCGCCACGATCACCGGATGGCCCCAGCTGGCCAGCGAGGTGACGCTGGGTGCCGCCTCGGTGGCCACCGCTCTGCGCCACCTCGCCCTGGGCGCCGATCTGCCCTCGGGCCGGGTCCGCATCGACCTGGACGAGGCCCTCGGCGGGATCGCACCCGTCGACTTGGAGATCGACTCCGACATTGACCTCGACGCCGCGCAACCGGAGGACCCCGTGCCCGTCGACGCCGACGACATCACGCTGATCGTCGATGCCGCTCGACGCGCGCCGTCGGGGGGAAACGTCCAGCCCTGGCGCTTCGAGGCCGACGACGACGAGGTGCGCTTCTTCGTGGTCGCCGACCACTCCGCCGCGATGGACGTCGCGCACCGGGGCACCTACGTGGCCCTGGGCGCGGCGGTGCTGAACGCGCGTACCGCTGCTGCGGCGACCGAGCGCCTGGGTGAGGTTCAGCTCTTCCCCCAGGGGGTCGCCAGCTCGCACGTGGCCACGCTGCACCTGGGTCGCGGCGCGGACTCCCAGCTCGCCGCGCTCTATCCCGCCGTGCCGCGCCGGATGACGAACCGCCAGGCCGGGGACCCCGAGGCCACGTTGAGCAGTGAGGATGTGGAGTCTCTCCAGCGGGCCGCCAGCGCCGAGGGCGCGCGGCTGCGCCTGCTGCGCTCACCCACCGAGCTGGGCGCCGCGGGTGACATCCTGGGTCGCTGCGACCGCCTGCGCTTCCTCATCCCGTCCGTGCACGCCCAGATGCTCGGTGAGATCCGCCTGCCGGGACGTGACGCGCTCGACGAGGGCCTCGATGTGCGGACCCTGGAGATGGACCCGACGAGCGTGGCCGCCCTGGGGCTGCTCGGGCGCCCCGAGGTCATGGCGCACCTGGCCGAGTGGCGGGCGGGTCGGATGCTCGGCCTGCGCACCCAACTCTTGGTCTCGACGTCGTCGGCCCTGGCGGCGATCACGGTGCCACGCGTCGAGCCCCTGTGGTACATGCGCGCGGGGGCGGCGACCGAGCGCCTCTGGCTGACGGCGACGGTGGCTGGCCTGGCCGTGCAGCCGGTGGTCCCCGTCTTCCTCTACGCGACCAACGACTTCGAGCGACGCGAGCTCGGCGGCGAGCGCTATCTCGACGAGATGTACGATCTGGCCACACGCTTCAACGATCTGTTCGATCTGGATCCCGGAGAGACGATCGCGATGGTGTTGCGGGTGTCGGTCGCGACGCCCGCCAGCGCGCACAGCATTCGTCGACGGCTCGACGACGTCTGGGTGCGCACAACAGCGCACGACAATGACGAGTCCGTTGTCGAAATGTAGCGAAACGATATCTTGCCGAATTTTCCTATTTGGCCCTACGATGGCGGGACAGAACGGCGTTGAGTCGCCGGCGCGAAAGGCCTGTCCTGATGGTCGAAACCACCGTGTCGCCCACGGCGCAGTCGCACGACGAGATGCGGCTGATTGTCGACTCACTGGTTCACGTCGTCGCGGGCACGCAAATTGTCGCTGTTGTGGGGCCATTGGATGGTCCGATTCTGGAGCTCGAGCCCTTCGCCACGCCGGAGGCCGCTGGAGCCTTGGCGGCTCTGTCGACCAAGGTCCAGGTCGCTCTGCAGGCAGATCGCGCGGTGGCCTCGGTCTCGGCGACGGTTCTGGGGATCGAGTGGGGCGGGCTCGTCGAGGTGATCCGTGACGAGCGTGAGAAGGTCGTGGGGGTGCTCCTGGTCGCTCGCCAGGGCAAGACGTGGTCGAGGCGCGAGCGCTCAGTCGTGCACGCCTTCGCGGGGCTGCTGGGCCGCATCACCACGCTGGCGCAGCGCGAGACCCTGCTGACGCGTCAGCAGCGTCTCGACGAGCTCGTCGCCCGCGTCGCCGAGCGGCTCATGTCGGCGACCTCGACAACCCGGGTCGCCGACTTGCAGTGGACGATCCGCGAGCTCGGCGAGTTCCTGGGCAGCGACGTCGCCCTGATGCGACGCAACGACCTGGTGCGGGGGCTCAGCATCATGGTGGCCGAGTGGCCGATCCGCGAGGACATCCCCGACCCGGACCCGCTCGGGGAGGTCCCCTTTGACGCGGACCCGATCTTTGCGGCCACGCGAGATCTCAAGAGTCCCTACCTGACGGGCAAGGCCGACGACGTCGACGACACGTACAAGCAGCACATCAACGACTCGACGGGGGCGACGCCCGCGGCCGGCGCCGCCGTGCCGCTGCTGGTCGGCGAGACCACCTGGGGCGTGCTGGGCTTCATCCACTTCAACCGGCACAACTGGATCCCCGCCGAGATCAACGCGCTGCAGGCCGTGGCCTCCCTGCTGGTCCAGATGCAGTCGCGCATCGATGCCGAAGAGCGCATCATCTTCAACGCCAACCACGACGAGCTCACCGGGCTGGCCAACCGGCGGGCCCTGCTCGAAGAGCTGCGTTCCCGGATCGCGGCGCGCCGCGACACCGCGGTGATGGTCATCGATCTGGACCGCTTCAAGGTCATGAACGACTACCTGGGCCACGCCAGCGGGGACCGCCTGCTCGTCGTGATGGCCGACCGCCTGCGCACCTCGGTGCGCACGGGGGACTTCGTGGCGCGCCTCGGCGGCGACGAGTTCGTGTTCCTGGTCGATCGCGCCCGCACCGAGATGGAGGCGATGGCCAGCGCGTACCGGATGCTCGAGGTCATTGCCCAGCCCGTCGAGATCGCCGGGCAGGTGATGAACCACACCGCGAGCATCGGGATCGCGCTGGCTCAGACCGCGGTGGCCCCCACCGAGCTCCTCCGGCGCGCGGACCTCGCCATGTACCACGCCAAGTCGCGGGGCCGTAATCGGGCAGTCGTCTTCGACCGCGAGCTGCGCGAGCGGCATGACGCGCGCTCCGAGATGGAGCTGCAGCTGCGCGAGGCGATCGACGGCGATGGCCTGCGCCTGCACTACCAGCCCGAGATCGATCTGATAACCGGTCGCCTGTTGGCGGTCGAGTCGCTGGTGCGCTGGCAGCACCCCAGCAAGGGCCTGCTGGCCGCCTCCGAGTTCATCACCGTGGCCGAGGAGACGGGTCTGGTCACCAGCCTCGGGCGCTGGGTCTTCGCCGAGGCGTGCCGCCAGCTGAGCGTCTGGCAGCACGACTACCCGGGCCTCGACTTCAAGGTCCGCGTGAACATGTCGCCAGCGGACTTCCGGCTCGGCGACCTGGTCGCCTTCGTGGAGAGCTCCCTGGCCCGCTACGGCGTGCCGGGCTCGCGCATCTGCATCGAGTTGACCGAGTACGCGGTCGTCGACGACCCCGAGCAGACCGCGCGCACCCTGCGCGGTTTCCGCGAGCTCGGGCTGGAGATCGCGCTCGACGACTTCGGGACGGGATTCGCCTCCATGTCCGAGCTCAAGCACCTGCCCATCGACCTGCTCAAGCTCGACATGAGCTTCGTGCGCGGCATCGCCCGTGACCCCTTCGACCGGGCGATCGTGGACGCGATCATCCGCCTGGGCAAGGCCCTGGGCAAGGAGATCATCGCCGAGGGCGTGGAGTCGTCGGTGATCGTCGACAGCCTGCTCGAGTTGGGGTGTCACCGGGGTCAGGGCTTCCTGATCTCCATGCCCGTTGCGTCGGGCGATCTCCGGGAGCTGCTCAGCGTGGGAGCGGCTTCCGGGATCGCCGTGCCGACCTCGTCGGCTCGCCGGGACGTGCTCGAGTGGTGAGCCTGCACAGCCCGGCTCCCTCGACTCCCGGCGAGTCCGAAGGGCCGTGGCTCTTCGAGACGATGCTGGCCGAGCTGGTCGACGGCGAGCTCGGGCTGGGGTTCATCTACAGCCTGCTGGCGCGGCTGGCCGAGCGCTACGAGCTCAGCGACGCCGTGGTCGTCTTGCGCCACGAGTCGTTCGGCACCCAGAGCTTCCGCCTCGGCGGACGCCCGGTGCGCCCCGCGATGGTCGCCCAGCTGACCGATACCCCGGGGGTCCTCTGCGAGCCCGCCGTGGTCCCGGACCACGAGTGCGACGCCGTGCGCACGGCGTCGCAGCTGGCTCTCTCACTGCACCTGGCGCGCTTCAACGCCGGTCACGACGCCCTGACGGGCGTCGACAACCGGCGCACATTCGACCACGCCCTCGACGTGGGCTCCGCTCGCAGCGCCCGCTACGGCTGGGCCTTCACCCTGGTCATGATCGACCTCGACGACTTCAAGGCGCTCAACGACCGGGCGGGCCACGCCTACGGTGACCACCTGCTGCGCCAGTTCGCGTTTGCCCTGCGGCGCAGCGTCCGCAACGGCGACACCGCGGCGCGTCTGGGGGGTGACGAGTTCGGCGTGATCCTGGCCAGTGCCGAGGGAGCCGAGGCCAGCGGGTTCCTCGACCGCCTGCGCGCCCAGGTCAAGTCCGTGGCCGACGATCTGGACTTCACGGCGGGCTGGGCGAACTCGCCCAAGGACTCGACGGATCCCGAGGAGCTCTACCGCATCGCGGACCACCGGCTCTACGAGAAGAAGGGGGAGGGGCGATCGTGACCGCGCGGATCGACGAGGACTTCGAGCTCGAGTTGCGGAGCCTGCCCGGGGTGCTGAACGTGGCCATCGAGCACGACGTCACCGCCGGAGGGCGCGTCACGCTGCTCGTCGTGGGCCCCCATCCCGACAAGACGGCCCAGGCGGCCGTCCAGGTCGCCGGCCTCTACTACCCGGAGATCACGGTCGTCGTCGAGCAGGCCGCCGAGACCTCGCCCGTGGTCGTGGGCGACGCCCGCGTCATCCTGGTGCGAGCGGACTACGACGCTGCTGCCGGCTCGTGCGAGGTGGAGCTGGCGCACCGCGGACGCGTGGGCATCGGCCACGCGTCCAGCGGGCCCCTGATCGGCGGGGCGGAGGCGACGCTGCTGGCCCTGCGCGACCTCGGCTACGACGTGCCCTTCCGCCTGGCCGGCGCCACGACGGTGCCGGCTCTGCGCACCTGGCCGGTGCTGGTCACGATGCGCTCGACGGCCGACGGCCAGGAGCGCTTCGGCGTGGCCCTGGCGGGTGACGACGTCGTCGCCGCCGCGCGAGCCGCGCTCGACGCGCTCAACCGTTATCCCATGGCCTTCCGTCACGGATAGATGACGGTTCCCGACGAGGTCGCGCCACCGCGACCTGATCGAGGGGGGCCGACCGCCCTGCGGCCCGCGTGGATCCTCGCGGGCACTCTCGGCGCGATCGGCCTGTACGTGGCGATGATCCGCGTGCTCGGGGGGATCAGCGAGGGCGACGCGGCCGTCTCGCTGTACTCGACCTGGGCGATCGCCCACGGCCACCTGGCCTGCGCGTACCCGCCGCCGGCCTTCGGCTCCGCGCACCTGCCCGGCATCGCCCAGCCCTACACCAGCATCACCCCGTTCTACCCGGTCGTCTCGGGCCTGCTGGTGGCCCTCTTCCGCGTCGGACACGCCACGGCGTTCCCGAGCGCGGCGGCCCTGGGACCCCACTGCGCGAACGCCTTCCACGCCATCTTCGCGTGGTCGGTGCGCTCGAGCTCGGCCCTGACCACGATGCAGGTGGGCTACGTCAGCGCCGCCCTCCTGGTGGTCGCCGTGGTCCTCACGTGGCGGGCCAGCGGGCGCCCGCTGCGGTGGCGCCACCTGGGCACGCTCGCGCTCGTGGCCCTGGCCGCCCCGGTCATCGGCTGCCTGCTGGAGTTCTACCATCCCCAGGATCTCCTGGCCCTGGCGTTGACCCTGGTGGGAGTGGCGGCGGCCCTGCGCAGCCGGTGGGGGTGGGCCGGGGTGGCGCTCGGCCTGGCGGTGGCGACCCACCAGTTCGCCCTGCTCGTCGCGGTGCCGTTCTTAGTCGTGGTGCCGCGCGCGGCGTGGTGGCGCTACGTGGCGGGTTTGGCCGCGGCCGTTGGCGCCGTCGACCTGCCCTTCCTGGTGGCCACGGCCGGCCGGGCGGCGCGGGCGATCGTGATCGGCTCGGGCTTCACGCGCTCCTACGGCGGCACCGTGGTGTGGGAGCTGACCCAGCGCGGGGCCAGCTTGTTCGCGCTGTCGCGGGTGGCTCCGATCCTGGCCGGGGTGGCGCTCGCGGTTGTGGTCCGCAGGCGCCTGGGCGACCAGATCTACGAGTCGACAACGCTGCTGTCGCTCGTCGGCGTGCTGCTCGGGCTGCGCCTGGTCTTCGAGGTCAACCTGTGGGACTACTACTTCGCGGCCCTGGCCACCCTCATCTTGATCGTCGAGGCCCAGCGCGAGCGCTGGCGGCCCGCGGTGGCGTTCTGGTGGCTCACCGTGTGGATGGCCTTCGACCCGCTGCCGGCGGGCTTCCAGACGAACTCCACGATCCTGGACATCCACCTGCGGATCTGGGGCCCGACGTACCTGACGCTGGCCGCGACGGTGGCGGTGGTGCTGGGTACCGCCACGCGCCGCCTGCGCTGGTGGTGGTGGCTCTGGGTGGCGGGCGCGGCCCTGGCCTTCGTCCATCTCCCGGTGGTCGACGTCCTGTCCCATCACGGCTGGCCCCTCTGGCTGTGGCAGGTTGTCCTGGTCCCCTGGGGGCTGGTCCTCGTTGGCACACCGTTGCTCGCGGCGTTGCGCCAACATTTTGATCACGACCACCAAGACGGGATCGCCGGTCAAAATGACTTAAATACCGTTTACAAGTGATGTTGAACCTTCAGTAGGCTGACCCCGACGAGGGGGTAGGCAGGCGTGGACCAGGGAGTGCCCATGACGCTCGCGGACGCGCTCACGGCGAGTGGCTTCCTCGAGGCCACCGCGACGGCGTTCATGCTGCGCGACGCGTCCGGTCACGTCCTGGACATCAACGACCGCGCCGAGCGCGTCTTTGGGTGCTCGCGCGAGGACCTGATGAGCGACGACCCCACGCGGCTCACCTGGGACCCGGTCCACCAGGACGGCTCGCCCTTCTCGCGCGACGACCTCCCCTTCGCGGTCGCCCTCGACACCCAGGACCCGGTCTACGGCGAGGTCCAGGGACTCCTCACGCCGACGGGCGAGCGGCGCTGGTACACCGTGAACGCCTATCCCGTCCTCCAAGGCGACCAGTGCACCGGGGTGCTGCTGGCGTACCTCGACGCCGGGGAGCGCGTGCGGCGCACGCAGCTCGTCGACCTCCTGCTGGCCGTCACCGAGCGTCCCGCGCATCCCACGGGCGAGGCCGAGACCTTCGCGCACGTGTGCCACACGCTCGTCGACGCCGGCCCCTTCGCCCTGGCGTGGGTTGGGGTGGCCGACGAGGGTCCCGAGCGCCGGGTCGACATCGTCGAGGCGGCGGGCGTCACCGGCTTCATCACCCCGAACATGGTGTCGTGGTCCAGTGCCCAGCCCAACGGCCTGGGTCCCTCGGGCATCGCGCTGCGCAGCGGCCACCCGGTCGTGGTGAACGACATGACGCTGTCGCCCATCGTGCACCAGTGGCGCGACCAGATCACGCGCTACGACCTGCGCTCGGCCGCGGTGCTGCCGTTCCGGCCGGCGGGGCGTCGCGCCGTGCTCGTCGTCTACGACCGCCATCCCAACTCCTTTGATGAGCTCACGGTGGTCGGGCTCGAGCGGATCGTCCACGAGGCCGAGCGCATGATCGCCCACGGCGAGTCGGTGCGTCGCCTGTCGACCGCCCTGGAGGGGACGCTGGCGGCGCTGTCCCAGGTGACCGAGGCGCGCGATCCCTACACCGCGGGCCACCAGGTGCGCGTCGGCGCGCTGGCGACGGCCCTCGGGACCCGCCTGGACCTCGATGCGGACCTGGTTGAGCTCATCGGCCAGGCCGGAGACGTCCACGACGTCGGCAAGATCGCGCTGGCCTCGGAGATCCTCATCAAACCGGGTCGCCTCAGCGACCTGGAGATGCGCATGGTGCGCCGGCACTCGTCGGTCGGACACGAGATCCTGGCCCGGGCCTCGCTGCCCTGGCCGATTCCCGAGGTCGCCCTCCAGCACCACGAGCGCCTCGACGGCTCGGGCTACCCGGCTGGGCTCACGGCCAGCGCCATCGGCCTGCCGGCCCGGATCGTTGCGGTGGCCGACGTGATCGAGGCCATGTCGAGCCACCGCCCCTACCGCCCGGTGGTGGGTAGGGAGGAGGCCCTGGGGTTCGTCGAGGCGAATGCCGGGACGCTCTTCGACTCCGACGTGGTCGCGGTGGCTCGCACCGTCCTGATGGAGGGCTTCGTCTTCCCGGAGCCATCGACGTCGAGCATTGTCTCGATCTAGATGAGCGCGCGCGTGTCGGTTTGCCGGGGCGGCGTCGGGACCGCTAGGTTGGGGCGCCCGTCAGCGAGGACGGGTGGGGCGAAGGGATGAGCGTGGACGACGGCACGAGCCCGATGCGCTCGGCGCGCTATCTCACCGAGTACCTCGGCGCCACCCACGTCGGCTTCGGGTACTTCGACGAGCGCGGCGTCGTGCGCGACTGCAACGAGGCGATCGCCAACCTCCTGCACACCACGGCGGACCAGCTCCTGGGGCTGTCCGTGCGCACCATCTCCAGTGTGGAGATTGCGACGCCCTTCACCTTCGACGACCCGGTCATCGCCCGGACCTTCGACGCCTCCCGGGTGTATCGCAATGTCGTGGTGGGCTTCGTCTTCGCCGAGCACCCCCGCTGCTGGCTCTCGATCGACTCGTACCCCGTCCTCGAGAGCGGTCAGGTGCGCGGGGTCGTCGCCACCTTCACCGACGTCACCGCGCAGCGTACCGATGAGCGCATGCGGCGCCTGCTGGCCGAGGTGACCCGCCGCATCCCCGCGGCCCCCGACGAGGATGCCGCCCTCCAGTCGGTGGTCGACGCGCTGTGCAGCGTCGGCGGCTTCCTGGTGTCGTGGGTGTCACGGGCCACCGAGCAAGGCGCTGTGGTCACGCATCGTGCGGGACTCGCCGCCTACCTCGAGGGCCTGGACTTCGAGGCGCCCACCCACGACCCGATCTGGGAGGGCCCGACGCTGCGCGCCCTGCGCGACGAGCGGCCCGTCGGCGTCGAGGCGGTGCAGCTCGATCCCGTCTTCGCCCCGTGGCGCGAACGGGCCAGCCGCTTCGGCATCGAGTCATTTCTGGCCCTGCCGCTCTCCCTGGGACGCCGTCGGGCGACGCTGACGGTGGCTGCCCACGACAAGTTCGCCTTCCCGCCCGCGATCGAGGGCGAGCTGCGGGCCCTGGTGGCCGAGATCGAGCTCCTGGTCGCTCACACGCGCACCCGGGCCGAGCTGGAACGGTCGCTGCGTGGGACGGTGAGCGCGATGGTGCGGCTCACCGAGATCCGCGATCCCTACACCGCGGGCCACCAAGCCCGGGTCAGCGCGCTCAGCCGGCAGCTCGCCGAGCGACTGCGCTGGTGCGCCGAGGACGTCGACGCGGTCGCCAGCGCGGCCGCCCTGCACGACGTGGGCAAGATCGCCATCCCCTCGGAGATCCTGGGCCGGCCCGGACCGCTCAGTGCCCTGGAGTTCGAGGCCGTGGCCCGCCACGCCGAGCTGGGCGCCGAGATCGTGGCGGAGGCATCCCTGTCGTCCGTGTTCGTCGAAGTCGCGCGGCACCACCACGAGCGCCTCGACGGCTCGGGGTACCCCGACCACCTGGTCGATGGGGCCATCTCGCCGTTCGCCCGGCTCGTCGCGGTCGCCGACGTCGTCGAGGCCATGGTGCACCATCGCCCGTACCGGCCCGCCTGGTCGCTGGCCGATGCGCGCGAGGAGCTGCGCCGCGGCGCCGGCGTGCGCTACGACGCCGAGGTCGCCGACGCCTGTATCGCGCTCATCGATGAGGGGTTCACCTTCGAGTCCTCGACGCCGAGCGGCATGCCCATCAGGGTGCTGACCTCGGACAGCGGCACGGCCTGAGAGAACAGGAAGCCCTGGGACAGGGCGCAGCCGGCCGCGCGCAGGCGGGCCAGGTCGTCGCTCGTCTCGATCCCCTGGGCCACGACGTCGATACCGGCGCGATGGCCGAGGGTCACGATGACCTCGACCAGTGCGTCGCGCAGGCTGGCGCCCGTGGGGGGGCGGATCAGGGAGCGGTCGATCTTCACGAAGCGCAGGTCCAGATGCAGCAGCTGGGCGAGCGAGGCCAGGCCGTCACCGAAGCCGTCGAGGGCACAGCCCACGCCGAGGAGGCGCAGCTCGTCGACGACCAGGGACGCGCGGGCCGCGTCCTCGAGGGCTGCGCGCTCGGGGATCTCGATCACCAGCCGGCTCGGCTCCAGCGCGCTGTCGACCAGGGCGGTCCTTACCCGACTGGCGAGCTCGGGGTCGAAGAGCTGACGGGCCGACAGGTTCACGGTGACGTAGGGCCCGTCGGGCGCGCTCGACCAGCTGGCGGCCGCGCGCGTGGCCTCGCGCAGGGCGAAGGACCCGAGATCGCCGATGAGATCGGTCGACTCGGCGAGGCTCAAGAACTCGGAGGGCGAGATCCAGCCGCGCTCGTGGTGGCGCCAGCGCATGAGGGCCTCGAAGCCCACAGCCGTCGTCGTCGCGGCCGAGACAATGGGCTGGAAGTGCATGGACAAGGAGCCGTCGCTCAGGGCGTCGCGCAGGGCCTGCAGGTCGTGACCACGTCCCGCGTGGCTCTGGTGGAGACGGGGGGAGAAGACGACGTAGCGGTTGCGCCCGAGCCGCTTGGCCTCGTAGAGGGCGAGATCAGCCTGCTCGAGGATGGCCAGATCGTCGGGTGACTCGATGTCCCAGGTCGCCACGCCGATGCTGGCGTGCTGCTGCAGGCTGAGACCCATGATGGTGAAAGGTCGCTCGAGCGCGCCGAGCAGGCGCTCGGCGATGCGGCGGACCTGCTCGGCCTGGTGCACGCCCTCGACCAGGTAGACGAACTCGTCGCCCCCGAAGCGGCACAGGGTGTCGGCGGTGCGGGCGACCTCCTCGAGGCGTCGGGCCACGGCGATGAGGACCTGGTCGCCGATGAGGTGGCCGTGCGAGTCGTTGACGTCCTTGAAGTCGTCGAGGTCGACCATCAGGATCGCGCCGAAGCCGCCCTGGCGCGTGATCTTGGCGCGGGCGCGGGCCAGGCGGTCCTCGAGCAGGGCGCGGTTGGCCAGCCCGGTCAGGGGGTCGTGGAGGGCCTGGTGGGCCAGCTGGGCCGTCAGGGACCGCTCCTCGGTGACGTCGCGCTCGCTGATCACGTTGAAGAGCAGGTGGCCGCTCGCGTCGTAGGCGGCGCGCCGGGCGACCTCGACCACCAGCACCCGGCCGTCGCGGTGCACGTAGCGCTTGACGTAGTGCTCCGCGTCGACCTCGCGGCGGCGCACGCGCTCCAGGGAGGCCTCGGTCAGGCCCAGGTCCAGGGGATACGTGAACAACGTTGAGTCCTGGCCGAGCAGCTCGTCGCGGGTGCGTCCCAGGAGGTCGCAGAACGCGTCGTTGGCCGCGAGGATCCGGTCGTGGTCGTCGGTGAACACGATCGGGGCCACCGAGATGTCGAAGGCCAGCCGGTAGCGCAGATCCGAGTCACTGTGCAGGCTGGTGCGATGCAGGTCGTCCAGGTCGCGCACGATGGCCAGCGACATCGGCTCGCCGTCCAGGGTGATCTGCGACAGGGCGATGTCGACTTCCCGCAGGGTCCCGTCGCGGGTGGCCAGAGCGAGGTGCGTATGCGAGCCGAACGGTCGACTCTGGGCGCCCTCGAGGAACTTCTCGCGCGCCAGCACGTGGTCGCCCGCGACCTTCTGGGGCACCAGGAGCTCCACGGACGCTCCGATCAGGTCGGACACCCCATAGCCGGTGTAGGACGCCAGGGCCTCGTTGGCCATGGCGATGTACCCGTCCGCGTTGACCAGGAGCGCGCCGTCGGGAATCGACGATAGGAAGAGCTGCCACCCGTCTGCTGAGTCGACCGACTCGCTCACATCCGCCCACCTTCGCGCAGCCGGCACACCCCGGGCGCAACCTGACCACACTAGCAGCGGGAGCTTTGGGCCCAGGGGACGCCCGGGCGCCGTCGGCGACTCGGCCGGCGCTCTCAGCGAGCGTCGGCGTCGGCGCGGTCCAGCGCGACCAGGAAGTCGCCCACGGCCCGGTTCCACGAGGTGGGCTCCTCGAAGTAGGCCGAGTGCCCCGCCTCGGTGATCTCCACGACGCGGGCGTCGGGAAGGGCTTCGGCCACCGCGCGCATGACCGAGGGCGGGAAGATCCGGTCGTGGTCACCGACCACGCACAGCACCGGCATCGAGAGTCGGGCGGCCTCGGCGGGGCCGTAGGTCGCGTGCACCAGGCGGTCGATCATCGTCGCGGGGTCCACCGACCCCATAGCTCCGACCATCTGGTACAGGTGGGCGAGGGCCGGCGCGCGGTGGCGGAAGGTCGCGCCGAGGGCGGGATGGTCGCCCAGCACCTCGTGCTCGGGGTCGCGGGCCGCGTCGCGGGCCAGCGTGGCGATGACGGCGTCGGTCACGATGCCGCCGATGGAGTCGGTGAGGATCACCGAGCGCACCAGGTGCGGCCGGGCCAGCGTGGCGCCCACGGCGGTCCATCCCCCCATCGACTGGCCGACCAGGTCGGCGCGCTCGACCTCGAGCTCGTCGAGGATGGCCAGCAGGTCCCCGGGGGCGACCTCGGGGCCGGAGCGCTGGTCGAGATCGCTCGAGCGGCCGTAGCCGCGGTGGTCCCACGTGATGACCGGGCGATCGTGGGCCAGCGCGTGGACCTGCTGGAACCAGGAGGCGTGATTGGAGCCGGCCCCGTGGCACAGCACCAGCGCCGGCCGCGGGCTGGAGCCACCGACCACCTCGAAGTAGAGGCGCTCGCCGTCGTGGTCGACGAAGCCGGTGCGCCGCGACAGGTCCCCGGAGGCTGGCCGCCGCGGGCGGTGCCCCACGATCTCGAAGGCCACGCGCGCGCCGGGCGGGGCCAGCGTGGCCGCCACGGTCCGCCGCGGCGGGGTCCCGGTGAAGTAGGCGCGGTAGTGGCTCGCGGCGGCGGCCTCGTCGGCGGTGGCGGCCAGGTGCGCGATCACCAGCTCGACGTCGTCCCAGGAGCTCCCGTCGGCCGCGAGTGCTCGGCCGAGTGCCGCCAGGGCCGCCCCCGTCTCGGCACCCAGGCTGTCCCCCGGGGCGCTCGTGGGGGCGATCCAGATGAGGTCGCCCGCCTCGTGCAGCGTCACGGGCGGGCTCGAGCCCTCGGTTGCGCGCGCTCGAGCCGCCATGGCCTCATCCTGCCACGCGCACTCGCGGACCGGGACTTCGCGCGAGGCCGGGATCCGGTGTAGACCTGGGGGGTCGGGGGGTGGTGCGTGGACGCTCGAACGAGGCGAGGATGGGCGGCGCGGGGTGCTGCAGCGGTGGTGCTTCTGGCAGCAGCGCCGCTCCTCGCCAGCTCGGCGTCGGCCCGAGCGGCCGGCGTGCCCGCCTGCACCTCCGCCCAGCTGGTGGTGCGCGTGGGCCGTCCCTCGGGGACGGCCGGGACGATCTACTACCCCCTGGTGCTCACCAACCGGCGCACGACGTGCGTGCTGTGGGGCGTTCCGGCCATCCAGCCAGTCGCCGGCCCCACGGGCCGTTCGGTCGGCCCGCCGGCGCGCAACGCCAGCATCGGTGAGATGCCCGCCCGCCACGTCGTGGCGCGAGGCGCCTCCGTGTCAGTCGCCTGGGGCGTGAGCGAGGTCGGCAACTACCCGCCCGCGCGCTGCCGCGCGGCCCACGCGTGGGGCGTCGTCATCGCGCTGCGACCGTTCCTGACGCCGCGCCGGGTGCGCCTGGCGAGCGCCGTGTGCACCCGCCAGCCGAGCACCACGACGCGCCTGGTGACTCCGGGAGTCACGGGCACCTGACGCGACCGCCACCACGGGCCTACCATCGGGCCCAGAGAAGGGAGAAACCCATGCCGACCCCGACCGAGGAGTTCCGAGCGGCCCGCGATCAGTTGCAGGACCTGCGCGAAGACTACGACGGTGCCCGCAGTCGCTTCGCCTGGCCCCGCCCCGCGACGTTCAACTTCGCGCGCGACTGGTTCGACGCGGTTCTCGCCCACGAGACCCCCGATCAGCCCGGCCTGGTGGTGATCGAGGAGGACGGGTCGGCCACCAGCTACAGCTTCGCGGAGCTCTCGACGAGGTCGCACCAGCTGGCGTCCTGGCTGCGCGATCAGGGTGTCAGCCGGGGGATGCGGGTCCTGGTCCTGCTGGGCAACCAGGTCGAGCTGTGGGAGGTGACACTCGCCATCTTGCAGCTGGGCGCCGTGATGATCCCGGCGACGACGCTGCTCACCTCGAGTGACCTGCAAGATCGCATCGACCGGGCGAGCGCCGGGGCGGTGATCGCCCAGGCCGACGTGACGGCGCGCTTCGCCAACGTGTCGGGCAGTTACGTCCGGGTCTCGGTGGGCGGTCCCTCGGCGGGCTGGCTCGACATCGCCGATGCTCGCCAGGCCAGCGCGGACTTCGTGCCCGAGGCCCCCACGGCCGCCGACGACCCGTTCCTCATCTACTTCACCTCGGGCACCACGGCGCTGCCCAAGATGGTCGGGCACACGCACGCCAGCTATCCGATGGGGCACCTCTCGACGATGTACTGGATCGGGATCCGCCCCGGTGACGTGCACCTCAACGTGTCGAGTCCCGGCTGGGCCAAGCACGCCTGGTCGTCCATGTTCGCCCCCTGGATCGCCGGGGCCACCATCGCGGTGTACAACTACGCGCGCTTCGACGCCGCGGCCATGCTCCAGGTCCTCGTCGACCAGCACGTGACCACGTTCTGCGCACCCCCGACGGTGTGGCGCATGCTCATCCAGCAGGACCTGGCTCACTACGCGACCAGCCTGCGCGAGCTGGCCAGCGCGGGCGAGCCGCTCAATCCCGAGGTCATCGAGGCCGTCCAGCGTGCCTGGGGCATGACCATCCGTGACGGCTTCGGCCAGACCGAGACCACGGTGCAGATCGGCAACTCGCCCGGCCAGCCGGTGATCGCGGGCTCCATGGGCCGCCCCATCCCGGGCTACGACATCGAGCTCGTCGACCCGATCAGCGGCGAGGTCGGCGACGACGGGGAGATCTGCGTCTCCCTGGCCGGCGAGCGGCCCCTGGGCCTGATGACCGGGTATCGCACCTCCACGGGAGCCGACGACGCGCGCAACGCCGCGGCCTTCGCCGGCGGTCACTACCACACCGGGGACATCGCCCACCGCGACGAGAGCGGCTACATCACCTACATCGGCCGGGCCGACGACGTCTTCAAGGCCAGCGACTACCGCATCAGCCCCTTCGAGCTCGAGAGCGTGCTGATCGAGCACCCCGCCGTGGCCGAGGCCGCCGTCGTGCCGGCGCCCGACGCGATGCGCCTGGCGGTGCCCAAGGCGTTCGTGTCGCTGGTGGCGGGCTACGAGCCGAGCCCCGAGCTGGCCCGCGACATCCTGGCCTACGCCCGTGACCACCTGGCCCCCTACAAGCGGGTGCGGCGCCTGGAGTTCGCCGAGCTGCCCAAGACCATCAGCGGCAAGATCCGGCGCGTCGACCTGCGCACGGCCGAGCAGGCGCGCGAGGGCCGGGCGCCGACCGAGTACCGCGAGGAGGACTTCGCCTAGCAGCGGGGCCCGCCGACCCACCAGCGAGGAGAGCAGCATGCCAGAGTCGATCAGTGACGCCCCGGCCTTCGCCGACAGCGGCGCGACCGGGGTGGCGCACCGCATCGTGGGCACGACCATGCCGGTCCTCGAGGTCGAGCTCCAAGACGGCCAGTCCGTCGTCTCCCAGGGGGGCGAGCTGTCGTGGATGAGCCCCCACGTGCAACTCACCACCGCCACGGCCGGTGCCGGCGCCTCGGGCGTGATGGGTGTCCTCAAGCGCGTGGCCGCCGGCGGGACGGTCTTCCTGACCCGCTACCAGGCGACCGGGGCCAGCGCGCGCATCGCCTTTGCGGCCAAGATGCCCGGCCACATCCGGCCGGTCCCGGTGGACGCCGAGCACGAGTACCTGGTCTCGCGCCACGGCTTCCTGGCCGCGACCGCCGACGTGACCCTGGCACTCGGCTTCCAGCAGAAGCTCGGGGCGGGGATCTTCTCGGGCAACGGCTTCCTGCTCCAGCGCATCGGGGGCCACGGGACCGCCTGGGTCGAGCTGTCGGGCGAGCTCATCACCTACCGGCTCGCCGCGGGTGAGACCCTGCTGGTGCACCCGGGCCACATCGGGCTCTTCGACGCCTCGGTGCGCCTGGACATCCAGATGGTCAAGGGCATCAAGAACATCATCTTCGGGGCCGAGACCCTGTTCCTGGCCCAGCTGACCGGGCCGGGCGAGGTTCACCTGCAGAGCCTGACCCTGCCCGGCCTGGCTCAGGCGATCGGGCCGTACCTGGCGTCGGGCGAGGCCGGCAAGACGGGCTTCGGGGGGCTGCCCTTCAACATCGGCTAGACGCCCCGTTGGCCGTTGCGACCCGCGGCCTAGACTGGGCACCCATGTCAGACAGCGGGGGGACCGGGGACCAGCGACCTACCGACGACCTCGACGCGATGCTCTTCGGGGAGGGCTACCCCGTCGGCCTCCCGGTTCACGAGGTGGCCGTCGAGCCCCACCTGCGCAACCGCCGCACCGTCCACATCCCCGCCCAGCTCCAGCTGCTCCAGGAGCTGGTGCACTTCAAGCCGAGCCACAGCCGGTGGCGCATCACCAAGGACCTCGTCGGCCTGGTGCGGGGGGGCCACGCCGGCGAGAAGGACGAGTCCTACTTCGACAAGCTGCGCCGCGAGACGCGGCGCGGCAAGTCCGAGTCCTCGACCTACGGCACCGCCACCCTCGAGGGCCGGCCCGTCGTCCTGTACGCCATGAACTGGGACTTCTTCGCCGGCTCGCTCGGCGTGATCTCGGGCGAGGTGTTCCAGCAGGCGACCGACCTGGCGGCCTCCCGGCACCTGCCCCTGGTCGCGGTCTACGCGAGCAGCGGCGTGCGCCAGCACGAGAACTTCGCCGGCCTGACCCAGATGACCCGCATGGTCGAGGCGATCCGCGTCTACAAGGAGCGCGTGTCCCTGCCCCACGTGGCGGTCCTGCTGGGCAACGTCTGGGGCGGGGTCTCGGCCAGCGCCGTGCCCAACGCCGACATCATCGTGGCGACCTCGGGGACCAACTTCGGCTTCGCGGGTCCCAACGTGATCGAGGCCTTCGAGGGCACCGCGGTGCCCTCGTCCTCCCAGAGCGCCGAGGCCAACCTGATGGACCGCAACATCGACGCGGTCATCTCCGACGTGGCCGAGCTCGTCGACTACCTGGCACGTCTCTACGCCGTCTCGGCGCCCGCCGACAAGCGCCCCGAGCTCAACCGGGAGACCGAGACGCTGATCCACAACGTCACCGCGGTCGACCAGCGCCGGGTCTTCTCCTTCGGTGCGCCGGGCATCCACGGCCCGCGCTTCGACGACGTGACCGGCGCCCCGGACCTGGTGCCCGCCGCGCAGCGCCCGCCGGTCCCCACCGAGCGCGCCGACGCGCTGCTCGAGCAGTACCAGGACCTGATCGTCGACGCCAACCGCGTCGACCTCGAGTTCCTGGTGCGCTACGCCTTCACCGACTCGGTCGCGCTCTACAACCACGTCCAGGAGCCGGGCCTGCGCCACTACCCGGCGATCGTCACGGCCTTCGCGCGCCTCGGCCCCCAGCCCTTCCTGGTCCTGGGCACCCAGCCCTCGTACCAGCGGGTGGGCGACGCCGTGCTCAAGCGTCCGGCCAACCCCGGACCCGAGGACTTCGCCCACCTGCACCGATCCCTCGAGGTGGGCGCGCGCCTCGGCCTGCCGGCCCTCTTCGTGACCGACACGCTGGGGGCCAAGCCGACCCTGGAGAGCGAGCGGCGCGGCCAGTCCCGCCTCATCGCGCGCTCGATCCTGCGCGGCATCGACTACCCGCACCCGGTGATCTCGCTGGTGGCCGGGGCGCTGGGCAGCGGCGGGGGCCTGGCGACGACCCCTATGGCCGACCACGTCATGATGCTGGAGCGGGCCATGGCCTACGTGGCCGAGCCCCGCTCGGCGGCCTCGATCCTCTACAAGACACCGAGCCCGACGCGCGACCAGGTCAAGATGACGCTGGCCACCATGCGCTCGACCGCCGCCGACCAGCTCGAGCTGGGCCTGATCGACGAGGTGGTCCCCGAGGACCCCAATCCCTACGTGACCGCCGAGAACGTGCACCGCGCCGTGCTGGCGGCCTTCGTCGAGCTGCGCGAGCTCTCCGGGCGCCGCCTGCGCAGCCGGCGCCACGATCGGATCCAGGCCCTGCGGGCCTTCGACATCATCGACGACGGCGAGATCGAGGCGATCGCCGAGTCCGAGCGCTAGCCCGCGGGCGCCGTCGTCGGGGTGACCGGGGTGGCCGGCGTGACCGTCATCGGGGCCCCCGCCGGGTAGATCTCGATCCAGGTGCGACCCGGGGCCAGCGGGATGCGATGCCCGGCGCCGTCCAGGAAGATCGTCGGCGTTCCGGCCGGGCCGTTGGTCCACGTGCCGCTGATGAGGCGCCCGTTGCGCAAGATGGTGACCCGCCCGCTGGAGTCGAGGATGTGGGACTCGGCCTCCAGGCCGCCCTGGCTGTTCTCGACCCAGGGCCCGTAGGTGATCGAGACGTCCTGGATGATGACGTTCTGGGCCTGGTTCTGGACGCCGTTGGCCAGCAGGTCGGGCACGATGTCGGGGGACGTGGTGGTGCCGTCGTTGTAGAAGCGCAACCAGGTGCCCGTCGCGGGGTTCCAGCGCCAGTAGATGTTCGAGGTGATCGACCAGTCCAGGTGCACCTGGCTGACGGCCTGCCCGGCGGGGGGGACCTGCGAGAAGGTGAAGATGGGCGCGGGCGCCTTGGCGGGTGCGCTGATCGCCGACCAGACGGCCTGGGTCGTCGTGTAGGTGTCGTAGGGGGCGTAGCGCCCCGGCGGGTTGGTCTCGAGGCTCGGGTGGGTCCCCAGGTCCACGTTGACCAGTGAGGACGCGTTGACGACGGCCAGCACCGGCAAGATGCCCCCCACGTGCACGAAGAGCGGGTGCCCGAGCTCGCTCAGCATCTGGACGTCGGTCCAGCGGGCCGAGCGGATCGGGCCGACCAGCGTGGGCGCGTTGCGGCACTGGAAGACGGCCGCGTAGCGGGTGATCGACCCCTCGACCTGCTCCTCGTAGATCACGTCGGCGGCGCCCAGCCCGCTCTGGGGGCGGGCCTCGGCCGGCGGCGGGCCCAGGGAGTAGTTGTCGACCTTCATGGCGATGGCCGGGCGCTGGGGGACGACCCCGCCGGGCGCGGGCGTGTGGGTCAGCGGGCACAGCGCGGGTGGCGGCGCCTTGGTGGTCGTCGTGCTCGACGCGGGCGCTGCGGACGTCGACGAGGGGCTGGCCGCACCACAGGCCGCCAGCACCAGGGCGCTCAGCGCGACCGCGGCGCTCGCGGTCAGGGCCAGGCGCAGTCGAGACGTCGAGGCGGCCGGCACCCCTCCAGTCTGACACGGGGCACCGCGTGAGTCGGGGCACCGCCACGGCGATGTGGCTACGCTTCGCCCAGGGCCCGTGATCGGGGCCCAGTGAGGGAGGAACTGTGAAGGGATTCAAGAACTTCTTGATGCAGGGCGAGTTGATCGTGATCGCCGTCGGGCTGGTCGTGGCCCTGGCCTTCTCGACGCTGATCAAGGCCTTCACCGACTCGATCATCACGCCGCTGGTGAACGCCGTCGAGCCGGGCAACGCCAAGACGGGGCTGGGCTGGACGGTGCACGGCCAGTTCGTCCAGGTCGGCGTCTTCATCTCGGCGATCGTCTACTTCGTGATCTTCGTGATGGTCGTCTACTTCGCGCTGGTCGTGCCGTACCGCGCCTACATGCGGCGCACGGGTAGCAACGTGTTCGGGGCGCCCCAGCCGGCGCCGCCGGTCAAGACGTGCCCCCAGTGCCTGTCGGCCGACCTGCCCGTCGCGGCCACCAAGTGCCGCTACTGCGCCAGTGACCTCGAGGTCACGGCCGCGTCGTAGGCGCGGCTACTTCGCGCTCAGCGAGCGCGGAGCCTCGGTCAGGTGGTGCGGTGCGACGGTGGCCCGGCCGCGCCCGCCGGTCAGGCGGCGCAGGTCGAGCCCGTAGCGCTGGAGTTCGGCCTCGGGGACGTGGGCCTCGATGACCGCGTCGCCCTGGTCGGACTGCGTCGTGCCGATCACGCGGCCGCGCCGGCCCGACAGGTCGGTGAGCACGTCGCCGAGGCCGTCGGCCGGCACCGTGGCCACGACGGCCATGATCCGCTCGAGCACGACCGTGCCGACCTGCTCGAGGGCCCCGCGCACCGCCAGGGACCCGGCGGTCTCGAAGGCCGCCTCCGACGAGTCCACGCTGTGGGCCTTGCCGTCAAAGAGGGTCGCGCGCAGGCCGACCACCGGGAAGCCGTTGGGCCCGCCGTGGGACATGGCCTTCTCGATGCCCGAGCGCACCGCGCCGATGTACTGGCGCGGCACCGCGCCCCCGACGACCTCATCGACGAACTCGAAGGGCAAGGTGGGCTCGAGGGGGTCGAAGCGCACGTTGACGACCGCGAACTGGCCGTGTCCGCCGGTCTGCTTCTTCAGGCGGCCCTCGACGGTCGTGGACTTGGTGATGGTCTCGTAGAGGGGGACCGGCGGCGGGGCGGTCGTGATCTCGACGCCGAAGCGGCGCTTGGCGCGCTCGACGGTCACCTGGAGGTGCATCTCGCCCGCGAAGGTCGCCACCAGCTGGCGGGCCACGGGATCGAGGTGCACGCGCAGAGCCACGTCCTCCTCGGCCAGTCGCTGGAGGGCCGTGGCCAGCTTGTCGTCGTCGGGAGCCGAGACCGCCAGCGTCATCGCCGGCACCGCGACCGGACCCGGAACCGGGTGCAGGCTGCGGCCCCGGCGAGTCAGGAAGTCGCCGACCTGCACGTGGGCGACCTTGCCGATGGCCACCACGTCGCCGGTCACGGCCCGGGCGACGGGCACCAGCTTGGTGCCCACCAGGTGGCCCATCCCGTGGAGACGCTCGTCGGCCTGCGTGCGGGTGTTGGTCAAGGTGACGTCACCCTCCAGGGTCCCCGACACCACCTCGAACACGACGATGCGCCCCACGTAGGGGTCGACGATCACCTTGAAGGCGCGCAGGACCAGGTCGCCCGCGGGGTCGCGGGCCAGCTCGACGGGCTCGCCGGCCTCCAGGGCGGGGATGGGCCGGCTCTCGGCGATCTCGTCGAGCAGGGTCATCAGGCGGTCGACGCCGATGGCGCGGGTCGCCGAGCCGAGAATCACCGGCACGATGCGCCCCTCGGCCATGAGGTGGCCGAGCGTCGACTCGAGCTGGTCGAGGTCGGGCTCGTCGCCCTCCAGGTAACGCTCGGTCAGGCTGTCATCGCCCACCACGATGGCCTCGAGCAGGCTCGCGCGCACCCGGCGCTCCCGCTCGGCGAGGTCCTCGGGGACCTTCTCGTGGTGCGCGGGCCCCGCACCGTAGCGCAGGGCCTCGTCGGTCAGCAGGTCGACGACGCCGACGAAGCCCTCGCCGATCCCGAGGGGCAGCTCGAGGGGGGCCAGCGCCGGTCCGACCAGGCTCTCCAACGCGCTGAGCGCGTGGTCGAAGTCGGCGCGCTCGGCGTCGAGCGCGTTGAGGAAGACGACGACGGGGACGTCGGCCTCGCGCGCCCGGCGCCACAGGACCCCGGTCTCGGAGGTGACCGGCTCGGCGGCACTGACCACCAGGACCGCCACGTCGGCGACCTCGAGGGCGTGGTCGACCTCGAGGAGGAAGTCCGGCAGGCCTGGCGTGTCCAGCAGGGTCAGCTTGTCCTCGCCGATGAAGATCGGCGCCATCGACAAGGCGAGCGAGGTCTGGTGGCGGCGCTCCTCGGGATCGGTCGCTCCCAGGGTCGTCCCGTCCTCGACCCGGCCGGGTCGCTCCAGGGTCCCGCCGGCCACGGCGAGGGCGTCGAGCAGGGTCGTCTTGCCGACCCCGCTGCGCCCCAGGAGCGCAACGGTTCGAGCCTTCGGGTGCCGTGCCGCCATAGGACCTCGCTTTCCCAGTGCCTGGGTGTCACGGTAGTCCGGCCGCCCCCACCCCGGTGGCGGTGGCCGCCGAGATTCTGTGCACCGGCGCCGGTGTGCACCGCGACGTCCGGCGGTGCCGGGCAGCGGCCATGGCACAATGGGAACCTGGACCAGACCGAGACCCACTCGGGGGGGAAACGCGGAACGCTGACGGAGCGGGTCCGCCCCTCGGTCGTCCCCCGGTGGCGACGCGTGCTGCCCTGGGTGGCGACGATGGTGGTGGGACCCGGCCTGCTGGTGATGCTGGCCGACACCGACGCCGGCAGCGTGGTCACCGCCGCCCAGTCCGGAGCCCGGTTCCGCTTCGCCATGGTGCTGCCCGAGCTGGCCCTCATCCCCATCTTGTACGTCGTCCAGGAGATGACCGTCCGCATCGGGCTGGCGACCCAGCTGGGCCACGGCGCCCTGATCCGGCGCGAGTACGGGCGCGTCTGGGCGACCGTGGCCGCCCTGACGCTGCTGGCGGCCTGCACCGGCGCCATGGTTACCGAGCTCGCGGGGGTCGCGGGCGTGGGCTCCCTCGTCGGATTCCCGACGGCTCCCACGGTGGGCGCGGCCGCCCTCGGGCTGATCGCCGTCTTGCTGTTGGGTCGCTACCGGCGGGTCGAGGCGATCGGCATCGTGGTCGGGGCCTTGGAGCTGCTCTTCGTGGTCGCGGCGCTGAGCGTGCACCCGAGCGCCTCGCGCCTGCTGGCGAGCCTCGGGGGGCACTGGTCGCTGGCCCACGGCTACGGCACGCTGCTCGCCGCCAACGTCGGTGCCGTCGTGATGCCCTGGATGATCTACTACCAGCAAGAGGCCGTCATCGACAAGGGCTACGGCGCCGATCCGGCCGGGGTGCGCCGCGCGCGCCGCAACACCGCGCTCGGGGCGGTGGCCACCCAGGTCGTGATGGTGGCGATCGTCGTCGCCCTGGGCGCGACGATCGGATCGCGGGATCCGGGTCACAGCCTGGGATCCATCGGGGCGATCGCGGCCGCCCTGACACCCTTCCTCGGCCAGCGCGGAGCCATCGTCCTATTTGGCCTGGGCATGCTGGGCGCGTCGGTCACCGCGGCCCTGGTCGTCTCGGTGGCGGGCGCCTGGGGCATCGCCGAGGTCCTGGGCTGGCGCCACAGCCTCAACGACGAGCCCCGCGCCGCGCTGGGCTTCTACGCCATCGCCGTGGGTGGCATCGTGGCCAGTGCCCTGGCCGTCATGGCCTCGGTGAACCTGGTCGCCCTCTCGGTCGACGTGGAGGTCATGAACGCCGTGCTCTTGCCCGTGGTGCTCGGGTTCCTGGTGCTGCTGGAGCGCCGCCTGGAGCCCGCGCACCGGATGGGTGGGCCTCGCCGGGTGCTGACCTACGCCCTCACCGCCCTGGTGGTGGGCGTCGGGCTGGTGACCGCGGTGGGCGTCGTGGGGCGCGTCGCCTGATCAGCGCGTGGCGACGTCGCGCCACAGGTCGATGCCGCCCTCACCGGCGAACGCGTCGATGGCGGCGAGCTCCGCGGGGTCGAAGGGTGGGGCGCTCGCCGCGTCGAGGCTCTCGTCGAGCTGGGCGACGCTGCGCGCGCCGATGATGGCGGAGGTGACGCGCTCGTCGCGCAGCGTCCAGGCGATCGCCATCTGGGCCAGGCTCTGGCCCCGGGCGCGGGCCCGCTCGGCCAGCGCGCGCACGCGCCCCAGGTTCTGGGCCGACAGGGAGGCGGCCGGGAAGGAGTCTGCGCGCGCGGCGCGCGAGTCGGCGGGCACCCCGGCGAGGTACTTGTCGGTCAGCAGGCCCTGAGCCAGCGGCGAGAAGATGGCACAGCCCACGCCGAGCTCGCCCAGCGTGTCGAGCAGCTCGTCCTCGATCCACCGGTTGAGCAAGGAGTACGAGGGCTGGTGCACGAGCAGCGGGGTGCCCAGGTCGTGCAGGATGGCCGCCGCCTCGCGGGTGCGCGCCGGCGAGTACGAGGAGATGCCCACGTAGAGCGCCTTGCCCTGGCGCACGACGTGGTCGAGGGCGCCGAGCGTCTCTTCGAGGGGGGTGGAGTCGTCGTAGTGGTGGTGGTAGAAGATGTCCACGTAGTCGACGCCGAGCCGGGTCAGGCTCTGGTCCAGGCTGGCCACCAGGTACTTGCGCGATCCCCGGTCGCCGTAGGGGCCGGGCCACATGTCCCATCCCGCCTTGGTGGTGATCACCAGCTCGTCGCGGTAGGGCGCCAGGTCCTCGCGGAGCAGCCGCCCGAAGTTGGCCTCGGCCGCCCCGTAGGGCGGGCCGTAGTTGTTGGCCAGATCGAAGCACGTGACGCCACGGTCGAAGGCGCGTCGCACGATCGCCCGCTGGACCTCGAGGGGCGAGCCGTCCCCGAAGTTGTGCCACAGGCCGAGGGAGATCGGCGGCAGGGCCAGGCCGCTGTGCCCGCAGCGGCGAAAGGCCGCCGCGTCGTAGCGAGCGGGTGCGGCGACGTAGGGGTCCGGGCGTGGCACTGAGCGCAGCGTAGTCAGGTCCGTCCCCGTTCCCGAACGCCCACCGCACCGGGCGCATCGACGTTGTGTATTCACACGCCCGCGCGTATCGCGTCACCGCCCGTCCCCGCCCCGAGCCGGGACCCCGATGTCGGCGCTGGCCCGGCGCGCGGCCGTTGCGGCCCGCGACGCGCCGGGGCACGTTGCCGGCTAGAGGGGCTCGCCGCTCGCGGCCGCGCTCTCCCAGCTGGTCCTCGCAGCGCTCTCCAGTTCAGGCACGCTGACGCCGCCCACTCCGGCCCGGGCGCTGTAGCTGACCGCCACAGCGAGCACGTTGGCCTTCACCCAGGTCACCACGGCGAGCTTGCCCTGATCGCAGGTGGCCGTTATGCCGCCGGGTACGCCACTGGGCGAGACCGCGGGCGAGCTGGGGGGGCTCAACGCGTGGCACACGTCTTGGGCGGCGACCCGGGCGCCATTCGCGGGCAAAGTCCGCGCGAAGGCCGCCGCGAATCCCACCGCGTAGTTCGTGCCGTAGATGTTGAAGTTCTCCTCGATGACGTCGGCGAACACGCTACGTCCGGCGCCCAGCCCCTGGAGGGCGGCACGCACCAGGCTCACGTAGCCCGTGTGCCTCAGCGCGGCTGGCGCGACCGTCGTGGTCCCGCGCCCCAGGCTGATCTGGGGGACCAGGAGGTTCAGGTAGCGCGCCCAGGGCCGGCTCGCCAGGTACGGCAGCACGTCCTTGGCCCACGTGAAGTACAGCGGCACCGACGCCATGGGATTCACGATGAGCGTGGTAAGCGAGTTGGGCACGTAGCCCGTACCCATCACGCAGGTCGTGCAGCCGAGCCCGGTGCCCATGTGGGAGGCAGGGCTCCAGCCGAGCAAGACGTCGCGATGCCCCCAGCACCCGGGGCTGTGAGCGCTCAGGCAGGACAGATTGCCCGTGGTCGCGCGCGACCCGCCCCAGCCGTCGTCGTACATCCACACGTAGTCAGCCGTAAGAGCGCTGGGGCCATCCGCCCACGTCGAGCCAGCCGCCCAGCCCGCCAGTCGCGCCGGTGGCGCGGGGTCGGTGTTGCGCACCGCGCCAACCTGGGCGACCGCGCTGAGGGCGGCGTTGAGGCCGAGGTACGGAGGCAGTCCGCGGTCCACGCGCTCGAGGTCGGTCAACACGAACAGCTGCTCGGGGACGCTGAGGCGCGCCCAGTCCGTGGGAAGGACCATCGGCGCCGCGCCCTCCAGGCGGTGGATCTGGTTGATGACTTGCAGCTGCCCACGGATACACGCCGCTGCGCTCCACCCCGCTGTGTAGCAGGCCAGATCGTGGTAACCGGCGTCCGAGTAGTTGTGCGCCGGCATCAGGATGACGCGGGGCCCCCGGGCCTGCGCACCCGGCGAGGCCCCCGCTCCCGCGCCACCGAGCAGCACGGTCAGGGAGACGGCGAGTCCGGCGATCGTCTTCTTCATGGCCCTCTCGCGCTCGACTTGTACCCGCCGACACAGTACGCGAGCCAGTTCGCCGCGCGCGGGTTGGGCTCCTGGACGTTGCTCGAGGTTCCTGGGAAACCCGAGCAGTCAGGTCGGCGGGCCGAGGAGCGCGACGTGGACATCGCACAGGTTCCACCCGGTCGGGGCACCCGCGAGCAGCTGGCCCAGCATCCGGTGGCCGACGTAGGTGTCGTGACGGGCACCGAGGACCTCGGGATCCTCGCCCGCCACCCGCGCCCGGGACCACGTCTCCTGGTCGGACCAGGCCCCGGCCACGCCGGGGAGGTGATCTTGGCCGTCGGTGGCTCGCGCGACGACGACGGCGGGGCGCTCGAGGTCGGCCAGGTCGCGCGCCAGGAGCCAGGCGAACTCCTGGGCCCGGCCCCCGCGGCCGGTCCCGCTGAGCGTGACCGTGAGCTCACCGATCCCGATGAGGGCCTGCGGGGTGGGGCGAGCGGCCAGGCGAGTCAGGCGGCTGGCCCAGTCCCGCGCGGCGCTCCCGACGTCGCCGGTCAGGACGGGTACCACGGTGGGGGCGTAGCCGCGGGCGCGCGCGGCCGCCACGGTCGGGGCCCGCAGGTCCCTCGGGGTCGCGATCACGACGTTGCGATGGACCGTGCGTCCCCGGTGCCACCGTGCGCGCCGGGCCGCGCCGGCCGCGCGCACGCGGTCGGCGAGCCCGCCGGCCAGTGCGAACGTCGCGATCAGCGCCTCCAGATCGGCGGCGCGGGGATGGTACGGGTAGGTGAGCCCGGAGGCGACCCAGCGGGCGCCCCCCACCGGGGTGTCGACCATCACCAGGGCCCGCGACGCCGGAGTGCGCACGTGGGCCAGGGCGAGCCCGCCGGCCAGCCCCGAGGTCGCCGCCCGCAGGCGGTTGAGGGTCGTGATGTCGACGCCCGCGGCCAGGCCCGCCATCCACAGCGCCGCCAGGTCCGCTGCGGTCAGGGGCGGCTCGGGGAGCGCCGCGAGGCTCGAGGCGCCGCCCGACACCAGCCACACCGTCGTGCCCGCGGCGGGGCCCGCGTCGAGGAAGTCCCGGACCGCGCGCCCGGCGGCCAGGCTCGCCGGGCCCGGGACGGGGTGCTCGCCGACGAGCACCGTCGGGTCCGGGTCACGGGGATCTGGCGTGCTCACCACCAGGCGCCGGCGCACCCGGTCACCCAGGTGCGCCGCCGCCGCGCCCGCCATCGCCCGCGCCGCCTTGCCGAGGGCCACCACGTCGACGGGTCCGGCGTCGAGGTCCGCGAGGGCCGCGCCCACCCGCGCCTCCAGGTCGAGGGAGTCACGCCAGGCGTCGCTGATGGCCAGCGCGTCGCGTCGCAGGAGGTCGTCCATGTCCGAGGCCGAGGGTAGTTCGCGGTACCCATACGGGTATCCTTGGGCCGCGATAAGAATAGCAAATACACATGCCAACCTTTGTGAAAATAGGCGCAATCTATGACTTTGGTCCCTAGGTCCTGCCCGTGAGCGCGCCAGCGACCTCCCTACGGTGAAGGAAGAAGGGGCACGAAGGAGGCACCACCGTGGTAGTCGTGGTAGAAGAGCTGAAGGACCTGCACGTTGACGTCACCGTTGACGCCCGTGGGACGTCCTGCCCCGGCCCGATCCTGGCGGCCAAGAAGAACATCGGCCGTGTCCCCGTCGGGGGCATCATGGAGGTCCTGGCGACCGACTCGGGCACCAAGAAGGACCTGCCGGCCTGGACGCTCAAGGTGGGCAACGAGTACCTCGGCGACTACGACGACGCCGGGTACATCCGCCTGTACCTGCGCAAGGTGAAGTAGTGGGCGCCGGCCACGGGGCCGGTGCCACATCGCCGCGGATCCTCGTGTTCTCGACGGCGAACATCTCGGACCCCGGCATCGACTTGGCGGGCAGCCAGCACCGCCACTACGCCTCGAGCATCTCGACCATCACGGTCCCGTGCTCCTCGAGCATCCAGCCGCGCTGGATCGTCTACGCCCTCGAGCACGGCTTCGACGGGGTCTTCCTGGCCATCGACGGTGACGAGTGCGCCTACCTGCCCGACTGCAACGCGCGCTCCTCGCGCATCGCCGCCCAGGCCCAGGAGCGCCTGCGCCCGCTGGGCATCGCCCTGGAGCGGGTCCGCATGGCGGCGCTGTGCTCGGTGTGCTCGGAGGCCTTCGTCAAGCACATGGACGAGTTCGCGGCGCAGCTGGCCGCCCTGCCCGTGGAGGTGGCGGCATGAAGTTCGATGCACTGGTGGTCGGCGGCGGCATCGCCGGGATGGAGTCCTCCCTGAAGCTGGCCGACATGGGCTACTCGGTGGCGCTGGTCGAGCGCCAGGCGAGCGTGGGCGGGCGCATGATCCTGCTGTCGAAGGTCTTTCCCACCCTCGACTGCGCGAGCTGCATCTCGGGGCCCAAGATGTCCTCGACCGTCAACCATCCCAACATCACGACCTTCACGACCAGTGAGGTCGAGGGCATCCGCCGCCAGCCCGACGGCACCTTTGCCGCGAGCGTGCGCCAGCGCGCCAAGTACGTCGACTGGTCGGCCTGCACGGGCTGCCAGGACTGCGAGGTGGCCTGCACAGTCGCCGTGCCCGACCAGTTCAACTACGACCTCGCCGCGCGCCGCGCCGCCTACATCGCCTTCCCCCAGGCCGTGCCCAAGAAGGCCGTGCTCGAGCGCGCGGGGACCTCGCCGTGCACCGACGCGTGCCCGGCGGGCATCAAGGCGCACGGCTACGTGGCGCTCATCCGCGACGGCCGCTACGAGGAGGCCTTCCAGCTGATCTTGGAGGCGACCCCACTGGTGGCCACCCTCGGGCGCGCCTGCTACGCCCCCTGCGAGGAGTCCTGCACCCGCGGGGACCTGGAAGGCACCTTGCCGATCCGGCGGCTGAAGCGCTTCGTCGCCGACTGGCACTACGCCACCCACGACGGTCCCGGCGTCGAGCCCGCGGCGCCGACGGGCCAGCGCGTGGCCATCGTCGGCTCGGGCCCCGCCGGTCTGACCGCCGCCTGGCAGCTGGCCCGCCGCGGCCACGGGGTCACCATCTTCGAGGCCGCGCCCGAGCCCGGCGGGTTCCTGCGCTACGCCCTGCCCGAGTACCGGCTTCCGCGCGCCGCGGTCGACCAGGACATCGCCAACGTCACGGCGCTCGGCGTCGAGATCGTGGTCGATCACCCCGTCGACGACGTGGTCGGGCTGCGCGACGCGGGCTACGACGCGGTGGTCGTGGCCACCGGGACGCCGCTGGCCCAGTCGCTGCACGTCCCGGGTGAGGAGCACACCGGCGTCACCAGCGGGCTGGCGTTCCTGGGCGCGGTGCGCCAGGGGGAGAGTCGCGACCTGTCGGGTCGCACAGTCGTCGTGGTCGGGGGCGGCAACGTGGCTATGGATGCGGCACGGACCGCCCGTCGTTTGGGCGCGGCCGTGACCGTGGTCTATCGCCGCAGCCGCGGGGAGATGCCCGCAAACCACGTCGAGGCCGAGGACGCTGAGCAGGAAGGCGTCACGCTCGCCTTCCTGCTCGCACCGGCCGAGGTCGTCGCCGACGCCGCCGGCCACGTGCGCGCGCTGCGCTGCCAGGAGATGCGTCTGGGACCCCCCGACGCGTCGGGCCGGCGCCGTCCCGAGCCGGTCGCCGGAGCCGAGCGCGTCGTCGCGTGTGACCTGGTGATCTCGGCCATCGGGCTGCGCCCCGACGCCAACGCCTTCGCCACCTTGTCCCATGACGGGTCCGGGGCGCTGGTGGCCGATCCCACCACCTTGGCCACGGCCCTGCCCGGCGTCTTCGTCGCCGGCGACGCCGTCACCGGCCCCTCCGACATCACCCGGGCCGTCGGCCAGGGTCGGCGCGCCGCGCACATGGCGGATCGCTGGCTGCGCGGCGAGCCCCTCGACGGCTTCCACGCGCTCGACGACCGCCTGGCGGTCGTCGATCACGCCGCGGTCCTGGCGCGCCAGCGGACCCACGCGCGCCGTGACCCCGCGGTGTCGGGCATCGACTTCTCGATGACGCCCCACGACTTCGCCGAGCTCGAGCCGGCCCTCACCGAGGCCGAGGCGCTCGCCGGCGTGTCGCGGTGCCTGGACTGCGGGGTGTGCTCGGAGTGCGGCGCCTGCTCGCGGGTGTGCCCGGCCGACGCCATCCACCTGGAGCAGCACGACGAGATGCTCGACCTGGAGGTGGATACCGTCGTGGTGGCCACCGGCTACGAGCTCTTCGACGCCTATCAGAAGCCCGAGTACGGCTACGGCACCTTCCCCAACGTCATCACCGCCACCGAGATGGACCGCCTGCTCGCACCCACGCGACCCTTCAACACGGTCCTGCGGCCCAGTGACGGCAAGGTGCCCGATCGCGTGGCCTATGTCAGCTGCGTGGGTTCGCGTGACCGCACCGTCGACAACCCCCTGTGCTCGAAGATCTGCTGCATGTACTCGATCAAGCAGCACCAGCTGATCATGGGGGCCCTGCCCCTGGCCGACGTCACCACCCACTACATGGACATGCGCGCGGCGGGCAAGCGCTACGAGGAGTTCTTCTCCCAGGGCAAGGACATGGGCGCGACCTACATCAAGGGGCGGGTGGCCAAGATCGAGGAGAAGGACAACGGCGACCTGCGGGTCTTCTACGAGGACATCGAGAACGGCGGACGCGTCGTGGCGGCCGAGTACGACCTGGTCGTGCTGTCGGTGGGCGTGCGACCCAACCCCGACGCCCTGCGGCTCTTCGACGAGGAGGACCTGGCCGCCACCGAGTTCCGGTTCGTCGCCGAGCCGGCGGGCGACCACAGCCCGGGCGCCACCAGCATCCCGGGCGTGTACGTCGCGGGCGCCTCGTCGGGGGCCAAGGACATCGTCGACTCGATCATGCACGCGGGGGCCGCCGTCGCCCAGGCGGCGGCCACGCTCGAAGTCGCACACCCGCGCCGGCGGGTGCCGCTGGAGGTGCGCTGATGGAACACCAGGAGCTGACCACGCCGAGCCCGGACGGGGAGCACCGCCGGATCGGCGTCTACATCTGCCACTGCGGGGGCAACATCTCGGACTTCGTCGACGTGGCCGCGGTGCGCGACGCCGTGGCCACGGACCCCAACGTGGTGCACGCCGAGACGACCCTGTTCGCCTGCTCGGACGCGACCCAGCACGACATGGTCGAGCGCATCCAGCGCGACGGGCTCGACGGGCTGGTCGTGGCCTCGTGCTCGCCCAAGCTGCACGTCCCGACGTTCCGGGCCGTGTCGCGGCGCGCGGGGCTCAACCAGTTCCAGTACACGCAGGTGAACATTCGCGAGCAGTGCTCGTGGGTCCACAGCGACGACCGACCCGGAGCGACCGCCAAGGCCACCGGGCTGGTGCGGGCCGGGATCGGCCACGCCAGCCTGTCGGTGCCCCTGGAGCCAGTGGGCGTGGACACCGTGCCGAGCGCCCTGGTGGTCGGCGGCGGCGTCGCCGGCCTGCGCGCGGCCGTGGGCCTGGCCGACCTCGGGCTCTCCGTGACCCTGGTCGAGCGCACCGACCACCTGGGCGGGGCCGTCGGGGGACTGGGCGCGATGTTCCCGAGCAACCAGTCGGGCCGCGAGCTGATCGCCCAGCTGGTCGACGAGGTCGCCGCCCGCCCGACGATCAGCGTGCTCCTGGAGACCGAGCTGGTGGCCAAGTCGGGGACGTTCGGCAACTACGAGGTCCGCCTCGAGGGGCCGGCCGGGACCGACCCGGTCACCGCCACGGTCGGGGTCCTGGTCATCGCGACGGGCTTCGCCTCCTACGAGCCGGCGCTCGGCGAGTACGGCTACGGCATCGAGGGCGTTCTCACGCTGCCCGAGTTCACCGCGATGCTCGACGCGTCACCCGGGCCGCTCCACTACCGGGGCCGCCCGGTGGGCTCGATTGCCTACGTCTACTGCGTGGGCAGCCGCCAGCCCGGCGGCAACGAGTACTGCTCGAAGTACTGCTGCACCGCGACGGCCCACGTGGCCGTGCAGGTGGCCGCCCGCGACGACCGGGTGACCCAGTACCACCTGTACCGCGACGTGCGCACCTACGGCGTCTACGAGCTGCTCTACGAGGAGGCCCGCAAGCGCGGCTCGGTCTACCTGAAGTACGCCGACGACGCGCCGCCCGACGTCGAGCGCCGGGGCGACCAGCTGGTCGTCACGGCCCGAGACACCCTGACGGGCCCGGCCGAGCTGGAGATCCCCGTCGACCTGGTGGTCCTGGTCACGGGCATGGTGGCCGCGCCCAACCACGACCTCACCAGCCTGCTCAAGCTGCCGCTGGGGTCCGACGGCTTCTACAACGAGATCCACCCCAAGCTGCGCCCCGTCGAGACGGTGGTCGACGGCGTCCTGATCGCCGGCGCCAGCCAGGGGCCCAAGACCGTCTCGGAGAGCGTGGCCAGCGCGCTGGCGGCCGTCGCCCAGAGCGGGGCCATGCTGCTCAATGGCCGGGCCGAGCTGAACCCGCTGGTCGCGGTGGCCGGGGCGGCGTGCGCGTGGTGCGGCGAGTGCGCCGCCGTGTGCCCCTACGACGCGATCTCGCGCGTGGAGGTCGACGGCGTCGCGGTCGCCCACATCGACCCGTCGGCCTGCAAGGGCTGCGGCGGCTGCGCCCCGTACTGCCCGAACGAGGCGATCGACCTGCTCGGGGTCACGACCGCCCAGGTGGAGCACATGATCGACGGCATGGTCGGTCCGGTGCGCGAGGAGGTGCTGGTCTCATGAGGGAGCGCGACCGGCGTGAGGTCATCCGGGACGAGCCGCTGATGCACGCCCCGATCCGGCGCGAGCTGGCCGGGGGACCCCTCACGGTCCCCGAGCTGGCCGCGCGCCTGGGCCGCCCACCCGAGGAGGTCCTCTTGTGGGTGATGGGCATGCGGCGCTACCGGCAGGTCGTCGAGGTCCCCGACAGCGACGACGAGGGCTACTTCCGCTACGAGCTGGTCGCGTCCGACGAGGAGGTGCTCGCGTGAGCGTTGATGTCGATACCCGGTCCGCAACGGCCGCCCCGGTCCGGCTCCAGCCCGGTCTGGCTGCCGACCTGCGCGCCTTTGGCGCGCGCGACTTCGCGGCGTGCTTCAGCTGCGGGACCTGCACGGCGACGTGCCCCCTGGTCGACGACGACGCGACCTTCCCGCGTCGCCTGCTGCGCTACGGGCTGCTCGGCCTGCGCGAGGACCTGCTGGGGTCCAAGGAGCTGTGGACCTGCTACCACTGCGGCCTGTGCACCGAGAGCTGCCCCCAGGATGCCGACCCGGCGGGCTACATGGCCGCGGCACGCCGCTACGCCATCGCCGGCTACGACGCGACCGGCCTGGCCGGCGCCCTCTACCGGCGCCCGCGCCGCGCGATCGCCCTGGCGGTCCTGGTCGCGCTGGTCCTGGGCGGGGCGATGCTGGGCGTCTCGCGCACCGCGCCGTCGCGCCAGGTGGCGCTCTTCGCCTTCGTGCCCGAGTCGATGGTCCACTGGACCGGAGTGGCCGCGATGGTCCTGGTCGCCGCGCTCATGGTGGTGGGAGTCGTCTCGATGGTGCGCGGTCTGGCCCGGCGCGAGGGCGTGACCTGGAAGACCTTGACCGCCTCGCCCGGGCGGGCCTTCGCCTGGTCGGCCGCCTGGTCGGCGGTCGTCTCGGAGTCGCTGGCCTTCCGCCGCTACCGCGACGACTGCGCCGAGGAGGAGTCGGCGCGCGCTCCCTGGTGGCGCCGGCGCTGGCTGGTCCACGGGCTGACGATGTGGGGGTTCACGGGCCTGCTGGTGGCCACCCTGGCTGACTACGGGCTCTCCCTCGTCGGGCTGCGCGCGACGGGGACCCCCGAGCCGGTGTGGTATCCCGTCCGCCTGCTCGGGACGCTGGCGGGGCTGGCCTTCCTCTACGGCGTGAGCGTGCTGGCCCTCAACCGGCTGCGTCGCGTCGAGCGCTCGGTGCAGACCTCGGAGGTCGCCGACTGGCTCTTCTTGGCCGTGCTGTGGCTCGTGGGCCTCACCGGCCTGGTGACCGAGCTCTCGCTGTACGTCCCGGGCGGTGCGACCTTCGGCTACGGGGTCTTCGTGGCCCACGTGGCCCTGGCCCTCGACCTTTTGGTGCTGCTGCCCTTCGGCAAGTTCGCCCACGTCGTCTACCGCCCGGTGGCCCTGTTCTTCCACGCGCTGGCCCGCGCGCGGTCGGTGAGCTGAGAGAGGACCTATGACCGATACCTCCAAGAAGACCATCGTCGTGTTCAGCGGCGACATGGACAAGGTGCTGGCCGCCTTCGTCATGGCCAACGGCGCCGCCGCCATGGGCGACGACGTCACCATGTTCTTCACCTTCTGGGGGCTCAACGCCCTGCGCCGGCCCGAGAACGTTGCCACGACGGGCAAGTTGGCCATCCAGAAGATGTTCGGCCGCCTGATGCCGCGCGGAGCCGCCAAGCTCCCCCTGTCGAAGATGAACTTCGCCGGGATGGGCCCGCGCCTCATGAAGCGGGTCATGCGCGAGCGCAACATCATGAGCCTGGAAGAGCTCATCGCCAGCGCCCGCGAGCAGGAGGTCACGCTGCAGGCCTGCACGATGGCGATGGACGTCATGGGGCTGACGCCCGCCGAGCTGATCGACGGCGTGGACTACGTGGGTGTGGCCACCTACCTCGCCGAGGCCGAGAAGGCGAGTCTCAACCTCTTCATCTGAGTTAGCGGCTGGGCCTGGCTAGGGCAGGCCGACGTAGCCGTTCTGCATCTTCCACAGGAAGTACTTCTCGAAGCCCAGCTTCATCAGATGCGCCTGGGGACCCGGGATCAGGACCCCGTGCTGGCGCGGGGGCAGCATCTTGTCGGCCAGGATCACGACGCCGTTGTTGCCCGCATCCATCACGCACACCGCGGGCATGTCCCCGAAGGCCTTCTCGGCGCTCGGCTCGCGACCCCGCACCTGGGCGGCGATGTTGGTCGCGGCCACGTGCGCCATGGCCTCGGTGGGAAAGCCGGTCTTGGGCACGCCGACGGGCGTCGGCGTGTGCCAGGGAGCGCTCACCGCGGCGGCGATGCCGATCGCGTAGACGTTGTCGAAGTCGCGGCTCTGATAGGTCGGGCGCACCGGCACGTAGCCGCGGGCGTCCCCGAGCCCGCTGCGTGCGACCACCTCCTGGCCCAGGAACGGCGGGATCGCCATGGTCAGGCGAGCCGGCAGCGTCTCCCCGCTGGCCAGCACCACGCCATCGTCCTTGACCGCGGCGATCGAGGTGTCGACGATCGCCCGGATGCCCTCCTTCTTCAGGAACATCCCGAGGAGCGCCTCCCCGTGGGGCAGCCCCCCGATGCCGAAGTGCCCGAGGAAGGGCTCTGAGGTCACGAAGGTGAGGGGAACCTGGCGGCGCAGTCGCGCCCGGCGCACGTGGTAGCTGGCGTTGAAGAGGAACTCGTAGGCCGCGCCAAAGCAGCTGGCCCCCTGGGTGGCGACGACGACGAGCGGTCCGGGGTCGTTGAGCAGTTGCGTCCACGCGCTGGCCGTGGCCACGGCGTCGCGCAGGGTGGTGATGGTGTGCGCCGGGCCGTTCGGCCCCAGTCCGGGCACCACGTCGAAGTCGTTGCGGTAGCCGGTGGCCACGACGAGGTAGTCGTATTCGTAGGTGGCGCCCGCCTCGACCCTCTGGTGCTCGGTGTCGATCCGCGTCGCGGCGGCCTCGACGAACTCGATGCCGTAGCGCTCGAGCACCGGGGCGACGCTGAAGGTGACGTCGCTGGCGGTCCGCTTGCCGAAGGGCAGCCAGATGAGCGAGGGATTGAAGACGAACTGCCCACTCGGCGAGATCACGGTGACCTGGGCCGCCGACTCGAGCTCGCGCTGGATCGCCAGCGCGGCGGTCAGTCCCGCGAAACTACTGCCCAGGATCAGAACTTTCGGCGTCATCGGGCCCCCTCGACTCCACCATCACTGTGCCCCCACCCTGGCACCAGAGCCGCCGCCGGTCAAGGGCGGGCCGACTCGCGCCTCCCCGCGAGACGTGACAGGCTGGCTCCGTGCGCGAGCCCCGGATAGTGACCACGCGGGCGCTCGGGCCCGACTTCGCGGTCGGGCCCGCCGAGCGCTACTTCGAGGACTACGTTCCCGGTGCGCTCTACGAGTACGGCGAGCGCACGGTCAGCGAGCGCGAGATCATCGAGTTCGCGACGGCCTTTGATCCCCAAGACTTCCACGTGGACGCCGCTGGAGCGGCGGCCGGTCCCTTCGGCGGGCTCATCGCCAGCGGCCTTCACTCGGCCGCCCTCGCCATGCGGCTGCTCACCGACCACTACATCTCCTGGGTGGCCAGCCTCGGGTCACCGGGGCTCGACGCCCTCACCTGGCCCGCACCCTTGCGTCCCGGGGACCGGGTGCGCCTGCGCGCCCAGGTGCTTGAGGCGCGCGGGTCCGCCTCCAAGCCGGAGCGCGGCATCGTACGCACGCGCGTGCAGCTGCTCACCGACCGTGACGCCATCGTCGTCGAGACGACGATGGCCAACCTTTTGGCGCGGCGCCCGTCGTCGCCGTAGGGAAACGGGATCGAGGGTCGGCGCGTCCGCTGGTGGAGCGAGGATCTGGGAACGGGTGCGGGAGGGTGGTGGCCGTCAGGCTCTGGCGGCCCGGGGCATTGGCTCGAGGGTGCTGGCGAGCCCGAGCGGGGTGGCTGCGGGCAGTGGCGGAGCCTCCCGGAGCGGCACCGTCGAGGTCGCCAGCTCGGGTGCCGGCCTGGCCGGCGCGTGCGTTCGCACGTGCCGGCCGGCCCAGGGCCCGGGCGTGGCGTTTCGGGTGACGACGACGCCCTCGGGTCACTTCCGGTCCACCGCACGGGTGCCCGGCCGCTGGACCATGACCCTGTGCATTGCCGCTCACCGGTCCGGTCGCGGGCCCAGCGCTCCGGTCGGTGCGCGCGGGTCGCGCCAGCGCTGCGGGGCGGGTGCGCCTGCCCGGAGCCGCGACCGCGCGCCGTCGGGATACCGAGGGCAGTCATCGCCGAGCCTCCCTGAAGTAGGGTGGCCGCAACAGCGAGCATCGAGGGGGATCCATGGGGACTGATCCGAACGCCACGACCGGAGCTGACGAGCACGCCGCGGGCCTCAGCGACCTGCCCCCCATGGTGCGTGACAGCTATCTCGTCGCACCGCCCCACGGGGCGTCCGGCCGCCTGCCGGTGGCCACGACGGCGCAGTACCGGGACCTCTACGCCCGCTCACTGGGCGATCTCGGCGCCTACTGGGCTTCGGTGGCGGCCGACTTCGAGTGGATGGAGGGGTGGCCGCCGGTGCCGCCGCTCCAGGGCGACCTGGCCGAGGGGTTCTCGTTCTTCCCGGGTGCGCGCGGCAACGTCAGCGTCAACTGCGTGGACCGCCACGCGCGCACCGCTCCGGACCGCGTGGCCATCCACTGGATCGGGGAGGACGGCGCCCGGCGCTCGTGGACCTACCGCGAGTTCGCCGACCAGACGGCGCGCTTCGCCCAGGTGCTGCTCGACTTCGGGGTGCGCCAGGGCGACGTGGTCGCGGTGTACCTGCCTAACCTGCTCGAGACCTTCGCCGTGGTCCACGGGTGCCTGCGCATCGGCGCTGTCTACAACATCGTGTTCTCCGGCTTCTCGCCCGCGGCCCTGGCCGATCGCGTGATCGACACCGGGGCCAAGGTGGTCGTGACGGCCGACGAGACGTTCCGGCGCGGTCGGGCGATCCCCCTCAAGGCGACCCTGGACCAGGTGCTGCCCGAGTTGACGAGCGTCGAGCACGTGATCGTCGTGCGGCGCAGTGGCAATCCCGAGGTGCCCATGAGCGCGCCGCGCGACCGCTACTACGACGAGGTCATCGCCGCCACCCCGCAGGGAGCCGACCCGGTGGCCCTGGAGGCCAACGACCCGGGCTTCATCATCTACACCAGTGGCACGAGTGCCAAGCCCAAGGGCCTCGTCCACAGCGGGCTCGGCTTCCTGACCGGCGCGTACCACAACGTGCGCTACGCGCTGGACCTGGGTCCCGACGACGTCTACTGGTGCACCGCGGACTGCGGGTGGCTCACGTTCCCGATCTTCGAGCTCATCGGCGCCACGGCGCACGGGGCGACGATGCTGGCGACCGAGGGCGCCCTCGACTACCCGACGCCCGACCGGTTCTACGCGCTGCTGGCCGAGTACCACGTGACCAAGGTCTTCACGGCGCCCACGGTGCTGCGGATGCTGGCCCGCCACGGGGCCGAGTTGCCCGCGCGCTTCGACCTGTCGGACCTGCGCCTCATCGCGCTGGTCGGCGAGCCGCTCGACGCCACGACCTGGACGTGGGTGCGCGACCACGTAGGTGACGGCTCGGTCGAGATCAACAACACCTACGGGCAAAGCGAGACCGGCTCGGCGTGGACCTCGTCGCTGGTCGGGGTGACCGAGGCCAAGCCTGGGTCGTGCGGGGTGGCCCTGCCGGGCCACGCCTACGCCATCGTGAACGAGGACGGTGCCCCGGTGAGCGGGGGCGAGGCCGGCTACCTGACGATCACGGCGCCGTTCCCGACGCTGTTCCGCGGCATCTGGCGTGACCCCGAGCGCTACCGCACCCAGTACTTCACGCGCTTTGGCGCCCATCGCTACGACAGCGCCGACGCGGCCATCGAGGACGGTGACCACCACGTGTGGGTGGTCGGGCGCGTCGACGACGTCATCAACGTGGCCGCCCACCGCCTGTCCACCATGGAGATGGAGAGCGCCCTGCTCACGACCCCGGGCGTCGCCGAGGCCGCCGTGATCGGCGTGGCCGACGACGTCAAGGGGCAGGTCCCCGAGGCCTTCGTGACCCTGACGGCGAACGCGGGCGATGTCAGCGAGGAGCAGCTCAGCGCCCGGCTGGTCGAGGCCATCGGGCCCATCGCGCGCCCGCGCCGCGTCCACGTGCTCTCCACCATGCCGCGCACCCGCAGCGGGAAGATCGTGCGCCGCCTGCTGAAGGAGCTGGTGGTCGACGGTCACGCCCGCGGCGACACCAGCGGGCTCGAGGATGCCGACGTCCTGGCCCAACTCGAGCGTGAGCTGGGCCAGGGGTAGCGCCGGCGGCTACTGGTCGGCCTCGGCCAGCATGGCGTAGAGCGCTCGTCGCGCCTCGGCCAGGACCGCCGTGCCGCGCTCGACCTGGGCCTCGGACCCAGCCATCAGGACCTGGCGCGAGGCCAGGATCACCTGGCGCATCGTCACCATGAGCTCGCGCGCCGGCCCGCCGAGGTCCTCGGCGGCGTCCTCCCAGGGACGACCGAGCTCCTCGCGCTTCTCGGCCACCAGGGCGCTGCCCGCGGGCGTGAGGCGGAAGGTGCGCCCGGACCCCGACGGGACGGTCTCGATCAGGCCCTCGTCCTCGAGCTGCTGGAGCACCGGGTAGACCGAGCCCGGACTCGGTCGCCAGGCCTCGTGGGAGCGCTCGGTCAGCTCCTGGATGATCTGGTAGCCGTTGCGGGGCTCCTCTTCGAGCACCAGGAGGAGCGCCGCGCGCACGTCGCCGCGGCGCTGGCGCCCCCGCCCGCGCGGGCGGCCGTGCCCGTGGGCGAAGGGTCCGCCGAAGGGGCCGAAAGGACCGCCGAAGGGTCCCATCGCGCCGCGCCGGCCCGGACCGCGGCGGGGCCGACCGGGATCGCCCAGGTCGTCGGGTTCGTGAAAGTGGTCGTGCATGGCACTCCTCTGCCTCGTCAGTGTGTTTGAGAGTATAGCGATATATCGGTATAGGTCAATCACGGGCGACGGGCCGCCCGCGCCGGTCGCCTACCATGCGTGACGTGACACCATCAGACGACCGGGCCTTCCAGGACTTCTATCCCGAGCACCTCGCCCACTGCTACGGGTGTGGGCGCCTGAACGAGCACGGCTACCGCCTGGCCACCCGGTGGGACGGCGAGGAGTCGGTGACGCGCTTCACCCCCGCGCCGTACCACACCGCGATCCCCGGCGTCGTCTACGGCGGCCTCCTGGCCTCGATCATCGACTGCCACTCGACGGGCACGGCCGCCGCCGCCCTCTACCGGGCCGAGGGCCGCGCCCTGGACTCGGCGCCCCCGCACCGCTGCGTCACGGGCCAGTTGCTCGTGCGCTATCGCCAGCCCACGCCGCTCGGTCCGCCCCTGGAGGTGCGCGGCGTCGTGACGGCCGTCGCGGGCCGCCGCGTCACCGTGGCCTCACGGGTCCTGGTCGCCGGGACGCTCACCGTGGAGGCCGAGGTCATCGCCTTCGAGATGCCCGAGGACTTCTGGGTGCCGCAGTGAAAATCGTTCGCCGACCCGAGTTCGCACGCCCCGCAGCGACCGACTAGAGATAGTGAGTGGGCGCGCGAGGTGGCGGGCCCCTTCAGAGAGGAAGAGACATGTCGTTCACGTCCGTCAACCCGGCCACGGGCGAGGTGGTCGCGGAGTTCGCGTCCCACACGCCCGAGCAGATCGAGGCGGCCCTGGCGCTGTCGGCGGCCACGTTTCGCTCGTGGCGCCAGACGCCCTTCGCGGACCGCGGTGCGCTGATGAACGCGGCGGCCACGATCCTGGAGGACGAGGTCGTCGAGATCGGCGCCATGCTGACCAGCGAGATGGGCAAGACCCACGCCCAGGCCCAAGGCGAGGTGCTCAAGTGCGCCAAGACCATGCGCTACTACGCCGAGCACGCCGAGGCGATGCTGGCCACCGAGATCATCGCCTCGCCGGCCAGCCACAGCGGTGTGCGCTACGAGCCGCTCGGCCCGGTGCTGGCCGTGATGCCCTGGAACTTCGCCCTCTGGCAGGCGATCCGCTTCGCGGCGCCCGCGATCATGGCGGGCAACGTCGGCATCCTCAAACACGCGCACAACGTGCCGCGCTCGGCCAACTTCCTCCAGGAGCTCTTCGCCCGGGCGGGCTTCCCCGCGGGCGTGTTCATCAACCTGTTCATGGGCCACGCCGACCTGGCCCGGCTGATCGCCGATGACCGCATCGCCGCCGTCACGCTCACGGGCTCGGAGACCGCCGGACAGATCGTCGCGTCCCAGGCCGGCTCAGCGCTCAAGAAGTGCGTGCTCGAGCTGGGCGGCTCTGACGCCTTCATCGTGGCTGGCTCGGCCGACATGGCCGTCACCGTGCCCGCCGCGGTCACCGCGCGCACCCAGAACAATGGTCAGAGCTGCATCGCCTCCAAGCGGTTCATCGTGGTGCGCGAGCGCGCCGACGAATTCATCGACGCCTTCACCGCGGCCATGGGCCAGGTGACCGTCGGGGACCCGATGGACCCGGCGTCGGGGATGGGACCGCTGGTCAGCCAGGAGCAGCGCGAGCAGCTGCACGCCCAGGTGCAGGACTCGGTGGCCAAGGGCGCCGTCGTGCGCACCGGTGGCACCATGCTGGAGGGCGCGGGCTACTACTACGCACCGACCGTCTTGACCAACGTGCCCCGCGACACCCGGGCGGGATGTGAGGAGCTGTTCGGTCCCGTCGCCGTGGTCGAGGTCGTCGAGGACCTCGACGAGGCGATCGCCGTGGCCAACTCCACGCCCTGGGGCCTCGGTGGCTCGATCTGGGCGACCGACCGGGGCGAGATCGATCGCGCCATCGAGGGTGTCGAGGCCGGCATGGTCTTTGCCAACGCCCTGGTCGCCTCGACCCCCGAGCTGCCCTTCGGCGGCATCAAGAAGTCCGGCTATGGCCGCGAGCTCTCGGTGCTCGGCATCCGCGAGTTCACGAACGCCAAGACCTTCTACATCGCCTAGCGAGCGGGGGCCCGCTGATCGCGGCGCCCCCGCTCACCACCCGTGCGGGGGGCGCGAGGGCGCGCATCGCCCGGTGGGGTCGCTCACGCTGACGCTCAGTGACACGCCAGAGTGGCCACGGCGAGGCGATGGTTGACGACGGGCGCTGGTCGGATCTGGGCCTGGGTCGTCCACACGACGTCGCCCCCGGCGATGCGGAGCGGGCTGGACGAGACCAGGCGAGCCGACAGCGTGGCCGCGCGGCACCACGACGAGGCGCCCACGCCGAGCCGGTCGAGGACCGTGGCGCCCGCACCGTCGACGACCTGGGCCAGCAGGGAGCCGTCGGGGGCCAGCGCCAGTCCCAGGCCGTCGGAGCCGCCGCCGGTCGCCAGGCCCGCCAGGCGCGGGAGGGCGACGGCGTGCCAGTTGTCGCCCCCATCCGTGCTGACGAGCAGTGGGCTGGTCGAGGAGGGGTCCAGCAGGACGAGGCTGCGCGGGCCGGTGGCGGCCAGCTCGGCCGAGGAGCACGCGTCGACCGCCGTGACCCAGGTCGAGCTGCCCCAGCGCAGGCCCGCAGCCGAGGAGTGACCGACCAGGAGCGGCTGCCAGGTGCTGTTCATCGCGCAGTTGCCGGGCTGGTAGGGGCCCAGGTAGGCGCAGGGACCGCGCGGCGGGCACCCGAGCGTCGCGGCGACCCACCGCGTCGAGCCGAACGGCGTGGTCTCAGCCGCCACCGCCGTGCTCGACGAGCGCGTGAACACCGCCTCGACGCTGGAGCCGAGCGTGACGAAGCCACCGAACGCGCCCGTCGTCGTCCCGGGCGGGTGGGGGATCAGGTGCCACTGGCGGCCCCCGTCGGTCGTCTCCAGGCCGGCCAGCAGGGTCGGGGGGATCTGGCCGTGAGCGCCGACGGCGACGATGGCGTAGGCGACCTGCGGACGCGCGGGATCGACGAGGGCTGCGGCGCACGTGGGGGGCCCGAGGACCCCGACCAGGGACTCACCGCTGCCGATCAGGGCGTGGGGGATGCCCCCCGTCCCGATGCGCACCGTCGGGTGCGAGGGACCGCCGGCCACGATGACGCCACGGTCGCACCAGGTCACGTCGCCGGCGACCGGGCCGGGCGAGGCCGACGAGAGTCCCGACCAGGTCGCGGTCAGAGCGTGGCGCGCGGGCTCGGTGGACCACGAGGGCAGCGGCGCCAGGGCGAGGGCCCGAGGCGCGAGCACCGCGGTCTGCTCGATCGGGCTGGCCGTCGCGAGCAGGCGCAGCCAGGGCGCTGAGGGGCGCGAGGGCTGCGTCGTCAGGTTGAGGCCGAAGGCCTGGCCGATGATGGCCTCGAGCGGGGCGCGGCCGTGAACCACCAGGACGTCGCCGACCTGCGCGCGCGGCGCGCTGAGCGAGAGCGCCGCGCACGCGTGCGTGGGGTCGCACGGAGCACTGGCCGGCGCGACGAGGCGCAGGGGCACCTGCGCGTCGGCGGGCAAGAGCGCGCAGCCGCTGCCCACGACGGCGCACTCCAGGCCCACGGGGTAGGTGCCGGTGGCCAGCGGGTGGACGACGACGCGGCCGTGGGACCACTGGAACCAGGGCGCGGCCGGGACGACGAGGCTCGCCTGCACGACCCGGGCCGACACGACGTGCGTGGGCACGCCCTGCTCGCCGAGGCCGCTCTGACACCCGTCCCAGCACAGGTCCACGTAGCCCGAGAGGTCGGCGGGGTGGTGGTGCGGGTAGGTCATCGTGAGGGTGACGTGCTGGCCGGGATGGACGACGCGCACCGAGGCGCTCAGCTGGAAGACGCCGTCGCCGGTGAGGCCCGTCGACTGGCCGGTCAGCGGGACCGCCCAGCGCTCGGCGTGCTGGGTGACGAAGCCCTGCAGGGCGACGCTCACCGAGGTCGACGCCGTCGGCGGTACGCGGAGGCAGCCGTGCAGCGCACCCGTCAGCGACTGGGTGAGCACGCTGGTCGTCTGCGGGCTCGCCGTCCCGCACAGCGCCACCGGCCACGCCGTCGTCGCTGTCGTGGCCGGCGTCCCGGCACCGCCGGCGGCGGGAGCCGCCGTGATCATCACGGCGAACACCACCGCGGCGCCCCAGCCGCGACCGCTCAGCGGGTGCCGGGATCGACTCACGGTGCGACCCTACAGCGCCAGACCGGCGCGCCCGCTCGCGCCCGGAACTTGACGATCGTCCGGTATTCTCGACCCATGGAGGAGGCCGACCTCGAGCGGCTGGTTCGGAGGACCTTCCCCGGCCTCGACGCGCCCGACCAGGCCCGCGCCGATCGGGCCCTGACGCTGACGCAGGCCCGGGTGCTCGGCGAGATCGGCCCCGGGGGTTCGCCCGTAGCGCGCGTGCGGGCCCACCTGGCGATCGATGCCGGCCAGCTATCTCGCGCGCTGCGCGTCCTGGAGGCCCGCCGCCTGGTGCGCGTGCGGCGCGACCCCCGCGACGCCCGGGCCCGCCACGCCGAGCTGACGGGCGCCGGCCGGCGCTCTTGGGACGCGCTCGACCAGGCGGCGGGAGCGGGAGTCCGCACCGTGCTGGGCCGGTGGACGCCCGAGCAGCGCGACCGCCTCGCCGCCCTGCTGGGCGAGGTCGATCGCTCCGGGGAGGCGGGGTGGGGCGCGATCGGGGAGGTCGACCCGGCGTCCGGGGAGGCCCGGCGCTGCCTGGCGGCCTACGGTGCCGAGCTGGACCAGCGGTTCCCCGAGGGGTTCGACGCGGCCGAGCTGGTAGCGCCGGGCGCCCTGCGCGCCGCGGGTGGCGCCTTCCTGGTCGTGCGCGAGGCCGGGTGGGCGATCGCGTGCGGCATCGCGCGCCCGCAGGAGCGCGGGATCGTCGAGCTGAAGCACCTGTGGGTCGACCCCGACCACCGCGGCCGAGGCGTGGCGCGACGGCTGCTCGGGGCCCTCGAGGACTGGGCCCGCCACCACGGCGCGCGCCAGGTGCGCCTCGACACCCACGCCAGCTTGCGCGAGGCGGTCGGCCTGTACCAGACCAGTGGCTACCACGAGGTCCCGGCCTTCGGCGACAACCCCCACGCCCATCACTGGTTCGTCAAGGAGCTGGCGGCCCCGCGTCGGCGGGCGCGGGGCCCGTCGCGCCCCGCGACGTGACGGGGCCAAGGCGGGCCGGGGCGCGCCGCCTCAGGAGGGCCGGCGCATCGAGCCGGTCTGCTCGTAGCGCTCGTGCCAGGAGAGCGCCTCGCCCAGGAGGTGGGGCGTGTGGCGGCCGCCGTGGGCCATGGCGCGCTCGACGTAGTCCTGGAGGGCGTCGCGATAGTCGGGGTGGGCGCAGTTCTCGATGATGCGCGCCGCCCGGCGCCGGGGCGCCAGCCCCCGCAGGTCGGCGACCCCGTTCTCGGTCACGATGACGTGGACGTCGTGCTCGGTGTGGTCGACGTGGCTCACCATCGGCACGATTCACGAGATGTTGCCGCCTGCCGCCGTCGAGGGCGTGAGGAACATCGAGATGTACGCGTTGCGCGCGAAGTCGCCCGAGCCCCCAATGCCGTTCTGGATCCGCGTGCCCATGACGTGCGTCGAGTTGATGTTGCCATAGAGGTCGGCCTCAATGATCCCGTTCATGGCCAGGCAGCCCAGGCGCCGGATCACCTCGGGGTGGTTCGAGATCTCCTGGGGTCGCAGGACGATGCGCTCGCGGTAGTCGCTGATGTGCTCGCGCAGCTCGGTGGTGCCGGCCTCGCTGAGCGAGAACGCGGTGGCCGAGACCGACGACAGCGTGCCCGAGCGCAGGAGGGCGAGCATCCCGTCCTGGATGACCTCGGTGTAGGCGGTGAGCGGGCGGAAGGGGCCGCGGTCCAGCTCGGCCAGGACGGCGTTGGCGATGTTGCCCACGCCCGACTGGAGCGGCAGCAGCGTCTCGGGCAGCCGACCCGCGCGCACCTCGTGGGTCAGGAACTCGATCACGTGCCCGGCGATCTGCCGGGAGGTGTCGTCGACCGGCTTGAAGGGCGCGTTGCGGTCCGGGGCGTTGGTCTCGACCACCGCGACGATCTTCTCGGGCGCACAGCGCAGGTACGGCACGCCGATGCGGTCCGACGGGCTCAGGATCTGGATGGGCCGGCGGTTCGGGGGCAGGGCGGTGCCGTAGTAGATGTCGTGCATGCCCTCGAACTCGATGGGCTGCCAGGAGTTGACCTCGAGGATCACCCGGTCGGCCATGTCGATCCAGGTCTTGTTGTTGCCCACCGACGACGAGGGGATCAGCTCGCCGTTGGTGGCGATCCCGGCGACCTCGATGACGGCGACGTCGAGGTGCCCAAAGAAGCCCTCCCACACCATCTGGGCGACGTGCGAGAGGTGCAGGTCCAGGTAGTCGAGCTCACCCGCGTTGATCTTGGCCCGGGTCACCGGATCCGACTGGTAGGGCATGCGCAGGTCGATGCCGCCGGCGGCGGCCAGCGCCCCGTCGAGCTCCGGAGCCGTCGAGGCCCCGGTCCAGACGCCGACGGTGAAGGTCTCGCCGCGGGCCGTGGCGGCCCTCATGCGCTCCACGAGAGCCGCCGGCACGGCCTTGGGGTAGCCCGAGCCGGTGAAGCCGCTCATGCCCACGTTGTCGCCGGGGCCGATGAAGGCCGCGGCCTCCTCGGGGGACATCACCAGGCGCGCCAGGCGTGCGTTGCGGATGCGCTGGGGGTCACGAGGGGGCATGGTCGAGCCTTTCGGTACCAGGGGAGGTTACGGCCGCGCATCCTAGGCCACCGCGCGCGACCACCCCGGTGGCTCACCACGGCGACGACCGGCGTCCCGTGTCGAGGGCGTGGATTTCTGCGCCGTCGGCGTGACGAGAACGTAAAGGTCGGGCTCGGCGCGCCCCGACGTCCGTAGGTTCGACTCTCAGACAGGGAGGCAGCCGTGCAGGACATCGTGTACGTCGCAGCGACCGTCGGGTTCTTCGTCGTGATGGATCTGCTGGCGCGGGGATGCGAGCGCCTGATCCACACCGAGGCCGACGAGACCTCCGAGACCCCCCGATGAGTCTCGATGACGTGATCTCCCTCGTGGTCGCCGTGGCCACGGCGGCCTACCTCGTCTACGCCCTGCTGTTCCCGGAGCGCTTCTCGTGACCTTCAACGACGTGGCCCAGTTCCTGGTCGTCGTGGCGGCCCTGGCCCTGACGGTGCCGGTCATGGGTGCCTACATGGCGCGCGTCTACTCGGGGGCGACGTCGCGCCTCGAACGCGTCTTTCGCCCCGTCGAAGGTCTGGTCTACCGCGCCTGCGGCGTGGACCCCGAGTCCGAGCAGACGTGGCGCGGCTACGTCACGAGCGTGCTGGCCTTCTCCGCGGTGTCGGTGCTCGTCCTCTACGGGATCCAGCGGCTCCAGGAGTGGCTGCCCCTCAACCCGGCCCACATCGGCGCACCGAGCGCGCCGCTGGCCTGGAACACCGCCGTGTCCTTCGTGACCAACACCAACTGGCAGAACTACAGCGGCGAGACGGCGATGTCGCTGTTCACCCAGATGGCGGGGCTCACGGTGCAGAACTTCGTGTCCGCAGCCGTCGGCATCGCGGTGGCCGTGGCGCTGATCCGCGCGCTGTCGCGGTCACGCACGGCGACGCTGGGCAACTTCTGGGTCGACCTGGTGCGCGGCACGGTCCGGGTGCTGCTGCCGGTGGCGGCCCTGGCCGCGATCGTGCTCGTCGCCAACGGCGTCATCGAGAACCTGAACGCGCCGCAGCTGGTGCACACCGTCGTCGGTGCGCGCCAGAGCCTGCCCGGAGGCGCCGTCGCCAGCCAGGAGGCCATCAAGGAGCTGGGCACCAACGGCGGTGGCTTCTTCAATGCCAACTCGGCCCATCCCTTCGAGAACCCCAACGGCTTCACGAACGTCGTGGAGATCTGGCTGCTCTTGCTGATCCCCTTCTCCCTGGCCTGGACCTTCGGCGTCATGGTCCAGCGCCGGCGCCAGGGGATCGCCATCCTGGCGGCCATGGCCCTGCTGTGGGCGGGCTCGGTGCTGCCGGCGATGGCCCTGGAGGCCCACGGCAACCCCCTGCTGGGTCCGGGGATCAACCAGCGCGCCAGCGCCACGGTCGTGGGGGGCAACCTGACCGGCAAGGAGGTGCGCTTCGGTGCGGCTCCCTCGGCGCTCTTCAACGCCTCGGCGACGGCCACCTCCACCGGCGCCGTGAACTCGATGAGTGACAGCTACACCGCCCTGGGCGGGGGCGTGCTCCTGGTCAACATGATGCTCGGCGAGGTCAGCCCCGGGGGAGTGGGCTCGGGGCTCTACGGGATGCTGATCCTCGCCATCTTGTCGGTCTTCATCGCCGGACTGATGGTGGGGCGCACACCCGAGTATCTGGGCAAGAAGGTGCAGGCGGCCGAGATGAAGCTCATCGGGCTCTACATCCTGATCGTGCCGGCCTGCGTGCTGGTGGCCACCGCGCTCAGCCTCTCCCTGCCGTCGGTGCGGGCCTCGCTGCTCAATCACGGTGCCCACGGGCTCACCGAGATGCTGTACGCCTTCACCTCCGCGTCCAACAACAATGGCTCGGCCTTCGCGGGCCTCAACGGCAACACGACGTTCCTCAACACGGCCCTCGGCGTCTGCATGCTGATCGGGCGCTTCGCCCTCATCGTGCCCGTCATGGCGATCGCTGGCTCCCTGGGTCGCAAGGGTCGGATCCCCGACAGCGCCGGCACCCTGCGCACCGACACGGCGCTGTTCGCGACGCTCCTCATCGGCGTGACCGTCATCGTGGTGGGCCTGACGTACTTCCCGGTCGTCACGCTGGGCCCCATCGTCGAGCACCTGGTCACGCACGCCTAGGAGGGTCATGAGCACTGTGTCCGCCACCCGATCTGGTCTGTACCGCGACCCCGCGCTCGTGCGACGCGCCAGCCTCGAGGCGGTGCACAAGCTCAATCCCCGGACCCTGGTGCGCAACCCCGTGATGTTCATCGTCGAGGTCGTCACGGTGCTCGCGGCGTTCTTCTGGCTCCAGGGCCTGGGCACCAGCTCGAGCGCGACCAACGTCTTCGCCGGCGTGACCGTGGCGTGGCTGGCCGTCACCGTGCTCTTCGCCAACTTCGCCGAGGCCGTCGCCGAGGGCCGCGGTCGCGCCCAGGCCGACGCCCTGCGCCGCACCCGCGCCGACACCGTGGCCCAGGTGCGCCGCGAGGGCGCCGTGGTGGCCACGCCGTCGGCCGAGCTGCGGGTGGGCGACGTCTGCGAGGTTGGGCCCGGCCAGATCATCCCGGGCGACGGCGAGATCATCGAGGGCATCGCGACCGTCGACGAGTCAGCCATCACCGGGGAGTCAGCCCCCGTCATCCGGGAGTCCGGGGGGGACCGCTCCGCGGTGACCGGCGGCACGCGCGTGCTGTCGGACTTCATCGTCGTGCGCATCACGTCGAACCCGGGTGAGACCTTCCTGGACCGCATGATCTCCCTGGTCGAAGGGGCGAGTCGCCAGAAGACGCCCAACGAGATCGCCCTGGACATCCTGCTGGCCGGGCTGAGCCTCGTCTTCGTCATCGTGATCGTCACCCTGCAGCCTCTGGCCGCCTACTCGCACGCGACGCAGTCGATCGTGGTGCTGGTGGCGCTGTTCGTGTGCCTGATCCCCACAACCATCGGGGCCCTGCTCAGCGCCATTGGCATCGCGGGCATGGACCGGCTCGTGCAGCGCAACGTGCTGGCCACGTCGGGACGGGCCGTCGAGGCCGCGGGTGACTGCTCGACGCTGCTGCTCGACAAGACCGGCACGATCACCTACGGCAACCGGCGGGCCGTCGACCTGGTCCCGGTCGGTGGCGCCGAGGTCACGGCACTGGCTGAGGCGGCGCTGTGGTCAAGCCTCTCGGACGAGACGCCCGAGGGTCGCTCGATCGTCGAGCTGGTCCACGCGACGTACTTCCTGCCCGACGAGCTCCCGGGCGAGGCGACCCTGATCGCCTTCAGCGCGCACACGCGCATGAGCGGGGTGGACGTCGCGGGCCGGCAGATCCGCAAGGGGGCGGGCAGCGCGGTGACGGCCTGGACCGCGGCCCTCGGGGTCGCCACCCCGGCGGACCTCGCCGGGGTGGTCGAGTCCATCAGCGCGGACGGCGGCACACCGCTGGTGGTGGCTGACGCGACCCGGATTCTCGGGGTCGTGCACCTCAAGGACGTGGTCAAGCCGGGCATGGCCGAGCGCTTCGCGCAGCTGCGCGCCATGGGAATCCGCACCGTGATGATCACGGGAGACAACCCGCTCACCGCCCGAGCCATCGCCGGCGAGGCGGGGGTGGACGACTTCCTGGCCGAGGCGACGCCCGAGGAAAAGATGAACCTCATCCGGCGCGAGCAGGCCGGGGGGCACCTGGTGGCGATGACCGGCGACGGGACCAACGACGCCCCGGCGCTCGCCCAAGCCGACGTGGGCGTGGCGATGAACTCGGGGACGCAGGCCGCCAAGGAGGCGGGCAACATGGTCGACCTCGACTCGGATCCGACCAAGCTCATCGATATCGTCGAGATCGGCAAGCAGCTGCTCATCACCCGTGGCTCGCTGACCACCTTCTCGATCACCAACGACATCGCGAAGTTCTTCGCCATCGTGCCCGCCATGTTCGTCACGCAGTTCCCGGCGCTGCGCGCCCTCAACGTGATGCGCCTGTCCAGCCCGCACTCCGCCATCCTCTCGGCGGTCATCTTCAACGCCCTCATCATCGTGGCCCTGATCCCGCTGGCCCTGCGCGGCGTGCGCTTCCGGGCCGCGGGCGCCTCGGCGATCCTGCGTCGCAACCTGCTCATCTACGGTTTGGGGGGCGCGGTGATGCCGTTCATCGGCATCAAGCTCATCGACATCGTCGTCACCGCGCTGGGGGTGCGATGATGCGCCGCGTCCTGCGTGCCTCGCTGGTGATGCTCCTCAGCCTCAGCGTCCTCACGGGGATCGCCTACCCCTTGGTGCTGACGGGAATCGCGCAGGTCGGCATGCCCGGCCGGGCCAACGGCTCGCTCCTGTACGCCCACGGCCGCGCCGTGGGCTCGGCCCTGATTGGCCAGGCCTTCACCAGCGCGGCCGGTCAGCCGCTGCCGCAGTACTTCCAGCCTCGTCCCAGCGCGGCGAACTACGACGCGCTGGCCTCGGGGGGCACCAACCTCGGCCCGTCGAATCCGGTGCTGCTGCGCAGCGTCGCCCGGCTGGCTCGCGCCTACCGCGCCTTCAACCACCTGGCGCCGGGGACGCCGGTGCCCGTCGATGCGGTCACGACGTCGGGCTCGGGGCTCGACCCGGACATCTCGATCGCCAATGCGCTCCTGCAGGCGCCGCGCGTCGCCGCGGCGCGCCACCTGAGCCGCGCCCGCGTTCGGGCGCTGGTCCAGCGCTACACCCAAGGCCGCATCCTCGGTATCCTGGGCGAGCCGGTCGTCAACGTGCTCGAGCTGAACCTGGCGCTCGACCGACTCGGTCGGCACTAGGAGGCGTAGGTGCGTGGCAGGCTCCGCATCTACCTGGGGGCCGCCCCGGGTGTCGGGAAGACCTACGCGATGCTCGACGAGGGTGCCCGCCGCCTCAGCCGTGGCACCGACGTGGTCGTCGGCTACGTCGAGACGCACGGCCGGGTCCAGACGGCCTCGCGTCTCGAGGGGCTGAGCGTCCTGGCGCGCCGGCGCGTCGACTACCGGGACCAGTCCTTCGAGGAGATGGACCTGCCGGCGATCCTGGCGCGTCGCCCGAGCGTGGTGCTCGTCGACGAGCTGGCGCACACCAACGTGCCGGGCGTGGAGCACGAGAAGCGATGGGAGGACGTCGAGGATCTGCTGGAGGCGGGCATCGATGTCATCTCGACGGTCAATCTGCAGCATCTCGAGAGCGTCAACGACGTGGTCGAGGCCATCACGGGCGTCACCCAGCGCGAGACCGTCCCGGACCGTGTGGTGCGTGCGGCCGAGCAGGTCCAGCTGGTCGACCAGACGCCCGAGGCCCTGCGGCGCCGCCTGGCGCACGGCAACATCTACCCGGCCGAGCGGGTGGACGCGGCGCTCAGCAACTTCTTTCGCCCCGGGAACCTGGCGGCCTTGCGCGAGCTGGCGCTGCTCTGGCTCGCCGACCGCGTCGACGACGAGATCCAGAGCTACCGCGAGCGTCACGGCATCGTGCGGACCTGGGAGACGCGTGAGCGAATCGTGGTGGCCATCGCCGCCGACACCTCGGCCGAGCGGGTCATCCGGCGTGGCGCGCGCATGGCCGCGCGCTCCCGCGCCGAGCTGGTGGGGGTCCACGTCACGCGGGGTGACGGCCTGAGCGTCGCGCGCACCGGTCTGGACGCTGCGGTGGGCCTGCTCGAGGAGCTCGGCGGCCGCTACGTGGAGGTCGTGGGCACCGACGTCGCGTCGAGCCTGGTAGCGGTGGCGCGCGCGGAGAACGCCACGCAGCTGCTCCTGGCGGCGGCCCCCAAGTCGCGCGTGGCGACCTTCCTGCACGGGTCGGTCGTGGCGCGCTGCGTGGCGCTGACGCGCGGGGAGATCGACCTCCACGTCATCGGCGCGACCGAGGGGGAGACTCCGGAGCCCCAACCGCGGGACCGGCGCCGATGGGCCAATCCCGTCGGGCGCCGTCGCGAGGTCGCCGCGGCCGCGATCGGGGTCGGAGGATTCCTGGCGCTGACGCTGGCGCTGGGTGGGGGCGGATCGCGCAACCTGCCCCTGGCCATCAGTGCGCACCTCCTCGTCGTGCTGGCGGTCGCCGGCGTGGGCAGCGTGCTCGAGGGCCTGGCGGCCGCGGTCGTCGGCTTCGCGCTGATCAACTGGGAGTACACGCCACCGGTGCACACCTTCTCCATCGCCGACTCGCGCGATGTCGCGGCCCTGATCGCCTATCTGGCGGCCGCCCTGTCGGTCAGCGGGCTGGTGGACCTGGCCACGCGGCGGACCCGGGCGGCCCGCCGGGCCGAACGGGACGCCCGCGCGATGGCCCGCCTGGCGCGCAGTGTGGCCGGGGGCCAAGAGAGCCTGCGCGACCTGGTGACCCAGGTGGTGCGCGTCTTCGAGCTGCGCGGCGCCTCCCTGCGCGCCACGACGTCGCCCAACGGGGACGTCACGGTCGGCGTGCTCGAGCCCGATGATCCCGTGGTCCCCCTGGGCGAGGGCTACGAGCTGCGCGTGGGTGGGGACATGGACCCGGCCGAGCGCGAACTGCTCGTCGGCGTGGCCGCCCAGCTGGTGCTGGCCCTGGAGCGCCAGCGCCTGGAGGCTGAGGCCCGCGAGCGCCACGCGCTCGCCGCCGCCGACGAGCTGCGGGCGTCCCTGCTCGCGGCGGTCAGCCACGACCTGCGCACGCCGCTGGCCTCCATCAAGGCTGCGGCGACCACGCTGATCAGCGCGCGCGACCGTCTGGAGGAGGCCGAGGTGGGCGAACTGCTCGAGGGCATCGACGCCGAGTCGGACCGGCTCAACGGCCTCGTGGGCGACCTGCTCGACATGAACCGCATCCACGAGGGCACCGTCGAGATCGCCTCCCACCCCATCGATCTCGCGGTGTTGGCCGAGCGCGCCATCGCGGAGGCCCGGCGCACGGTGGACGCCCGCGACGAGGTCACCCGCCAGGGTGCGCCGAGCCTGCTGGTGACCACGGACCCGGTGCTGGTCGAGCGGGTCATCGCGAACCTGGTGCGTAACGCCCTGGAGCACGGCGGCGCCCCGGTCAGCGTCGACCTGGACCGGGTCGCCGGCGGGGCCGTCCTGCGCGTGATCGACCACGGCCCGGGCATCGATCGCAGCCAGCGCGCCCGCGTCTTCGAGCCCTTCCAGGGGCGCGGCGACGTCGCCCCGGGCCGGGGCGTGGGTCTGGGCCTGGCGATCGCCCGGGGCTTCGCCTCCACCGTGGGCGCCACGCTCGACGTGGAGGACACCCCGGGCGGTGGGTGCACGATGGTGCTCAGCCTGCCGGAGGAACCGTGAGCACCGTTCTCGTCGTCGACGACGACCGAGCCCTGGTCCGGGCGCTGAGCATTGGCCTGCGCGTGCATGGCTTCAACGTCCACGCCGCGACCACGGGACCCGAGGCGCTGCGCGTGGCCGGGAAGGTGCACCCCGACGTGGTCCTGGTCGACCTCGGTCTGCCCGGACTCGACGGCATCGAGGTGATCGAGGCGCTGCGCGGCTGGAGCGAGGCGGCCATCATCGTGCTCTCGGCGCGTCCCCAGGAGGCCGTCAAGGTCGCGGCCCTGGACGCGGGAGCCGACGACTATCTCACCAAGCCCTTCGGCATCGACGAGCTGCTGGCCCGGGTGCGCGCGGTCTCGCGCCGGCGGGTGCCGACCGGCGAGCCCGTGGTCCAGGTGGGGGAAATCACCGTCGACCTGTCGGCCCGGCGCGTCGAGCGCGCCGGCGTGCTGGTCCACCTCACGCCCAAGGAGTGGGCCGCGCTGGCCATCCTGGTGCGCCACCCGGGACAGCTGGTGACCCACCAGAGCCTGCTCGAGCAGGTGTGGGGCGAGGGGTACGGCACCGAGACCGAGTACCTGCGCACCCTCTTCGCCCGGCTGCGCCGCAAGCTCGAGGACGACCCGTCGCATCCGCGCCACCTCATCACCGAGCCCGCCATGGGCTACCGCCTGGAGCTGTGAGACCCCGCGAGCGCCCGGTGGGTGCGCGCTCGCGAGGTGCTCGGTGGCGGCAACTCGTGAAAAGTACCGAGGCGGCACGGCCCCGCATCGCCGGGACGGCCGGTTCCTGACGGCCGCCGCGTCCCCATATTCTCACGGAATTATCAGGAAACTCTCCGAGCATTTCCACTATTAGGTGACCGTACGGATCTAATAATCAACGGCTAATATCCAAATACTATCTAGAAGAAAGACACCGAGCACAGAGCCGTAAAGGACAGGATCGGGAGGTGGAATGATGTCATTCACGCGAAAGATTTGGACGATCATCGCGGTGGTGATCGTCGTCGCGGCGGGAATCACGGTGGCCGTCGTGCGCACGTCGCCCACCAAGACCGCGACCACGAGTAACACGATCACCTTCGCCGAAGGTCCGGGGGCCAACCCGAACTACATCTTTCCCTACATGGGGGGCCAGTACTTCTCGGTGGACAACATCAACCAGTTCCAAGAGCTGATGTTCCGTCCCCTCTACTGGTTCGGGCTCGGAGGCTCGGTCGCGGTCCAGCCGTCGCTGTCCCTGGCCCACCTGCCGGTGTTCTCGAATGGCAACAAGACCGTGACCATCACGATGAAGGGCTGGAAGTTCGCCGACGGCCAGACGGTCAATGCCCAGTCGGTCATGTTCTTCCTCAACCTGTACCGCGCGGACCCCACGTCGTATGCCGGCTACAACCCCGGCTTCGGCATCCCGGACCAGGTCGCCAGCGCGACCGGTCACGGGCTCACCGTGGTGCTCCAGTTCAAGACCTCGGTCAACCCCAACTGGCTCCTCTACAACTACCTGTCCGAGATCACGCCCTTCCCGAACTCCTGGGACATCACCGCGCCGGCAAAGCCCTCGACCTGCGCCACGGGCGCCTACGGGACTGCGACGACCAACGCGGCCTGCAAGGCCGTCGAGAAGTACCTGGACGCCCAGTCCTCGAACGTGAGCACCTACACCGACAAGATGTGGCAGAGCGGTGACGACGGCCCGTGGCGGCTCATCGCCATGGACAACCTGGGCGACGCCACCTTCGCGCCCAACACCCACTACTCGGGTCCCCAGAAGGCGCAGGTCGCCTTCGTCAAGGAGGTCCCGTTCACGTCGTCGGCCGCCGAGCAGTCCGCCCTGCAATCCAAGGCCGTCGACATCGGCTTCCTGGATCCGACCATCCTGACCCAGCCGGCACCCGCGCCGGGCACGGCGGGACCGAACTGGACGCCGATCGCCAAGACGTACAACATCTACGCGGGCACCCCGTGGAGCTTCAACTACGCACCGTTCAACTTCAGCTCAGCCGATCCGATGTCCGCGGCGGTCCACCAGCTCTACATCCGCCAGGCGCTGCAGATGTCGCTGGATCAGGTGGGCATCATCAAGGCGGTGGACAAGGGCTACGGCGTGCCGACCTTCAGCCCGCTGCCGCCCAACACCCCGTCGTCGATCAGTGGCCCGGTCGCCAACCCCTACCCGTACAGCAAGGCGAAGGCGCTGGCGCTGCTCACCTCGCACGGGTGGAAGATCGTCAACGGGGTGCAGACCTGCGTCGCTGCGGGCACCGGACCGGGCCAGTGCGGCGCGGGAATCACCAAGGGCTACACGCTGAACTTCAAGATCATCTGGGCCAGCGGCTCGCCGTCGCTGGATGACACCTTCAGCGCCGAGATCGCCGACTGGGCGAGCATCGGCATCGTCTTCACCCACGCGACGGGCACCTTCAACACCGTGATCGCGGACTGCACCAGCGCCAAGCAGCCCTACGAGCTGTGCTCGTGGGGTGCCGGGTGGATCTACGCGCCCGACTACTACCCCTCGGGCGAGACGCTGTTCACGACCCACGGCGGCTTCAACCCCGGTGGCTACAGCGACAACACGATGAACTCGCTCATCAACGCGACCACGTTCGGCACCGCGAAGCTGACCCGGTACGCGAACTACGCGGCCCAGCAGCTTCCCGTGCTGTACCAGCCGAACCCGGTGACCCCGGTCGAGATCATCAAGACCCTGAAGAGCTCGATCGGCTTCACGCCGAACCCGCTGGCCAACTTCATGCCGGAGTACTACCACTTCTAGGAGAGGTGGACCCCGCAACTGGTGACAGCGCCCTGGCCGACACTGGGCAGGTCTTTTAGGACCACTCAATCACACGGAGGGCGTGCGGAACATCAGCATATGCAGTGTTCACAGGACTTTGAGGACAATGAACAGACTAGTCGCGGTGCATAGGAGACTCACGATTGACACAAGCACGGCGACGCGTGCCAGCTGAAAATCCCACACTCGATCTAACTCACTATCCATCATGTCGGCGTATTCGCGAATTCGGTTCTCGTAACGAAGAACGCCCGACTTTTCCGTGATGAGGTGCAGCATGTCATTCGCCTCTTCAACGTCCGAGTCCCTCACGGAGTCCAAGTAGCCTCGTACACGAATGTGGGCTGACTGCAGATTCGAGGTGACCAGTTCACGCCACACCACTTGACCTCGAGGAAACAGGCTCCTTCTCTTGACTGTTTCCCGTTTGGCCTGCTCGGCCCTGATGTCGGTCACCAATGTATCCGCCAGCACAATTCGCTCGAGGGCGTTCTCACACGCGAAGAAGACACCGTGGTCCAGTCCCGCCACGTCGAACTCCGTTCCGAAGTACTCCTTTGCAGAACCGAACCTCTCCAGAAAGAATCTCTGTTGCCGCTCCGCGTAGTCAGCGGTCTTCGTATTGAATGCCACAACGGCGCGCCCATGTGCCGTTACCTGAAGAAACTGCGTATTCCGACGGTTGTTGTACACCCGTTCCGATCGGACCTGTACAGCGATTCCGACGTAGTTGTACAGCCGCGAGAGGCTGACGCTGGCAGTGGCGTGAGCGAGAGGGCACCGGCAACGCTTC